>CANNFD010000043.1 GCA_947503885.1 uncultured Olleya sp. | reverse complement strand
GCTAATGCAGCAGGACAAGTAGAATATATTGTAGAGTGTGAAACCCCTACAGAGTTACAAGTCACTATGGAGGGTTACGAAAGTAACAAAGTAAAAGTAGCAGGAAGCAATGAAGAGGAAGTTGCAGTAACAATTAATTTAACACCAATTGAAGAGATTGTAACACCAGAACAAGTGGTACTAAACCCAATTTACTTTGACTTTGATAAA
>CANNFD010000042.1 GCA_947503885.1 uncultured Olleya sp. | reverse complement strand
AAAAAACTACTACTTAAAAAGGATCTGGATGCTATGGTATTAGATTCTTACCTTGAAGTAGCTGCTGAAGATTTAGGTTACAAATCAGTTAATGAGCTAAAAAAAAAGCTAAGTATAAAGCCTTAATCAAAGCTAAAGAGAAATCTAAGGGATTTACTCCTTTAACGACTATAACTCATTGTTTTGGACTTAAACGTGATGCGTATTATAAAT
>CANNFD010000041.1 GCA_947503885.1 uncultured Olleya sp. | reverse complement strand
GATTTAACTCAGGAGGAGTTTGCCGATAGAGCAGGAGTAGCACTTACCGTAATTCGAAAAATAGAACAAAACAAAACGAATTTAAATTTGGGTAAAGTAAATCAAGTTTTAAAAATGTTTGGTCACAAACTTGTCCCTATGAGTTTAAAAGAATTAGATGATAATGAGGCAAGCTAGAATATATTACGATACGTTATTTTGTGGTCTTTTAACAGA
>CANNFD010000040.1 GCA_947503885.1 uncultured Olleya sp. | reverse complement strand
TTTTCAATACATCTTATGAACTTTCCTTACAACTAATCAACTAAACGTTACGTCGTTTTCGGGGTGCAAATATACAACTCTTTTTTAGTATAACAACTCTTTAAATAACCTTTTTTATTTAAATATTCATGACTAGTCTTTATTCATTAGTTTTCAAGGCTTTAATATTAAAATAAAACGTTTATTATATAATTATATTAATAGCTTTAGATAATTTTCTAAATAATATTGCACAAAAAAACCCTTCATAAATAAATATGAAGGGTTTC
>CANNFD010000039.1 GCA_947503885.1 uncultured Olleya sp. | reverse complement strand
GATGGTACTTATCAAGGAGAAACACTTTTAGATGGTAAAATCAATACTAAATACCACGAAGGTATAGTAAGCTTTACCCCAGACGGAAAAACAATGTATTTTTCAAGAGAAAGTTTCTTTGAGAATATTTATGAAAAAGACAGCCTGTCTAACACTAAATACAGTGTTTTACATATGTTTAAAGCAAAAAAAGGAAGCGATGGTTTTTCAAACGTAGAAGCTTTACCAATCAATAGTCAAAACTACTCGATAAAAAACCCAACAGTAAGCCCAGAC
>CANNFD010000038.1 GCA_947503885.1 uncultured Olleya sp. | reverse complement strand
TTTTCTACGTTCTTTTACAAATTCTGCTAATTCTTTCATTATATGTAATTAAATATAATTATATACAAATATAATAACTTATATGCTAATACATATAATATGCACAAAAAATAAATTTTATACGCATTTACATATAAAAAAAAGAGTTCATATTTACAACAATGCTTAAAAAATTTGATTATCAAATAGTACTGATTTAGAGATTATTAACGCAATATCCTCATTCAAAAAGTTCGAACTATTTCGCTTAACTTCCACAAAAACCCTTTTAACTGTCTAGTTTTAAGGGTTTTATTTTTTAGAGGTGCTGTATAGGTGTCAATTTTGTTC
>CANNFD010000037.1 GCA_947503885.1 uncultured Olleya sp. | reverse complement strand
GGTTTGATCTTTTAATTTCTAGATCTTTTATAATGTTATTATACTTATAAAAACGATGATGAGAATTGGTTGTTCTGTCACTGGTTTTCTTTCTAAGTGTTAACATGTTGTGTTTTCTAAGGACATTAAATAGGGTGTCTCTACCAATTTTAAGGTTGGCTTTAGTAAATTCATCATCTAGTGATTTTATGAGTTTCCGTACGCCTTCTCTAGGAAGGGATTTACGTTTTTTACAGACTATGTTTATAAGCTGTTGCTCTATTTTTAAACGCTTATCAGCTCTAGATTTGTATTTATAATACGCATCACGTTTAAGTCCAAAACAATGAGTTAT
>CANNFD010000036.1 GCA_947503885.1 uncultured Olleya sp. | reverse complement strand
GATACGTTATTAGGTGGTGATATTACGGCTACAGTAACACTTGTTAGTGGTGATACTAATGCGGATGGCTTATTAAACCCAACGGAAACTTGGATCTATACTGCACCTAACTATATAGTAACTCAAGATGATTACGATGCGCAATCGATTTCTAACACAGTAACTATTGATGGTACTGATGTGGATGGCACTACGGTGACCGCGACTGATACGCTTGTGATTGGTGCGGATCAATTCTGTGATGCTTCTAATAACCTTACAGTGGTGAAGTCATCAACTATTGCTAATGGTGATCCATGTTTAAATGCAGATAGCGAAGTAACTTATACCTTTACTATTACTAATACTGGTGGTAACTCGTCTATTAACATCACAACGATTAA
>CANNFD010000035.1 GCA_947503885.1 uncultured Olleya sp. | reverse complement strand
TTTACTATGCCTGTTAGAGAACAAGAATATAAAGAGAAGCGTTTGTTTGCTTTTTTTGAAGGCTTAATACCAGAAGGGTGGTTGTTAGATATTGCATCAAAAAGCTGGAAAATTAATAGAAATGACAGAATGGGTTTACTATTAGCTTGTTGTGAGAACTGCATTGGAGCAGTAAGTGTTAAAACTGTAAATAAAAATGATGAGTAAGTGTTTACATTGTTATAAAGAAGTAGAGTCTGGTAGCGACTTTCATACAGCATGCAGCTTATCTTTTTTTGGTACCGAAACACCGCCTAAAATAGAATACTCATTAAATGATATGCATGATTTGGCAAAACAAGTTGTTGAAAGAAGTGTGTCAGTTCCAGGTGTACAACCAAAATTATC
>CANNFD010000034.1 GCA_947503885.1 uncultured Olleya sp. | reverse complement strand
CAGAACAACCAATTCTCATCATCGTTTTTATAAGTATAATAACATTATAAAAGATCTAGAAATTAAAAGATCAAACCAGGTTTGGGTCTCTGATATAACATACATCAGAACCGTAAAAGGCTTCTGTTACTTAGCTTTAATAACGGATATGCATTCTAGGAAAATTGTTGGTTATGACCTTAGTGATAGCCTAGAATTAAAAGGATGCGTGAGAGCGCTTAATAAAGCCATTTATCAAGCTAAAAATATTAAACAACTTATTCATCATTCGGATAGAGGAATACAATATTGTAGCAATGTATACACACAAATACTCAAAAGAAAAAAAATAGATATTAGTATGACTGAAGAAAATCATTGTTACGAAAACGCGATGGCTGAACGTGTAAACGGTATCCTAAAAGATGA
>CANNFD010000033.1 GCA_947503885.1 uncultured Olleya sp. | reverse complement strand
CAAATCTATTTAATATTAGCGTTGTGCCTCATTCATTAATTAAATTGGCTTCAGGAGAACTGTCTTATATCACCAAAAGAATTGATAGAGCAGAGGATGGGTCTAAAATACATATGATTGATATGTTTCAAGTAACAGAAGCTTTCGATAAATATCGAGGTTCCATGGAGCGCATAGGAAAAGCAATTGACGCTCATGCAGATAATACATTATTGGATAAACTTCGTTTTTTTGAACTTACGCTCTTTAGCTACCTAACTGCAAATAATGATATGCATTTAAAAAACTTTTCGATGATTAAAACATCTTATGGTTGGGCATTATCTCCAGCTTACGATTTGTTAAACACAACAATTGTTAATCCAGAAGATACCGAAGAATTAGCTTTAACAATTACTGGTAAGAAGAA
>CANNFD010000032.1 GCA_947503885.1 uncultured Olleya sp. | reverse complement strand
TCTGATAACTGGTACACATAACTACCTCCTGCTCTTGAGCCATCTCTGGTAAAGATACCAATTCTACTATTACCATATACTGGGTGTTCTTTTAACTTTAATTGGTCACCTCTTGAGTTACTTCCTGTGTATATACCAATAACACTACCTGAAACATCTCGTACATAATAAGTAAATTGTGTAAAATCCATATGTGTACTATAAACTGTTTTCTTTACACGTTGTCCTCTATCGTTATAATTAAATTCTAATTTGGCACTACTAGCTACTTCTAAATTTACATTATCGACTTCTGCGCTTTGGTAAATATATCCATATTTCCCACTTGGATTACCAAAATAACCATTGGGATTTACGCCATCGTTTACAATATCAATCTCTACATACACTTTACTTCCTGTAGCTAAAAAACCAAAGTTTACATTATCTACTATACGATCGCAATAACTTTGTGTT
Organism: uncultured Olleya sp.; assembly: GCA_947503885.1. GTDB lineage: Bacteria > Bacteroidota > Bacteroidia > Flavobacteriales > Flavobacteriaceae > Olleya. Next base: position 2 of record CANNFD010000032.1, on the reverse strand, counting down.
AC
>CANNFD010000031.1 GCA_947503885.1 uncultured Olleya sp. | reverse complement strand
AATGCATCATCATAGCTTACTGTTACCGTATCGCCTGATTGGGTGTTGAATGTTCCGTCGTTATCAGTTCCTGCTACTGTTCCGAATGTCGTATCTACTGTCCCTGCAAACTCGCCTGGTGTAGCCGTCTCCGTTAAAGTAATCGTTTCACTTTCTCCTGTAACATCATTGACTACTGTTACTGTGATCGTTCCTGATCCTGCTAAATCAGCATCCGTTACAACAACGTCTAATGTATCACCTGGTACTGAAGTAGCGGTGATATCTACTGTTCCATTTGCTCCTCCACCAACTGTATCTGTATCGCTTACTGTTGCTGTACCTCCTGTTGTGGTTAATGCATCATCATAGCTTACTGTTACCGTATCGCCTGATTGTGTGTTGAATGTTCCGTCGTTATCTGTTCCTGCTACTGTTCCGAATGTCGTATCTACGGTCCCTGCAAACTCGCCTGGTGTAGCCGTCTCCGTTAAAGTAATCGTTTCACTTTCTCCTGTAACATCATTGACTA
>CANNFD010000030.1 GCA_947503885.1 uncultured Olleya sp. | reverse complement strand
TCCACAAAAACCCTTTTAACTGTCTAGTTTTAAGGGTTTTATTTTTTAGAGGTGCTGTATAGGTGTCAATTTTGTTCAAAATGTCATTATTTCTTTCACTTCTTTTGAGAAAACTATTCTCAAATATAATCAAATACAATTTCATTTTAAATTAATATTAAACAAAGCTTATTTGCTTTGAAAACCATCTTGAGATTGTTACAGAGCTGTGCCACATTGCCATCAAATATCTAGAAACTATTATCTGCTTCTATATCTATTATATTTTACTATTTTATTTCTCATTAAGTTTTATCTAAAAGTAATGGCAATATGGCATAAATACATAAAACCCTTTGTTTAAGGAGGATTACAGATGCCACTATCGTGCCATCACCATGCCAGTAAGCCATTAAATGCCATTTGATATTGATGATCTTATCTGTATTAGATTACTTGAATGTGATAATGGTTCTCATATCCATAACAGAAAAGCTTTCAATACGGCAGAGATGAAAAATAATGGCAAATCCTGCCACCAAATCGTGTGAGTTGATGGCAGGATTTTTAGATTGGGTAACGCTCTA
>CANNFD010000029.1 GCA_947503885.1 uncultured Olleya sp. | reverse complement strand
TAAAACACCAAATATGGTATATAAATTATCAGCGTAAATCAATTTTAACCTGTAGCCATATTTCAGGACAAGACATATTTGAACAACTTATGTGAATTAAACTGATATTCTTATGAAAAAAAATCTATTAACTTTTTGTCTACTATTAATTTTTTCGAATTCATTCTCTCAAGAACTAGATTATACTCAAAAAACTGAAAATATTTTGTCGAATTCAGGTAAAATGACAAATAAAGAATTTTATATTAAAGCTTGGGAAGATAGTAATATGAGAATTGGAGACAAATTAATTATACTAGATTATGAATCAATTCATTCTGGTGCTGACCAATCATGGATTTTTGCAAGAATTAAATACAGAAAAGATAATACTTATACAATTGTTGAGAAATGGATGGCAACTGCATCAGGAATTATGTCTAAAGTAGACCAGAAGGAGTGGAAAAAAAATGATAAATGGGCTATAGAAGAACTGAATAAAGCAACATTAATTGAATATTAATACTATGCCTAACAAAGAACTGAGTTAAAAAACAAGCAATTTTAAGCTAATTTTGAAACAAAGTTTTCATCATAAGGCAATCCAC
>CANNFD010000028.1 GCA_947503885.1 uncultured Olleya sp. | reverse complement strand
ACTGGCGAGTGGATGGCTAGCGTCCCTGTTGTTGGTGCGCCTTCTAATCCTACCCATTGGCTTCTGTATAGTGCGCCTATGGCAACACCATCTGTAGATCCTGCGTAGGCTGGGTTGACCACATTCATGTTATACATGTACTGTGTGTACTGTGGGTCTTGTTGGGCTTGTACACCTATAAACACTAGGAATACGATATATATTATTTTTTTCATCTGTTATCTTATTGGTTTTCTAGTTAGTTTATCTGTTTATATATACCCAAGAGGCTTTAGTTTTTGTTCCTTGGTACTTCATTACATAGTAGTAAGTCCCTACTGGTAACTCGTCTCCTGCGTTTGATTGACCTTCCCACTCATCTATATAATTGGTCTTAGAGTATACTAAAACACCATTACGGTTGTATATCTCTAAGCTTTGTACATCAAAACTACTTAAGTCAAACTTGTCATTAACCCCTGGCGATACTCCTGGTGAAATACCTTGTGGAATAGTACATGTGTCTAACTCTGTAACAGTGATAACCTCTGTTTCAAAACAACCAGTGTCGTTAAAGGTAACTTCTATCTCGTAATCTCCTGCAGTTAAAACAGTGTCTAATTCTAAACTTGTTTGCCCAGAAATCTCAACACCTTCGTTATACCACTTGATGCTAACTTCACTCTCTGTATAGTTGCCAGCTTCTGCTACAATTACTATTGGTGTTGTTGCATTTGGACAGACTTCGTAAACTGGACTTTCAAATGTGGTTTGTGGT
>CANNFD010000027.1 GCA_947503885.1 uncultured Olleya sp. | reverse complement strand
ACCGCTAACACTAACCCAACTAATGGTACAGTAACTATTAATGCTAATGGTGACTTTACCTACACTCCAAACCCTGGATTCTCTGGTGCTGATTCTTTTGAATATACTATCTGTGACGATAATACTAACCAAGCTTGTGATACTGCAACTGTGTATATTACGGTTGATGGTGTAGCTGGGCTTACTGTTGTTAAATCAGCATCTAGTACAAATAATGATTGTCTTGATGCAGGTGACTTAGTTACATATACTTTCACTTTAACAAATACTGGTGATTTACTTATAAATATTACAACAATAACTGATACTTTATTGGGTGGTGATATTACTTCTGATCTTACACTTACAGGTGACACTGATAATGACGGTCTACTTCATCCTACTGAAACGTGGATCTATACTGCACTTGATTATACAGTTACTCAAACAGATATAGATGCAGGAAATATTAGTAATACTGTTACTGTTGATGGATTAGAGCCTGATGGAACTACCCCTATTCAAGCTATCGACTCATATATCATTGATTCTAATAATCCAGATTTAACGCTTTGTAATGATGCAATGATAAACATTGTTAAATCATCAACTATTGCTAATGGTGATCCATGTTTAAATGCAGGTAGCGAAGTAACTTATACATTCACACTTACTAATACTGGTGGTAACTCGTCTATTAACATCACAACGATTAACGATACGTTATTAGGTGGTGATATTACGGCTACAGTAACACTTGTTAGTGGTGATACTAATGCGGATGGCTTATTAAA
>CANNFD010000026.1 GCA_947503885.1 uncultured Olleya sp. | reverse complement strand
ACATCATTGACTACTGTCACTACAATAGTTTCTGCTACTAATGGATCTGTGTTTAAGTCATTATCTATTACCACAACATCTAATGTATCGCCTGGTACTGAAGTATCTGTGATATCAACTGTTCCGGTTACTCCTCCGCCAACATTGTTGGTATCGGTTACTGCTACTGGATCGTTTCCATCTGCATCTAATGCATCATCATAGCTTACTGTTACCGTATCGCCTGATTGTGTGTTGAATGTTCCGTCGTTATCTGTTCCTGCTACAGTTCCGAAAGTTGTGTCTACAGTTCCTGCAAATTCACCTGTATTTGGTCCTGTTTCAGTTAATATAATGTCTTCACTTTCTCCTGTTACATCATTGACTACTGTCACTACAATAGTTTCTGCTACTAATGGATCTGTGTTTAAGTCATTATCTATTACCACAACATCTAATGTATCGCCTGGTACTGAAGTATCTGTGATATCAACTGTTCCGGTTACTCCTCCGCCAACATTGTTGGTATCGGTTACTGCTACTGGATCGTTTCCATCTGCATCTAATACATCGTCATACGTTACTGTTACGGTATCGCCTGATTGCGTATTGATTGTTCCGTCGTTATCTGTTCCTGCTACTGTTCCGAAAGTTGTGTCTACAGTTCCTGCAAACTCACCTGTATCTGGTCCTGTTTCTGTTAATGTAATGTCTTCACTTTCTCCTGTTACATCATTGACTACTGTCACTACAATAGTTTCTGCTACTAATGGATCTGTGTTTAAGTCATTATCTATTACCACAACATCTAATGTATCGCCTGGTACTGAAGTATCTGTGATATCAACTGTTCCGGTTACTCCTCCGCCAACATTGTTGGTATCGGTTACTGCTACTGGATCGTTTCCATCTGCATCTAAT
>CANNFD010000025.1 GCA_947503885.1 uncultured Olleya sp. | reverse complement strand
CTAACAAAGAACTGAGTTAAAAAACAAGCAATTTTAAGCTAATTTTGAAACAAAGTTTTCATCATAAGGCAATCCACTTTTAGCAATTGCAAAAGCTTGTTTTAACAACTTATTTGCCACAGCTATTAATGCCAGTTTTTTACTCTTTTTCTTATCTACAATTCTATCATAAAGTGCCTTACAAGCTTTATTGTATTTACATGCTGAAAAAGCTGCTAAAAACAATAAATTTCTGAGTTTCTTATTTCCTACTTTACTTATCCTACTTCGTCCTCTTACACTACTTCCAGATTCTCGTATTGTTGGTGTGATGCCTACATAACTACAAAGCTGTGATGCTGTTTCAAATTTCTTAAATCCATCGGTTACGACTATTAAAAACAATGCGGTTTTTAAGCCTATTCCTGGTATGCTTTTCAATACTGTTAATTGATGTTGCTGATCTTGTTTTACTAATTCTAAAACTCGTTTCTCTAGCAGAGCGATCTCTTTGTCTAGATGTTTTAACTGTCGTTGTAATGAGCGATAAACAAAACGAGAAGGTACTCCTAACGCTTCCTCTCCATGAACTTTGTTCTTGATCGCTGTGCGGTGTTTTATATAATTATCTAACAATCTAAACAACTGTAAACATTCTGTTTGAACATCTGTTAAAGCATTATAAATAGGCAAATCGTTCATGATACCATACTCGCAAATCGCTTTAGCATCACTTTTATCTGTTTTAACTTTAGCTAATTTCATCTGTATAAATCGTTTAACCGATAATGGATTTACTACTGAAACTAAGACGCCTTTTTTATCCAAAAACTGCGCTAATCTATAATGATAATAGCCTGTAGCTTCCATAACTACTAATGCTGTTTTTGGTAAACTTTTTAGTAATTGTTTAAAGCCAGATGCATCATTCTTTAATTGATAATGACCTTTAGCTTCATTGTAAATATCAAATACATCTTTACTAATGTCAATACCATAAATTTTTTTATCTTTAGTCATATGAACTGATTTTGGAAAGGACATTCTACTTTACTTTCAACAACTTAAAATCGAGATCTAGGTCTCACAGAACTGAACGAAATTTAGGTAGAAAAAGAGAGAGGATTATCAATGTTGTCGAAGTCTAGGCTTCACCGTGTATACTAACCTTAATTCTCTCTTTTGTCTTTTCTGATTTATATCTAAATTTAATGAATTGTAAACTTAAG
>CANNFD010000024.1 GCA_947503885.1 uncultured Olleya sp. | reverse complement strand
TGTAAACTCATAAATATCTAAAAATGGCTCTTCGTTCCATCCGTAGTTTTTTCGGCTTGCATTTCTTGCAGAGGTAATGTATAGTTTTCCATCTTGAAGGGTTCCTCCAAAGTCAGACATTTTACTATTAAGTTCTAAGCTTTGTACGTTAAACTTTTTACCCTTGTCTAATATTTTTGATAAATAGTCTGGGTTAGCTTTGTACATTACTGCACGATCATCTGATGGGCGCATTGCTGCAAACTTATCCATTTGTACGTTTGAAGCTGCATATTTTCCGTTTGCTTTTAGCATTTCAGAATATTTAAACAGCATTTCTGGTTCTGCTGCACCTGCTGCTATAGCTTTAGCGTACCATTTTTCAGATTCTACAGTACTAAAAATATTGTAGTTAGCTTCTGCTAGTTTGGCGTATACATAGGCATTACCTTCTCCTTTTTCAATGACTTTGTTATAAGCTGCAATAGCGTCTACAAATTCAAATTTAGCAAAATGCTTGTCGGCTTTCTTGGTCGCATTACTTTGAGCAATCACACTGGCGCTGCTTAGTAATATCGCGAATATAAATAATTGTATTTTTTTCATTGTTTTGGTTAGCTTATGATTAGAAATAACGTGGTGAACGTGATACTTTTCTTGGTAGATTAATGTCAAAATTGATAAAAATCTCGTGTGAGGAGTTAGTGACCACATCTAATTGAGATTGGATACTGTCATACGCATACCCTATTCTTAAGTTTGGTGCTACTAAAAAGTTTACCATTCCACTAAAAGAATCGTCTAAACGATAACCGGCTCCTACTTCTACAAAGTCATACATAAATAAGTTTAAGTTAACATCAAAACTTATTGGTGCATCAAACGCCACTTTTGCTAAAGCGTGTGGCTTTAGCTTGAAGTTTTCTGATAGGTCAAAGACGTATCCTGCTGCTCCAAAAAAGTGTTGTGTTTCTGATCCAATTTTATACCCATTAGCATCTAAATGCACAGCGTTTAGAATGTTTGGCATTGAGGCAGAGATGTAATACTTACTTGGTTTATAAAAGTATAATCCTGCTCCAATATTTGGTGTTACTTCATTAATGTTCTCTGAGAAAAAAGGATCGTTAGGGTCTGTTAACTCTAGCCCTGCTAAACCAATGTCATGAAACGTTGCTCCTGCTTTTAAACCAAATGCTAATTTAGTCCCTGTACCTACTGGTATAGTATAAGAGAAGTCTACATAAGCATTTGTCTCGCTTACTGGTCCAACTTCGTCACTTATTAAAGATAGTCCTAAACCTACATTTTTACC
>CANNFD010000023.1 GCA_947503885.1 uncultured Olleya sp. | reverse complement strand
CTGAATACCGTCTGATTACTTTGTCATTTCTATACATAATGTTTAAAATTATGTAGCCTTATTTCAGGACGGGTCAAAATGACGCCCAACGGTTTTGTATATGATACGTTGCGTGTGTAAGCAACTAATTTAGCAAATAAAAACTGAATAGAAAATCCGCGCGGATTTTCGCAAGTAGGCTATTACTAGCAATGGATTATATACGGTGTTGTAGGTAGTGCTTTAGAAGCTTTCGTTTAATTCTCTAAACATTTGGATTGTATCAATATGTCTAACATTAAATTGATTACAAACTTCAGGTATTTTTATTCTGTTTTTTCTTTCAGGTTGGCTTTTTTCATAAGTAACAATTGTCCAATTATTACTCATAGCGAATGCAATAAGCCAAGGGTCTGCAAGGTCAGTTTCAAGAAACTCTTGAATTGCATTTGGTGTGAAATGATGAGACATCGAATGAGTCCAACTTACAATCGCAATATAATTTTGAAGAACGTCATCTGTTTTGATAAAGAAATTATTTGGCAAATTAGAATCACACCATAGTTTAAGTTCATCTTCGTGAGAAGAATTATCATAAATCTCTTTTTTGACTTTATCGATACTTACTATTGTACCATTTTGAGATAAAGAATTGACTTTTAACCAAAAACTTTGAACAACATCAAGAGGGTAAATCGAACGATGAGCTTGTATGAAGAAGTTTGAATCTACAATGTATTTACTCATACTTGATATAGATATTCATTAATAAACTTCTCGTATGTATTTCCCTTTAAACTAGTTAATTTATATGCATCTCTGTATAAAAGATTATTTTCATTTACAGCATTATTTACATAACTAGCAAATCTTAAACTAATTCTCTTTTTAGCCGTAGCATAAAAGTTTCCACCAGAGCTTTGATTTTCCTTTTTGTTTTTAAATTCAGCCATATAATTGTTGTAAAACTCAAAAAAAGAAGGTTTAGTAATCAAATTTAAATCTAATGCTCTTCTTGCAATTACAATTGGACTAACCTTAAAAATTCTACTTAAATATTTTATGTTTTGACTATGTTTCCATTTCTCTCTAAAGAATATTTCAGGTACTAAAAATTCAGCAGCAACTTTATCACATAATAGTTCTGTTGGGTCATCAGCAGGAAGCATTTGTTTATTATCAAATCCAGCACTTTCGCCTAACCAAATATGAGCAAGTTCGTGTATTAGAGTAAACATTTGAGCAGCTTTTGCATCTGCGGAATTTATAAAAAGAAAAGGTGCTTTATTATTTACTAGAACAAAGCCTCTACATTCTTCAACTAAAATTTTTCTTCTAGTGTTATTTCCAACGATTCCATTAAAATTGATAATTATTCCGATTTCCTCAATTTGTAATGTCAGATAATCTAAAGCTTGTTCCCAAGTACCAAGTTTACTCGCCCAATTAACAGGCAGTTTTAAAGTGTTCCTGATATCATTTGCAATCTCTTTATAATCAGAGTCATCGTTGTATTTTCCAACAAAACCTAAATCAGGATAATCACTTTCTTGTAAGTAGTTAGTTAACCAATTCTGTCTATCTTTTATTATTTGAATAGTATGATAAACATTTAAAGAAACTTTATCTCTAGGTGCAGCTCCAGTTCTGAAAAATGGAATAGGTATTTCTTCTTTTGGTGGCTCATTCATAAACATATAACCAAAAGGAACGTGAACTTTATGAGTGAAGTTCTCTAATTGCTTTATAGTAGGTTTTTTATTTCCTTCTATCCAATCTAAAACATCAGGATTATCCGCATAAAATTCTTCTAGACTATTACCTGCTCGAGTAATTGCCCAGTTTATAATATCAGAATTTATATTTTCAATCCTTGTTGCCATTACGCAAATATAATTTAATATTTATTACTAACTATTTTATCTTTAGTCGGTTTTTTCACGCATGTCTTGTCCTGAAATATGGCTACAGGTTAAAATTGATTTACGCTGATAATTTATATACCATATTTGGTGTTTTAT
>CANNFD010000022.1 GCA_947503885.1 uncultured Olleya sp. | reverse complement strand
CACCGTGTATACTAACCTTAATTCTCTCTTTTGTCTTTTCTGATTTATATCTAAATTTAATGAATTGTAAACTTAAGATGTGTATAATTAATTGCTTGTTTCAATCCTACGTGGAAATTCCTGCGGAATTTCCTCTGGTTCGTTCCATTTTTGCTAAATTAGTTGCTTAACCACGCAACTAACCATACACAAACACGTTAGCAACAAGTTATCCAAATCAATAGAAATTCAGAATTATATCAAAGGTTTTGAATTTTTAAAGCAGAAATTAAAAAAGAGAATTGAAGTTAAAAATGAAACTTAGGGAATTTAAAATACCATTAATTATCTGTCTGATTTTTTTAATCACTTCGCCGATTGGACAAATGATTTTCGGTTATGTTGGTGGATATTTATCTTATTTAGTTTCGGAAATATTGCCAAATTCTGCACACGACGTTTCGACTGAATTAATGCTGATTTTATCTTTGATATCACTCATCGGATTTTTTTACTCAAAAGAAAAAATCGGACTAATTATAAGCAGTTTTCTATCAGTGTTTTTTCTGTGCAATTTAGTTTTATTCTTTTCGATTGAATACAGAAAATTACCTGAATACTTTTATCCTGACAAATATATTATTGGAACTATTATTTCAATAATTATATTAGGAATTTTAACGATATTGAAAAACAAAAGACAAAGTCCAATATTGGAATAAAAAGCGTTGAGAAAATAAAAGAATTTAAAAACACATAGGAATTTAGAGATTATGGTCGAAATAAAAAAGAATAAAACCAGTTGCTAACACCGTGTATAATTAATTGCTTGGTTCACTGCCGACTTACGAACATTCCTGCGGAATATTCTATCTGTGATTTTTTTGCTAAATTACTCGCTTAACCACGCAACTAATCATACACATAAACGTTGCCAAACATAGTGACCCGTCCTGAAATAAGGCTACATAATTTTAAACATTATGTATAGAAATGACAAAGTAATCAGACGGTATTCAGAACCTTTTAAACTGAAAATTTTAGCCGAACTTACAACCGGAAAACATACAAAGAGTGAACTATGTAAACTCTACTCTATCGCACCTACAACCGTTAATGAGTGGATTAAAAAGTACAATCGTAAAGACTTAATGAATACCAGAGTAAAAGTGGAAACTAAAGACGAAATATCTAGAATCAAAGCACTTCAAAAAGAAATAGAACAGCTTAAAAAACTACTCTTAAAAAAGGATCTGGATGCCATGGTATTAGATTCTTACCTTGAGGTAGCTGCAGAAGATTTAGGTTATAAATCTGTTGCCCAACTAAAAAAAAAGCTAAGTATAAAGCCTTAATCAAAGCTAAACAGAAATCTAAGGGATTTGCTTCTCTGACAACTATAACTCATTGTTTTGGACTTAAACGTAATGCTTATTATAAGCATAAAAACAGAGCTGATAAGCGTATAAAACTAGAACAACAAATTATAGATATTGTTAGAAAAAGACGCAAATCCCTTCCTAGAGAAGGTGTTCGTAAACTTACCAGATCTTTAGACAAAGAGTTTGTTAAAGCCAACATTAAAGTAGGTCGAGATACACTATTTAAAGTGCTTAGAAAATATAATATGCTAACACTTAGAAAGAAAACAAGCGCTAGAACCACTAACTCTTATCATCGATTTTATAAATATAATAACATCATAAAAGACTTAGAAGTAACTAGAGCTAACCAAGTTTGGGTATCGGATATCACATACATTAGAACAGTTAAAGGGTTTTGTTACCTAGCTTTAATAACAGATATGCATTCAAGAAAAATAGTAGGTTATGATATTAGTGATAGCTTGGAACTTAAAGGATGTGTGAGAGCAATAAATAAGGCCATTTATCAAGCTAAAAACATTAAAGGACTAATACACCACTCTGATAGAGGAATACAGTATTGTAGCAATGTATACACCCAAATACTCAAAAGAAAAAAAATAGATATTAGTATGACTGAAGAAAATCATTGTTACGAAAACGCGATGGCTGAACGTGTAAACGGTATCCTAAAAGATGAATTTTATCTCGACCAGACCTTTGATAACGTGGCACACGCAAAAAGAGCTGCAAAAAATGCAATTAATTTATACAACGAAATAAGATTACATTTATCTTTAGATTATAAAACACCAAATATGGTATATAAATTATCAGCGTAAATCAATTTTAACCTGTAGCCATATTTCAGGACAAGACATAGCGGAATTTCACTCTGACGCAAAAAATCAGAAATTACTAAACTGCTGATTTTCTGCCCACTCAAACTCTGAAAAACTTACTCGAAATCTGAATTTTACTCTCGCGGAATTTTTGCCACTTTATCTAAAAAAAGCCTCGTTTTAGGCGCGAAATTTTTTTTAGAATTTTAAGAAAGTAAAAACGAAAACACTCATTTGCTGAACTTTACTCTTGCGGAATTCCAACTGTTGCGCTGATATCCACTCAAACGGAATAACATTGTTTGCGGAAAAGATGCAACTGAAATTCCACGTTTGGCAACAACGTGTATGTTTAATTTGCTCGTTTCTTAATTGTCGTGAAATTCTGCCGAATTTCACTAATGGCTAGTTTTTATTTATTAAATTAGTTGCTTAACAACGCAAACTAACCATACACAAACACGTTGTGTGCAATTTGAGAAATTTGGACATTATACCAATTTTTGGTATATTTGATATATATTAGTACTCAAATGAATAAAAACACATCTATATCACTCGGAAATTATTTCGACCAATTTGTGCAAAGTAGCATAAGAGAAGGAAGATTTAAAAACGTTAGCGAAGTTATTCGTGCAGGATTAAGACTTTTAGAAGAAGAAGAAAGTAAAGTCATTGCATTGAAAAAAGCAATTCAAGAAGGAATTGACAGCGGAATAGCTCACGACTTTGACCCAAAAAAACATCTTGAATCTCTAAAAGCGAAAAAGCACTCGAATGGCTGAATATAAATTGACCAATAAAGCTGTTGAGGATTTATCAAAGATTTGGGATTACACTTTTGAAGTTTGGTCAGAAAAACAAGCTGACAAATATTACGCTGAACTGATTTCTAATTGTCAAGAAATTGCTGAAAATCCAGGTATAGGAAAATTCTACGATGGAATATCAAAGCAACTTCTCGGAATGAGTGCAAATCGACATATAATATTCTACAGAACTTTGAACGAAAATTATGTTGAAATAACGAGAATATTGCACGAAAGAATGGATTTGAAGAAAAGAGTAGCTGAATAAAAACTGCACACAACACGGTGTATAATTAATTGCTTTGGCAAGTGCTTATTTGGAAAATTCCTTCGGAATTTTCTCGCGTTCGTTTTTGTTTATTAAATTAGTTGCTTAACAACGCAAACTAACCATACACAAACACGTTACCTACAATATTGACCCGTCCTGAAATAAGGCTACATAATTTTAAACATTATGTATAGAAATGACAAAGTAATCAGACGGTAT
>CANNFD010000021.1 GCA_947503885.1 uncultured Olleya sp. | reverse complement strand
TTTTTCTTATTTCTTCCTTTATTGGTTTTTTCTCAAGAGTCACCACCAATGTCTTTGGACAATAGTAATTGGATAAGTAGCATAAGTTACAGAATAGACGGTCAGACAATAAGTAAAGGTGTTGGTTTTTTCAATACCTTAGGTAAGTCAACCCAGAGTCAAAGCTGGGATGTATTAAGTCAAAAAGTATGGGGAAGTGAGACATTATATGATTATCATGGTCGACCAGCGTTCCAAACCTTAAGTGCTCCAATTAATGAGACGTCAAGTTTTGGCTATGATGTTAATTTTATAAAAGATAATACAGGAAGTGGTACTTATAATCGTTTAGATTTTGATTGGGGGTCTTATGTAGATAATCCACGTCAAGTAAGCGGCAATAGTAAATTAGGGAGTTATTATTGGAATTCGACATCGGACGATTATCAAGATAATACTGTTTATCCTTTTTCAAGAACCGTTTACAGTAAGCTAAATCCAGGTAGCGGTAAAAAAGTATTAGGCGGAAATAAGGTCAATGGAGAATGGTTACAAGGTTATAGTTTTAGCATGGTAGCGGGACAAGAGTTGTCTTCAATTTTAGCGTTTGGGAACTCAGCAACACAGTATGACAACATGCGTATCACCAAAACGGTTAGTCGTGATGTACATGGTATCGAGGTTGTTGTTTTTACAGATAGTGATGGTAACACTTTGGCAGCAGCCCGAAGTGGTAATGAAGAAGTATCGCCTACTTTAGTTCCAAATAGAGTAACAATAAAAGAGCAAGGCTTTGTAGATATTCATATACCAGCAGGAGCAACAGGAGTCACGATCACCAACCCAGAAGCTATAGAATTAAAAATATACAATCTTATCACAGAAGGCCACGTTGGTTATACTACAGGTAATTATATATTACCATCAGGATTTTACAGAATAGCAGCAAAAACCCCAGAGACTTATGTTTATAACGATCAACAACCTATAATAGTAGAGCATACGGTTAACTATTATCATTACACCTTAAATTATTTTGATAAAGCAGGACGTTTATTAAAATCTATTCAACCAAACGGGAGTTATATTGGGACTTACAAGAGTAGTTATAAGTATAATTCCTTAGGTCAATTATTGACCACTACGAGTCCAGACGAAGGGACAGCAGAATTTATATACAGACGTGACGGACAAATCCGTTTTTCACAAAACAGTAAACAAGCAGAAAACGATTCGTTTTCCTATACCAATTATGACCGATTAGGGCGTCCAATAGAAAGTGGAGAATACCAAGGTGCTGATATTTCATTTTACTTAGCTCCAGAGACACAAACTACGCTCACCACACCAACAGCGACAGGTCCAGATCCAGTAACTTTTGCAAACAGCGCTAATGTTAATGATAACTTAGGTCATCCAGTTTATTTTACAAAAACTAATATTCCAGGAGATTGGAACGGTGGATTTGTATCCAGTCAGATTATAGAAGAAAACGGTAAAGTAGATTTTGCTTCGGGTACAGGCGGCAGTGGACCAGCACAATTAGGAGACTACGGTATTGTTGTCGGATTTTCACCAACAACAACCACTATAGTGTCCAATGGTTATAGCTACGCAAATATTAAATATGGTATTCGATTAATTAATACCACAGGTGCTAACTTAGTTCAGATTCATGAAAATGGAGATTTTTTAAGAAGCTCAAGTAATCAAATAATTAACTATGGAGGTTACAGTGACACAGATACTTTTAGTATAGAGCGTACCGATGGTGTCATTACTTATTTAAAAAACAATGTGGTATTCCATACCACAGCAGATAATTACTTAGAGCCATTGGTGATTAATGCTTCTTTTGGATTTTCATATAATGCAGTAAATAGTGTGATGGTGTCCGAGAGTAGTGGAGCGGTAACACCTCCAACAGGAACAGACATTCAAAGCTTAGTCAATGTTCAAGATGGATTAAATGATCAAAAGTGTTATGACCAGCACTTTACTTTATATGACATCCCAGATCCAGAATTAACAAACAGATTAAACGCTTGTGGACTTCCAGAGAAGCTATATAAACAAACTTTTTTATCAGGAAATGTCTCAAAAACCTATACTAAATCACCAGAAACAACGACGTCGTGGTACAGTTATGATGTTTACGGACGTGTCAAATGGATGATACAGTCCATTAACGGATTAGACTGTTTAAAAACAATAGACTACACCTATGATGATATTACAGGACAAGTCGTAAAAGTAGATTACCAGCAACATACCAGAGCCGAGCGTTTTGTGCACCGTTATACCTATAACGTAGGAGGTCAATTGACACTTGTGCGCACCTCTATAAATGATGACACCTACACAACACAAGCAAGCTATAATTATAACGAAACAGGTCAACTGGTAAGAACAGAGTTAGCAGAGAATTTACAAGGGATAGATTACGTGTATAATTTAGCAGGACAGTTAAAAGCGATTAACCACCCTTCCTTAACAGCGACTAACGATCCAGGAGGCGATGGTACTAATGGATTTGCAGCCGACGTATTTGGTATGGCTTTACAATATTATGATGGCGATTATACCAGAACCAACACGCCAACACCGCTAAGTAACATAACAGCAAACACTCCAGAACAATTTAACGGAAACATCCAAGCCATCCAGTGGCAAAATCAAAATGGAGCAGCAAGTACTTATGCCTATGCTTATAATAAAAACAATTGGTTAACAGGTGCCCATTATAGTAATCCCAACACCAGTAACACCTCAGATTATAAGGTAGAAAACATTACCTATGATGCTAATGGAAACATCAAGACCTTAAAGCGAAACGGTGTCACCAACGCTAGTGGAAGTAATGCAATGGACGATTTTACTTATCATTATGATTCCAACAACCAATTAAAAAAAGTAACAGACGCTAACGATAATGTAGACCCAACACGTTATAACGATCTTAAAAGCCAAGACGACAATAATTACGTCTATAATAACATCGGTCAACTAGTAGTAAATAAGCAGGATAAAGCATTATACGAGTATAATGCCTCAGGATTAGTTGCAAAAATTAGTGAGTTCAGCGCTAACAATAACCTTACAAATAGCTACTATAATTTGCTAGAAGAAGATTATCAAAATCTTGTAAGTATGCAGGAATTCACAGGAATTAATGGTATACAATGGAGCGCACCAGGAAGTTTACCACGAGGTGTTATAGCTCATCAATTAGACCAACAAGACACTTATTCAGGGTTAATGCCAATAGGTGTTAGTGGTATAACAGTACCAGACTACTGTATAGATTTTGATAACGATACCAATTACGAAAACCGTTACCAGTTTAATTTTTACAGTGATGTAAGACCAGTAGCTAATACCTATACAATACAAACCCATTTAAGCACAGTAACCAATGCCTATCATAATTTAAGTTTCGATTTGTTACTCTTACAACAACAGTTTATTAAAGTAACACAAGGAGGTACAGAAACTACAGATTGGGTGAGTATGAATGCAAGTGCAACCATACGCTTAAAACAATTAGATGGAACA
>CANNFD010000020.1 GCA_947503885.1 uncultured Olleya sp. | reverse complement strand
GTATATGTAAAAGATCAAAGTGCTAGCGTTAAAAATGGTGAGGTAGTGGACTTTAGAGTTAACCTAAAAATCACTTTTGAAGTGGATTAACTATTTTTAATTTTATTTAAGTATAAAAAAAGCCTGAACGTAATGTTCAGGCTTTTTTTGTTTTACTATTTATGCTTATCTACCTTTTTAAAGTAAAGTGGGCTTTAAATTGTTTTCTTGTATTGCTTGGATCGTTTGGCTCTCTATAATCTACAGTAAACCAATAATCACTTGTTGGCATTGGGTTACCGTTATACGTTCCGTCCCATCCTAAGCTTGTTGGGCTTAGTTGTTTTAACAACTTACCATATCGGTCAAAGATATAGATCACTGCATCTGACTGGTCGTCTATTCCATAGATATTCCAAGTGTCATTAAATCCATCGTCGTTTGGTGTAAAAAAGTGTGGGTAGTCCATTACTGTTACTGTCAGACTTGCTTCTCCACATCCATTTACATCTCTTACGGTTACAACATGGTCTCCTGCGCCTACATCTGTAAAGGTATACATCCCATCGTTTGGCACATTAACCTCCCATGGTCCATCATCGATACTAAACTCGAATTCTGATACACCACTTCCTGTTGCGCTTACTTGGATGTTGTGTAGCTCTGCAAATGCTGCTGTGGTTACTTCTGCGGTAATTACTGGTGGCTCACTTTCTTCTACTAATGCAGAGTCATCGTTTTCACATCCGGTTACTGCATCTGTAACGATTACTGTATATACTCCTCCTTGTGTTGGTATTAAGCTACTTCCGGTTTCGCCTGGAAGGGTAACGCTTTCATATTGCCACTCAAAAGTGTAGTCCGTAGTGTTTAGTCCTGTATCTAATACTGGTGTGTTTACCACTTCTGTTCCGTTTGTGTTGATACATAATAAATAAGTATCGTCTAAATCAAACTCTGGTAATGGGTTAACTTGTAGTGTGATTTCTGCAGTTTCATAACATATTGAGCTATCGGCTTGGTTGTCTAAAATACCATCACCATCAATATCTACTGCATCTGCTATTCCGTCGCCATCAATATCTACTTCGTCTATTAATCCATCTGCATTTGTATCTGTACCGTCTGATAGCCCGTCGCCATCAACATCGATAAGATCAAATACACCATCCATATCCGTATCGATTGTATCGATTGTACCATCGCCATTAAAATCAATTCCTGTAGTCAAGGCTGCAAGGTCTATTGCTAGTGGTAAGACAACCATTGTGTCATTGTCTACACGTACATAGATTACTTGTGGATTGACTGTGTTTTCATATAAAAATGGTATTGGATCTATTCCTGCATCTGCATTGGCTTGTGTTGCATAATAACTTACAATATAGTTTGCTGGGTCTTGTCCGTCTAATACGTCTGGGTTTAGTGTTAGTAAATCAAACTGTGCACTATCATTTGTTGTATCACCATCTGTTTCCATATTGTCATCACAAATCTGATAGACTATTGGAACCATGTCTGGATTGGCTTGTGCTGCTTCTTGGACTTCGATATTAAAGGTCGTTGTCGTATCACAGCCTGTTACAGTGTTAGTGATATTTACATAGATAACTTGTGGGTTACTTGTATTGGTATATGGACTGCTTAATGCATTTATTGCCATATCTGCTTCTCCTTGAGTTTCGTGATAGGTTACTGTAAAAATGGTACCATCTTGTCCGTTTAAAATTTCGTCTGTTTTACTTTCTAAATCAAAACCGTATTGGCCATCATTAAACAGCTCGCAATAGATATAATCTTCTATTGGACTTACTGCTGGTAATGGATTAACAATAATATCAAAACTAACAATAGTATAACATCCTGTCCCTCCTGCTCCTGCTGCATCTGTTCCGTTTGTGACTCTTAAATAAATCGTTTGTGGATTGATAGCAACACCTGGGTTATTTGGGTCCTCATTACTATGTGCTGTTGGGTCTACTATTTGGTTAGCACCCATTAGGGCATCATCTAAATCGGTGTAGTAGCTTGCGCTTACGCCTAACTCTCCATTGATTGTTGCAACTTCGTTTGTGGTTAAATCAAAGACTTCGATTAAATCGTTTGGTCCTACAATATTCACATCGTCACATAACTCTAAATTATCTGGGTTTTGTAATGGTGTTGGGTTTGGCAATACTCGTATAGTTAATGTTGTAAACGAGAAGCATCCTGTGTCTGCATCGGTTACTCTAACATATACTGTTTGTGGATTAGCTGGGTTGGTACCAACCATCATATTGGTATACATTGTTGGGTCCACAATTGCATTGGTTCCTGCTGTAGCGTCTGCTTGTGTTTCGTAATAGGTTACAATCCAACTGACATTTCCTGCGGTGATTTCGTTATTTTTAACGGTTAAGTCAAACGTAGCCATATCATCATTGTTTTCATAATAATTGGCATCTAACTCATCACAAATTGCTAATGGTGTTGGTTGTACTATTACTGGTGGGAACTCGACTCTGATTATAAACGAGCCTGTAGTTACACAGCCATTAACATTACCTTCTAATCTAACATAGATGGTTTGTGGATTACTTGTGTTAGTATAGTTTCCTGTGTTTACTATTGGGCTATTTCCTGTGTCCGCATTTGATTGCGTCGTGTGATAGGTTAATGTAAAATCTGCTGGGTTTTGTGTCCCTAAGATTTGTGGCGTCATTACCGTATCAAAATCAAATTGATTAAACCCATCATTATTATCATCACAGATAATATAATCGTCTAATGCTACTGGAACTACTGGTGCTGGTTGTACCTCTAATGGTAATTCTACGATTGTAAAACAACCGGTAATATCATTTTCGGCACGTACATATACCACTTGATTGTTAGCTACAATATTAGTGTATGGACTTACTAATGCGTTTAAGTCATTAGTTGCATCAGATTGTGTCTCGTGATAACTAATTGAGACGTCTGGCTCTCCGTTTAATATCGTTACCGTTTGACTGTCTAAATCAAAAGTGGTAAACCCATCATTATCATCATCACAAACAATTAATGCTGCTGGATTTGCTTGTGGGGATGGGATGGGATTAACTCGTAAATCCAATGTAATCGTACTTACACATCCTGTTACATTATCCTCTGCTCTTACATAAACGGTTTGTGGGTTGACAATGTTTGTATATGGGCTAAAAATTTGGTCTGCTACAGTTGCATTATCTGCTCCTGATTGACTTATGTAGTGTGTTAATGTGATTCCTGTTTGCCCTGCTAAAATCTGTGCGTTAGCGTCTTCTAAGGTAAAGGCTTCTACCTCATCTCCTGGGTTATTGTAATCACATAACGCGATTGGATCTGGTTGTACTAAGACTGGTAATGGGTTTACAATTAAATCCATGGTGGTTATAGTAGAACAGCCATTTGTATTATCATCAACGCGTACCCAAATAGTTTGTAAATCTGCAACTATATTAGTGTAGGCATTTGGTGTTGCTATTGCGTTATCAGGAACGTTAGCATTAGCTTCTGTCTCGTAAAACGTTATCGTATAATCTGCTGCTGCTAAATCGTTTGTTGCGTCTGCATCTAATTGATTTAGTATTTCTGGATTGTTTAATTCTAAATTAAAAACAGCAAAACCATCGGCGTCATTATCGCAAACTTCTAAAGCACTTGGGTCTGTGATTTGTGGCGTTGGATTAACTATTAATACCAAGTCTACAAATGTTGCACAGGCTGTTGCTATTGTTGCGCTTTCTACACGTACATAAATAGTTTGTGTGTTAACAACGATGTTGTTATATGGACTTACTAATGGGTTAACGTTATTGTTTGCATCACTTGGTGTTTCATGGTAGGTTACACTTAATCCTGGTGCTCCTCCCGTGATTTCGGCTGTGGCATCACTTAATGTGAAAACTCCAAATCCGTCACTGTCTGGATCACAATATTCTAAGGGTGTTGGGGTAAATGCAACTGGAGCTTGTACAACATCTAATTGTAAAGTCGTCGTTGTATAACATCCCGTAGTAACATCTTCTACACGTACATATACTATTTGTGGATTGGAAATGTTTGTATAGGGTATCGCTAATGGGTTTGTCTCTGTCTCTGCTTCTAATTGTGTTAGGTAATAGGTCACGGAATAGTCTGGATTACCACCACTTATCTCGTTGTTTTTTATGCTTAAATCAATACTAGTAAAACCGTCCGGAGTACCATCATCACAAACTTCTAGTGGTGTTGGGTCTACTGCTGAAGGTAATGG
>CANNFD010000019.1 GCA_947503885.1 uncultured Olleya sp. | reverse complement strand
CACCGTGTATACTAACCTTAATTCTCTCTTTTGTCTTTTCTGATTTATATCTAAATTTAATGAATTGTAAACTTAAGCTGTGTATAATTCATTGCTAGTACTCGCCTACTTGGAAATTTCTTCGGAATTTCCTCTGGTTCGTTTTAGTTTACTAATTTAGTTGCTGAAACAAGCAACGAAATCATACACAAACACGTTAGCAACAAGTTGGCAAATCAACTAAAATCGTGCTAAATTTCAAGTTTTTAGATTTTTAAGAAAGGAAAAAAGAAAAGCGGAATTCGGAAAAATAACTCGGAATTTCACTCAATCGGAATTTAAAAATATTGCGGAATATTACGCTGAATTTCGGCTCGCCCAAAATCAGTTTTCGCATCGAAAATTTAGCTAACTGAAAAGTTTTGGCTGAATAGCTGAATCGCTAAACATTACGGCTGAACTTTATGAAAATGGATTTTCCCAGCTTTAGTTTTTAACGACGAAAATTTTGAAAACCAAAGGTTCGTGCTGAATATTGGAATGGCAAAACGTTAGGAAAAAAAAAGCGGAATGATATTCGGAATTTTTTTTTTGAGATTTTAAGGAAAAAAGGATAAACGGAATTTAAAAATACAGCGGAAATTAAACTCGTGCGAAAAAAAAGAATAAAACCAGTTGCTAACACCGTGTATAAAAAATTGCTAGATTAGTGCTTAAATAAAGGTCGTTGCATTTTTGTTACGTCTGATTTTCCTTCGGAAAATCCTCGCACACAAAAACGCAACTTTCCATACACAAAACCGTTGTACCCAATTTGACGAGCGACCTACAAAAGACAAAAAATGGAATTGTATAAAAGGATTATTGAAATAATTGATGCGAATCTGATTCACTGTCTGATTCCAGTAATTCTGATATTAATGCTTGTCGAACTGATTTTTAAAAACCGATTTGAAACGAAAAAAGTTCTGAATTTAATTAGCTGGACAATTATAGTTTATACGATTGTTACTTTTACTTTTTATCTGATTGGAATGGCTGTGAATCCAGATGAACACGCCTTTATCAATCGAGCAACTGGACCTTATGCTTGGGCTTATTGGATTATGTTTTTTGGAGCTTTAATTATACCGCTGACTTTATTCATTAAAAAATTAGCGTCAAAATTTTGGTATGTCCTTTTGGTTGCGTTCGGAATGAAAAGCGGAATGTATTTTGAACGTTTTGTAATTATTACAACAAGCTTCCATAGAGACTATCAAACGGAAGAAGGAAACGCTGGACTTATGGAATCAATATCATACGGAATTGGAGTATTCTTTATACAAGGAATAATAATTGCGATGCTGACTTTAGGAATATTTGAAATAATAAAAAGAAAAAAAACTGGGTACAACAATGTATAACCGCAATTACGGCGGATTCGACTACGTCCGAATCCACTCGGAATTGCTAACGTCTGTGCCTAACCGAAAATTAACGCCTATTAACCCGTAACTGACGGTTATACGAGACCGTTATGCCACATCAAACCAATCATTACGGTCAAAACGGACTGACCATCCAAAATAGTCGAATTAATTTTGTAACGACTTAAAAAAATATTATATTCGAGTATTGTTATGAACAAAAGACTGAAAATCGTAAAGAGTAAGTCTATTAATAATTAAAACCATTTTTATGAACAAATCAATAAATTTATTATCTCTTTTATTATTAGTTTTATTCTTGTCAGTTTCCTGCTCAAGTGATGAAACCATTAAAAATGACGATAATGCCGAAAAAACTGAATTTCAAAAAATATCAAATTTAAAGTTAAATTTGAATATAAAATTTGAAACAGGAAAAGAATATCCGATAGAAAAGGATGAATTATCAAATTTTATTTCAGAAAACTATGAAGAAATAAATAAAATTGAAAAAGGTTATGCTCTTACTTTTAAAAAAGTAAAAAAGCAAATAGTTTATTCTATAGATAATTTAGAGACATTGCAATCAAAATTGGATGGAGATCCTCCAGGTTTTTGGTCTGATGGTGGTGGTTTAAACTGCACGAAATGTAGGAATCAAGATTGTGTAGTAGGCGCTTTAACTGCTGCTGCAGGAGATGGTTCTTCTCAAGTATTTATCTCAATGACTCCGAATTACACATTAGGAGTTCAGACATCTTTATCTGTATGTTATGGTTCACTTGCTGATATTATAGCAGAATTCGAACCGTGAAAATATAACGTGGCATAACAACGTATATAAAAAATAGCAGTTAAGAGTTAAACTTATTTAATTTCTTTTCTGCTATTTTTATTTTTTACCGAAAATTAACACATATTAATCTGCTACTTTTCATATACAAACACGTTGCCTACAATTGCAACGCTCAATTCAAAACGTGTAAAACCGAAAATAAAAACCACTGATTTTAAGCTAACTTTATTATTCTTTAGCTAACGTAAAGCGCACAGTAACCCAATTCAGAATTTTAGCCTGATAATGCAAAAAATACGATCTTCCGATATTCACTCACACGTAACAACGACGTAAACCGAATTAGCTTGTTGCTCAAAAAAGTAAAATTTAAAAACTGTAGGCAACACAGCATATAAAAAATTGTTTACTTTAGTGTCTTAATTATGGAAGTTGTTTATTTACTTACTGCTGAAATTCCTTCGGAATTTCATTGCTCGTAAACACAACTTTCCATATGCAACACGTTGTACACAATAAAAAGAACCAGAAACATTTAAAATAACTTACATGAAAAAATTGATTTTATTATTCTCATTAATTATCGCTTCTTCATTTTCTTATTCTCAAACACAGACGACAGAGATTGAAGCAAAAGGAATATTCAGTGAAATAGCTGTTGAAAAGCAAAACCTAGCAGTTGAGAGAATTCTAGGAAAAGACAAAAAAGAAAAAAAGGCGATAATTGAAACCGTTAAGGAAAATCCAAACGACTTTAACCCTCCAGTGTTATACGCCTTATCTCATGAATTATTTGAACAGGGAAATAATGATGAAGCTTGCTATTGGTTTTATTTAGCTCAACTCCGAGCAAGGTATGATGCAAACTTATGTATGGACAACTCAGCTAAACAAGCTGTCTCTGTTTTAAACAATAATTTTGGACCTAAAATAAACAAGTATGCTTTTCAAGATATTGAAAAACTTGAAAAGACCGTTACAAATGTTGTCAACTTCGTACGAGAGCATGAAGAAAATTACGATCATAGATGGATAAACCTTCATGGAATGTGGGCGATGCAAGCAGGTTTGAGTGACAAAGAGGAAACCAGAGAATTGAGCAAACCGAAGGATGAATGGAAAGCAATAAAGAAAAAAACAATAGATGACTATTACAATGGATTCATTGAATACGTAAAAAGTCAAAAAAAATAAAATACTGTGCACAACAATGGCTATAGTTCATTGCTTCGGAATTTTCTGCCGAAAATTCCTTGCACTTTTGCTATCTTCGGTTTACGGCGGAAAATCCTAGCGGATTTTCACGCAACGAAACCATAGCCAAACACGTTGTGTTTCATACTGAAAAAAAATCCGTCTTCGAAAAAAAATAGTGAATTTGGAACAATAATTGTAACTTATTCGTTACATTTGTATTATGAGAGAAATCGATATTACAGAAGAATGTTTAGAATTTATCGACAATCAAAACGAAAGAGTTGGTTTGAAATTCTTCCAATTAATTGAAATTATTGGAGAAATAAAAGTTGTTAATTCAAATTTTCTAAAGAAACTGCAATCGACACAATTTTATGAATTACGAATTAAAGCAGGAAATGAATATCGAGTTGTAATCTTTGCTATCGACCACCTGAATTTTGCCGAATGTACACAAGCAGTATGTTTATGCGGATTTCAGAAAAAAGGAACTAAAGATTATAAAAAAGCTATTAAACAAGCCGAAAAAATATTAGAAAATTATCTAAAAGAAAAGTAATTATGGGAAAATCAATAAACGCAAAAGAACTGATTGCAAAACGATACGGAAAAGAAGGCTCAAAAGAACGTGAGGAATTTAGAGATAATGCTTTTTCATTTTATTTTGGAGAAATTATTAAAAACCGAAGAAAGGAATTGCATTTGAGTCAAGAAAATTTAGCTAAAAAAGTAGGAAAGAAAAGACCTTATATTTCTCGAATTGAAAACGGAGAAGATATTAGACTTTCGAATTTTGCTCTACTTGCTAATGCTTTAGGTTTATCAATTCAATTAACAGCTGAATAAAAGTACGAAAACACAACAACGTGTATAATTAATGGCTGGTTCTCGCCTACTTACGAAAATCCTCGCGGATTTTCTATTCGGTTTTTATTTGCTAAATTAGTTGCTTAAAACACGCCACAAATCATACACAAAACCGTTAGCAGCAAGCTTGACCCGTCCTGAAATAAGGCTACATAATTTTAAACATTATGTATAGAAATGACAAAGTGATCAGACGGTATTCAGAACCTTTTAAACTAAAAATTTTAGCCGAACTTACAACCGGAAAACATACAAAGAGTGAACTATGTAAACTCTACTCTATCGCACCTACAAC
>CANNFD010000018.1 GCA_947503885.1 uncultured Olleya sp. | reverse complement strand
TTTAATCATTAAAAAGG
This sequence comes from uncultured Olleya sp., assembly GCA_947503885.1. Lineage (GTDB taxonomy): Bacteria > Bacteroidota > Bacteroidia > Flavobacteriales > Flavobacteriaceae > Olleya. The sequence continues at coordinate 4,626 of CANNFD010000018.1, read as the reverse complement.
GTACTCAAGCAAATCAAGCATGAATAAAAACGACATATCGATTGAAGATGTAAAAACAGCTTATAGAAAATTAAAATCTATGGCTTATTACGATACACATGACTTGTATTTAAAGGAAAAAATAGCATCATTTGAAACTGAATTAAAAGAAGGGCTAAGAGTATCTCCTATATATGAATTAAGCAATTTCGAAGATAAGCTAGAGTTATTGCATAAAGCAATTTCTTCTAAAAATGAAGATGAAAATATTGAGTACTGGAACGAACTTTATAGTAAAATAAACTACAGAATACTTCCCAAAAAAGTAAAATCATATAATGATTATTCTCCGAAAAAATCTAAAAATGAAAAACATTTAATAGAGAGCGTTTTTACCAATATTAGAGAAATTGAAGAAAATCAAAACTATGAATTTGACAAACTTACTTTTTTCTTTGATGCTCCAATAGAAATACATTTAATCTCTATTCTATGGATTATGAAACTTGGTTATAATTTAGAAAGTGACTTACTTGATAAATGCTACGGAAATAGGTTGATTTTAAACAAAAAAAGAGCCAACAGTAATGATAAAAAAGTATCAAATGACTCTGGTCTTTTTAAACCCTATTATAAACAATACCAAAAATGGCGAGATGAGGGCATAACTGTTGCTAAGCAGTATTTAGAAAACAAACAAGATGTTCTTTTTTTAAACATAGACATAAAAGATTACTATTACTCTATTCGATTTAATTTCAATGACCTAAAGACGAGACTACAAAGTAAACAGATTGACAACTATTCAACTCTATCTGAATCTTTTAAAAAAATCCATATCATTTATACGGATAAATTAAAGGAAATAAAATATCCAAATGATTTAATCAGCAATGTATCAGAAAACGAATCTATCTTACCTATAGGACTGGCGTCATCTTATATTTTAGCAAACTGGTATTTAAAAGATTTTGATTCAAGAGTACACCAGAATATAAGACCAATTTATTATAGTCGATATGTTGACGATATTTTTATTATTACAGCAAACCCAGACCCAAAATTCACTTCTGAAGATAAGTGTCAAGAAGTAAATAATGGTTTTGATGAACAATTCTCTGATTCATATTTCGAATCTTTATCGATAGAGGAAAAACATATAATAAAAACTTTACACCCAGTTATTTCTTTAGAGGATACACCTCCAGAACTATTAAAAATAGATAAAGAAATAGGAGATAAAATTTTTAAAATTCAATGCTATAAGAACCTATACATACAACCTTCTAAAACTCTAGTTTATTTTTTCGACCATAATTCTTCTTTAGCTTTGTTAGAGAAATTTAAAAATGAAATCGAAAAAAGGTCTAGCGAATTTAGATTCTTACCTGATGAAAAATTAGCTGAAAATGGATTTGATGATGAGGCATATGAATTAGTGTTCGATGATTCAATGCATAAAGTAAAGACATTAAAAGATTACAAAGAAAACAGATACGGAATTGCCTCTCATTTATCAAAAAAAATATTTTATAGTTTAAGAAACGGTAAAACAGAGAACAAAGAGGACGTAAAAAAAATATTAAAATTTTTTAAAGGCACAACTAATTTAGAGCATTTTAGACAATGGGAAAGACTACTAACATACTTTGTAGTTAATGAAAACAAAGAAGAATTTATTGAATTTTCAGTGAATACTTTGGAGCAAATATATAATCTTCCAATAGGAAAACGTTTCAAAGGATATAATTTAAAATACAATAGAATTGCTGAAGATTTACTTGAACATTACTCTATAGCAATGGAATTGGTCTTTTCATTAAACCCCCAATTCCATAAAAATATTGAGCACAGACTAAAAGACGTTTTTAATCGTTTTTATCAAGGTTCTATTTTAAGAAACAAAAGACCTGTAAAAGTATTTAGTTATTGGCAGAAATATAGGTTATCTAACATGTTAAGGCACAACTACGTTAACATACCTATACTAAATTACACAAAGGTTAAACTACATTCAACATTACTTGAGACTGACTTTTCAAAAATTGATATGGATGAAATCTCTTTTTCAGAAACTCATCTAGATTACTCACCTCGTAAAGTAAGGTTCTGCGAAGTAGCATGGATGGAATGTATCAAAAGAGTTCATAATACAAAACAGGTCATACCTTTTCAAAATAGGATACATAACGACCTTCTATATCATGAAGATGAAATCAACCAACAATATCTCAATGAGTCATTCGAAATATACTTTAGAATAAATTACTCTCACAAAACAGGTAATGAAGCATTTAAATCAGATTTAAAAAAGGAAATATTTAATTATGGCGAAGCTTTTTCAGTTTCAGAGAATACTAATGGAAAAGTGGACTGGAAATTATATGGTCATGAAATATCAGTTAGTCAAAATCAAAAAATTGACAAATTGAGAGTTGGATTAGCTAATATGAAAATTGAGCATACAAACTACGAAGCTAGCATGTTAGGAAGACCTATATTACCAAATAGATACTTACAATTTGCTAAAGTTTTAAATGAAGCTGAAGCTGAACGTTGCGATTTAGTAGTATTACCAGAATTATCACTTCCGCATGGCTTAGTTAAAACAGCAATGGAAGAATCATGGAATCATCAACGAGCTATTGTTACAGGTATTGAACATTGGACGCATAATGATGTTGCATACAATTTTATTTTAACCTTATTACCTTGTGAAATTAGAGGAATAAAAGATACTGTTCCAATTTTAAGATTAAAAAACCATTACGCTCCTTCAGAAGAATTTTGGATTAATGAATACAGAAGAGTTGTTCCTAAACCTGCTCCCTATCGCTATCATTTATTAAGATGGAAAGGTTTGTATTTTACAAATTATTACTGTTTTGAATTAGCGGATATAGTACATCGCTCAATATTTCGTTCTAAAATCGATTTCTTAATTGCCTCCGAATGGAATAAAGATGTTAACTTCTATTCTAATATTACTGAAACAACAAGTAGAGATTTACATTGCTACTTCATCCAAGTAAACACTAGTGATTATGGAGATTCTAGAGTTACAAGACCTAAAAAGACTGAAAGTCGTGATAGCTTAAGAATAAAAGGAGGACTTAACACATCACTTTTAGTAGATGAATTAGATATAAAAAAGTTAAGAGAATTTCAATATAAAGGTTTTGGACTACAACGAGATGACAAAGATTTTAAACCAACTCCAGCTGATTATAAACATGATGATGCTAGAAAAAGACTAGAAAATAGGTCTTTCAGAAAAGATTCTGAGTAGACCTAAATTCCTAAATATTAGTTTATCCCCCAATATTTAGCTAGATTCTCAGCATAATCTATTGAAGATTTCCCTATGTATAACAGAAAATCTCTCTCTGTAGAATGACCTGTAACACTAAGAAGTAATGGAGTTGGAATATCTCCATAGTAATTAGTTGCAAAACTCCTACGACAAATATGAGAACTAACTAATTCCCATTTTTCGTATATACCACTCTCTTTACGGTTAGTTTTGGGGTTTATTTTAGCCCCTTGAACCTTATATGTTAACCCTGCTTTTTTTGCTACTCTTTTAATGTTAATATTGAAGAGCGTAATATTGCTTTGAATATTATCACTAAAAGTTTTTGGAAACTCCCCTCCCCTTGAATTTAAAATTTCCAAAACTTTAGGATGAACCAAAACGGAAACTTTCTTTTTTGTTTTTTTCTGTGTTAACTCTATAACCTTTAAATCACCTTTATATTTAATATCTGACGCTTTCATAGGCAACAAATCACTAACTCTCTGCCCTAAATAACACCCCATAACAAGCCAATCTCTTGCGTTTTTTAGTGTTTCCGATTCCAATTCTACTTTCTCAATCTTTTCAATCTCATCAAAAGATAAGAATACTTTTTCTGTTTTAGCGGTAAAACCCTTTATTGACTCTAATTGCTTATGAACACTTATTCCATTCCTCTTTGCATCAAGACAAATTGTTTTTAAAAACTTTATATCCCTACCAGCAGTATTCATGCTCAACCTTTCATCCACTAATAGAAAGCTCAAAAAATCTTCACTGAAATCCATACCAATATCCGTGAATCTCACTTTCGTTTTTCTACTGAGTTCATATTTCTCCATCTTCCTTCTAATTGTCTTGTATTTTTTTAAGGTAGAAATAGCGACACCAATTCCTCCTTTAGGATTTGTCTTAGTTGGTAGCTTTTTAATATAATCATTAGCGTATTCAACAAAATAATCATGTTCATTTTCAGTTGACCTATCAAAGAATATATCTAAAATATTATCCAGCCAAGACTTACTAACATAACCCCCTTCAGACATAAAACTATTATATCCTATCACGATAGTAGTCCTTAAATTCTCTAGATTATTATTTAATTCTGTTAAATCTACCTCTTTTTGATTCAACTTTATTTTTCCGTTTTTTTTATTAAAAAATTTTGGGTTTACTAAATAGGAAGTACTCTTTCGCAACAGCACACCATTCGATGCTGATAAACGAAGATAAATTGTAGTTGGGTTACTTGTTCCTTTGATAAAAAATTTCACACTTGCCATAATTAAATATATTTAATAGTTAACAAGTTTTCTCTGTATTTTTACTGGTGCTGAAATGGTGCTGAAATC
>CANNFD010000016.1 GCA_947503885.1 uncultured Olleya sp. | reverse complement strand
CTTGACTTCGGTACAGAATTAGGGTTGTCTAAAAAACAAATCAATAGTGTTTTAAAACGTTTTAAAAAGCTGAAAAAAGATGCACTAGCTTTAATAGAAAAATCTTTTTTGAGTGATGGTATGCAAGTAAATTATAAAACAATAGTAGAGCTTAGATTTGAAATTTTAAAATAGAGCTAAAGACCTATTTATGTAAAAAAAAGCCTCTTAATCTACTGATTATGAGGCTTTGTGGAAGTCAAGCGAAATAGTTCGAACTTTTTGAATGAGGATATTACGTTAATAATCTCTAAATCAAATAATTTGAGAATATAGATTTTGATCGATCCCGAGTAAAATTTAATCGTTATCACTCAAAACTCTTAACTAAAACCCTAGCCTGCAAATAATGTCTACCAGATCTAAAATTCTTCTTTTTTTCAAAATGAAGGTTTATAACTTCTCCAAACTTGGTTATTTGCTCTAATTGATAAATTAAATTATTGATACTGTTGTATTCACCTTCAAGAGTAAACTCGTAAGTGTTTATGGTTAATTCATTTATAGAAATGTGATGAGGTTCTAAAAAATTGACAACTTTTAAATTATTTACATCAGCAAATAGATTAATAGTTCTTAAAAGGTTGTTTTGAATTGAAGAACCATCCAATTGATATTTGATAAGTAAAGAATCATAATACATTTCTTTTTGTCTTAGTAATGACAATTGCTTTGGTGCATTCTTAAAAAGTAACTCTTGTTTCTTTAAATTAGAATACTGTTTTTTTTGCGCTATTGTTTTTGAAATTGCTAAGTTGTAGCAGATTATTACAAACAGTAAAAAGCCAACAATAAGCAATATGTTTTTATTTTTATTACTCATCACTTAATTTTATGTTGATACTGAAATCTGAATTTGATTTTGATTCAGAGCCATAAGATTCAATATTAATTTTTTCAATCCAGGTCTTTTGCTCTAATTGACTTATCCAAATTGAAAATAATTCGCTATTATTTGAAATCCCTGAAACTCTAATTTTATTAATGTTTAATTCAATCTCTTTATCTGGTTTTATCCGTTTTTCTAGTGGTTGGTAATTGGTTTCAGAGAGTATTATAGAGTTTGGTAAACTCTGAATAATTTCATTTACAAAAAATGAACTTTTAGACCCGTTACTTTTTAATAAATCATCGACCATTTTCTGTTTTTTAGAAACAGATTCATTTAGCTTAATTATTCTGTTTTTAGTTGATTGGTTGATTTCTGAAATTTGATTCAGTTCGTTTACTTTATTGAAGTAATAGCTAAAAACTAAGAAGTTAATTAATAAGCCAACCAAAAGAAATAATCCAGCAAATTTTAGAAACTGCTTGAAAAAGCTAACCTGTTTATAATTATTTAAAGCCTCATTTTTTTTAGTTTCATAATTAGTGACTGTTGCATTGACTTTTAAAATATTATTTAAAGCTCCTGAAAAACTTAATAAATTTTCATTAGAAACTGTTAAGCCATTTAACTCATAGTTATGGGTTAAGTCATTTTCAATTTTTTGTATATCTATTATGTAATTATCTTTAACTATTATTTTGGAATTTGAAGAATAAATGGCATTTGATTTAATAAAAGGTTTTAAAGTTGAAACTGAAGAATTTCCAAATGATATTGAGATAATATATAGTTTAAGTTTGGCGTAATTGTTTATTAATTCATCAACGTAATCTTTTCTGCATAATGCAACAAAATGATTGTTTTTCTCTGATAAAATTTCAAAGTAAAAGTCATCTATTTTAATATTTGGAAAGGCTTTGTAAACTAACTTTAAAGCTTCCTTTTGCTCGCTTTCAATTTGTTTAGTTAAAACCTTTTCATTATTAATAATAAGGTAAGCATGTTGGCTTTTCTTTAATTTATTACTGAGTGCCTCAAGTGTTTCAATTTCAAAAGTAGAATTAAGATCTATTTCGTTTTTAGATTTTTTTAAGACAGAAACAATTATAGAATCGCTTCCGTTTTTAAAAGTATGTTCAATACCAGAAAAACGATTCCCAAATAATAAATATGATTTTATCTTATTTAACATTAATAAACTACTGTTGGTTTTATTAATACTGATAATTTTGATTTTTTAGCAGTCCTTGTACGTCTACTAAATAAGTATTTTATAATTGGTACTCGTGCTAAAAATGGCACTCCAGATCCAGAGTTGCTTTTTGAGTTTTCCTCCAAACCGCCAAGAATTGCAATGTCTTGATCTTGCATTCTAATAATGGATGAAAAAGTACGAGAGTTAATATCTGGCGGAGCATCTGCATCAATTCGACCTCCAAAACTAGATTGTATAACATTAATATCTAATAAAACTTGCCCATCTCCAGAGACTGAAGGTTTAATTGTTAAACCTAATTGGGCTTCAATAGGCACGTAGTTTACAATCTCGTTAGTAATAGGATTGTCAGAGCCAATAATGCTTCTTTCTATAACTGTGTAGTAAGATGTTTGTCCATTAGAAAAAGTAGCGCGATGTCCATTTAAGGTTGCCAATTTTGGTGTAGATAAAATTTTGAAATTTCCATTAGATTCCATCATTTTTATTTTGGCGAAAAAATTAGGAACAACTTTTCCTAAATTAAACCCTCCAAAATCATTAAAGCTACCAATTATCTTATTTATTGTTCCTGACCCTAAAGTAAGATCTGTTTCTGGATATATACCTCCTTGTGTAATTGTAGGGTTTTCTCCTATTCCCCACTCAACACCAGTATCTGTTGTGTTATTTCTATTGACCTCTATTATCATGACTTCAATAAGCACAACTGGCACAGGCTTGTCTATTTGATTAATAAACGTTTTAAAACGCTCTATTTTTGCGCTTGGTCCAGTGATGTAAAAGCTGTTAAGTTCGTAATCTGTATTAAAATCTAAACCTTCTTTTATTTCTTCTGGTACAATACTTAATAGGCTTTCCGATTCATTATTCCTATTGTTTTGATTAAATCCTGAATTATTATTTCTATTTAATTGAGTAGAGTTATTTCCATTTTGATTATTAAAACCAGTATTTGTTCTATAATCTCCAGTTCTGTAGTTGTTGTTAAAGTTATTTCCTGTTGAATTTCCAACTGAAGGATCTGATAGTAATTCTACTGAGCGGTATTGCAAATAAATGACTTCAACCTTACGAACACTTAATTGCTTTTCAGTTCCAAAATAATAGATGTTGTTTTCTTTTTTGAAAGTAAAAATAGCATTAGAATTAGCCACCTCATTTATTTGTCCTCTTTGCGCTGGATTTTGATTCTGTTGTGCATTTCCATTATTTGGATTGATAGAAGACAGGTTTTGTGATTCAAACAATTTGATTAATAAATCATCAAAATGTATATTTTTTGCTTTAAGTGAAGCTGTACCAGCATTGTCTAATGGTGTTGCAGTAAATACGTCTATATTTAACTGGTTTCCAATGTCGTTAATAATATCGCTTATAGGTGTATTTGAAAAATCGACTTCTAATAATTTAGTTTCTTTATTTAATACTTTAAAAAAGAAGTTTGATTTACGTCTTTTGTTTGGTCTTTGTGTAATTTGATTAGCAGTTGTGCTATTAGAATTTTCAGTTATATTATTTTCAAAAACATAAAACCCTTCTTTAGATTTTTCAACATATAAATTATTAGCTAACGCTAAATTTTCCATTGCAGTATCAAATGAGACTTGTTGCATGTAGGACGTTATGGTTTTGTTTTCTAAACCAGGAGTAAAGACTAGGTTTTTTCCAGAATTATCCATGATTTTTTTAAAGACATCATATAATTTGTCATTTTTTGCATCTATAGAAATAGAGCTATTAGATGGATTATAAGTGATTGGGATAACGCGTTCTTCCTCTTCTTTTTTTTGTTCTTGATATCGTTTTACAGCCAGTATATTACCAGTAAAATCTATAGTTAATTTGTGTTCTTTACATAAAAAGACAAGTAAATTAGTAACAGTAACATCTGGAAAACTAGGCGAAATTATGATGCTATTTAATTCATTGGAAGAATTGATATTCAATTTATGAACTTCTGCTACACCCTTCAAAAAAGTAGACAACTCAATGTCTTTGACTGTGATTTCTGTTTTTAAATTTTCAGTTAAACCATTATTGTTTAATGATAAAACTTCTAATTGATTTTTTATATTTTCAATGCGTTGTTCTTCTTTTTGAGCAAAAGAAAAACTGAAACAAAATAATAGAATAATTAGGATTAGTCTTTTCATATTTATTCTCCATGAAAATGGAGGTCTGTTTTTAATTATTATAAAATTTAATCTGAAAGTAGAGTGTAAACTTCTTCAATAGAAGTCTCTCCTTTTTCTATAAGTGATAACGCATTTGTTTTAAGTGTCGCAATTTTATTTTCTTCTAAATATTCATCAATCTCTAATTCGTTTTGTTTTATGTGGTAGACTAGTGTTTTTGTTATTGGAATGATCTCGTAAATAGCTTTTCTTCCTAAATAGCCAGTATGGTAACAAACATTGCAACCAACTGGTTTAAAATGTGTTTTTAAGTGATTTGGTATTTTAAAACAAGAAGGAAATAAGTCTTTCGAAACTTGATCCTTTGTTTTGCAAGCACTACATAATTTTCTAACCAAACGTTGTGCGATGCTCACATTTAAAGTACTAGCAATTAAAAATGCAGGAATATTCATGTCTACTAATCTAGAAATGGTAGACCATGCAGAATTAGTGTGAATCGTAGACAAAACCAAATGACCAGTCAAAGCAGCACGAATAGCCATATTAGCTGTTTTAGCATCTCTAATTTCTCCAACCATAATAATATCAGGGTCTTGGCGTAAAAACGTACGCAAAGTATTAGCAAAATCAAGACCTATATTTTCTTTTAATTGCACTTGATTTATACCTTCTAATGTATATTCTATAGGATCTTCAATTGTTAAAATATTGGTTTGGTCGTTGTTTAGTAACTTTAGAGTAGCATACAAAGTGGTGGTTTTACCAGAACCAGTTGGACCAGAAATTAAGATAATTCCATTAGGTTTTTTAACGGTTTCTTTATAGGTTTTTAGTTCAGCTTCAGTAAAACCTAAATTATCAAGGTTAATATGATTAGCATCTTTACTTAAAATACGAAGTACTAATTTTTCGCCATGTAAGGTTGGGAGGGAAGAGACACGAATGTCAAATTCATCTGTATTCGTATTTATTGTAATACGTCCATCTTGTGGTAAACGTTTTTCAGAAATATCTAAACCTGCTTTAATTTTTAGTTTGTTTACTATAATAGGATATTCTTGTAACGAAATGATGAATTGTTCTTTCAGCTTTCCATCTAATCTAAAACGCACTCGACATTTATTTTCATAAGGCTCAAAATGAATATCACTACTTCCTATATCTTTTGCTGTAAATAATAGCTTCTCTAAAAAGTCATTACTATATTGTAAGTCTTTAGATTGATTTTGGTTCCGTTGCCTAAAATTGACGCTTAAATACTGATTGATATTATCAGAGGTATCTTTTATTAATTTAATGTCTTTGTTTAGTACAATTTGTAATTCTTTTTTAAGCATATCAGAAGCCTGATCAGATTTAAACACTATAGTACCATTTTGCGCTTCAACAGGAATTACTCTATAATGATAGGCTTGTTCACTATTGATGATCTGCAATAAATTGGTTGCTATGTTGAAATCTTTTGTCAAATTATATAATGTAAAGTGTTTTTATTAATCCAGACCAATGTGATATGTAACTTATAGAAAAGAATAAGCTTAAATAACCAGCAAGTGGGACAGTTGAGTGTTCTGATTTGTTTTTTAAAAATAGATGAAGAACTAACGAGAAGATTAAACCAAAAACAAATAAAATTAAAAAGCTAACACTAGAAAAAGTAAAAGCCAATGCAAGGAATAGTAATCCATCACCTAAACCAAATACTTGATCAATTGCAACTTTTAGTTTGATTTTTGAGTAAACAAAAATCACTAACATTAAAATCAATACAAATGAAATATTGATAACTAAAGTCATGTAAAATAATTCAGAAAACATTTTTGTAAACAACAATATTCCAGATGTTAGTGCTACAATTGGGAATAAAAACCAATAGACTTCTCTGGCTTTTAAATCTTGCCAAAACACTAACAATAAAGACGTTATTAAAATTATTTTTATAAAGATCATTTAGTCTTTTACTATTTGTTTTGGTGCACCATTTTCATCTATCTCCCAAACATTATAGATACCATCACCATCAAAATCGGTAATTGCTGTTGCTCTCGCTTCGAAGCTATTGTTATTAGCTTTTAAAATTTCATAAGTATAGTTGGCTCTACCATCTTGGGTGACAGTTTTAGGTGCTTCAAAATCAATCTCAGATAAATCTGATGAGTATTTAGAATACATATACCTATACGAGGTTTGAGAGTTGAAAATATGACCTAGCTGTAGTTGCGCTTCTGTGCTTTTTGCCTTACTAATTAAAGGCATCAAGTTAGGTAATGCGATTAAAAGTAGTATGCCTATGATGACTAAAACTACTAATATTTCTTGAAGGTTATAGGCTTTTAATTTTTTTCTCATTGTATTATATATTTAAAAAAATAAAAATAGTTAATTAGAATATATATATTCTAATTCGCACCTTACTTAATTTACCTTTAAGCCTTACTAAAAATAGGGCTTATATTATAAAAACCCCTTCTTTATTATTGATTTTATAAATGTTTCGTCATCTGCTTTTGGAATACCAAATAATTCTTTTAATGCCCTTTTGCGTTTTTCGATTCCTCCTATGGATAAAGGAATTACATCTACTAAGTCTTTTGTTTTTTTTCCTTTAGAAATCTCTAAAATGATTAGCTTATCAGTCTTGTCCAGAATAATTTTACTACCAATGTTTTTTCTAAGTAATTTTAAAATTTTTGCACTGTAATATGGTACTTCGTTTAAGATTGATTTTAATAAATCATCTAAAACCATTTGATCAAAATCCGATTTATAAACCAAACCTATTGGGTTAATATTGTGGATTATACTTCCTAAAATTAATGGTTCATAGTGACCAGTTATAATAACTAATTTAGTCTTTGGATATTTAGTCTTGACTAAACGACCTATATCCTCTCCAGAATTAAATTTATTATCAGTTGTTGGAGGTATTCTAATGTCTAGCAATACAAGGTCAAACTTATGTTTTTCCAACTTATTAATGGCTGATTGACAGCAAACCGCACTTTGGATTTTAAAATCTAAGTGTGGATTTATGTTTTGATATATCTTTAAATAATTGGTATATCCTTCTATAGTAAAAGGATAATCATCAACCAGCAACACATGTATTTTTTCGCCCATGTAATAAATAATTAGAATTAATTTTAAAAATAATTTAAAGGGAGAAATTTAAAATCAAATATATTTGATAAACAATTAAAAAACAAGAGTAATTTTAATAAAAGTGCTAAATGCACAACTTTTTTTTATAAGTTACTGACTGCTAGTTCGATGTGTGAAATTTAAATTTTAACCTTACTTTTAGTAGGGTGTATTTATAAAAAGTGTAGGGTGATTTTGAATATTTTTTTATAAAAGAAATTTAATTTTATGGTCACTAATAAAGTCTGATATATGTTTAAATGTTTCCTTTTATTTTTCTTATTTCTTCCTTTATTGGTTTTTTCTCAAGAGTCACCACCAATGTCTTTGGACAATAGTAATTGGATAAG
>CANNFD010000015.1 GCA_947503885.1 uncultured Olleya sp. | reverse complement strand
TATGGTAATAGTAGAATTGGTATCTTTACCAGAGATGGCTCAAGAGCAGGAGGTAGTTATGTGTACCAGTTATCAGACCATTTAGGTAATGTACGCGCAGTAATAACTAAGAGTGGTACAAGCGCAGTAGCCTTAACGCAAAAGACAGACTACTATCCTTTTGGGATGCCAATGCCAGATCGTAATGTAGAAGGAGATTATAGATATGGGTATCAAGGAGAGTATGCAGAGAAAGACCCAGAAACTGGGCTTAATGCGTTTGAACTTAGACTTTGGGATAGTAGAATTGGAAGATGGACGAGTCCTGATCCGTATGGAGAGTTTGCAAGTCCATATTTAGGAATGGGGAATAATCCGATATCAAATGTTGATCCAGATGGAGGGTGTACAAAATGCCCTAAAGATGCTAGTGTTGGAGATGCTTTTACAGATGCAGATGGTAGTAGTTATACAATGACTAAAAATGGTTGGGGTATTGGAGATGGTTCTGTAGGTTCACTTGATGAGATATACCTTGGAGGAGAAAGTGATCAATTAGCTAGTGTCAGTCAGTCAAATAATCAATTGACAACTATATTAGCAGGTGCCTTAGTAGAAAAAACAATTGAAATAACAATACCAACTGTTAATACAGCTGGTTTAGCTGCTGGAGCTACTGCGGTAGGAGTGCCATCAATTGTTGGAATGGTTGGTTTTGGACCTCTTGCAATTTTAGCTTATTATGGAACAAACGCTATTGCATCAACAAAAGAAGATGCTCATGGAAATTACAACATACCTTATACAACTTTAGGCGCTTTTTCAGAACCAATAGTTACGGCTACTTTTCCTTCCACTCCAAAAATAAAACCAGTTTCAGCAGAAGAGGTATTATTGATAAATGCTTATATATTGCAAATGGGTAAAGGAGGAAAAAACAAAAACTGGGATCATGAATTAAGCCCTTTGTCTACTGAAGTTTTACTTAAAATGTTAGAGTTAGCAAAAGCTAGAGGTGATACTAAATTAGCAAAAAGAATTATAGGTGAACTTAAAAGGAGAGGTGAGTATGGTAAAAATAAGAATCGAGGTCGCGGAGATATAAATTAATGACAGATGAACAAGTATAATTTATTAGAATTATTATCAACAGAAGAAAAAATTGAAGAAAGTATTATTCTCGAAATTTTAAATAACAAAGAGGACAGAAGTTATTTCTTGTGTGAATATAAATTTTTTAATTTAAACGATATTAAAATTTTATCTGGATTTATTGAATTTAATTTGAGAAATCAAACCGACAATAATTTAAAATCTGATTTAATAGATTTATCGATTATTTTAAATTATTATAGTGTATGTATAAATGAAATTATTTTTAAGGATATTTTATTAAATAAAAGGTATTATTATAAATTATCAATTTTAGAATATTTTAATACTTTTTACTATAAGAAAGAAATTAAGAGTAAATATTTAAAAATTAGCTATTTTCTTTTTAATAAATCAACAAATCATTTAGTTGTATTTCAAGCAGCAATTAATCTTTTATTAAAAAATGAAATAAAGTATGTAAAATTTATTTTATCAGTTTTATCTTCAGATGAATTACCGTCATATTATTATTACAGACTAGCCAATAATTTGATTAATCATAATCAATTTGACAAATTCTTTGACTTTAGATTAGAATTTTTAGATATAATTAATTCAACTTTAAATCTTAAATCAAAACAAAAAAATGAATTAATAAAAAAGATTAATAAAAAAGATTAATAAAACAACAAACAAATATTAATGAATAAACTAACCTTACCCCTTGCCCTTTTAGCCTTAATAATTAGTATAGGCTCATTTTTTCACCTTCAATCATCATCAGATCAAGTGTATGTAGATGTAAACAAACTATTAGAGGGTTACAATCGTACCAAAATTGTACGTGCAGAATTTGAAGCCAAAGCAAAAACTTTAAATGCCAATGTAGATAGTTTAATGACCGACTGGCAAAAAGAGATAAAAACTTACGAGAAAGAGCGTAACTCTATGACTAGTAAAGAGCTAGAGTTAAAACAGCAATTGTTAGCTAATAAGCAACAACAAATTAACAATTACCAGCAAGCCATACAAAAACAGATACAAGAAGAAGATCAAAAAACCACACAAACTGTAATTAATGATATTAATGACTACATCAAAGAATATGGTAAACAAAAAGGGTATAAAATAATTTTTGGGGCTAGTGGTACAGGTAATATTATGTATGCAAGTGATGGTGCAGATCTAACAGAAGAAGTTTTAATTGGTTTAAATAAAGAGTTTGAAGGCAAATAAAATCACTTTTTTTAAAATAGTAATATTACTGTCCATAGGTTTTTTACTTTTTAATTGTGGAGGTCAATCCTTTAATAATAAAAAAGACTTAATGTCTTTTCTTAAAGACGAATCTAACGGTTATATACAGCACAAAAATATAAATGGCTATGATTTTACTGTAATGTATCGTCCCACAGATTTGTTGGTAGAACAAGAGTTGGAAAACTCAAATGATAATAAACAAGTAAAGCAATTAAGAGAACAATACGGTGAATACCTATACTTTAATTTAAGTATTTCAAAAAACAATAAAGAGTTGTTAAGCAGTATACCAAAAGATTTAAGTCAATTTTCAGGCTTAGTCAATCAATTAACCTTTGAAATGGATAGTAAAGTATGTCTTTTAAACTTACAAAAAGATACAATACAATTATTAGACTTCGTTTATCCACGTCTTTATGGAATGAGTAACTCTACGACCATGATGTTTATTTATCAAAAAGAAATCAGAAAAATGAATACGGAGTATTTAATATTTTCTTTAAAGGATTTTGGATTGTCTACTGGTCGTCAACAATTTAAATTCAAAACAAATAATATCTTAAATCAACCAAAAATTAATTTTTCAAAAAATAATTAAGTAATGAAAAAATCTGTTTTTACACTTTTAATACTATTGCTTTCAAGCACTATGTTCTCTCAGGATTTTAGTTACGGTTTAGGCGTTGGACCAAGTTTTACTTCCAGTACAACTTTGGGTTTCAATCGACCTACCACTCCTAAAGGTATAGGTCAACTAATTTACGTATTTGGAAATTACAAACTGAATAATAAGTTTAGCTTAGATACCAAATTAGGATATGACAACAGAGTAGTCAGTTATCTTAACTATGGTACTTTTGGTAATAATGTAAGAACAAGTTTAAAGTATTTAATTTTTAATCCAAATTTGAAAATTGATTTGGGTCATGACTATAATAAAGGAATTTATTTTAAAACTGGATTAAGAGTATCACAGCTATTATCAGCAAAAGACAGAATATCTAAAGCGGATTTAAAAAACCAATTTGAGAGTATAAATCTGGGTATTAATTTGGGTTTTGGATATGATATTAACGAGTTTGTAGGTATTGAATTAATCTTCGACTACGGTCTTACAGATGAAGTAAAAAATAGTGAAAGCGATGAGAGATTAATCTCTGGGATGTTTACAATAAACATGAATTTAGAAAAGATTTTAGCTAAAAAATAAGATTTTATGAAAAATAGAACGAAACCTTCTCATAGGATAATTGCCATATTTTTGACCATTAACTTTTTAACATCTTTAATTCCTTCAAACTTTGCTTTTGCAGGGAATAATGGACCAGGATCACCAGAAGCAGCTGGTTTTGAGCCTGTCGATGCAACTGATATGGTAAATCTTTCGAATGGAGATTTATCTTATGTCCTACCATTAATGTCAGTTGAAGGATTTCCTATAAATTTGTCTTATCATGCTGGAATGACAATGGATATGGATGCTTCGTGGGTTGGTTTAGGATGGTACTTAAACCCTGGAGCGATCAATCGTTCAGTTACTGGTACTCCAGATGATTGGAAAAGTGGTGTTGGAATTAATTTTAATTCTTACTATAAAAAAACTGATTATTATGGAATTACGGTTGACGTAGGCTTACCAGGTGCGACAGTAGGAGTCGGAATGAATTGGGGAGGAGGACAAGGCCTTTCCGGATCTGTTAGGGCCTCAATTGGTTTAGAAGGAGTAACTGGAGGTCTGGTTAGTTCTGGAGTTAGTGCAAGTGCGTCAACAACTGGTAACGTTTCAGTTGGAGCCTCTGTCGGTGTTTCCATAGGTTCAATCGGTGCAGGTGCTAGCGTCTCATATTCATTAAACCAAAATAAATTAAGTGGAGGAATCGGTGTTGGTGTAGCGATAGAAGGAGGAGGTTTTGTTGGTATGGGATTATCTTCTAGTGGTGGACTTAGTGTCGGAGGAGGAGGAAAGAATAATACTGGAAATAAGGCTAATGGAAATGGAGGCGGAGTTGGTATGAGTTCTGATAGTTTTTCTGCAGGCGATGCCAGTATAGATTCCCAGTCATCAGGTATAGCGTTACCACTCCATTTTGTTGGTGTACCAATAACTATTGGTTTTAGAAAGTCAAAAGTTAAAATAAATATAAAAAAGGGATACCGAAATCAAGAATGGGGCGCATTATATTCTAGCGACTTTTCAGAATTAACTTCTGATAGCGCAAGAGTTAAATCTTTATTTCCATCAATTCATTTTGATGATTACGTGGTAAGAACTAATTCTATGGACACTTATTCTGTCAGATTACCGCAGTCCGAAGTAGAATTTATTGGAGATTATACTAAAGATATAGAGAATATAAATTTTACGTTCTTGGGGTATGATAGTTACGATGTTGCTGCTCAAGGATTAATAGGTAACTTGACACCTTTAATGGGGAAAAATGCCACAATTTACGGAAAAGGACAAAGGTTAAATAGTGGCAACAAAGAACTACATGCTTTTTGGCATCACGGTAAGTCAGTTAATTCTGTAGATAGAGAGTTCGGCAGACTGTCAGGAACCAATCAAAATTATAGTTCTAATGACTTATATTTTTATTTTGATGGTCAATTTACTAACTCAGAAATAAATGATACTTCAAATTTAGAGTATAGTCAAATAAATTCTGCCAATGATTTGAATCAATTAATAACAGAAGGAAACCAAACTGGGTTTTCTACAACTTCACCCTACGGAAGAGCTAAGTCACCTAATTTTGTAGAAGTATTTACAAATAAACAAATCTTTGATGGTCATGCGAAATCGAGAGGTTTAATATCACCATCAAATATAAGTGACAACTTAAGAGGTAACAAAGCCCATTTTGATCCAAACGGGATCGGAGCTTATAAAGTTACCGCAGCAGACGGAAAAACATATCATTTTTCTTTACCAGTTTATCATTATGAGCATGTTTCGAGAATGCAAATAGATGATTTTGAAACAGGAACCTACAACGACATACAGGATGTAAATGAGAAACGCCAATATTCACGATATGCTACACACTGGTTACTTACAGCAATTACAGGTTCTGATTATATCGATAGACCAGATTCGGGCAATAGTTTAAACACATTTAATAAAGAAGATTATGGCTATTGGGTAGAGCTAGAATATGGTAAATGGAGTGATGGTTATGTTTGGAGAGCCCCGTACAAGGATAAAGTATATAATTATAACACAAATGTCAAAGGAAATATTCAAGAAAAAGATAAGGGGAATTATTCTTTTGGTAGAAAACAATTGTACTATTTAGATAAAATAAACACTAAAAATAAAACAGCACTATTTGTTAAAGATATTAGGTATGACGCAATTGGTAAGGATTTAAAATATAGATTTTCTAATCTTAATCAGCCTTACGCGACAAGAGATGTCATAGGTAACACTGGTAGTGGTGCAAACACAAGTAGTTTAAACTATACTAATTCTGGTGTTATTGTAAGAGAACCAGGTGTAAGTTATAAGAGAGAATATTCTTTAAAACTATCAAAGATTGTGCTCGTAAATAGTGACATAGGAAAGTCTTTGTCTAAAAATAGTAGTTCTAATGACTTAAATCATGGTGATTTATACTCAAGCTTGGGATACGTTCCTAATGACACAAATTCTCCTGGATGGTATTCTCAAGATTTTAAGGATTTATATTGGACAAACTCATCCACGCCTTACTCCTATATAATACATAATGAGCTCGGTGTACTTGACGTAAGTGATGTTTCTGAGCAGTTTATAGAAGAGAACGCTCTAAAGGTAGTCGAATTCAATCATTCTTATGATTTGGCAAAAAACTCTCCTTCATCAGAAGTGTCTCCAAATAGTTCCATAATTAATGGAAAAGAATATGGTAATACAGAAAAAGGAAGACTAACCCTTGAATCTGTCCAACTTAAAGGTAAAGGAGGCGCAGAATACTTACCAGCTACTAAGTTTGATTATTATATGAGGGATTTAAATAATTTAAATTTTAATCCAATTGGAAGTAGTGTAGCTTCAATTCAAAATTTTATTGACCTCAAAAATAGCAAAGTTGATGCCTGGGGCTTTCTCCAAGACACTAATGATTATCAAAATGAAAACGAAATCAAGGCATGGAGTTTAAAAGATATTACTTTACCAACTGGTGCAAAAATAGAAATTGATTACGAGGAAGATGATTATTGGACAGAGGCATTCTCTCGAAGATATTGGACTAAAGATTTGGCGGTCAGTTTTAATGAAACAGCTGGAGGTTACCAAATGAAAATTCAAAATCATTATAACATTGATCCTGGATATTTGGTTGATGATTTCAATGACTACTTTCAAATCGGTGAAAGAGTATTTTTAGATTTATGGTTGTGTTATAAAGAACAAGATGGAGGGGGTAACGACAGAGGATTTATAGATATTAGAAGTGACGATACTGTTACGGTACAATCGATTTCGACAAATACAGCTGGTCAGCAAATATTAACTTTATTTGTTCAAGATACTGGCGCTCATACCTTACACGGTTGTCCAAGTTATGGGGATTGTAGGCTTCATCTCCCGTTCTTAGATTGGATGGATAATACAGCTGGTTATAGAAAAACTTCAGGTAACTATCCCGCTGGATTCCCTCAAAATAACTCAATGGTTGCAACAGGAAATAGATTTCGAGGAGGATGTCCAGGGAATAATGACATTCCTGACTCTTTCAATTTGATGTATAAGTTACTTGCTAATAGAGTTCCTGAGGATGAAACAGGCGGTGGGCTTCGAATAAAAGAGCTTAGAACATACGATAATAACAATGTTTATAAAGTACAATATGATTACTCTCATCCAACAAAAGGAGGAAGCTCAGGCATTACTTCCTATGCTCCGGTTAATGGATTAAAATTTATACCTTATGAGACAGAAATTCCTTCACCAGGAGTTATGTATGAGTACGTTACTATGAAAGAAACGGCTAATAATGGCGAATATTATTCAAAAACAAGATACAGGCATCATGTACTAAAACCAGTATATGATATTTTTAATCCTAATATCGAAATGGAAGCTTTAGACTCCCATAGCGCAGGAGAGGACAGAATTTTCTGGGCAAATGTATCAGATAATTATGGTGGTTTTAATGGAACAAATTCAAAAAAAATTAAAGCAAAAAAAATAGATATTAATATAAATTCTGCTCTAATTGGACAGCTAAAATCTGTTGAAAACATTAATAGTGAAGGACAAGTACTATTAAAAACAGAAAATGAATATATTAACGGTACAATCTTAGCTAGTCAAGAGCCTAATAAGGGGTACACGAAGGAAACTTACAACTCAATGAAAACAATTTTTGAGACGAATAAGGATGATGATAGCACAGAAGAAAATGAGGCTGGAACACAGATTCTAGGCTATAATAGACTATTAAGTGTGTCGTCCAAGACTAAATATAATAATATGCTTAAAAAGACTTCCACAATTGGAGGAGGCTTTAAATATTCTGTTGAGTATTCAGACGTAGATCCTTGGTTGAGTAGTTTTAGGAAAAGCAAAAGTTCTTTGTCAGATGGTTCATTCGTTATGGATATCAGAGTTCCAGCCTATGAGAAATATCCTCAAATGCAATCTAAAGTTCTCAATAATAGTAATAAACACATGCTAACCCAACAAGCAATGTCTATATCTTCATGGTCTACTTATGGCAATACATATGGTTGGAAAACCTTAAATGCCAATATTACAACATGGGACGATGATTGGCCTTATCGAGATTTTGCAGGTAATGAAATAAACGAATCTGGAGTATGGCGCAAGCATAAATCTTATGTCTGGAAAGACGATATTTTAGATCCAGAGAAAGGAACTTACTATACTACTGTAGATAATAATTATGATTACTTTGATTGGGGATTAGGTCAGCCTACAAGTTCTAAATGGCAAAATGTGTCAGAAATCACTAGATATACCCATTGGTCTTCTCCTATTGAATCAAAAGATATAAATAATAATTTTTCTTCATCAAAAATGGCAGATAATTATAGCAAAGTCGTTGCCGGAGGTAACGCGAGCTATACTGAGATGTTTGCATCTGGAGCAGAGTATGATATTGATGGAACGTTTTTAGATCAAGAAATTAAAGGAGC
Organism: uncultured Olleya sp.; assembly: GCA_947503885.1. Classification (GTDB taxonomy): domain Bacteria; phylum Bacteroidota; class Bacteroidia; order Flavobacteriales; family Flavobacteriaceae; genus Olleya. The sequence continues at coordinate 1,516 of CANNFD010000015.1, read as the reverse complement.
AGAACTTCGAGATCAATTTGCATCTCATACAGGTAAATATTCATTAAAGGTGAGTGCAGGCGACAAAGGTTTTCTAACAAACTTAAAAGCTAGTGAACATTCAGCTGATAATTATAAAATTTCGGTGTGGGTTAATTCATCAAGAGCTCCAGAAATGATGAAAATTAGTGTAAACGGTAATTTAGAATCTTTTAATGGTGAAGTTGTTAGGTCTGGAGAATGGTATCAGTTGAATCATTATAAGTATTTCGATGCAAATGCTAAGGAGGTCTATATTACTGTGGCAAATGAGTTTCAAGGAGTTTTTGTTAATATAGATGATTATAGACTGCATCCAGTTTATTCAAGTATGAATACTTATGTTTATGATGAAGATACTGACGAGTTAACTTATTTATTAGATGCGAACAATATGGGTACTAAGTACGTTTATGATAAAGCGGGTCGACTATGCAGACAATACTCAGAGGTTGAAGCGAATAGTTCTATAAATGGAGGTTTTAAATTAATGAGTCAATATAATTACAATTATAAAGATCAACCTTCAAGCACCGATTGTATGTGTTGCGAGGATGATGCTCCACAAGCATTATCATCATCATCATATTTTAACATCAACGGGATTAAAGAAAAAGATGAAGGTGCTTATAAAAGGTTGTTTAGCACTGATGTTTCTGGAGATTCTAATGACTACAGTTACGAGTGGAGATGGTTAATTGATTATGAAACCAATACTTATTCAAATTTTACGGCAGGTACAAATGTACAGGACATACCATTTGCAGTTAAGAACTGTGATGTTAAAAGTAATTCCTACGATAAAGTATGGATGTTTGAAGTTAAGGTGTCAGATAATACTACAGGACAATCAAAAGTTAGTAGTGAAAAAGTAGAGCTTTCGGGTTGTAAATTCGTTTACAGTGATAGTAAATGGGCGGATTTAGAGATTTCTTCTAATTATCAACCATGCTCACCAAATACTAAATATTCGTTTAGACCTTTCGTAATTAGACCAGAGCATGATAACTATTCGTATTCGTACAGATCTTTTGATCATGGTACTAATCTATGGGGAGCGTATCAAACTATAAATTCCGAAAAAGGTAATTTTTGTGTTCAAGAATTTTATGCGCCATCTGGTAATTGTAAAACAGAATATTCGTTATTGCAAACATTCCAATATAGAGTAATAGACAATAATTCTGGAGAAATATATCAATCAAATGTTTTTGATACGTATTTAGATTGTGTAATTGATCCCGAAGAGTCTTTAAAGCTATTAAATAGTGAATATCATGCTCAATATAATAGTTTTGGTTCTGTAGTCGAAAAAACAGTTCAAGGTGAAATTGTATTTAATTACAACTTCTTAAGCTCTTTAGATAAACAACGTAACTAATTTTTTGGATATGAAAATTCTTGTGAAGTCTCTATTTTCTTTTTTCTTATTTCTTCCTTTATTGGTTTTTTCTCAAGAGTCACCACCAATGTCTTTGGACAATAGTAATTGGATAAG
>CANNFD010000014.1 GCA_947503885.1 uncultured Olleya sp. | reverse complement strand
ATTGTTCCGTTTTTCGTATTTTTATGACTAACAAAAAAACACTTTGATTTTTGATTAAAAAAACAAAAAAAATCCTCTACATTGATATGGATAATGTATTGGTAGATTTCCGCTCAGCTTTCCCTTTTATAAAGGATGACATCAAGAAAAAGTATAAAAATAACATGGATAACATCAAGGGAATCTTCTCTCTTATGACACCTATGCAAGACGCCATTAAATCTTTTGAAATATTAGCTAAACATTTTGATGTATATATTCTTTCCACTAGTCCTTGGGATAACCCAACTGCTGCTTCTGAAAAAGTAGAATGGGTGAAAAAGTATTTGCCAGAATTAGCATATAAGCGATTAATATTGTCTCATAATAAACATTTAAACATAGGCGACTATCTTATTGATGATAGATTAGCAAATGGGGTTGACCGTTTTAAAGGTGAGCATATTCAGTTTGGACAACCCAATTTCAAAGACTGGTCTAGCGTAGTAAATTATTTATTACTTAAAGAAAAAATTACAACAAAGAAAAAAAATGAACTGGATAAACAAAAAATTTAATTTTCTATTCTTCTATTGAATAGCATTTTTTTGAATGACATTTTTCAGTGTAACACTTTTTTTTTATAAAACATATTAAAATCATAATAGTCTGTTCAAAATTTCCTCTGAAACGTAATAACTAGCAGAATATTTAAGCTTTTCTCCTCTATTCATAAAAGAACTAAAGGCCGCTTCGAACCAATCAGGATTACTTGGTTCTTTAGAGTATTCTTCATGTACTTTTGTGTCGTAATAATGATTATCCATATCCCAAGGTTCTATACCATATATTCCAATACCCTGTTTCTTGACGCGTTCAATTATTACACTAAAATCCTCAGCATTAAAGTATTTAATTTGAGGAGAATCAAAGCCTGTATTTAAGTCAGTTAAACCTATATAAATATACTTTTCTAGATATTGTTCCTTAGTCATGTATGATTTTTGGTGACAAATATATTAAGAAATCTTACATTTATAATCACAAGAGTAATTCAGAGCCATACTTTTTTAATAAATTTACGAATCAAAAATACTGATAATGAATATTCTATACCTTCACGGCTTAATGTCAAGTAATATATCTTCAAAAACAGACTGGCTTCAGGAAAATTATAAAGTATTTAATCCATTTCTTAACTACAAAGGGAGCTTAGAAACGATATTTAATTCGTTAGAGTTGTTGTGCAAGCAGAATAAATTCCATCTTGTTATTGGTAGTTCTATGGGAGGTTATTTAGCCTATCATATTAGTAATAAGTTTAACATACCTAGCCTTCTATTTAATCCTTCACTAGAAAAAAACAGTATTACAAAACCAAAAATTGACAAGGTCGAAAATCTAAAAATAAAACATACAATCATCCTTGGCAAAAATGACGATGTAGTAATCCCAGTTGACACACTAAATTTTCTTAAAGACGGAAAAGTGAATTTCACTTATACATTTGAACCAAATGGTCACAGAACGCCTTTAGAAGTTTTTCAAAAACATTTTTCAAAAATAGTAGACTCACTTTAGTAGTTTTCCAAAATAGAGAATATAACAACTACATAATCAACTAATTAATATTTCATATTTATATGCTTTTAAAAAATAAATGCATTTTTTTTAAACAAAAAAATCTTTCAGAACACCCAATCTACCTGGGTTAAAACTTTTTAAACACTTATTTGAAACAGTGTACAAAAATAAAAATCATCAAATCATGCTTGAGTTTCTCATAAACATTTCTATATTTGTTAAAAATTTGAAACGATGTACAAAAATATTTCAATAACAAAATTAGGAAATATTGCAGAAGTGCAATTTGGTCTTTATCAAAAAAAGGAAATGGAGGGCTCTGTTAAATACTTAACTTCCAGTCATTTTGATGACGACCTCAATCCAACTTTGTTTGAAAATAGTTTTGTTAAGTTAGAAAATAAAGATAATAAGTTTCTATTGAAACCCAATGATATTATATTGGCTGGTAAAGGACAGCGAATATTTGCTTGGGCATATGAAGAAAAATTCGGAAAAGTCATACCGTCATCTTTATTTTATATCATAAGGACAGACGAAAATCAGGTAAACGGTCATTATTTAGCCACCATGCTTAATTCTAATAAAAAACAGTACGAATTAACTCTATTAGGTTCTGGTTCATCAATGATTTCAATAACTAAAAAAGAATTACTAGACCTAGAAATTGCTCTGCCTCCACTGGAAGAACAAAAAAAAATTGTGCAAATATCAAAGCTCCTAGATGAGGAAATAAGTATAACCAGTCAGATACTTCAAAAAAAGCGGATGTTCAAACAAGGTGTTTTAAATCAGCTATTAACCAATAAGACAAAATAATAAGACATAAAAAAAGTCTTTAAAAGCTAGTCACTTTTTAAGACTTTAGATTGGTATTGTTCCTGTCAGTGGCTTGTCACCGAACTGAGATTAACAATGTTCTTGGAAAAACAAAAGTATACCAATCTTATGACATATCAAAATACGATGTGTTTAGACTCGGATTTACACGCTCTACTCCGAGATTATATTGAGTGTATTTAAAATTGTTAATATGAGTAAAACAAGACACGTAGTTCCTAATTCTGAAGGAGGATGGGACTCTAAAAAAGGAGGAGCTAAAAGAGCTTCAAAACATTTTGAAACTAAGAAAGATGCTGTAGATTACAGTAGAGAGCTTTCTAAGAAACAAAAAACGGAATTAGTCATTCATAAAAAGGATGGTAAAATTCAAAGAAAAGATTCTCACGGAAACGACAAATTTCCACCAAAAGGCTAAACAACTAATCAGGAGCGGTACTAATCTATCGCTCCTTAAATAAAATAACAATGAGTAAATTAACACAAGCAGAAATAAACAATAAAGTATGGAAAGCCTGCGACACCTTTAGAGGTACTGTAGATGCTGGACAATACAAAGATTACATTCTAACAATGCTTTTCATTAAGTATATCTCTGATGTAAACAAGGAAAAGAAAGAAGAATATGAAAAGAAGTATAAAGGTGATGCAGCACGTATAGAAAGAGCATTAAAGCACGAGCGTTTTGCACTACCAGAGCAGTCATCCTTTGATTATCTCTACTCTAAACGTAACGAGACCAATCTAGGAGATATTATTAACATAGGTCTTGAAGCACTTGAAGAAGCTAACAGAAGCAAGCTTGAAAAAGTATTTAGAAACATAGACTACAATAGTGAAGCAAACCTTGGTCAGGCAACAGATAGAAACAGACGTTTGCAAAACCTATTAAAAGATTTTGAAGGTCTAGATTTACGTCCTTCTAACCTTGTGGGTAACGATGTTATTGGTGATGCTTATGAGTATCTAATATCCAACTTTGCAGCTGGCGCAGGTAAGAAAGCTGGGGAGTTCTACACGGCATCTGAGGTGTCTGTTTTACTTGCAAAACTTGTAGAACCTAAAGCAGGAGACCGTATTTGTGACCCTACTTGTGGTTCTGGTTCGCTATTATTAAAGGTAGCTAAGGAAGTTGGTAATACTAACGTATCTCTTAACGGTCAAGAAGTAAATGGTTCTACCTACGCTCTCGCAAGAATGAATATGTTCTTGCACGAGATGGACAATGCCAATATACAATGGGGAGACACATTAAACTCTCCTAAGCTTGTTGAAAATGACGCCTTAATGAAGTTTGATGTAGTTGTAGCAAATCCACCATTTTCTTTAGATAAATGGGGAGCAGAAGATGCTTCATCAGATAGATACAGCCGTTTCCATCGTGGTGTGCCTCCTAAGAGCAAAGGAGACTATGCCTTTATCACGCATATGATTGAAACGCTGAATGAACACGGAAGAGCTGGTGTTATACTACCTCACGGTGTCCTCTTTCGCGGAAGCAGTGAAGGAAAAATACGTAAGCAATTGATTGATGAAAACTTGTTAAAAGCCGTAGTTGGTTTACCTGCTAATCTTTTCTTTGGTACTGGTATTCCTGCCTCTATCTTGATTTTTGACAAGAATAAAGGCGATAATACAGACATTCTATTTGTTGATGCCAGTAACGAATTTGAAAACGGTAAAAACCAAAACAGACTGCGAGAGGAAGATGTAGAGAAAATCTATAACACCTTTGCCGATTGGAAAGCTATCGATAAGTATAGTCACATAGCTACACTAGAAGAAATACAAGAAAACGATTATAACCTCAATATACCAAGATATGTAGACACTTTTGTAGAGGAAGAGCCTGTTGATATTGTGGAGACGCAAAAAGAGATAGTTGCGCTTAAAGCGAAATTGAATAAAGTGGAAGGTCAAATGGAGGTGTTTCTTAAAGAAATGGGGTATTAATATGGAATCAAATTTAAAAGATAAAATAGATTTCATTAAAAATAAAACGAAATTAATTCCTAGCAATTGGAATTTCGATTATTTGGGAAACGTTGCAATAATTAAAATGGGGCAATCACCAAGTTCTTCATCTTATAATGAAGAAGGAATCGGAAAGTATTTAATTCAAGGTAATGCGGATATATTTAATAGAAAATCTAGTCCACGTATGTGGACATCAAAACCGACAAAGACCTGTGAAATAGGTGAAACTTTAATGACTGTCAGAGCACCTGTTGGAGCTGTTGCAAAGGCTTTACACTCAGCTTGTATTGGGAGAGGAATGTGTTCAATTAATTCAGTTAAAATTAATAATGAATTCTTGTACCAATTTTTATTGTCATATGAAAATTCTTGGAAGAGAATTGAGCAAGGGAGTACTTTTACCGCCATAAGTGGTAATGATATCAAAAAAGTAATAATACCAATTCCAACCAGAGCTGAACAAGAAAAAATAGCCAAAATCCTTTCACGATGGGACGAAGCTATTGAAACCACTCAGAACCTTATTGCCCAATTACAATTACGTAAAAAAGGTTTAATGCAAGAGTTATTATCTGGCAAGAAGCGATTGGCTGGGTTTAGTGAGGAGTGGAAAAAGATGAGTATCGGAGATGTAGCAACTCAATTTACTGATAAGAATAAAGATGATGAGAATATCGAGGTTTTATCCTGCACTAAGTACGACGGTTTAGTTCCATCTCTTGAATATTTTGGGAGAAAAGTATACGGAGATGATTTGAGCAAATACAAAATTGTTCCAAGAAATTATTTTGCATACGCAACTAATCACATAGAAGAAGGCTCAATTGGATATCAGAATATATGGGATAGAGGCTTAGTGAGTCCAATGTATACAGTGTTTAAAACTAATGACAGAATTGATGATTCTTTCTTTTTTCGCCTTTTAAAGACAGATAGAATGATTTACGCTTACCAGAGTAATATGTCTGGCTCTATAGCAAGAAGAGGTGGATTGAGGTGGAATGTTTTTGAAACTTTAATTATCAAAATTCCATCGTATAAAGAACAAATTGCTATAGCTAATGTTTTTAATAAAGTTGACGAAGAAATTGATACAGCATCAAAACATTTAGAAAGCCTTAAACAGCAGAAAAAAGGCTTAATGCAACAATTATTAACTGGACAAAAGCGCGTAAAAATAGATTAGATATGGAAGAGAGAATTATACAAGCATTTATTGCTGCTTTTCAGCCTAGATTTAATACAATTATGAATGGATTAGGCAATCATATTCATCGTATTGATATTTCAACTTTAAATCAACAAATGATTCGTGCTTATGCTGAATGCATTGTTACTATAGCAAAAGAAAGAGAACTAGATACTGATATGGAAGTTGTATTTACTCAGCCTCGTGCACAAGGTCGTATCTCTTATGGTTTATATCTTAAAATGCAAACCTATGGCACTTACAGTGAGTATTCGCAACAGCTTTTTGAACGTATTCAGGAATTAAATACTAAGCGAGATGAGTAAAATAGAACATTGGAATACGTATAACACAACAGGGATTAAGAAAGAATCTCTGTACAGGTATATGAGCTTAGATAAGTTAATGAGCCTACTCACAACTAAATCTATTTATATGCCTACTATGGATAGGTTTGATGATAAACTAGAAGGAATATCAACCTTTGATATCACAGAGCTTCAAGTTCATTATGAGACTTGTTTTATAGACCGTGAAGAAGACATTGCACCAGCGATGCTAAAAGACTGGAAAGAGCAAAAAGAAATATCAGCATCTCATCTTAAATCAATTAGTAAAAAGATGGTTTGGAATCAAAAGGCGCACTATGTAAGCTGTTGGTTTAGTTCAGATAGAGAGTCAGATGGTATGTGGCGCAACTATGCAAAGGAAGATGGGTTTGCCATTAAGGTAAATAGAAAACAGTTTCAAGATAAGGTTATGCAATCTATGGCTTTAAATACGCTTTCGCGAAAGCAAAACATTATAGCAGGAAGAGTAAAGTATCAAGATTTCCCTAGAGTAATAGAGAATGAACAAGAAAATACGGTTCTGTATCTAGCTTTTAGAAAAGATGAATCCTTCCAGCACGAAAACGAGTATAGAATTGTATTAGTTGATAAAAGTCAGGAAGACAAACCAAACTTTTTTTCATACCAATTAGAAAATTTTGAAGAGCTAGACATTACTATCATTGCGCATCCTGCAATGACAGATGATGTATTTCTTAAAGCAAAAGCAGATTTTGAAGCATTAGGAGAACACATAAAAGTCCAAAAGTCAGAACTAGAACCCTTCTATCAATTAGTTGATAGAGTAAAACAATTATAAAAATGAGCACAACACCTTCCTTTAGAGAAGATAATATCTCTCAGATACCAGCATTGCAGTTGCTCATTAATATGGGTTATAAATATGTAAGTCCTAAACAAGCAGAACAATGGCGTGGTGGGAAATCACAGGTATTGTTTACAGAAGTCCTAAGAAATCAATTAGGTAAGATTAACAGCATTACTCGTCGTGGTAAGGAATATGAGTTTTCTGATGCTAACATAAACTCAGCAGTATTAGCTGTTAAAGACCTTCCTATTCAAGATGGTTTTATTAATGCTAATAAGGCTTTTTATGATTTGATTACTTTAGGTAAAGCATTTGAGCAAAGTATTGATGGTGACAAAAAGAGTCACACTATTAACTTTATAGATTGGAAAAATCCTGAGAATAACGTCTTTCACGTCACTGAGGAATTTCCAGTAATGAGAACTGCAAGAACAGACACGTACAGACCAGACTTAGTATTATTTATAAATGGTATTCCTACGGTCATTATAGAATGTAAAAGCCCATCGTTAGGTGGTACAAAACCTCCTGTAACTTTAGGTATTGAACAGCACACGAGAAACTTTAGTAAAGACGGTATAAGGTCTTTATATGTGTACTCAAATCTGTTAATGAGCGTGGCTACCAATGCAGGAAGCTACGCAACCACAGGAACAAGTAAAGAGTTCTGGGCAAAGTGGACTGAGCAGTTTACCTCCAAAGAAGCTGAAAAAACATACTGGACAGAACTAAAAGAACTTAAAAACAAACCTCTTGACCAAGACCAAAAGAATATGGTCTTTGAAGAGCGAGCTGAGTATGTACGCAGAAGCTTTGACGGTATCGATACCGAAGAAAGACTGTTTACGGAACAAGACAAGCTAATCTATAACTTGTGCCGACCAGAGCGATTATTAGATTTAATACGGAACTTTACGTTGTATGATGATGGAATCAAAAAAGTAGCTCGATATCAGCAGTACTTTGCGGTAAATAACACCATAAATCGAGTAACAAAGTTTGATGGCAACGGTAAACGAAAGGGAGGTGTAATTTGGCACACACAGGGCAGTGGAAAGTCGCTTACAATGGTAATGCTTGCACAAATGCTGGCTTCAAATCCACATATCTCAAACCCTAAGATTATCTTGGTTACAGACCGTGTTGACCTTGACGACCAAATTTCTGACACATTCAAAAAATGTAAGAAGGCAGTCCGTCAAGCAAAGACTGGTTCACATCTTACTGAGCTTCTTGAAGATAGTGATGATGCTATTATCACGACCATCATAAACAAGTTTGAAGCAGCGGTTAAGAATAATAAAAAGCCATTTATGTCTTCTGATATCTTTGTTTTGATAGATGAAGGACATAGAACACAATATGGAACATTCAATGTAAGTATGCAGCGAGTATTTCCCAACGCGTGCTTTTTGGCTTTCACAGGTACGCCTTTAATGAAGAAGGAGAAAAGTACGGCTAATAAATTTGGAGGTTATATAGGGAAAGCATATACGGTAAAAGATGCGGTAGATGATGGTGCTGTAGTTCCTCTTCTCTATGAAGGAAGACACAATCAGATTACCCTTAATGAAGCTCCCATAAACACCTATTTTGAAAAACTCGCAGTGCGTAATAACCTTTCAGAAAGAGGTCGTGCGAAGTTGAAACAGAAGTTCAATACGGTTAATGAATTGAACAAAACTGACCAAGTAATTTATGCAAGAGCTTGGGACATTAGTGAGCATTACACAGAGTTCTTTCAGACACATAATGATAGTTACAAACCAAAAGCACAGTTAGTAGCACCTACTATTAAAGCAGCCTTACTCTACAAAAAATACTTAGATGAAATAGGAATGGTAGACTCTGAGGTTGTCGTAACACAATCTGACCAGCGCGAAGGTACAGAAGACGGTTACTTTAACGAAAATGAAGATAAGCGCAGAGAAGACGAGTATCTCAATGCGATGATTGATAAGTATGGCAGTCTCAAAGAATATGAAAAGAGTATTATCAATCAATTTAAAAAGCGAGATAAACCAGAGATACTAATTGTAGTAGCAAAGCTTTTAACAGGTTTTGATGCGCCTAATAACACAGTGTTATATTTGTGTCGTTCGCTTAAAGAACACACATTGCTGCAAGCAATTGCGCGTGTTAATCGTGTTTATTCAGGTAAAGATTATGGGTACATTGTAGATTATTACGGTAATTTAGAAAATCTCGACACTGCTTTAAGTACCTACTCAAATCTTGACGGTTTTGATGAAAAAGACCTAGAAGGAACGTTAACTAATATCAATGAAGAAATAGATAAACTTCCACAGGCACATTCTGAGTTATGGGATATCTTCAAGACATTAAAAGGAAGAAGCTTAGAGCCAACTGCTTACGAAGAACATCTATCACCAGAAGATGTAAGGAATTCATTTTACACTAAGGTAAGTCAGTTCGCTAGATTACTAAAACTAGCTCTTTCTTCTGTAGACTTTGTAACTGATACTGATGAGAAAAAGATTGATACTTATAAGCGTGATGCGAAGTTCTTTTTAAAGCTGCGTGTTGATGTAACGAGACGTTACAATGACGACATCGCTTACAAGGAATTTGAACCACAAATTCAAAAGCTAATCAATAAGCATATCACTACTGATGGTGAAGTGATGAAAATAACAGAGCTTGTTGATATTTTCAATAAAGATGATAGAGATGCAGAGGTAGAAAAAGTAAAAGGTGCAGCAGCTCAGGCAGACCATATAGCTAGTAGAACAGTAAAGGCTATCAATATAAAGATGCAAGAAGACCCTATCTATTTTAGAAAGCTTGCAGACCTTATTAAAGAAACTATTGCTGCATATCATCAAAAGCGTATTGATGAGGCTGAGTATCTAAAAAGAGCGAAAGCACACGAAGAGAAATTCTTCAATGGACGCTCCGAAGAAGCACCAGAAGAGCTTGCTGATAATACAGTCGCTTTAGCTTTTTACAACTTTAGTAAATCTGTTTTTGAAGATTTAGAGCTCTTAAAAACTCTATTTCACATTGAAGTTAGTTTGTCAATAGACAAAACGGTCAAAGAGCACATTTACCTGAATGAGAAAAAAATAATAGACTGGCATAGGAATGAAGATATCACAGGTAAAATCAACATAGAATTAGGTGATGTGATTTATGATTTACATCAGAAATTTGATATCGATACTGACTGGGATAAGATTGACTATATGATAGAGGAATGTTTGAAAATTGCAATTTTAAAATACAAGTAAAAATTGGAGTTTAAAAGTATAAAATACGGTAATTCTAGAATTGATTTTCAGTTAGTTTATAAGGAGCGAAAAACACTAAGTATCAAAGTGTTTCCCGATAGCTCAGTGGTTATTTCTGCTCCTTGTAAAACCCCTATGGAAAAGATAGTAGAGAAGGTTAAGTCAAAAGCAGAATGGATATTTAAGCAGAAATCTTTCTTTTTAAGCTATGAACCACGAACACTAGACAAAACGTATCAAAGCGGTGAAGGACACCTCTACTTAGGAAAAACTTATAGACTTAAAATAACTGAGTCCAAAAACAAATCTATTAAACTTAAGGGAGGCTATATTTGGATTGAAACCAAGGATAAAAGTCAAACGAAGAAAATAAAAGAACAGCTTAATGAATGGTATAAATCTAAAGCTATAATTCATTTTAATACGCTTTATGAAAACAGATTAGGATTAGCAAAAGAGCTATCTAAAAAACAAACGTCGCTCAAGTACAAATGGTTAAATAACCGTTGGGGAAGCTGTTTTATTGATGGAACTATCTATCTTAATTTGGAGCTTATAAAAGCTCCTAAAGAATGCATAGACTACGTTCTTGTTCATGAAATTTGCCATCTTGAACACCATAATCATAGTACTTCTTTTTATCAGCTTTTAAGTAAAAAATTGCCAAACTGGAAAGCATCAAAAGAGAAATTGGAGAAGCTTTTGTCTTAGCAAGAGCTTTCAGATTTAACCCCATATTTTTTGATTATATTATATATATAAGTGTTTTATCACTTCTTAATATTTACTTAGAATTGTATTGTTGTAAAAAAAATAATACGCTGCTTCAATTTTAAAATTAAAAACCACTCATTTCGATGAGTGGTTTTTTTATGCTCAAAAACAAAAAATTCCATTCTTTTAAAAAGTTCGTTATATCTAAATATAGGAACGAATAAACATGATAAAATACTTCTTGTAAAATACAAAGAGACATTTCATTAAAACAATCGTTTTCTTAAAATATAAAATAATACAAAATGAATAATATCCGAGCAGAGTGAATAGCATTAGAGTAAACAGAAGTTAAATCCATAATAAAATAAATTACTATGAAAGACATGAGAATAAATAAAAATTTTAAAAATCAAAACAAATGATATTCCAAAACGAACATAATAACTTCGATTATAAAGAAGTAAAACAAATAAATGAAAGCGTAATAAACAATATGTATAATTCGCAAAGGGAAAAAAGAGGTGAGCTGTTTATGCTTGAAGACGCGCTCCTTAATAAAACAATATCCAAAGAAGACCTAGAGCTTATTCTTGAGTTTTATTGCGAAACGCCAATTACATCGTCAGAAGAAGACTTAAAGTACCAAAAGTTAAAAGCCCAAATGTGGAAAGCTTATAAAGATTTTGGGAAAACTAGCAAAGCTTTTAAGACTATTAAAAGAGAATTTGAGGCTCTTGACTTAAAGCTAACTCCAGTTGGTAGACAATATGCTATTGAATCGATAGTAGAGAATAAAGAGGTTACTTTTTTTGAAGACTTGTATTCCAACGCACCTAAACACACAACTATTTTTCAAGTTTTAGAGGATATTAAAAATGAAAAATATAAAACCCTTATTGAAGAAATTAGAAATTCTAACTCTAAGGATGATAAAAACAATTTAAAAAAGAAGCTTCCCGTAGTTTTATTTAATGGCTTATTCTATAAGAGGCATGGTGATAGATTTATGAAATTTAGTGACTATATGTGTCTTGACTTCGACGATTTTCACTCAATTGAAGATATTGAAAAAGCTAAAGAGAAACTAATTGAAGACCCTTATGTATATGCAGTCTTTAAATCTCCAAAAGGATTCGGATTAAAAGTACTAATTAAGGTAAAGAGAAAAAATACCATCGAACATTTACAGCTTTTTGAGGGGGCAAAAGCACACTTCTCAATTGACAATTTTGATGATGCTTGTAAAGACATCGCTAGGTCTTGTTTTATTTCAGCAGACGCCCATATATATGTAAATACAAAAGCAGAGGTTTTTACAAAGAAATTAGAAGTAAGTACTGGTAATGAAAAACTAAGTACTTCTAAGCAAAAGAAATCGAAACAAAAACTAATAAAAATCGAAAATGATATAGAAAAAGAGAGGTCAATTTTTGATGAAACAGACTTAGATAAAATAACGAAGCTTGTTTTTAAATACTGGGAATCTAAATATTCTCTTAATGAGGGAAATCGAAACAATAACCTCTATAAATTGGGGATTAGATTGTATTCCGCTGGTGTCCCAGAAGCTGATATTACAACGTTGTTCTATGAAAGGTTTAAAGGTGTTTTTGAAAGTGATGAAGAACTTGACTCTATTGTGTCAAGTGCGTGCAAGAATGAATCTGTTTTTAATTCAAAACCATGGCAAAACTATGAGCTTAAACGAAAAGTAATAACACTTTTAGATAATGAAAATGACCTGAACGAATTACTATCTGTGAATAAAATTGACAATAATGATTTGATGGTGCAGAAAGAACTTGACGATTTAAAATCTGAAAATCAAGTTTTTTGGGAAGTGATTATTGATAAAGAACGTAGGATTACTGGATATAAGGTTAATGAGTTTAGAGTTATAAAGTTTCTGAAATCAGCAAACATTTTTTGTTTAAATACAGGAGGAAGTTTTCAGTACTATAAAATAAAGAATAATCTAATATATGAATTAAACATATTCGATATAAAGAACTTTATTGTTAACTACATAAGAGAAACACAAGTTGGCAATGAGTTATTAATAAGTACATTCTTAAAACAAAAGGCATTATATAGTGATTTATTTCTGTCTGATTTAAAGATAGAGGGATTCGAAAGGCAAAGAGACACTTCCGAAGATGTTTATAAATACTTTTTAAATGGAGTACTAGTTATTTCAAAACATAAACAAAATCAGTTTATAGATTATTCTGAGCTTGAGAACCCTGTTTATGCAAGTCAAATTATTCAACATAAATATCTTGAAAAAGCTCAAGGGAAATCGGATTTTGAAACGTTTGTTGCAGATATCGCAGACGGTAATATTGACTCCTTTCGCTCTGCTTTAGGCTACTTGTGTAGTAATTACAAATCACAATCCAGTGCCAAAGCTGTAATCTTATCGGATAACTCGACGTCTTTTCAAGAAGCCAATGGCGGACGAGGTAAAAGTCTAATAAGTAAGGCTATATCTATGTTTTCAAACGTTATTAGAATTGATGGAAAAAGATATTCTGCTCAAGATGGATTTGCATTAGCTCCTGTAAAACACACCAATGAAGTTGTGTTTATCGACGATTTAAAGCAAGGGTTTCACTTTACGGATATGTACAATTTGATTTCTGATGATTTCGAAATAACAAAAAAGTACTCAGACAAAGAGATTATCCCTTTTAAGTTAGCTCCAAAAATATTACTGAGTAGTAATTATCCCATTAAGGGTAGTGACGAAAGCTCTAAGAGACGTAGGTTCGATTTAGTTTTATCAGATTTCTATTCAACTAAATATTCACCAGTCGATAAGTTTGGAAGAGAGTTTTTTACTAGCTGGAAAGAAACCGATTGGAACAATTATTATCACTATATGACAGGTTGTGTAGAGCTCTTTTTAGAAAAAGGTTTAATAGATATGTCTACAGATTCAATGAAAATGAAAAGTCTTATTGCTGATACATCGGAAGACTTCATGTCGTTTATGGATGACAACTTAGAGAACTTGCAAATAGACTTCTTTAAATTAGAAACAGTTAAACAACAGTATTATCAGCACTCTAATCACAACTTGTCTTCTCGAAGATTAAAGAGCTGGATTACTAAATGGTGTGATTACTATGATTACAAATTAATAGATAGTAGAATAAACAATAAACGTGTGTACAAGTTATCAAAACAAGTCATTCTAATGATGAACGATTACAAGAAACTAGTAGCATAAAATAAAAACGGGCTGATTAATATCAGCCCATAAAAAAACATAAATTATGAATTCATTTAATTATGAAGGGTGTGAAATAAACATCTTTAATAAATCTACATTAATAACTAATCAAAAAGCTTACGAGTTTTGTGAAAGTTATATAGACCACTATTTATCGACAGAGGGATGTTATATCCCTGAAGCAATTAAAAATAAAGAGACTATCAATATTATGATAACCGATAATAAGAAACAAATTACTATTTCCTTAAACAATGTCAAACATATATTATTGAATATTGAAGGGTATCATAATGTAAAAACAAACCATGAGGTCATGTCTAGAGCACATGCTTCATTTTTTCAGCAAATTGTATATCACAAGGTTTCAGGAACAGACATCA
>CANNFD010000013.1 GCA_947503885.1 uncultured Olleya sp. | reverse complement strand
TATAAAACACCAAATATGGTATATAAATTATCAGCGTAAATCAATTTTAACCTGTAGCCATATTTCAGGACAAGACAGCTGAAAAAACTAAATGCAAAAAGATATAGATGAATTAATAGAAGGCATTCCGCCTATAGTTGACCTTCCTGTAAAAATGGATAGGGCTAACGACGTTATTGAGATTTATACAGGAGAATTTTTATTGAAAAATAAAAAATGTGAAATACACATCGATGGAAAAATTGAATATCAATGGTTTCCACAAAAAGGCGCAGTATTCACCGGTTTTGTATTATCCGAAACTGAAAGTTCAATCAAATCAGAAAATGCATTAGATGAATATGATTTGATAATTGATGGCTTAACTTCTGGAAATACATTCATAATCAATCGCACATTAGGAGTTTCTACTGATAAGCAAAAGATTAAAGGGGTTTTTACAAAGTATGCTGTTTTCAATGACAGTTCAATTGGTGTTGATTCTATAATCTTTGCTATTCCAAACTTGAGAAATTTTTTCGGCACATCTGTGCATAAAAAGTTTGAAAAATCTGTTTCTTGGTCAAGAAGTCGGGTTCAATTTGAAAACAAGGAATATAAAATTGTTATTGATAAAACATTAGACTATAAGGAACGGCTAGAAAACTTGAATTCAAAAGGTGGCCATCTTCTACTCTATTCTGGAAGATTGACCAAAACGAAAGGTAATTTAACTCTTGAAAACACTAGAGTAATTATTAATTGCTTTGACACTTTTCTTACTTTTCTAAATGGACGAAGAGTATCAACTGTTTTTCACAGTGGAATTTTCGAAAACAACAAAGTGTGGTCTGATTATTCAAATTACTCTTTAGATATTCATAAAAGTGCTACTAGCTGGACTTTAAGTCATTCTACAGAAGGTCTTAATGAACTTTTTCAAAAATTTTCAACTTTATGGAAAGATGAGAATGATAGAAACTTTTTAATTTCAGCAGTTCACTGGTACATAGAAGCAAACAATAATTCAGGTTACACAGAAGGTTCTATAATAATGGCTCAAACAGCGTTAGAGTTAATCTACAATTGGTTACTTATCGAAAAGAATGGTTTACTCATAGGTCGAGATTCAGAGAATATCAATGCCGCAAATAAAATTCGGTTACTTCTCTCTCACCTAAAAATCGATAATAATGTACCTGAAGCCTTTAATGAATTGCAAGAACTCGTTGATTCAAGTACTGAATATTTTGATGCGCCAGAAGTTGTTGTGCAAATTCGAAATGCAATAATACATTCACAAATAGAGAAGAGAAAAAAAATATCAGCACTATCCTTACGGTCTAAATATGAAGCTTTACAATTATGTATTTGGTATATAGAAATGTCACTTTTATTTATTTTAGAATATAAAGGAAAATATACTAATCGTTGCTCAAAAGAACTTTATCCAAGTAATAGGGAAATAAATGTTCCGTGGATTTAATATTAAAAAGCCAGCTGCTAACACCGTATATAATTTATTGCTAGTTCTAGCCTACTTACGAAAATCCTCGCGGATTTTCTATTCGGTTTTTATTTGCTAAATTAGGTGCTTAAAACACGCAACAAACCATATACAAACACGTTGCCAACAATGTTGAAAATCGTAACTAAAATCAAATTCAATCTTTAAAATAAAATTAATGGACAAATCAAAAGATTCAGAATTTACAGAACTTACCGAATTGAAATGGTTGCCATTTATTGGCAAAGACTATTTTAATTCTGCACAAAAAATAATGGTTATTGGAGAAAGTCATTATAGAGATGACAATCAAGAATCGATAGATTGGAATAATCAACTGACATTCACAAGAGATATTCATTCAATTATAGCTATCAACAAAAAATATGACCGAACTAAAGTATTCTATTATCTAAATCGTGCATTATTTAGAAATGACAGTAAAATTGATACAAACGTTCTATGGTCAAAATTGACATTTTACAATTTTATTCAGAGTTCAATGCATACTAGAAAAAGCAGACCAGTTGAAAGTGATTATTTAAAAGGATGGTCAAATTATTTTGAAATGATGCCTATTTTAAAACCTAATTTTTGCCTTTTCATTGGAGTTCAAGCTTCTGATTATTTGAAAAAAGCAATTAAGAACTCTGATTTTAAAATAAAGGAATTTAAAAAATTAGAAAAAATCAATGGCACGTTTCCAAGAGAAGTAATTATTGAGCAATCTAATGGAAAAGAAATTAAACTGCTATTTATAAAACATACGAGTAATTTTTTTAGTTGGGATGATTGGAATAAATTTTTAAAAAAAGGCTACGCAAAAGAATTGAATTGGATAAAATCGGGAATTTGGAACTGAAAAAACACAGTTGGCAACACCGTATATAATTTATTGCTGGCTTTTTGCTTACTTACGAAAGTCCTCGCGGACTTTCTTGGTCGGTAATTATTTACTAAATTAGTTGCTTGAAACACGCAACAAACCATATACAAACACGTTAGCTTTAACTAGGAAAAAACAAAAAATGAAATTCATAATTAGAAATATCACATTATTGATTTTATTTTTAATAGTAAATTCTTGTAACGGACAAGTAGAAAAAAAAGAAAAACGATCACTCAAGGTTGAGAAAGCCTCAGAAGTAAATAAAATTTCTATTCCTAAAAACGGATTTTCAAATGCTTATCTCGACAAAGACGGATCTCTTTGGTTTAGTAGTAATGGTGGAGGTGTATATCATTATAACGATAAAACATTTAAACATTATACCGAGAAAAACGGATTGAGTAGTAATCGAGTCTTTTCAATCGTTCCTGACCTTAAAAATAATTTGTGGTTCGGAACTCAAAACGGATTAACTAAGTACGATAGAAAGCAATTCAAACATATTCCCCTTCCCTATCGAGATACTTTAAGTGGTTGGGCTGCTAAAATGAATCCAGTTCTAAGTCCAAATGCTGTTCACTCATTAGCAACAGATAAAAAAGACAACTTATGGATTGGAACAGCTGGCGGTGGAGCTTATTTCTATGACGGAACAAATTTTAAATCGTATTTAACTGAAATAGGTAGAAAGCAAGAAGACAGTCTATATCACAATTGGATTCCTTTTATTAGAAAAGACAGCAAAGGAAATATGTGGTTTGCATCAATGACTCACGGAGGCGTTAGCCGTTATGACGGAGAAACGTTCACCCATTATATGCCAGAAGACGGATTAAGTGATGATATGGTTCGAACCATTTATGAGGATAGATTTAGGAAAATTTGGATTGGCTTTAATGGGAATAGAGCCAGCGGTTTAACTGTTTATGATGGAAACGTATTCAAAACCTATTCTATTGATGAAGGTCTTTGTAATCAGCGAGTCCGTGCAATTTACGAAGACAAAAATGGCAACCTTTGGCTTGGTTCGCACTTGGGTAACCTATGTATTTTCGATGGTCAAAATTTCTCTGAGTTTACTTCAAATGGGCAGCCATACTCTAACATTCTATTCATTTTGGGTGATTTAAAAGATAATGTTTGGTTTGGTGGAAGTGACGGGATATGGAAATATGATGGAGAATCGGTAATGAAAATGACTAAATAATTACGAAAAAGGCAACAGCTAACAGTGTATAACCAATTGCTAGTTTGTGTGTCCTCGGAAAATCCTGCGGATTTTCCTACTGGTTCGGTTTCTTTTACTAACTTAATTCTTGCCAACGCAACAAGCCATACACAACCACGATAAAAAACTAATAATTAAAAAAAAGACGAAAACTATTTAGTTTTCGTCTTTAGGTTTGCTAAATTCTGACCGATATTTTTCTAAAAACTTTTTTTGCCTAGCAATCAATTTTTGTCTTGTTTTATCAATGTCCATAAAATCATTACCAAAATCACTTTCAAAAAAATCCTCATTAAAGAAACGTTTTCTAAAAAGTGAATCTATAGAAAAAACATCTTCAAATCCTTGATTTTCAAAATCAGAAAAATTTGTAAAGAAACTTGATTTAAAAGATTGCATTAAACTATCTTTATCTGTAGTTAAAAGGTCATTTAATTTACCATTAGATGACCAAGAATATATACTGTCATATCTGATTAAATTTCCATTATCATCAAATTCTTTATCAACTTTCCAAGTACCTTTAGGCTGTGTAACTCTATTTTCTTCACTTTCTTTAATTTCTGTATTTTTAGATTTATTATCTTGAGCATTGCAACTAAATGCAGATAAGCTAATTATAAATAATAAAATATACTTTTTCATCATTTTTGATTTTCAGTTAAACTTAATTTAGTGTCTGTAAAAAATGTTTTAAACAAGCCACCAGTTTTTACTGTTTTAATCAATTTATTTTGATGAAACACTTCTGTTTTTCGTTCACCATTTTTATACCAAACACATTCCAAATAACTATCATAATTTATCAAACCAAGTATTGAATCTTTTTTTGAAACATATTTAAGTACTTGCATTATCGGAGTGGTAAGCTTTCCTTTTACTTTTACCCAATCTCCAGATTTAAATTTTCTTAGCATAATATTAAATTTTAGAGATTAAACAACATTAGTATAGAGAAGACCGATTAATCGCTCTTCTCCGTACTAAATACTTCAATAAGATAACTTAGTTGATTAATTATGAAACCTTAATGCTTCTAGCAGGCTTTTGTATAGCCTCTTCTTTTTTTGGCAAGAGGATGCTTAAAATGCCTTCATTATAACTCGCATTAATTTTTTCATCATTTACACTTTCAGGCAGAGTAAAGGTTCTTTTAAAAGAAGAATAGCCAAACTCTCTACGGGTATAGTTTTCCTCTTTGTGTTCATTTTCTTCTTTTGTCTCTGTAGAAATTGATAAGGATTGATTGTCAATATTAATTTGGAAATCTGATTTTTTTAAACCTGGAACTGCCATTTCAACAATAAAAGCATCAGCAGTTTCTTTGATGTTTACTTTTGGTAAAGTAATTCCAGTATTAAAGTTAGATGTAAATACTGAAGGTAAATCTTGATTAAAAATATCATCAAACCAATTTGACAACGTCGGGATTTTTTGATTTGAATTGCTGTTCTCTAAACTTCCGTTTTTAGGAACACTAACTAAATTGTTCATAATTACAAAATTTTAAATTAAACATTATTTCAAAATTGAAACCTTTATTGATTTCAACATTAATAAAACAAAAAAAATACCAAAATATATAATTCCTATGTTTTTTTATAAATTTTAATAAAATCACCAGTTTTACTGTCAATTTTTCAAATTATACACCAACAATAAACCTAATTAAATGTCAAATTGACATTTTAATATATAAAGACTGGAAAAGGATGAGTAAGATTCTCAAATTTAAATCTGTACACTAATAAAACAAATCGTTTACAGCTTATTTTGTAAAAACGCTCATAATTAGGCAATCTGTTTTTGCTAAATTAGGTGCTTTAACATGCCAAAAACAACACATAAAACTCATCTGCTTTCACAACCTTAAGCCTTAATATTCAATTAATTATCATACATTTATAAAAATCAACCTCTAATGATAAATTTTTTTAGGAAGATCAGACAAAAAATGCTGACTAATAATAAGGTCAGTAAATATCTAATGTATGCAATTGGCGAAATTGTGCTTGTAGTTATCGGAATACTTATAGCGCTTCAAATTAACAATTGGAATGAAAATCAAAAAATTAGAAAACAAGAAACTATTTACATTCAAAATCTAAAAAATGACTTAAACACTCAAATAAAAACTCTAAACTTTTATATCGATTTTCAAGATTTGATAATCCAAAATTCAAATATAATTATCGCTCATTTTAATAAAAATAAAGGGTTTTATAATATGGATAGCATCTATCCTAGATTGAATGATTTAAGTATTAGAACAACGTTTATTAACAACAATTCTACTCTTACAGAAATGATAAATTCTGGAGAAATAAATATCTTAAGCAACCAAACACTCAAGAAAGACCTTCTAGATTTTAATCAACAAGTTGTCACTTTTATGAAAATTACCCAAAACAATAACACAAACCTCATAGACTTACTTATTGTTCCCAACTTAATTAAGAGTAGTAATTTTGCATCTTCCGGATATACTAAAGCGATGAGAACTTTTCTAAAAGCGTCACATCGTAAAAATGAAATAAATTATGTTAAAAATAACGATGTTGAAAACTTCTTGAACGAGCCAAAAGAAAGGAATGAATTAATAAATAATGTGGCATATAGATATGAAATGGCACAAATACAAAAATCAGGAAACGAGGATCTGAAAGCTAAAGCAGAATATATATTAGCGGACATTATTAAAGAATTAGATAATAATTGATTTAATGCACCTAAAAAGATAACTAAAGCACAATAAAAACTAGGCAAAACCCTAAACACTGACAATAATTAAGTAGAAAAACTATGAGACATAAATTTTACATAATTCTATTTGGTCTTTTTGTTTTTATAGCAAGTTGCAATAATAGTGACGAAAACACTACAACAGATTCTGTAAGCAGAAGTTTTAAGATGGGATTTACCACTTGGAGTTTTG
The DNA here is from genome assembly GCA_947503885.1 of uncultured Olleya sp. Classification (GTDB taxonomy): domain Bacteria; phylum Bacteroidota; class Bacteroidia; order Flavobacteriales; family Flavobacteriaceae; genus Olleya. The sequence continues at coordinate 50,790 of CANNFD010000013.1, read as the reverse complement.
GACCTACAATGCAGGATGTAAATAATACTTATTCATTTATTGCAAACAATTCTGATATTTATACTGAGCATATTGATCTAAAAATCCCGTGGAATGCTTGGATAAATAATTTGACTTTACCGCCAGAATTTACCAATGAAATTAACGGTCGTGTCAGTAGAAAAATAAATGCTAAACAATTTTTACTTTCTGTAAGTTTATTAAATTCTAACAGAGATGACCTTGCAACGGATTTTGATGGTACAATCCCCAACTACACAAACCTTAATGATATTGAAATAGAAGATGCGTATTTTAAACATATTAGTTATTTAGTAAATCAATTTACACCAGATTATTTAGTTATCGCTATTGAAGTAAACGAACTAAAATTAAGAGCAGAAAGCAAATGGGACGCCTACAAATTATTAATTGAAAATGTAAAATCAAGAGTTAAACAATTGTATCCAGATTTAAATATATCTGAATCAATATCATTACATAATTTATATCAACCAGATATTGCTAACCCAACAGATTATATTGATGAAATTATAAATCATATGAACCAAATGGATTTTGTAGCCATTAGTTTTTACCCTTTTTTTAAAAACCAACATACAAAAAATGAATTTCAACAAACATTCAATTTCTTACATAGTAGAATAAACAAACCCATTGCTTTTGTAGAAAGTAGTCATCTTGCAGAAAATTTATCAGTACAAAATCTAAATATTTCAATTAATGGAAATGAAGTTGAACAAAATGATTATTTAGAAACTCTTTTAACAAATGCTCAAGAGCAAGATTATAAATTTATAATTTGGTGGACTCATAGAGATTATGATGCACTTTGGGAAACATTTCCAGCAGAACTTATGGATGTTGGAAAATTGTGGAGAGACACTGGCTTACTTGATCAAGAAGGTAATGAAAGAATATCATATACTACCTGGAAAACTATTTTTGAAGAATAATATTTGCCCACATAGTACTGTGGTAAAAACTCATTAATTTATACAATGGAGTAAGATTACATTGGTCTTTAGATTATAAAGCACTTAATAGGGTATATAGTTTTTTACTATAATTAAATTTTAACTTGTAGCCATATTTTAAGACAAGAGATTTAAAACATAAACTTCTACACAAACTTCTACACAAACTTCTACACAAACTTAATAATACATATTTGTATCATTTAAATCTTACAATAATACATATTAGTATTCTTTTATTTGTATATTTATACATATTTGTATACTTTTACGTTGAATCAGATACTTATATGTATCAAATATTAGCAAAATGAGGAACAAAAAAAAACTGCTCATAGAACAACTAGACCAAAAATTAGCAAATTTTAAAGATGCAGCACTAGTCCTAGTCCCACAAAAAGGATGGGTAAATACTATTAGAACTACTCTTAATATGACGAGGGACCAATTAGGGACCAAACTTAACTTAACTAAAGGAGCTATTCAAAAAATAGAGGAACGTGAAGCTACAGGTCAGATAACCATCAATAAATTAAAGCATGTTGGAAATGCTTTAAACCTGAAATTTATTTACGGTTTTGTTCCCAAAGATGGGACCATAGAAAACCTAGTAAACTTAAAGGCTGAAAAACTGGCACGAAAAATAGTTTTAAGGACTAATCAAAATATGAAATTAGAGGACCAGGGAATTGGAGATGAAAAAATAGATAAAACCATAAAGGAACTTGCTAGTGAAATAAAACGAGAGATGAAAAAATCATTATGGGATTAGAGTTTGATTATAAAGATGGACAAACACCTTTAGACGAAGAAGAAAAAGAAGGTCTTAAAATAAAGTCTATTACTACTCAAGGAGAGCTAGATGAGTTTGAGCAATTGAATATTGAAAAAGCGGTCGAATGGACTATTCATACAAAATTCAAACTTGAAAAAATTTTAACTGAAAAGTTTGTAAAAGACTTGCACAAAAGAATGTATGGTGATGTATGGAAATGGGCAGGCGAATTTAGAAAGACTGAAAAGAACATTGGAATTCCATGGATGCAAATTGGAATTGAATTAAAAAATTTAATGGATGACACTAAGTATTGGATAGAAAACAAAACTTTTACGCCTGAAGAAATAGCTATAAGATTTAAACATCGCATAGTATCCATTCATTGCTTTCCAAATGGAAATGGAAGACACTCTAGAATGATGGCTGACATTATTATGGAATCAATATTTGGAAATGAAATATTTTCTTGGCATCAATCAAATATGGTTAAAGTAAACGAAACAAGAAACCAATATATAAAAGCTCTAAAAGAAGCAGATAATGGCAATTATAAACAGTTAATTGAATTTGCAAAAAACTAACCTACACAAATCTATTGTACACAATTAAATTAAGAAGTATATTTGCATCTAGAAATGAAAACACTAAATAACATATTACGTCTTCCTTTTTTCAGCACTTATTATTATCAAATAATACCTGCTCGGAACCGTTATGTGTATACTTTAAGTAAAATCTAATACTTTATAAACTAATATATAACCTTAAGCCCGAGCATTTGCTCGGGCTTTTTTTATTTAAAAAAATGAAAACAATAAGTAAATTAACAGAGAATGTAGAAATTATTCTACCAGAAAACGGATTACATCAAAAGATTGAATTATCTAAAAAAGAAAACCGTAAACTAATTATAAAATTAGGGTTTGATCCAACAGCTCCAGATTTACATTTGGGACACGCAGTGGTATTAAAAAAGCTGAAACAGTTTCAGGATTTAGATCATCAAATTGTAATATTAGTAGGTAATTTTACTGCTAAAATTGGTGACCCAACAGGTAAAAATAAAAGTAGAAAACCTTTATCTACTGAAGATGTAAAGCATAATGCAGAAACATACCTTAACCAACTATCCAAAATCATAGATATTGACAAGGTTAAAATTGTATTTAACTCTGAATGGCTAGATAAACTTTCATTTACAGAGGTTATACAAATATTATCTAAAGTCACAGTTGCACAACTTATGCACAGACACGACTTTAATAAACGGTTTACAGAAAATACTCCAATTGCAATGCATGAGTTGGTTTACCCTATTCTTCAAGGGTTTGACTCCGTAGAAATTAAAGCAGATATTGAAATGGGGGGAACAGATCAACTTTTTAATTGTACGATGGGAAGACAATTACAAGAAACCTTTAACATGGACCCGCAAGTTGTTATGTGCATGCCTTTATTAAAAGGACTTGACGGAAAAGAAAAAATGAGTAAATCGCTAAACAATACAATAGGACTAACAGATACACCAAATGATATGTTTGGAAAAACAATGTCAATTCCGGATAGTCTTATTGAAGAGTTTTTACATTTAACAACTGATTTTTCAATCCAAGAAAAAGAAACGATTAAAGTAAGTTTGGTTAATGGTGAAAACCCAATGAATATCAAAAAAACGATTGCAAAAAACATCATTAAGCAATACCATAATAATCAAGAGGCAGAAAAAGCAGAGCGTTTTTTTGTTAAACAATTTCAGAGTAAAAAGTTTGATTTAAAAAGCTTCAAACCTGTTTCTATCTCTAGTATTCAACATACAAACAAGTCTATAAGTTTAGTTGAATTATGTTCTCAGCTAAAAAAAGAACAAACAAAATCTGCCATTAGAAGACTGATTGAAAGTGGTGCAATTAAAATTAACAATGAAAAAATTCAGGACCCTTTTTCAGAAATTAAACTAAATAAAGGTTTAAAAATAAAAATTGGGAAAAGAGACTTTTACGAAATAAATGAATAGAGCAATATTTTGGAGGTTATAAAAATTATAATACTCTATTTTTAGTGTCTATAAATGGTGCTTTGCAAACATCATGTTACTAATTAACCTTGCGTTTAATTTTTATTATAAACCTCCAAACTATTCATTTTCTTTTTACTAATTTAGTCCGTTAAAACATAAAACAACACCAAAAAAGCCATGTCTTTTAACCCTAATTCTCTTTCGTTATTTAATCAACTAAGCCTTTTATTATGTACAGCATTAGTTATTATGACTAGTTGTAATACAGACGACTCTGATGCAGAGCCTCCTGTGGATAATTCTACTATAAACCCACCTATACAAATTTCGGCAGACATAAATAACGATGGAAAGCTTAATATTTTGGTAATCGGAACAAGTGTTTCTATAAAAAATAATACCGGTGGATTTGCTTCCAATACTGTTGCAACAGAATTAGATAATATTTTATCTCAAGATGCTTCTATTGATTTAGAAGTAAATATTGTTTTTGAAGATATCTATAAAGAAAAAATGGTCACCTTTGGTTTAGGGCAAGCAGGAAATACTTTTGTAGATAATCACTATTGCCATTCGTTAATGCAATATTATTACTGGCCAGAAAACCAAACAGAAAGATTAGATAATTTAGCAAGCCAGGCTGCTTTTAAATGGGACTATGTTGTAATTGGTGCTGACCCTTATATCGTTGCAAAACTCCCGGGTTATTATGCTTTAGGAGTAAATAAAATTGCTAAAAAAGTAGCCGATGGAGGCGCTAAACCTTTGCTTTTAATGCTATGGCCAAAAGATGTTACAACTACAGCATCTATTAATCATTTTTCTGAATATACTTACCGCACTGCTGATGGTGCCAAAACAACTATCCAAACAGTTACAGCAGGTAAAGCATGGGAAGCGTTACCAGCGTCAAAAAAAGATACAGACCTTGCACACCCATCTCCAAATGGAGCCTATTTGACCGCAGCAGCGATTTACACTCAAATTCTTAATAAAAATGCAACAACCTCCAACTATCAGTATGATGACCTAATTGCTGACATCGTATTAGAAACTAAAAATAATGAAGCTAATAGCACACATTACACAGGAGAACGTACTTTTATATCACCTTTTAAAAGCTGTGGGATTGACGATAGTATTTTAAATTATAACCACACTGGAACAAGCTCTGAAAATGGCATCTTAAATGGACTACAATGGATTATTGGTCAATCTGACCGTACTTTAGTAAGCAACGGAACGCCTCCTATAAATTTTAATTATGGAAGAGCTAACACAAATTTTGAGCCAAATAAGCGCTATAATATCGACCCTGCGCAATTTGATTTTTCTTTAGGGTTTCCGATGCAGGATAATGGTAATCATGGTAACACATCCATGCTTTATGGGCTAGACAAACGCATTAACGAAACCGAGAATGGTACCGATTTAGGAACCGCACTTTATATGGTTAGAAACGCCGAGTTACCCTATGCACGCGCAATACCTATCCGTACGTTATACGCCCAACTTAAAGAAGCCATTCCGTCACAATCTGCATATAGCGACAATTGGCACATGCACGGTAACTTAGACAAGGCAATTGGAGCTTTTATGTACACTTTATTAACTGGAGATTGTGTTTTAGGAGAAGAACCTACAGATCAAAACTCTGATGACTGGAAAACTTGGACTGCTAATAAAATTGGATATGAAACTGCGTATAGCTTAATGCACCTTAAAGGAAATGTTCCTGTATGCAACTAGAACTCCGTTGTAAAATATTAAAACTAAAAAACTTTTATAACACCTAGTTTTAGTTATTTGACCAAGAAGCTAAAACAATCTACTACTAGAAAAGTAGTGGATTAACGTTTAAAACAAAGCACAACCTTAAGTATTATTATAAAAGAAATGAATTGGATTATTTTAATCATAGCAGGACTTTTTGAAGTCGCTTTTGCAGCATGTTTAGGCAAAGCAAAAGAGGCTACCGGTACCAATGCTACCTATTGGTACATTGGGTTTGTACTATGTTTATTAATAAGTATGCTATTGTTATTAAAAGCGACTAAAGAGCTACCAATAGGGACAGCTTACGCAGTTTGGACAGGAATTGGAGCAATAGGAACTGTATTATTAGGTATATTTATATTTAAAGAACCTGCTACTTTTTGGAGACTCTTTTTTATTTCAACCTTAATTATATCATTAATTGGATTAAAAATAGTTTCAAATTAACTGTAAAAACAATTAATCCTTGTAAAGATTTGGTAAGCTCACCTTAAACCTGACCGCTATCAACCTAACTGTTATAACAACAATACCTGCTATAATAAATACAAAGTCTGAAGCAATTGGTAGCTTTATCACTAAAAAATAAGTAGCTCCTCCCAAAATACAAGCAGTTGCATAGACTTCTTTTCTAAATATTACAGGAATTTCGTTACACAAAATATCTCTAATTACCCCACCAAAACAGGCACTCATAGTACCTAAAAAGACACATATTAATGGATGTAACCCTGCTGAAATTCCTTTTTCTACTCCAACCACAGTGTACAATCCAATACCTATAGTATCAAATAATAATAACGATTTTCGTAAGTAATCAATTTTGGATCTAAAAGCTACTGCAAATATTGTAGATAAGATAATTACGTAAATAAATGTCATATCTTTCATCCAACTTACTGGAGTTTCGCCTATTAAAACATCACGTAATGTACCTCCCCCTACTGCTGTAACAAAAGCAATAATTAAAATCCCAAAAGCATCCATACGTTTATTAAGTGCTACTAATACACCAGAAATTGCGAATGCGATAGTTCCTAAAATGTCTAAAATGTAAAACATAAAATTTTTATAAGATGCAAAATTAGTTTTTTAAAAGTAAATCAAACATAATATAACACGCTTTTAATAGTATTACAAAAAGAGAATTAGAAAATGATTTAAACTCAGCATTAATTTTAAACTATCAAAGCCTACTGATTATCTGTTAATTTTTATTATTATATTTTTTTAACCTATATTGTCATTGCTATTAATTAATATTTAAATAAAATGAAACGATTAGTTTTACTACTAACTGTTATTCTTCTTTTGTGTATTTCTCCTAATTTACAAGCTCAAGACGAATATTCTCCATGGACCATAAGTCTTAGTACCAATGCAATAAATAACCCTGTGTTATCACTTCCTGGTAATCAAGGTCGCTATAAAACCTGGAACTGGGATCCTGCTGGATTTAAAGGGGGGTTGGCAAGACATTTAACGGGTAAATTATCTATGGAAGGAACAGTAACCCTAAGCGGTATAAAACAAAACTATGTAGATGTAGACGAAAAGTTTCCGCTTATCGCATTGGATGGTATGTTAAAACTTAATCTTACTGATAGTTATTTAGTAACACCCTATGTATTAGCGGGGGGAGGAATTACTTGGGTTAAAACTATTGGTGCTTCCTTTACAGCAGATGCTGGTGTTGGGGTTAACTTATGGTTAACTCATAATTTTGGATTAACTGGTCAAAGCATTTACAAACATGCGTTAGAAGATAATGGTATTGACCACTTCCAATACTCGGCAGGAATAATCTTTAAATTTGGAGGTACAGATAGTGATAATGATGGTATTATTAACAAATTAGATAAATGCCCTAATGTTTTTGGACTTGCTAGTTTAGAGGGGTGTCCAGATACAGATAATGATGGTATTACAGATAAAGATGATGATTGTCCTGATACACCAGGTACACTAAACGGTTGTCCAGATTCAGATAACGATGGTGTCCCAGATATTTATGATAGATGTCCAAATTTGGCTGGAGATAAAAATAACAGAGGTTGTCCATTACCAGATACAGATAATGATGGCATCCCTGACAATTTAGATAAATGTCCAAGAACCAAAGGTGTTAGTAGCAATAATGGTTGCCCAGAAGTAAAAAACACAAATGTTAATTACAAACCTGTAATAATTTATTTTGAATTAAGCAAAGCTGAGATTACGGAGGAAAACAAAATAATTTTAGATAATATTGCTTTATCTATTAAAAATTCTGACTTTAAAAAGTATGAAATTTCAGGACATACAGATAATATTTCTTCAAATGAAACTAACTTAAAATTATCCTTACAACGGGCTAATGCTGTTAGAGCATACTTAGTTGAAAAAGGTGTTGATATTACTAAATTAACAACAAAAGGGTTTGGAGAAGAGTTTCCGATAGATAAATCTAATACTGAAGAAGGAAAACAAAAAAATAGACGTGTAGAAATTATTCCGTTACAATAATACTAACAGTTGGTCCTTTAAAAATAACAATTGAGTTATTTGTTTTATAATAACACATAGGTTTGTTGCAACTTTGAAGTATTAATCAACAAAAAATATTATGAAGACTACAACAACATCAAACCTATTAAAAAATGTACTAAATGTGTTATTACTATTTGCTTTAAGCATAACGCTAGCAACAGCACAATCTGATACCGACAAAAAACCTGAAAAAGGACAATCTATTACTGTTACTATTGATAAAGTAAAAAATAATACCGGTCAAGTCATGTTTACATTACATACAGAAGACACATGGTTAAAAGGACAAGGAGTGCAAAATAAAAGCACTAAAATTGAAAACAACAAAGTAAGTATTACGTTTGAAAATGTACAACCAGGCACCTACTCTATTATGGTTTTACATGATGAAAATGAAAATAACCGAATGGATTTTGAAAACGGAATGCCAATGGAAAACTACGGAATGTCAAACAATCCTTTAAGTTTTGGTCCTCCTAAATTTTCTGAAGCAAAATTTGATGTTACAACTACAAATTTAGAATTTGATATTAATTTTTAACCACAACTAAAAAACCAAAACTAATTAAGCCACTTTAAAGTGGCTTTTTTTTTTGACATTAAAACATTGTATATAATGTGGTATCTATCCGTCCTTTACCATTATCCAAATTAACAGATAACAGTAGTTGTTCTGATTTTATTTTTAGGTTAAAAGGAGGCGCCAACAAGTCTAATCCACTTTGCTTTTTAAGCCTAATACCTTGTCCAGAAATTATATCCTTATTAGGCACAAAATTATCATGTGGTAAATGTTCAGTAATAATAACGTATTTAAAAGCATATAATTTACTTATTATACTTTGTATCTCCGTATTAGATAAGTGCTGTAATACTTGTCTTAAAATAGCACAATCTCCAGTAGGCAAATCATCCTTTGCTAGATCTAAACATTTAAACTCTAAATTAGAATGTTTAAATAGTGATTTATTATACGCTATAAGATCTGGGACTATATCTATCGCAACATATTTACTAGAAAAACTTAATAATTGTTTACCAATATTAAAATCTCCACAACCCAAATCACAAACTATTGGTGGACTTTTAAAAGTCTTAAAAAACGAAGCTATAATTGCTATATAAGGAGTCACAATTTTAGGATTATGCGATCCGTCTCCAGAGTAAAATCTAGTAGTATTATCACCCCAAAGTTTCATATTATATACTTGCTCCATAGCCTTTTTAGTTGGCCAAGGTGTCTTGGTTGTTTTTATTATCTTCTTCTTCATAAGTCCATTAATACTCAGCAATATTATTTTTTATATAAATGTAAAACTAACAAAACTAAGTCACTCTATTAAATAAAAAAAGAGCAGCCTAAGCTGCTCTTTTTTTGCTATTAATTAATACTTATTAAAGGGATTTTCCTAACCAAGCATTCATCATCCAAAGTGTTTTTTCTTGCTCAGATATAAAATCACTCATCATAGAGTTTGTTCCTTCATCATCAGCATCACCTGAGGCACTTAATATATCACGTTCTAATTTTAATAATTCTGTTAATGACGCTACAATCAACTCTACAGCTTTATCATCTTTAGATACATTAACTCCTACTGGTACTTTTGAAAACTTTGCGTAATCTTCAAAAGTATGTAATGGTGTTTCTCCTAATGTTAAAATACGCTCTGCTAACAAGTCTACTTTAACATTGGCATCATTATAAAGCTCTTCAAACTTAACATGTAAGTCAAAAAAGTTTTTACCTCTAATATTCCAATGTAACCCTCTTAAATTTTGGTAGTATATCTGAAAATTGGCTAATAACTTATTTAATTTTTCAGTTAATTCTTTAGTTTTTTTGGTGTCTAAACCTAAGCTATTGTATGTCATAATATTCTTGTTTTTGTTTGTTACTCAAATTTAAGAATAAATAAATGTCTTTTTACATAAGTTTAATTGATAGATTTTATATTTTTATAGTCTTAAACTATAACAATGACAATAACTCAATTAACATATGTACTTGCTGTTGCAGAAAATCAAAATTTTACTAAAGCAGCACAAAAGTGTTTTGTAACGCAACCTACTTTAAGTATGCAGATTCAAAAATTAGAAGATCAACTAAATGTTTTAATTTTTGACAGAAGTAAAAAACCAATCGAACTGACTGAAGTCGGTAAAAAAATTGTAACCCAAGCTAGAAATATAGTTAACGAGTCTAACAGAATACAAGATATTGTTGACCAAGAGAAAGGATTTATTGGTGGTGAGTTTAAGCTAGGTATTATACCAACGATTATGCCTACATTGTTACCCATGTTTTTAAACAATTTTGTAAAAAAATATCCAAAAGTTAAACTTAAAATTGAAGAATTAAATACTGACGAAATCATTACGCGCCTAAATGAAGGGCATATAGATGCTGCAATTGCTGCTACCCCTTTAGAAAACGAAAACATTAAAGAACGCGTGTTATATTTTGAACCTTTTGTAGCTTACGTGCCACAAAATCATAGATTAAGCAGTAAAAAAAAGTTAGAAACTTCTGATTTAGAAATTGAAGACATGCTTTTACTAGAAGACGGACATTGTTTTAGAGATGGAGTTATTAATCTATGTAAAACCTTTAAAAATCAAACTGACGACAAGTTTCAGTTAGAAAGCGGAAGTATAGAAACGTTAGTTAAATTATCTAACGAAGGTTTAGGTATGACATTAATGCCTTATTTACATACTTTAGATTTAAATGATAAGTCTAAAAAAAACCTTCTTTATTTTAAAGAACCATCACCAGCAAGAGAGGTTAGTCTTATTTATCATAAAAGCGAGCTTAAAATGCAAATTATTGAAGCGATGCAGGATGTGATCTCTGGTATTATTAGAGGTGCCATTACCTTTCAAAACGTTCAAATTATTAGCCCATTGCCTAAATAAAAAAAAGCGACCAATTGGTCGCTTTTTTTAATGCTATTAAGTATTTAAATAAATTAAACATTGATCTAATTTCGGGTTTTGCTTTACTAAAGATTCAATATAAAGCTTAAGCTCTTCTACTTCATAAGGTAGTAATCGCTCAACAGCTTTTTGTACTTCTTTACAAAACAACGTGGTATCAAAACTTACCTTTTGTAGTACAGTTTTGGTGTACTCAAACATTGCTCTTGCCATAGTTTATAATAGATTTAAGTTAGATTAAGGTAATGTTATAGTATAGGCAAACAGTTTAAAAGTTCCGATTAAAGGTAACTAAAAAAAGAGATGAATACTCAAAATATCTAAACTTTAACAGTTAAAAAGACGTTAAAATTTTATTATTAAAACCTATTATCTCCATCTAACAAATCTCCTAACCCTCCTAAAATGCTACCTTCTCCTTTACTTTTACCTCCTCTTGGTAAACTTTGTAATACACGACCTGCTAATCTGCTAAACGGTAGGGATTGGATATAAACTACACCTGGACCTTCAAGCTTAGCAAAAAACAAACCTTCTCCACCAAAAACTGTGTTTTTTATACCTCCAACAAACTCTATATCATAATTTACATCTTGTGTAAATCCAACAATACAGCCAGTATCTACTCTTAAAGTTTCTCCTCTTTTAAGCACTTTTCTGGCTAACGTACCGCCAGCATGTACAAATGCTAATCCATCACCTTCAAGTTTTTGCATAATAAACCCTTCTCCTCCAAATAAGCCTCTTCCTAGTTTTTTACTAAATTCTATTCCAACACTTACTCCTTTGGCTGCACATAAAAAGGCGTCTTTTTGACAAATAAACTTTCCTTGGTATTCTAACAAGTCTATTGCTACTATTTTTCCTGGGTATGGAGATGCAAAACTTACTTTTCGTTTTCCCGTTAAGTTATTATAAAAGACGGTCATAAACAGACTTTCTCCTGTAAGCAATCGCTTCCCTGCTCCAAAAACTTTTCCTAAAAACCCTTTGTCTTTTTCAGAGCCATCACCAAAAATAGTTTCCATTTTAATCCCATCGTCCATCATCATAAAACTTCCTGCTTCAGCAATAACACCTTCTTGAGGATCAAGTTCTACTTCTACATATTGCATTTCTTCACCATAGATTTCATAATCTATCTCGTGTGCATTAAGATTGTTTTGAGGCAATTGGTCTTTTGGATACATATCTTTAAAGTTTTAATTTATTATATGTTGCAATTTTATATAATTTGTTACAAACCTTTCTTAGCTTTTCACTTTTAAAGACCATTCAAAATCAAAAGTAGACACTACTACACCATCTTGATTTGTACCTATAGATTGCATCCATATGGTTTGACCTTCTCCTGTTTTAATAGCTTCGGCAAGTGCTTTATCAACTGCTTCTCCATCATTACAAGTAAAAGTTATTCTGCCAGTTGCTTTTTTAGTAAATGTAGCTTTGTTAGAAGTTACTAACATAGATATTTTTTTACCGGTTTCTTCTATTTTAGCAATCATCAAAGCTCCTGTAGAAAACTCTGCTGCCATACCTTGAACCGCCCAAAACATAGACCTAAAAGGGTTTTGATTAATCCATCTGTGCTTTACTGTTGTTACACACTGTTCTTCATTTAATACTTTTGTTCTTACTCCACACAAGTAGGCAGATGGTAACTTAAATATTGTAAATGTGTTGAGTTTACTAGCAGTTATATTCATTTTAAAAATCTATTTTCGGCTAAATTATCGAAAATAATCGAGAATCTACTATGTTAAAATAATGTTAATTTTTAGTACTTTGTATTGCATAATACCTTTTTAAAGATATATATTTGCATAAGCAACTATTATATACATTTTAAACATGATTACTAATCATCAAAAAAACCTAGCTACTATTATACATTTATCTACATTTTCTAGATTTATTTTTCCGTTTGGAAACCTTATTGCTCCAATAGTACTATGGATGGTTAATAAAGATAAATCAGACTTTATAGACACACATGGTAAGCAGGCTATTAATTTTCAGTTTAGTATTTTATTATACGCTTTAATTATTGGCGCGATTTGCATTCCGTTTTTTGCGTTTAGTTTATTTAGTCAAATAGATATTTTAAATATTAATGCTTTTGAAAGTATTAGTTTAAATATAACGCACCCCTCTCCTTTATTTTATATAGGAGGCAGCATTGGACTATTAGCTGTATTTGGTTTTATCGTAGAAATAATTTTTATAATTAATGCCAGTTTAAAAGCTAAAGACGGTGAGAATTACAAGTACCCATTAACAATCAATTTTATCAAATAGCCATTATTATCAATCAATCAAATCATCAAAAAAAAACGAACAGTTTATTATGAAACATCTTACATACTTATAACTCAAGCATCATCAAATGGATTATCATCAAAAATCTATACTGCTTTAGTTAAAGACATGTAAAAAAAAACATTAGAAAAGACTTATGAAAATTGAAAACACAAAAGCACAAATGCGTAAAGGTGTCCTGGAATACTGCATCTTGTCTGTCTTAAAAGACGAAGATGCATATGTTGCAGAAATTTTGGGCACACTAAAAGATGCTAAGTTGCTAGTAGTAGAAGGCACAATCTACCCTTTATTAACACGACTTAAAAACGCAGGATTACTCAACTACCGTTGGGAAGAATCTACATCTGGACCACCACGTAAATATTACGGTTTAACAGAAACAGGTCACCTTTTTTTAAATGAATTAACAACGACTTGGAACGAATTACAAAACGCAGTAAACATAGTAACATCAATTAAATCAACTAAAAATGAATAAGACAGTCAATATAAATTTAGCAGGTATATTTTTTCATATCGATGAAGATGCATACTTAAAATTACAGCGCTATCTTGAGGCTATTAAACGTTCATTTACTGACTCTCAAGGTCGTTCTGAAATTATAGCAGATATAGAAATTAGAATTGCAGAGCTGTTTTCTGAACGCATGAAAACAGATCGACAAGTAATTAGCAACAAAGAAGTTGAAGAAGTTATTACAATTATGGGGCAACCTGAAGACTATCTTGTAGATGACGAAATCTTTGACGATGAGCCTAGTCAACAAAAGTACTCTACCACAAGTAATAAAAATTCAAAAAAATTATTTAGAGATACAGAAAACAGTTATGTTGGTGGAGTATGTTCTGGTTTAGCACATTACTTTAATATTGATGTGATTTGGGTTAGACTATTTTGGATTCTTTTAATTTTTGGAGCTGGAACGGGTGTGTTTTTATACATATTGTTATGGATTTTTATCCCAGAAGCCACTACTACCTCTGAGAAGTTAACCATGACTGGCGAAGAGGTTACCATTACAAACATTGAAAAAAAAATTAAAGACGGAATTGGTAGTGTTTCAGAAAATGTAAAAAATATTGATTTTCAAAAACATGCAGATAAGCTTAAAGAAGGATTTGGTCAAGCTTCAGATAATATTTCAGAATCTGTAAAACGCATAGATACAAACAAGATAAAATCTAGTAGTAAATCTTTTTTTGAAAGTCTTGGAGGCGTTTTTTCTTCAGTATTTAAAATCTTTTCAAAATTTATAGGTATTACATTAGTTATCTCTTGTATAGTGGGTATAATAACTTTAGCAATTGGACTAATTTTTGGCACCTTCTTTAATGCTGATCTTAGATTTTTTGATAATGATTTTATTAGAGCATACGATGCTTTGGATGGATTGTTCTGGATTTTTCCGGTATTAGTTTTTATTATAGCAGTTATCCCTATTATTTTCTTTATGTACTTAGGTCTAAAGATTTTAGTTAATAATTTAAAGCCAATGGGTAGTGTGGCTAAATATAGTTTAATTGGATTATGGATATTAGCAATAATAGGTATCGTAATAATTGGCACTAAACAAGGTTTAAGCTATAAAGAAAAAGCGTCTGATATTAAAACTGAACAAATTTCAAACATTACTACAAACGACACTTTGGTTGTAAGTATGAATTACAACGACACTTTTGCAGATCGTTTTAGAAGAGATTACGGACTTCAAAATGCAAACGACGATAATGGTAACAAAGTTGTTTTCTCGCAAGGTATCAGGCTAATTGTAAAGTCTACTAAAGATAGTGTTGCTAAAATTAGAGTTGATAAATCTGCAAGAGGTAGCGACTATAATCAAGCTAAAAACAGAGCTAAAAACATTAATTACAATTATCGTTTAAACGGTAATAAATTAATCTTAGACAATTACTTTACTGTACCAGATAACGCTGTTGCTAGAGATCAAGAAATAGAACTAACGCTGTATCTACCTGAAGGAAGCGTATTATTTGCAGAAGAAAGTACTTATAACTACCACAGAAACAATAGTAATTATTATAATGACATTTTAGAAAACGGTATGGAAGAACATTACCTGCTTGTAAAACGTGCTAAGTTAGAGTGTTTAGATTGTGACGACGAAGATGAACAAGCCAATATTAGTAGTGAAGACAACTCAATAATAGTGGTAAATGAAGAAGGTGTGGTTGCTAAAACAGAATCTATGGACATTATCATTAATGATGAAGGCGCCAAAGCAAGTACAAAAAATGTTAAAGTAACCATTAATGAAGAGGATGGTATTAGCATAACAAACCAAAAAGACAATAATTAAGTAATAAAATCATCAATCAAATCAAAAAACCAAATAATCATGATTACATTAATCGAGTACTTAGTAACAACAATTGTTTCAATCTTTTTTTAAAACAGAAACAATAATACCATTAAAATCAATCAATAAAACCAGCCATCTCTTACTAATAAATAGTTTGGGATGGTTTTTGCTTATATTTGCACGTAACCAAATTAGTACAATAAATGACAAAACAAATACTTACAGTTTTATTTATTCTAGCAACGACTTTATCTATTGCCCAAAAAAAGCAAAAAGTTAAAGGTAGTCGTGTTTTAACAACAGAGACTACTCCCGTTTACTCATTTCAACGCTTGGTGTTAACCGAAGAGTTTGAGGTGCAATTAGTTAAAGCAGACTCGGCTAGAGTAGAGATATTGACAGATGATAATCTACACCAATACATTAAAATTGTATCTCAAGACAGTACATTAAGCCTAAAAACAACTGCTAGGTTACAGGATAAAAAATTAGAAATCAAAATATATTATAATGATATCCTAAACACTATTGAATTAAAAGAGCAAGCCGAAATTAGCTCTACAAGTAGCTTAAGTTTTAAAGATTTAACAATAACTACCTCTGATCGATCTGAAGCCTATTTAACTATTGAAAGCGACTTATTTAAGCTAATTAATAACGATAAAGCTAAAGCTGAATTAAATGTCACTGCCAAAGCAGCATCGTTAGAATTAAATAACAATAGTAGAGTTGAAGCTTTAATAAATGCTTCAAAAATAGTAGTTGATATGCTAGAAAGTGCTGATGCAAAAATTGAAGGGGATACAGACTACCTGATCCTAAATAGCGATAACTCTACTGATTTTAGAGGAGAAAATTTAACAGCTAAAAATGCAACTATTACAACTGAAAATAGAGCGAAAGTGAATATTAATACAAGTAAAGAGCTTGTAATAAATGCTTCAGGCACTTCAACAATTCAAATATATAATTCCCCAAAAATTATAATCGAAAAATTTGAAGACAACGCAATTATTAAAAAGAAATAAATAATTTTATTATATAAAAAAACCGAAGCAATTGCTTCGGTTTTTTTTTAATCTTATATCTTTTTACTAATTATAGTTAGAGGTACTTACTTCAAAACTAGAGTCTTTAGCAGCTAAATAGCGTTCTGCATCTAAAGCAGCCATACAACCAGTACCTGCAGCAGTTATCGCCTGTCTATACACATGATCTGCAGCGTCACCGCTTACAAAAACACCATCTATATTAGTTTTAGATGTTCCTGGCTCTGCGTTAATTATATAACCCGTTTCATCTAAGTCTAAATACCCTTTAAAAATATCTGTATTTGGCTTGTGTCCAATAGCAACAAAAAATCCAGTCGTTGGTATTTCGTGCTTTTCATTAGTTTGGTTATTTACAACTCTAACTCCTGTAACAACTTGTCCATCTCCTAAAACTTCTTCAGTTTCAGTATTAAAAAGAATCTCTATATTTTTTGTGTTTTTTACACGTTCTGCCATAATTTTAGAAGCTCTAAACTCATCACGTCTAACTAACATTGTTACTTTACTACATAGCTTTGATAAGTAATGTGCTTCCTCACAAGCGCTATCTCCTGCTCCAACAATAACAACTTCATGATTACGGTAGAAAAAACCATCACAAACTGCACATGCAGATACTCCTCCACCAAGTTTTAAATATTTTTGCTCAGAATCTAGACCTAAATACTTAGCACTTGCTCCGGTAGATATAATTACTGTATCACAATGGATTTCTTTTTCATCATTTACCCATACTTTGTGTATATCTCCAGAAAAATCAACTTTAGTAATCCAACCGTGTCTAACATCTGTTTCAAAACGCTCTGCTTGCTTTTGCAACTCCATCATCATCGCAGGACCTGTAATACCATCAGGATATCCAGGGAAATTCTCAACTTCATTAGTTGTTGTTAACTGTCCACCTGGCTGTGTTCCTTGATATAAAACCGGTTTCATATTAGCTCTAGCTGCATATATTGCTGCAGTATAACCTGCAGGACCAGAACCTATTATTAAGCATTTTACTTTTTCTATTGTCTCTGACATATTAATTCTTTTTATCTAATACAAAAGTAGAATTTTTAATAGGAAACTTACAATAGACTTATTAAAAGTTATTATAAAACCATAAAGACTTTTTATAACCCCTTTATTTTTAAATATTTAATTATAAAATTATGCTGTAACAAAATGATATGTTGTAGTTATTATTGGTTTTATATAACTGTATTAGTAATAATTAGCAATAAGCTATTACATTAATAAATCTAACACTCAGATATCTCCTTATAAAGCCTACCAATAAATAATGCAATAAAAATAAAGAAACTTAGTTTTGCTAAAAAAGCAAAATCTCCAATAATATTACCAAAACCTAAGATAGCTGATATAAATACTAATATTATAAAAAAGATGGTCCAACGCATTATTAATTGTTTATTAATTACTTAGCAAATATATCGTTAATCATTCCTTGTTTAATACTGTTTAACAAACTATTAATTAGACTTTAACGGAACTTAACTAGATTAAACAAACTATTAAGAAACCCTTAAGTAAATTACCAAAAATAGGTGTTATACATTATACAAATAGACCAGGTAGTTAAAACCAAATAACTACCTGTTTATTAACATAATGACATAAAAAAAATCTCACTCAACTTTTATAGATGAGTAAGATTTAATAATTATTTTTCAGACTTTTTAAAATCTACAAGTCACACTAATTTAAATAGCAATTTTACTTAACTATTTTTTTTAGTAATAGCATCATTCCAAATTTTGAAAACATTTTATATCCTGTTTGTAACCAATTTGGAGGTTGAATAGAGTTTTTAAAATCGCCTTTAATACCTTTTAGTTCTTCCCACGCAATTTGCTTTTCAAGACTTAATCTTTTTAAAGCCAACTTTACGTCTTCTTCAGTTTTATATTGTTTCATAATTAATCAAAAAAGGTTTTAGATATAGATTGAATGACTTTATTATTAATCTGCTGTCTATAAATATAAATTAAAACAGAAATTAACATAAATATTAATCCTACAATTAAAAAGCCTAATGAAAAACTACCTAATAAATTCCCAATCGCTAAAGCACTAGCTAAAGCTATAAAAACAAAAGCTATAAGCACCAAGCCTCCAATTAAAAGCGCCTTTAAAACTAGGCTAATTGAGGAAGTTAACTGTTGGAATACTTTAAGCTTATAATATTCGTGAGACTTTTTTAAATATTCTTCACTCTTATCAATCGCTTGGTTAGAAGTGTCCTGTATAGATTCAAAAACAGTCATCTATTTTTGTAATTTTTTATTCCTAGCCTTTAAGTCTTTTAATTTATTTTCTAATGTACTAATAACGTCATCAGCCTTATAACTTACATCAGATACAATTGTTTCTAATTGAGAGTCTAAAGATTGTTTATGATTTGTTAAACTTCCAGCTACTTGATCTTTTAAATGTAATGCTTTATCAGCTAATTTATCTTTAGTGGTAACAGCATCATCTTTTAATTTTTGTCTAGTATTACTTCCTTTATCTGGTGCAAATAAAATTCCTAATGTTGCTCCAATTGCTCCTCCTAATAATAATCCTAACGCTGTATTTGTGTTCTTACTCATATAATTTGTTTTTTTGGTTAATAAATATAACTGACAGTAGTAATATCAGCTTGTAACAAAGATAAAATTTATAGTTTTAATTATTCTTAATAAAATTATAAAAAAACTGATAAATCTTTGTTAAAACAAGCTTTAAACAAACAATTATTGTTGATTATGCATAATTTTAACAAAAAGAAAACCATGAAAAATCAAATAACTACAAAAAATCCATTTACCAATAAAACAATTGATAATTACAATTATTTTTCTAAAGAAGAAATTAATGAAAAATTAAACTTAGCAGATAATACATTTATTAATTGGAGTAAAACTTCAATTTCTGACAGAACAAAATTGCTTAAAAACTTAGCAAACTTACTTGAAGAAAATAAAGAAGAATATTCAAAATTAATGACCTCAGAAATGGGTAAACCTATTGCTCAAGGGATAGCAGAAATAGAAAAATGCGCTTCTTTATGTGATTTTTACATCGCCAATGCAGATAAATTTTTGTCAGACCAAATTATAGAAACCGAAGCTTTTGAAAGTTTCATTAGCTACGACCCTTTAGGTGTAATATTATCCATAATGCCTTGGAATTATCCTTTTTGGCAAGTCTTAAGATTTGCAATTCCAACACTTACAGCGGGTAATGTTGGATTACTAAAACATGCTTCTACTTCTAGCGGAACTGCTTTAGCAATTGAAAAATTATTCCTTGATGCAGGCTTTCCAAAAGGCTGTTTTCAATCCTTATTAATAGGTCATGATGATATAGAAACAATTATTGAAAATGACATAATTAAAGCGGTTACATTAACCGGGAGTGAAAAAGCAGGAAAATCAATTGCTGCAATTGCTGGAAAAAATCTAAAAAAAACGGTCCTAGAGCTAGGTGGCAATAACGCATGTATCGTTCTAGACGACGCAGATTTAGAAAAACACATTAACACAATGGTTAAAGCTAGAATGCAAAACAATGGACAAAGTTGTATCGCAGCAAAACGCTTTATTGTAACAGAAAAAATTTATGACACATTTTTAGAGCTTTTTACTAAAAAAGTAAAAGATTTAAAACAAGGTAATCCTGAAGACAAGGAAACATACATTAGCGCTATGGCAAGAGAAGATTTAGCAGAAGAGCTAGAAAATCAAGTGCAAAAATCATTAGATAAAGGCGCAAAAGTGCACTATGGTAATACCAGAAACAAAGCACAATATCAACCAACCATAATAACAAATGTTAAACCAGGTATGACTTTATTTGACGAAGAAACCTTTGGACCTGTAGCAGCTGTTATAAAAGCAAAAGATAAAAATGAAGCGCTTAAACTAGCTAAAAAATCTAGATTTGGTCTAGGTACTATGATTTTCACCAAAGACATTGATAGTATTTATAATCAAATTAGCAAAATACCTGATGGCGCTTTTTTTATTAATGAAATGGTAAAATCTGACCCTAGACTACCCTTCGGCGGAACTAAAGCTTCAGGTTATGGAAGAGAACTTTCAAAAGAAGGAATCTTAGAATTTGTCAATATTAAAACAGTTTTCATTAACAAGTAACTATAACAGTCCAAATTATAGATCTTAGACTACTTTATATTAATAAAACATAGTTAAAATAATATCAGCCAAATTTCTTTTTCGTAAATTGTAATATATCAACAACTTAAAACGCAAATTATGAAAAATAAACTACTGCTGTTGTTTTCATTTATATTGTTATCGTCTTGTAACGATACAAAAACCGAAACAAATCTAGAAAAAATAGAACATACAGAAATTAAAAAAGAAATTAAAAAAGCGCCACTTGAAGGTGCTTGGGAGCTGGTCAGTTTTTATAACTATGTGGGTGATAAAGTTAAAGACTCCTCTCTAACAGACGCCAATCAAAGACAAATCAAACTTTACACTAAAGAAAAGTTTATGTGGAGCAAAAAAAGACCTGCGGATTCAACAGAATGGTTTGCATATGGTCACTATAAACTAGAAGACAACATGTTAATTGAAAATGTCGAATACGGCTCATTAACCATGGATAACATAATGAAACAACGCTCCTCTTTTGGTTATGAACTTATATTAAACCAAGACACTTTTAGCCAAGTAGAATTAGATGAAAATGGATCAAGAATATACTCTGAAAACTATAAACGTTTAGAATAAAAAAAAGCTCCAGTAAAACTGAAGCTTTTTAAGTCGGGGTGGCAGGATTCGAACCTGCGGCCTCCACGTCCCAAACGTGGCGCGATAACCGGGCTACGCTACACCCCGAATGGATTATCTTTTTCCGTAAAGCATATTGCTTTTTTGGAGGTGCAAATATACACTTTTTTCTTTAAACTATAACTATTTTTTTTAGTAATTTTCTGTAATCAATTTTTAATCCTAATGAAAACTAATAAAATTTACATAATTGCAGTTTTAATTATTTCAGTTTTTGCCTGCGCACAAGACAAAAACCCTGTAAACACTAACAACTCTTACCAACTAATTGTCAAAGACTTAATTAACCCTTGGGGTTTTACTTTTCTTCCTGATGGATCAATGTTAATTAATGAAAAAGAAGGTCGCATCATTCATTTTAAAAATGATAAAAAAATTGAAGTTTCTGGTGCACCAGAAATTCATTTATGGGGTCAAGGTGGTTTATTGGATATAGAGTTACATCCTAATTATAATACTAATGGTTGGATTTATTTTTCTTATGCCTCTTCTAATGGTAAAGAAAAAGGCGGTAACACAGCTATTATGCGTGCAAAACTAAAAAACAACTCGTTAATAGACAAACAAGTATTATACAAAGCTACACCTAACACTACTAAAGGTCAACATTTTGGATCCAGAATAGTTTTTAAAGACGGTTACTTATATTTTACCATTGGTGATCGTGGTAACAGAGATGATAATCCTCAAGATATAACTAGAGATGGAGGTAAAGTTTACAGATTGCATGATGATGGACGTGTACCTAAAGACAACCCTTTTGTTAATACAAAAAACGCAAAAACTGCTATATGGTCTTACGGACATCGTAATCCGCAAGGCATGAAAATTAATCCATTTACAGACGATATTTGGACACATGAGCATGGTCCAAAAGGGGGTGACGAGATTAATATTATAAAAAAAGCTGCTAATTATGGTTGGCCAATTATAACTTACGGTGTTAACTATTCTGGGACATCAATTACAGATCAAACAGAAAAAGCTGGCTTGGAACAACCTTTACATTATTGGGACCCTTCCATTGCTCCTTCCGGAATGGCTTTTATATCTAGTGATAAATACGGAGATTGGAAAGACCATTTATTAGTTGGATCACTTAAGTTTCAATATTTAGATTTATGTACTTTAAAAGACGGAAAAGTAATTAAAGAGCAACGCTTACTTGATGGATTAGGTCGCGTAAGATCTGTAGAGCAAGGTCCTGATGGCTACATTTATGTTGGTATTGAAAACCTAGGGATTGTAAAGTTAATACGCGGTAAGAGCAAAAATTAACTTATTTAATGTTGGTTTTAAAATTGATTAAAAAGTAATTTATAATTCCCTTTACTTCAATAACACACATCCTAAAGATTTTATTAAATTTGTGCCTATAAGATTTAATAAAAAAATATGCTAGTAATAGGAATTGCAGGAGGTACTGGTTGTGGTAAAACAACAGTTGTAAATCAAATTTTAAAACAATTACCAGAAAGAGAAGTTGGTATAATTTCTCAAGACTCGTACTACAAGGACACGACACACCTATCGTATGATGAGCGTATCAAAATTAATTTTGACCATCCAAGGTCTATCGATTTTGATTTATTAGAGCAACATTTAAGAGACCTAAAAGCTGGTAAAACTATTGAGCAACCTGTGTATTCTTTTGTTAAGCATAACAGAACCGGAGATACAATTAAAACCAAACCCAGAAAAGTAATGATTGTTGAAGGTATTTTAATCCTGACACATCCAGAATTAAGGGAGATGTTTGATATTAAAATATTTGTGCATGCCGATAGTGACGAGCGTCTAATTAGAAGACTAAAACGTGACATTACAGAACGCGGTAGAGACATTGACGAAGTACTATCACGCTACCAAAACACATTAAAACCAATGCATCAGCAATTTATAGAACCTATGAAAGAATACGCTGATCTTATAATACCAAACAACAAATACAATACAGTAGCAATAGATATTGTGAAGACAATAATTAACGAAAAATTACAATAGTTAAGCATTTTACTTACCTAAATAAACACATAGTAACTAATGAAGTGGTACAAAAACATATACATTATTATCCTAATTATCTTTGGTGTTTGGATGATTTTTTTTGATACCAACTCGTTACTTAGTCATTACGACGTCAACCAAGACAAAAACAAATTGGAAGACGATAAAGAGTACTACAAAAACGAAATTGCAAAAGACAAAAAAGCAATTAAAAAGCTAAGTGACGAAGATGGCTTAGAAACCTTTGCAAGAGAAAAGTACTATATGAAGAAAGAAAATGAGGATATTTATATTATTGAATATGAAGACAGTTTAAAAACAAAAAACAATGAGTAATTCACTTTTTTCTGCATTTGAAAAAGTTTCTTCTAAAGCTTGGAAACAAAAAATACAAGTCGATTTAAAAGGTGCTGATTATAACGACACCCTTATTTGGAAAACTAACGAAGGGATTGACGTACGCCCATTTTATCATCAAGATGAAATGGAAGACACCTTTAAACTTCAACCACAACAATGGGCTGTTGGTCAAGTTATTTTTGTTCAAAATGAAAAAGCTTCAAACACAAAAGCGTTAGATGCAATTGAAAGAGGTGCAGAAACCATTAAATTTATTATTCCTAACAACACCATTTCTATTGAAAAAACATTAGAGAATATAAATTTAAATACAACTAACATTCAGTTAGAATTACTTTTCTCTGATAAAACATTTATAGATAATGCGGCTAAAATTTCTGCGAAAGCACAACTATTAGTAGATCCAATTGGTCATTTAGCTGCTTCAGGTAATTGGTTTCAGTCAGATGACAAGCAATTAATACTAAGCAATCAAATTACCATTAACACCACAACATACCAAAATGCTGGTGCTACAATTGTCCAACAATTAGCGTATGGATTGGCCCATTTAAACGAGTATTTTAATACTGAAGGTTTTAGCAAAACAACTGTATCGACCATTAATTTTAATGTTGCTGTTGGTACCAATTACTTTTTTGAAATCGCTAAACTTAGAGCCCTTCGTGTCCTTTACAATACACTTGCAACAGAGTACGATTGCAATGCAGAAGTATTAATTAATGCAATTCCTACCAAGCGTAACAAAACAATTTACGATTATAACACCAATATGCTGCGCACAACTACTGAGTGTATGAGCGCTATACTAGGTGGCGCAAATAACGTGTTTAATTTATCATACGACGCCCTTTACCATAAGGACAACGAGTTTGGAGAGCGCATAGCACGTAACCAACTTTTAATTTTAAAAAACGAAAGCTATTTTGATATTGTTAATAATGCTTCAGATGGAAGTTATTATATTGAAACGCTAACCCGGCAATTAGCAGAAAAAGCGTTAACCCTTTTTAAAGATATCGAAGCAAATGGTGGTTTTTTAGCACAATTAAAAGAAGGGACTATTCAAAGAAAAATAAAAGAAAGTGCAACTAAAGAGCAAGCACAATTTGATAGTGGAAGTATTACCCTTTTAGGGACAAACAAGCACCCTAATAAAAACGATAAAATGAAAGAAGAACTAGAGCTGTTTCCGTTTTTAAAAGTCAACCCTAGAAAAACACTAATCATACCTATTATTGAAAAAAGATTAGCCGAAACTTTAGAACAAAATAGATTAAAAACAGAATAAATTATTATTAAATTATGGATACACGTATTTTTAAAATTGCATTAGTATTAATTATGGCTGTAAACTTAAGCTGTAAAAAAGAAGACGTAACATTAGCCGAATTTAAATACGCAGATCAACCCAACGCTGTTACCTGTAATAGTGGTTATGATGATGTACTAAAAGAAGCACTTTATACTTTTGAAAACGATATCGTTAATAAATACGACCCAAAAACAAAAAACAAACTAAGAGCTTACAGAGCATATATTAGTAATTACATCTCTAACAGAACAGCATTAGACCAAACCATATCAGCCCACTCTAAAGCAGTTTATGATGTGCTAAAATCTAAAAAAGAGCTATGGGATGGTAATCAAATTAATTATAACGGAGCTGTTATAAAATGTCTGACAGACAACATGACTGACCAGTCATTAAAACAAACGTTAAAAGCATTAATTACTACTAATAGTATGCGTTCTGACTTATTTGCAGCACCATTAAGCTCTAACACCTCTTATGCTAGAGACACAAATTTAGCAACCTTTATGGCATTAGATTTATACTTTTCAAAATTTAATACAGTAGATTTTACAACTGTAAATTTATCTGCAAACAAGGCTAAAGCACAACCAATTGATTTTAATAAAAGACCTGCTCCAGTGCAACAAACCAAAGAGATTGACCACACTGGACATGATCATGACTAAGCTACTGTCACTTAAATCTAGCTGTATTAGTGACAAGCTTTAAAAATTAAGTTTATTAAATAAAATCGTCAAATTATGTCAAGAAAAGACCTGCAACATATAACCTTAAAATCAGTTAAAATAAGTGATAAGCCAAGTGCTAAAACTCCGTTTTTAACTGCAGAGGATATTCCTGTAAAATCAGAATATACAAAAGACGATTTAAAACAAGTTAATCATTTAGATTTTGTCGCTGGATTAGCACCAAACCTTCGTGGACCTTACAGCACAATGTATGTTAGAAGACCTTGGACTATCCGTCAATACGCAGGATTTAGTACTGCAGAAGAAAGTAATGCGTTTTACAGACGCAACCTTGAAGCCGGTCAAAAAGGACTGTCGGTCGCTTTTGACTTAGCAACACACAGAGGGTATGATTCTGACCACAATCGTGTGGTTGGGGATGTTGGTAAAGCAGGTGTAGCAATTGATAGTGTGGAAGACATGAAAGTGTTATTTGACCAAATTCCGCTTGATAAAATGTCTGTATCAATGACCATGAATGGTGCTGTATTACCAATTATGGCGTTTTATATTGTCGCTGCAGAAGAGCAAGGTGTAAAACCAGAACAACTAGCCGGAACCATACAAAACGACATTTTAAAGGAGTTTATGGTGCGTAACACCTACATCTACCCTCCTACACCATCCATGAAAATTATATCGGATATTTTTGAATACACCAGCAAGAACATGCCTAAATTTAATAGCATTAGTATTTCTGGCTACCACATGCAAGAAGCCGGTGCAACATGCGATATAGAGCTAGCTTACACACTAGCAGACGGGTTAGAATACATCCGTAAAGGTTTAGATGCCGGAATGGATATTGACACTTTTGCTCCTAGATTATCTTTTTTCTGGGCAATCGGGATGAATCATTTTATGGAAATAGCAAAAATGCGCGCAGCACGTATGTTATGGGCTAAATTAGTAAGTCAATTTAATCCTAAAAACCAAAAAAGTTTAGCCTTACGTACACATTGCCAAACTAGTGGTTGGAGTCTAACAGAACAAGACCCGTTTAATAATGTAGCCCGAACAACAATTGAAGCAGCTGCAGCTGCATTTGGTGGCACACAAAGTTTACACACCAATGCATTGGACGAAGCGATTGCGTTGCCAACAGATTTTTCGGCAAGAATAGCACGTAACACACAAATATTTTTACAAGAAGAAACCAATATCACCAAAACTGTAGACCCTTGGGCGGGTAGTTATTATGTCGAAAAACTCACCAATGATATTGCAGAAAAAGCATGGTCTTTAATTGAAGAAGTGGAAGCGCTTGGCGGAATGACTAAAGCGATTGAAGCCGGAATACCTAAATTACGAATTGAAGAAGCTGCTGCCAGAAAACAAGCACGCATCGACTCGGGACAAGATATAATTGTAGGTGTTAATAAATATGTGTTAGACGAAGAGGCTGCAATTACAACCTTAGAAGTAGACAATCAAACAGTACGTTTACAACAAATTAAAGGGTTAGAAAAAATTAAAGCAGAACGTAACAACGCAAAAGTTAAACAAGCGCTAGCAAATTTAACAGAAGCAGCTAAAACAGGTCAAGAAAATTTACTAGCTTTAGCAGTAGTAGCAGCAAGAGAACGTGCTACTCTAGGCGAAATTAGTGATGCTTTAGAAGCTGTTTTTGGACGTTATAAAGCACAAATCAAATCCTTTTCCGGCGTGTATAGTAAAGAAATTAAAGACGATATATCTTTTGCAAAAGCAAAAGTATTAGCAGACCAATTTGCAGAGCAAGATGGTCGTAGACCACGTATTATGATTGCCAAAATGGGACAAGATGGTCACGACAGAGGCGCAAAAGTGGTTGCAACAGGTTATGCCGATGTTGGATTTGACGTGGATATTGGTCCTTTATTTCAAACACCGCAAGAAGCAGCAAAACAAGCTGTAGAAAATGACGTGCATATTTTAGGTGTATCCTCCTTAGCTGCTGGACACAAAACGCTAGTCCCACAAGTTATTGAAGCATTAAAAAACTATGGTCGCGAAGATATTATGGTAATTGTTGGTGGGGTAATACCAAAACAAGACTACCAATATTTATTTGATGCTGGCGCAGTTGCTGTCTTTGGGCCTGGAACTAAAATTAGTGATGCAGCAATTAAGATTTTGGAGATTTTGATTGATTAATTACAAGTAACTAAAGCACGTAAACAGGAACAAAAACTCCTCTTATCATCCTGAATTGGTATAAATTAGAGTTAAATCCTCTATATTTATCCTTATAATATTAGTTAGCATTAATCTTTTTGCCAACATTGTATCCAAAGATTTAGCCAACCTATTTGCATGTCTATTGCAAAGTGATAGTTTCCAATATTGTTCTGTTTATTAACTTTTAGCATTAAACCAAAGTCATACCAATCCCAAATTAAGTGAGGTTTAAATAGCTTGGCAAAAAAACTAATGCTAACACCGTATATAGAAAATTGCTTATTCTCTACATTTCCTTTAAGTATTCTAATACCTTTTATTTTTTTCATATCTATTAATTTAAGTGTTTAATTCACGCAACATTCCATATACAATTACGTTAGCATTTATTATGAAAAAAAACATTGCGATTTTATTAATACTTGTTCTTTCATTAAGTTCTTGCCATTCTCAAATCCCGATTGAAAAATTTCGATTGGAAATCGAGAAGCTAGATACTGAAAAGCAAATAAGCGAATATTGGAACAACCTGCATAAAATTGACCAAGAAATTTTGGTGAACACAAGTGATTTAAGAATAGCCGATAGTATTTCAATATCGAATATGATTAAAACTGCTTTAATTTTCGATATACACGGAACTAAAGGATATAATTCTAATGGCTTGAGCGGTTTTTTACCGATTATAAATCTTTCTCATAATCAAATTGGTGAAAGCCAAATAGCATATTGGCCAATTATTGAAAAATGCAAAGAATTTGGAGGCGCTATCGAAAGCTTTGGAGGAAAATATCCTGCATATCAACTCGAAAGTGTTTCGCTAACTTTTTACAATTACTCACTATTCAATCAAGAAGAAAAATACACAGTTCTCGTTAGCAAATTAAGTGAAACTGAAACTGTAGATATCATTGACGAACTTCTAAAGTCATTCCAACACCAAAATGAATTACGAAAATTGAGTGAAATTGCAGTCCTAAATAGTTGGTATCTTCAAACATCCAAAGACCGAATTGACCAAAGCGAATTTTCTATTGTAAAAATGTCTGACAATAATTTGTATTTAAAAAAATACGGACGAATTCAAAAACTCGAATTACTTAAAACAAATAATGAATCGAAAGAATATAGAATTCAAAACGAACCTTTTGGCTGGGATTTTGTTTATGGCGCAAATGGAAGTTTAAGTTTAATTGATGAAAAAGATAACGAATTAATCAAGTACACTCTGGTAAAATAACAAATGCTAACAAAGAACTGAGTTAAAAAACAAGCAATTTTAAGCTAATTTTGAAACAAAGTTTTCATCATAAGGTAATCCGCTTTTAGCAATTGCAAAAGCTTGTTTTAACAACTTGTTTGCTAACTTAGTTGTTAACTATGATAGTAACCTAACACAAAATTGTTAACGATAAGTCGCAACAATCATCTAGATTTTTGAATATGTTTAGAAATTTATTTAAAAACAAAGCTTCCTCCAAATACCCATTGGGATTGGGTACTGCTGAACTTCCAAATAGCATTTACAAAGCAAAACAACCAATAACAAGTAAGGAGTTTAAAGTTTTTGTAAACGAGTACTTTGCTCCAAAAATAAAGGATATTGGATTTAAAGGTAGAGACTTTAACTATTATCGAGAACAAGAAGATTATATAGAATGTGTAAACTTTTGGACTTATAAAGCTGGTGGAGCAATCCAAGTAGATGTAATGATTAAATTTAAAGGGATTAACTATCCTGATGAAGAAAATGAAATCAAACCTAGATTTGTAAAACAAGAAAACGCAGAATTTATACGTCGTTTATCACCTAATAAAGTTATAGAAAACAACATCAATGTTTGGTTTTGGATTTTTAATATTAAGTCTGAAAAAAACATAGAAATCGTAAATGATATTTGGAGATTATTTGAGTCTTGTGGCTTTGATTTTTTTAACCAATTTAAAAACCACCAAGAATACATCCAAAAAGTAGACACTAAAAACTATATGAGTTTTCCTGATTTTTACACCAAAAGAATTTCTGGAAAATTTGAGATTGGAGTCGTGTATTTTCTATTTAAGTATTGGAAAAAATATGGTGACCACAAAAAAGCAACTGAATTTGCAAAAAAAGGTTTAGAAATCGCAACTAAAAAGAAGCATTTACAATATCAAACTGAATTTATAAAACAAGTAAACTTATAAAGCTTGTTACTAACACTGTTTAAAATTTAATACTTGCTCTATCTAACTTACTTACAAAAATTGCTTGGTTAATTCGCTAAACTAGGTTTACCGCTTATCTATTTGTTTTTTTTTACTAAATTAGGTACTCAAACCACTCAACTAAACAGACATAAACACCTTATCATTAAATTTAGGTGCCTAATAAATAAAAACTAATGGGAATATTTGATAAACTTTTTGGAGGCAAAAAAGATAAATCATCAGATTGTTACACAAATCAAGAACTAAGATTACAATACAATGTTATGAAAAACATCGCATTGGAAAGCTCTCAGAAACACAAAAACCCTGATCTATATCAATTAGTTGAAAACGGAATTTATCAAGATTTGAATGATAATGACGACGCAAAATATAGAATGACAATCTCTTACCAGTTAGAATCCGTCGACAATACCAATCAATATCCTTTAGAAGATATTTTGGATAAATATCTGATGTACGTTTCTGCTTTCCTAGATTCTGAAGATGAACAAAACACAAATAAACATGTAGTTGAATTAGGTGGTTATTTAGACAGAATGAAAGAAGCAAAAGAAATAATTGGGAAAAAAGTTTTTAATCGAGAATTTAAAGATGAAGACGGACAAATAAGAGTAAAATTAATAATTGAATAAACAAAAGTCCGCAAATAAATAACCAAGATAAAAACTAACCATTTCAAGTTAGTACTTAAACCAAACCCAAATCATTAGCAATACACTTTTTGCTACTACAAAAGCTTGTTTTAACAACTAATATATTATAATCAATGACCTAAACACGCTACTGGTTATAAACAAAAAAGCAAACTACTACCAAAAACCCTAAACCCTATTGAAAAAAAGAAAGAAAATTTGGATAAGTCTTTTAGTAATTATAGTCATCGGTTTTATAATTCCTCAAAATTTAGAAATGCCAGTTAAAGGGGCGACTAAATCGGACTACAATTCTAAATCATTTTGGTTTTTTCCTTGGGGTAAATCTATTACACATAAAGGGGTAGATATTTTTGCTAAAAAGAGAACCAGTATCAACTCTTCAACATCTGGTTTGGTTTTGTATTCAGGATCCATAAGTATAGGTGGTAAAGTAGTTGTAATTCTTGGCCCAAAATGGCGCTTACATTACTATGCCCATTTAAATCAAATAAAGACCTCGCCATTTTCTTTTGTCACTAAAAATCATACTATCGGAACCGTTGGATCAAGCGGAAATGCAGCTGGTAAATCATCACATTTACACTATTCTATTTTAACAATGTTTCCGTATTTATGGAGGATTGACTCAGATAAACAAGGTTGGAAAAAAATGTTTTATTTAAATCCTATTAAGTATTTTAAAAACTAAATAACTTCAACCTATAACAATTAGTAACACTAAAACTATAAACTAATTCTATTACTTAAGTATTCTAAACTATTAAATGTCTTCATTTTAAATTTTCAAAATCTACAAGTAATCTTATAGTTACAACTGTCTTTATTAAAATTTGATTAAGTGTTAACAACTATCATTTTATTTCCTCATAAATAATTGTATTTTTACGCTGGACTTTTAGCTTTAGTTAAAAGCTAAATTTTCATTAAAAACCAAATCAAATTAATGGGTAAAATAATAGCAATTGCCAATCAAAAAGGTGGTGTTGGAAAAACAACAACCTCTGTTAACTTAGCTGCATCTTTAGGTGTTTTAGAAAAAAAAGTACTATTAATTGATGCAGATCCACAAGCTAATGCCTCTTCTGGTTTAGGCATAAATGTAGAAAATGTAGATATTGGTACCTATCAATTATTAGAGCATACAAACACAGCTAAAGAAGCAATTGTAAAAACGGAAACTCCTAATTTAGATATAATTCCAGCACATATAGACTTAGTTGCTATTGAGATAGAATTAGTAGATAAGGACCAAAGAGAATACATGCTTAAAAAAGCATTACAAGAGGTTAAAGATGATTACGATTATATACTTATAGATTGTGCACCATCTTTAGGTTTACTAACGCTAAATGCACTAACTGCTGCAGATGCGGTAATTATCCCTATACAATGCGAATATTTTGCATTAGAAGGTCTTGGTAAATTATTAAATACTGTAAAAAGTGTTCAAAAAATACATAACCCAGCTTTAGATATTGAAGGGTTATTATTAACCATGTACGATTCGCGTTTACGCTTATCTAATCAAGTGGTGGAAGAAGTACAAAAACATTTTAACGATATGGTTTTTAAAACCATTATACAACGTAACGTTAAGCTTAGTGAAGCACCAAGTTATGGAGAAAGCATTATAAATTATGATGCCTCTAGTAAAGGTGCAAGTAACTATTTAAGTTTAGCTAAAGAAATTATTACAAAAAACTCCTAAATTATGGCGAAAGCAACCAAGAAACAGGCTTTAGGACGTGGACTTTCAGCATTATTAAAAGATCCTGAAAACGATATCCAATCTGCAAAAGACAAAAATGCAGACAAAGTTATAGGTAACATTGTAGAGCTAGACTTAGACTTGATTGAAATGAATCCTTTTCAACCTCGTACTAATTTTAATGAAGAAATGCTGCGCGAGCTAGCCTCTTCTATTAAAGAGCTTGGTGTTATACAACCAATTACCGTAAGAAAACTAGGTTTTGAAAGCTACCAATTAGTATCTGGAGAGCGTCGTTTTCGTGCTTCAAAATTAATTGGATTAGAAACTATCCCTGCGTATATCAGGATAGCCAACGACCAAGAAAGTCTAGAAATGGCTTTGGTTGAAAATATTCAGCGCCAAGATTTAGACCCAATAGAAATTGCGTTATCCTACCAACGTTTAATTGACGAAATACAATTAACACAAGAGCAAATGAGCGAGCGTGTTGGTAAAAAACGAAGCACAATTGCTAATTATTTACGTCTATTAAAATTAGACCCAATCATCCAAACCGGTATGCGAGACGGGTTTTTATCTATGGGTCATGGACGTGCAATAATTAATATTGAAGACCAAAATATACAGTTAGATATTTACGAAACTATTTTAAGCGAAAAATTATCTGTTAGAGATACTGAAACCTTAGTACGTAACTACAATACTACACAAGAAGTTAAAGTCCCTGCTAAAAAAGAAAAACAGGAATTACCAAAATATGTTAAAAAAGGAGTTACTGCGTTTTCAGAATACTTTGGACATAAAATTGACGTTAAAGTAGCTAGTAATGGTAAAGGAAAAATAACCATTCCGTTTCATTCTGAAGAAGATTTTAATCGTATTAAAAAGCTAGTGGAAGGTGCTAAATAAGTCACACATTCTAATTTTTATATTTTGTTTATTTTGTACAATAAGTTTTGCGCAAAACACTCCTGACACCACTAAAGTTGAGTTAGAAACGGGTGACAAAGTTTTAAAAACTAAAAAGACAAAAGGTAAAGATAAAGTTACTGTTATTGACTCTACAGTTTTAAAACAAATTAAGGAGTACGACCCTTTATCCCCCTCTAGAGCTGCATTTTACTCGGCAGTATTACCAGGTTTAGGTCAAGCCTATAACGGTAAGTATTGGAAAATCCCTATTGTTTACGCTGCAATAGGTACCGGAATTTATTTTTATATAGATAATAATAAACAATATAATCGTGTTAGAGATGCTTACAAAAGGCGTTTAGCAGGATTTAGTGATGACGAGTTCCAAGACAGATTAACAGACGACGGTTTGCGTGAAGCACAAAAAAGTTATCGTAGAAACAAAGAATTATCCTTATTAGTAACCTTTGGTTTATATGCCTTAAATATTATTGATGCTAATGTAGATGCGCATTTGCTTCAATATAATATTAATGACGATTTAAGTTTAAGACCACATTATAAAATTGAAGAATTTGATAACGTAGGACGCGTTGGTGTATCTCTGAATTTTCAATTTTAAAACATCTATTTATGAAAATCGCTTTACTAGGCTATGGTAAAATGGGAAAAGCAATAGAGACTGTTGCTTTACAACGTGGTCATACCATAGTTATAAAAACCTCAAAACCTTTAGATTATGATATTACTACTGCAGATATTGCTATAGATTTTAGCGTACCTACTGCAGCTTTTGGTAATATTAGTAATTGTATAAATAATAATGTACCTGTAATCTCTGGTACTACAGGTTGGTTAGACCAATACAACGACATTGTTTCGCTTTGCGAAAAACAAAAAGGTGCTTTTATTTATGCCTCAAATTTTAGTTTAGGCGTAAATATCTTTTTTGAGTTAAATCAACAACTAGCCAAAATGATGGCTAAATTAGAAGATTACAAGGTTAATATAGAAGAAACTCATCATACTCAAAAATTAGATGCTCCAAGCGGTACTGCTATTACATTAGCAGAAGGTATTATAAAAAACAATAACGCTTACAACCATTGGGATCTTGATAAAGCTACAGACCAGCAAGCAATTGCAATACAAGCAAAACGCATTGCTGATGTCCCTGGAACACACGTTATAAGCTATACTAGTCCAATTGATACTATAAAAATTGAGCACGAAGCACATAACAGACAAGGGTTTGCTTTAGGAGCTGTAATCGCAGCAGAGTGGCTGGTTAAAAAAACTGGCGTATTTACTATGAAAGATGTGTTAAATATTGGGTAACTTTATTAATTTTAACAACATTTGCAACTAACAACTAATCAATTGTCTTTTAAGACAAAAACATTAATCATTACAATATGGACGTAACGCAGTGGATTATTTTTTTCTTAATCATTCAAGTTTTACATGGATTAGCAACATGGAAACTATACATTAAAGCTGGAAGACAAGCTTGGGAAGCATTTATACCTGTTTACAATGCGATTATTTTAATGAAAATAATTAACAGACCTTGGTGGTGGACTATTTTATTATTTCTACCTATTGTTAATCTAATTTTATTCCCTGTGGTGTGGGTAGAAACGGCTAGAAGTTTTAAAAAGAACACTGCAATTGATACCTTTTTAGCCATTTTTACTTTTGGTTTTTATAACTTCTATTTAAACTACGCTGCTAAAGATGTTACACATGTAAAGGATAGAGATTTACAACCAAGAACAGAATTAGGTGATTGGGTAAGCTCTATTTTATTTGCTGTAGTAGCTGCAACAATTGTACATACTTATTTTATACAACCGTTTGTAATCCCTACATCATCTCTAGAAAAAACGTTATTAGTTGGAGATTTTCTTTTTGTAAGTAAGTTACATTATGGCGCACGTACACCAGAAACTACTGTTGCTTTACCAATGATTCATGATGCGATTCCTGGTACTTCAACACCTTCGTATTTAAAATTTCCGCAATTACCAAAATTTAGATTTCCTGCTTTTCAATCTATAAAACGCAATGATATTGTTGTTTTTAATTGGCCAGTGGATACATTAGTTGACATTAACAACCCTAATGGTGGCGTTAGATACAAACCCGTAGACAAAAAAACAAATTACGTAAAGCGTTGTGTTGGTTTACCAGGTGATACATTGTCCTTAAAAGATGGATATGTGTTTATTAATGGAGAGAAAAACCAACTTCCTGACCGAGCTAAATTACAGTTTTTTTATAAGGTAATTTTAAACGATGTTTCTGCTGCTTCTATATACCAAAAGTATAGTATTACGGAAAACTATGAACGTTACATTTTTAAAACTAGTGCTGAAAACTGGGACAGAGCCGAGTTTCAGAATTATTTAAAAGTTAAAAAAATTGGTACGGATATCGTTTCTAAAGACTCGACAGAAGTTAGATTTTTATCAAATTTAGATCAAAAATCTTTTGATTTACTTAAGTTAGAAATTGCAGAAAAAGCACTTTATGTTAACCTAACGGAAGACCTTGCTACTATAATGAAAACGGATCCGGACGTGTTAAGTGTTACTAAAGACATCTCTAATAGTACTACTGAAAATATTTTCCCTAAAGCGCAAGGATACACATGGAATCG
Source organism: uncultured Olleya sp. (assembly GCA_947503885.1). Classification (GTDB taxonomy): domain Bacteria; phylum Bacteroidota; class Bacteroidia; order Flavobacteriales; family Flavobacteriaceae; genus Olleya. The sequence continues at coordinate 14,539 of CANNFD010000013.1, read as the reverse complement.
TGATAATTTTGGTCCTTTATACATACCCGAAGCAGGTAAAACTATTAAACTTACTTTAGAAAACTTACCCCTTTATAAGCGTGTCATTACTACATATGAAGGAAACACATTAAAGGTAAATGGCAATCAAATCTTAATTAATGATACTGTGGTGGATTCCTATACATTTAAAGGGGATTACTACTGGATGATGGGTGACAACAGACACAACTCTCAAGATGCTAGAATGTGGGGATTTGTACCCTTTGATCATGTTGTTGGTAAGCCCGTATTGGTTTGGATGAGTTGGGATACTAACGGAAAAGGTATTAATAAAATACGTTGGAACCGCCTGTTTACTACCGTTGGTGGGAATGGAGAGTTAAGATCTTATTTTATACCGTTTCTAGTTCTTTTAGGCTTAGTGATTGGTTTTAACAAGTATAGAAAACGCAAGAAAACTGCTTAAGCTGTTAATTTGTTATTCAATTATTTATGAATATCCTTATACATCCAACTTACTTTCCTAGCATCGCACAATGTGTTGCTATTGCACAAGCTAAAAGTTTGACGTTTGAGATAAATGATAATTACCAAAAACAAACGTATAGAAACAGGTCTTATATTTATGCTGCAAATGGTAAGCTACAATTAAGTGTGCCTGTAATACATAGTCATAAAGAACGACAATTGTATAAGGATGTTAAGATTAGCCAAACAGAAAACTGGCAGCTATTACACTGGAAAAGCTTAGAGTCTGCTTATCGTACCTCCCCTTTTTTTGAGTTTTATGCAGATGATTTACAACCGCTTTTTGAATTAAAATCAGAGTTTATATTTGACCATAACATTAAATGTTTTGAGGTAATTGCAGAATGTCTTCAATTAGACATAACAACCAATTTTAGTACTAAGTTTGAAAAAACACCTGAAAAACTTACAGATTACAGGGGGTTAACAAATGCTAGAAAAGAACAAAACATTGATTTACAGCAATACAATCAAGTCTTTACAGAAAAACATGGCTATATTAATAATTTAAGTGTTTTAGATTTATTGTTTAATGAAGGGACTAATGCTTTACCCTATTTAGAGGCTCAAAAACTCCCTTAAATGTATCAATCTATTATACATTACGGAATACATTTTGGAGGACCTCTTTTTATTGCATTATTGTGTTTTAAAAGCTATTGGAAAAAGGCCTATTTTATAATGATACTTGGTATGCTAATTGATTTAGATCACTTGTTAGCAACGCCAATATTTTCTCCAAACAGATGCAGTATAACTTTTCATCCACTACACTCCTACTATGCTATTGCTGTATATGTGCTCCTATTAATTCCCAAAAAAACAAGAATTATTGGTCTTGGTTTAGTAATTCATATTATAGCAGATACGGTAGATTGCTTACTGATGGGGTAATTTAAAAACTCACTTTTGTCATTATTGGAAAGTGATCAGAATATTGGACATCATAAGTTTTAAAACTGTTTACAGTCCAAGATTTATCAACAAAAATAAAATCTATCCTAAGCGGAAAAAATTTAAAGTTATAGGTGCGACCAAAGCCATTTCCTTGTTGTTTAAAGGCATCCTTCATATCTCCTTTAATTGTTTTATATACGTATGAAAAAGCGGAGTTATTAAAGTCTCCAGATATGATAACTTTATAAGGACTTTTGTTTTTATGTTTTAAAAACAGCTCGGTTTGACTTTGTTGTAACTTAAATGTTTTACCAATTCCGTTTATTAATTTTTCCGAGTTTTCAGTTGTTAAACTTTGTACTCTTGGATCTATACGTAAGGATTGTAAATGCAAATTATACACCCTAACCGTATCTTTACCTTTAACAATATCTGCAAAAATAGCATTGTTAGCAGTATTGGGAAACTCAATAGATCCAGAATTAATTATAGGAAACTGAGAATATATTGCTTGTCCCATTTTAGTTTTACGCCCTTCTAGTTTTATATACTTATGTTTATAAAAAGAAAAGTCAATGTTATCTTGTGGATGAAACTCTTGAATACATAACACTTGTGGTTGTTGTTTTTTCACAAAATCGACCAATTTTAAATCAATATCTTTTTCCGGAATCCATTGATAAAGATTAAATAATCGCACGTTATAATTCATTATAGAAAGGGTTTCCTCTCCATCTTCCTCCCAATTAGAAAACTTATATAATGAACCAAATAAAAAGTAACCTAAAGCAATAACTACAAGAGATAATAATAGTTGTTTTTTAATTTTAAACAACCAATACACAAAAAACAAAACATTAAATAAAATAAGAATTGGCACCCCTAAACTTAATACAGATAATACAGCAAAAGTCTTTGGTGGCACATGAGGTAAAACATAAGAAAGTAATAACAAAAACGCCACAATGGAGTTAATGAAAAAGACAACTTTCTCGAAAAATTTTAAGTTTTTCATGAGCACCTATTAGTGACTACTTTCCTGCTTTAAATAAATATTCTTTTTCTTCTTTTGATAGGCTATCATAACCACTTTTACTAATCTTATCTAAAATAGCATCAATTTTTTTCTGGTTATTAAACTGTTTAAATTCTTCTTTTTTATAACCAGCAACGCTGTTTTTTTGTTTGTAAACAGTTTTCATGGTAGTTCTTTTTTTTGCTTTAAACAAGCTACTTATCCAATCTATAAATCGTCCAAATCCTTTACCTATATCTTGTCCACCTGCTAATTGTTTAGCGTAAACAAACCCTAATATTGCGCCTCCAATATGTGCCAAACTACCACCTTCATTATTACCATTTACAATTCCTAAAACGTCTAAACCAATTAATACAGCACCAATCCACCAAAGCTTTAAATTAAAAGTAAAAAACCTAATATCCTTATTTGGCATGTAAGTACATAAAAATATAAGTAAGGCTCTAACACCAGCTGAAGCCCCTAAAACATAGGCATTAGTAGAAAAAATATTTGGAAAAAGATTATACCCAAATAAAAATGTTGCTCCACCTGCTATAATACCCATAAAATAGATATTTAAAGCCATTTTAGGACTAAATAAATTTAACATAATACGACCTAAAAAATACAGCCATAACATGTTAAATAGCATATGTAGGAAATCGAAATGTAAAAAACCATAAGTAACAATTGCCCATGGTTTTATTAAAAACGTAAAAAAGTCACTAGGTAAATAAATCCAAGAAAAAAAGCTAGGAATCACCCTTTTAAACAAAACAGCAAATAGAAAAACAATAACGTTAATAGCTATTATTTTTTCTAAGACATTTAGCCTCGCGTATTTATATTTAAGTTGCTCTATTTGGTTCATTTTATCTATCCCAACGATTGTTATTAAATTGTGTTTTACGCCAATACCACATAATAATAAAGCCTATTACTGCACCTCCTACGTGTGCTAAATAAGCGGTGTTACTTGGACTAAAAAATGACTGTCCTGTAAACGCTGATATTACATCTAAAAGTATAATACCTGGTATAAAATATTTAGCTTTAATTGGTATTGGTAAAAACAGCATCATTAGCTCTGCATTTGGATTCATCATACCAAAAGCTGCTAAAACCCCCATGATGCAACCCGAAGCACCTACCATTGTACTATTATGGATTAATACATTGGTTTCAAATAATGTTTGATAAGCTGCTTGATTAATCAAACTACCATTTATATTATTATCCACCAAATACACAGATAATTGCTCTTGTAGCAACTTACCAGTATATTGATTACCATCTAATATATTAAAGTTAATTATATCATTAATAGCTGCTTTACTTAAACCTGACTCCATTAAGCTTTTTAAAGCTGGTAGATAATCCCAATAATAACCTGCTAATTGAAACATTACCGCACCTAAACCTGCAGAAAAGTAAATAAATAAAAATTTGTTCCTACCTAATCGTTGCTCTACTGGGCCACCAAACATCCATAATGCAAACATATTAAATAACAAGTGTGTAAATCCACCATGCATAAACATATGTGTTATCACCTGCCAAGGTTTAAAAGCATCACTTGCTGGAAAATGCATTGCGAATAAATCGTAAAACAATCGTCCATCTCCAACAGTCATTGTCCCAACAAACATAATTACATTTATGATAATTAGGTGTTTTACTGTATCTGTTACTCTCATCATAGTTTACATAAATTTTTTGTCTAACTCATCCACAGACATCGTTATAAATGTGGTTTTATTAGTTGGTGAAACGTTAGGTTCCTTACATGCAAATAAACGATTAACTAAATGCTCTTGTTCTGTATTGGTTAAAGTTTGACCAGTCTTAATCGCTAAGCTTTTAGCCATAGATTTTGCCAATAAATCTGTAGCAGAAAAATTACTATCTGGCACTTCATTTTCAACATCACTAATTAACTGTTCTAAAATAATAGAGACTTCGCTTTCTGGAACATTTACAGGTACTCCGGTAATTTGAACAGTTTCTTCTTGTATAGACTGAAACACAAATCCGGTGGACTCTAAATCTTCTTTTAATTGGTTAATCAAATCTATCTCCTGTGTCGAAAAATGTATTTCTAAAGGAAATAATAATTGCTGACTTACTCCTTCTTTAATTGTAATATGCCTTAAATAATCTTCATACAAAACACGTTGATGTGCACGATGTTGGTCAATTACTAGCATTCCAGATTTTATAGTACTTATTATAAACTTATTATTAAGCTGATAGGTAGATTGTTTTTTTTCTACTTCATTTTCATTTTTAAAGAAGCTATCATTTGATGGTTCACTTTCAAAATGTACTTCACTAAAATCTGTATTAGTTTTAGTACCTTTAGACTCTAATCCTACATATAAACTTTCCCAACTAGCTGTAGATTCTTTTTTATAATTAGGTGCTGTTTTAACTTTAGGGTTATCCTCTTTAAACGGGTTAAAGCTTCTATCTACTTCAACACTTGGCGCTCCTTTTTGTTGGTAACTGTAAGGTGTATCAAGGTTAGCATCACGTTCAAAATCTAAAACAGGAGCAATATTAAATTGCCCTAAACTATGTTTTACTGCAGACCTTAAGATAGCGTATAAGGTATGCTCGTCATCAAATTTAATTTCAGTTTTTGTTGGGTGAATATTTATATCTATTGTTTGCGGATTTACCGTTAAGTTAAGGTAATAACTTGGTTGTGCACCGTCTTTTAATAAGCCTTCAAAAGCCGAATTTATGGCATGGTTTAAATAGGCACTTTTAATATACCTATCATTTACAAAAAAGAATTGCTCGTTTCTTGACTTTTTAGCAAATTCTGGTTTACCCACAAATCCAGATATAGTTAATACTTCTGTTTCTTCTTCGACAGGTACTAGTTTTTCGTTTGTCTTAGTTCCAAAAATATTAACGATGCGTTGTCTGTAATTACTTTCTGGTAAATTAAATGTTTCACTCCCATTACTAAACATCGAAAAGCTAATAGATGGATGCGCCAAAGCCACACGATGAAACTCGTCTATAATATGTCTTAATTCAACCGTATTAGATTTTAAAAAATTACGTCGTGCAGGTATATTAAAAAACAAATGCTTTACAGACAAAGACGTACCGGTTGGTGTCACAACAACTTCTTGAGACTTAACTTCACTTCCTTCAATAACAATAGCAGACCCAAGATCTTCATTGTCTTGCTTAGTTTTAAGCTCGACATGCGCGATTGCTGCTATACTTGCTAAAGCTTCTCCTCTAAATCCTTTTGTATTTAATTGAAATAAATCTTCAGCAGATTTAATTTTTGAAGTTGCATGTCTCTCAAAACTTAATCTAGCATCGGTAGGACTCATCCCTTTACCATTATCAATAACTTGGATTAAAGTTTTACCTGCATCTTTAACTATTAATTTTATAGTCGAAGCATTAGCGTCAATTGCATTTTCTAACAATTCTTTTACTACAGAAGCAGGACGTTGGACGACCTCTCCCGCTGCAATTTGGTTAGCAACATGATCTGGTAACAGTTGGATAATATCTGCCATAAGTCTAATTAGCGAAGAATATAGATAAATCGAAACCTATGATTAATAAAAATAAAAATATTAAAACAGCTACGATTATTAAAATACGTTTATTAGCTGTTTTGTCAGGATTTGTTTTTAAATCCTCTAAAGCATTATTAAACTTTTGTTTAATATTTGGATTATCTCCAACGGTAGTTCTATGCTCGTCAAACTTGTGTTTTATTTCAAACGGATTACCTTCTCCTTTATAAAAACGAGGGGTATAACTAAACTTTTTATTTTTTCGTTTGGAGAGAAATCCCATAACACAAGATTTACTTTATTTTAGTTTCTAAATAGTACATTAAAACAGCCAAAAAAAGTAGTATACCAACTAAAAAAAATAAGGTGTTACTTTTTTTAGAGTTGCTTTTAGATTTTCTAGAAGCATTCCAGCTAGTATTTAAACTTTCTTTAAGTTTAGTCGCTGAGTTTTCTTCTTTTGAAAAACGAGATTGGTAATTAAATTTTTTATTTTTCTTTTGACTAAACAAGCCTTTACAGTTTTAATGTGATTATTACTCAAAAATACTGAAAATACCACAGAAAGGCTGTTTATGAATGCTAAAAAATGTTAACAGATTTGTTACGCGTTTTTTTGAAGCATAGCCATTTTTAAAGCAGCAACCGCAGCCTCAACACCTTTATTACCAAACTTTCCTCCAGAACGGTCAATTGCCTGTTGCATGTTATTGTCTGTCAAGACACAAAAAATAACTGGGACATCCCTAGTAATGTTAAGGTCTTTAATACCTTGTGCTACTGCTTCGCAAACAAAATCAAAATGTTTAGTTTCACCTTGTATAACACTACCAATTGCAATAACAACATCTACATTTTGTTCTTGCATTTTTTTTGATCCGTAAATCAACTCATAACTTCCAGGCACATCCCAAACTACTATGTTTTCTGGATTTACATCGTGCTCTAAAAGTGTACTTTTAGCGCCTTCTAATAACCCTTGAGTTATGTTCTCGTTCCATTCTGAAACAACAATCCCAAACCGAAATTGCTTTCCGTTTGGGATTGTTGTTTTATCGTATGCTGATAAATTTGTTGTTGCCATAAGCTAAATTAGTTAGACATTGCTTTCGCTTTACCAATAAACACTTCTGCTTGAGTTGCTTCTGGCGAGTTTGGATAATTGTCTTTAATTTTATTAAAAAAGTCTAATGCTTTTGAAGCTTTTCCTAAATCTAAAGCAGTTACACCTGCTTTATATAAATACGTTGGAGCTGTAAATTCGTTTTGACGTAAGTTAGCAGCTTGTGTATAGTAGTCTAAAGCATTTTCTGCATCAGTTAACTGCATAAAAGCATCACCGATTGCGCCTTTAGCCATAGGTGCTAAAGCCTCATCATCACTTTTAAACTTGTCTAAATAAACAATTGCTTCCTTGTAGTTTTTAATATTTAAATATGCCATTCCAGCATAGTAGTTTGCTAAATTTCCAGCAGCAGTACCGCTATATTGCTCAGCGATATCAACCATTCCTAATTTACCTTCTCCACCTTTAAGTGATAAGTTATATAAAGAATCTTGTGCAACAGTTGATGCTACAGCTTCATTAAAGAATTTTTGAGCTTGGTACATTTCATTCATAGCTTCGCCTTGCTTAGGCTTAACGATAAATTGTTGGTATACTAAATAACCTAAAGCTATCGCAGCTACAACACCAATAATTATAAAAATGTTTTTCTGATTTTTTTGTACAAACTCTTCTGCTTTATTTGCAGATTCGTCAAGTGTATTAAAAACTTCAGCTGTTGTTGAATTGTCTTCAACTTCAATTTCCTTTTCTACTTTAGTTTTTGGTTTGTATCCTCTTTTCTTGTAAGTCGCCATATTAGTTTTATTAATGCGCACAAAAATATAATTTTTCTTCAGAAATAAAAGGTTATTATTTGATAATTTTCAATAATTTGCACTTCCTTATTAGGCCACCCTATTTAAAAGCCAAACTTTTAGTATTAACTACATGATTTTAAAATCTTTAGCACTTCTAAACTATAAAAATTTCGACTCTAAATCCTTTGAGTTTAACAATACTATTAATTGCCTTGTTGGTAATAATGGTGTCGGAAAAACTAATGTGCTGGATGCAATCTACCATTTATCGTTTGGTAAAAGCTATTTTAATCCAATAGCCTCCCAAAATATTAAATATGATGAAGAATTTTTTGTAATTAATGGCGAGTATGATAAAGATGAAAAAACAGAAAACATAGTTGTTAGTTTAAAAAAGGGGCAAAAAAAAATAATTAAAAGAAACAGTAAAGCGTATGACAAATTTAGTGATCACATCGGCTTTTTACCTTTGGTTATTATAAGTCCAGCAGATAGAGATTTAATTATAGAAGGGAGCGATACTAGAAGAAAATTTATTGATAGTGTAATCAGTCAAAGTGATAAAAACTATTTAAGTAATCTTATTAATTACAACAAAATCCTGTCTCAACGCAACTCGCTATTAAAGTATTTTGCTGCAAATCACACATATAATAATGATACAATTGAAGTTTACAATCAGCAATTACAACAATATGGAACAGCAATTTTTGAAAAAAGAAAACAGTTTCTAGAAACTTTTATTCCATTATTTAAAGCTAGACACAAAGCCATTAGTAACAATAACGAAGCTGTTAGTTTAAATTATAAAAGCGATTTGTTTGAAGATAGCTTGGATCAGCTTTTAAGAAACTCGATAAATAAAGACAAAGCAATCCAATACACAAGCGTTGGTGTACACAAAGACGATTTAGAGTTTAATATCGGAGATTACCCAATTAAAAAATTTGGAAGTCAAGGACAACAAAAATCTTTTTTAATAGCATTAAAATTAGCACAATTTGATAGTATTAAAGCCATTAGTGGAGATATCCCTATATTGCTATTAGATGATATTTTTGACAAGCTAGATGAAACTAGAGTCGCACAAATTATTAAATTAGTAAACGATGAAAATTTTGGACAAATTTTTATAAGCGATACACATGCAGAACGTACTGAAAACGCTGTAAAACAAGTCCATCAATCTTATGAAATTTTTAAACTATAGCATGAAAAAAGCATACTACTTACTATTTGTACTACTAATTGGATGTTCTAAAAACCCAGAAGATTTAAAACAACACCTTACTGGTTATTGGGAAATAAGTGAAGTTATTTTAAAAGATGGTACAAAAAAACAATACAGTATTAATGAAACAATAGATTACATTGAAATTACTGAAGACACTTTAGGTTTTAGAAAAAAAATGAAACCAAATTTTAATGGTACTTATGAAACTTCAAAAGACACTGAGCATTTTGTGGTTAAAATAGAAAAAGACAGTCTTAACCTATATTATAAAACACCATTTTCTAGTTGGAAAGAAACCGTTTTACATGCAAGCAAAGACAAATTACAAGTTATTAACCAAAATAAAGTTTTATATTTATATAAACGCTACACACCTATAACAATAGACTAATGGCAAAACGAAACAACAACTTATTAAATATTGCAGACGCTTTAAAAGACTTTGTTACAAAAAACAACCTAGAAAAAGGGTTAGACAAAGTTAATGTTAAAGACGCTTGGGCAAAATTGATGGGTAATGCAATAAACAATTATACCACTGCTATCGAATTAAAAAAAGACATATTATATGTTCAGCTTAGCTCTAGTGCTTTAAGGGAAGAATTAAGTTATGGCAACCAAAAAATCATTAATTTACTAAACGAAGAATTAGGTAAAGAAATAATTAAAAAACTGATTTTAAGATAATTACACCAATCCTATCAAAAAATATTTTTTAAAAAAAATAAAAATAAAGTTTAAGTTATTATATAATATTCTATCTTTGGGACTTTATTAACAAATTTTTTTATTACAATGGCTCAAGGCACAGTAAAATTTTTCAATGATTCAAAAGGATTCGGTTTTATAACTGAAGAAGGATCAGACAAAGACCATTTCGTACACATCTCTGGACTTATCGACGAAGTTCGCGAAGGTGATGTTGTAGAATTCGACTTACAAGAAGGAAGAAAAGGCATGAACGCAGTAAATGTAAAAGTAGTATAATTATATATTTTCTATTTAAATCATTACAAAAAAAAGCTTTTCCAATTGGAAAGGCTTTTTTTAGTTTACACTTCTAAATAATTGAAAATAAATAAAATAAAAGTCATTTATTAAATTTATTGGCACCATCTTTGCATCCAATTAAATAATTAATATTAAATTTTATTACAATGAGTAAAGGCACAGTAAAATTCTTCAATGACGCTAAAGGTTTTGGATTCATAACAGAAGAAGGTGTAAACAAAGACCATTTTGTACACATTTCAGGATTAATCGACGAAGTTCGCGAAGGTGACGAAGTTGAATTTGACTTACAAGAAGGTAAAAAAGGATTAAACGCAGTTAACGTTAAAGTAATGTAACAACTACCATATATCTTTAAGATTAAAGCCTCTCTATTTATTTAGAGAGGCTTTTTTTTTGTTTTATATTATACAGTTTATAACATAATAGATTAGTTATTTTAAAAAGAAAGTAAATTTTCAAAAAAAACACTAAACTATTTAAACAAAAAAATCCAGCTAAAAGCCGGATTTTTAATTCTATATCGTTTTAAAACTTAAAACATCTCACGTCCAGAAAAATGGAAAGCACCTTCAATAGCTGCATTCTCATCACTATCACTACCGTGTACTGCATTTTCTCCAATAGAAGCTGCATATAACTTACGGATAGTTCCTTCAGCTGCATCAGCAGGATTTGTAGCACCAATTAAAGTTCTAAAATCATCAACTGCGTTATCTTTTTCTAAAATAGCAGCAACAATAGGTCCACGTGTCATGTACTCAACTAACTCACCATAAAAAGGTCTTTCACTATGTACAGCGTAAAATGCTTCAGCATCTTGCTTAGTCATGTGTGTTAATTTCATTGCAACGATTCTAAAACCTGAAGCGTTAATTTTTTCTAAGATTGCGCCAATGTACCCTTTTTCAACAGAGTCAGGCTTAAGCATTGTAAATGTTCTGTTAGTTGCCATTTTTTTATTTTAATGTTATCTAATTTATTTAAAAAACAACCACAATAATTTTAAATCGTGCTTGTTAATTTTGTGCAAAAGTACGCCATTTATTAAGAAAAACAATACATTCGAATATTAAAAAATTGTATATTCGTGGGCTATGACAAAACAAGACATTACAGCAATTAATCAGTTATTAGAAACCCCTAAAAAAATTGTAATTGTTAGCCATAAAAATCCTGATGGAGATGCTATTGGCTCTAGCCTAGCATTATACCACTACCTAACAAAAACTAATCATTTAGCTACTGTTATTGTACCTAATGATTATCCAGATTTTTTAAAATGGATACCTGGTCAAGATTTGATACTTAAATATGATAGTCAAAAAGAAGACAGCGAGCGTAAATTAGCCGAAGCTGACATCGTTTTTGCTCTAGACTTTAATGCTTTTCATAGAACCGGAGACATGGAAGCTGTGTTAACAAATAACAAAGCTTTAAAAATAATGATTGATCACCACCAACAACCTGATGGCTTTGCAAAATACACTTATAGCGATGTAAGTATGAGCTCTACTTGTGAGATGGTTTATAATTTTATCGAAATGTTAGATGGCCTAAACGTTATTGATAGCAATATTGCTACTGCAACTTACGTTGGTATAATGACAGACACAGGATCTTTTAGATTTAGATCAACCACAAGTGCAACACATAGGATTATTGCTAGTTTAATAGATAAAGGTGCTGACAATACTATGATACATAATCAAGTATATGACACCAATAGCTATAATCGCCTACAATTATTAGGTTGTGCATTAAGTAATTTAAAGGTTATTCCAGAATCTAGAGCAGCCTATATTACACTGTCACAAAAAGAATTACAACAGTTTGATTATAAAAAAGGAGATACTGAAGGTTTTGTAAACTATGCTTTATCTTTAGATAACGTAGTATTAGCAGCAATTTTTATTGAAGATTTACAACAAGGTATTATTAAAATATCGTTACGATCTAAGGGCGATTTTTCAGTAAATTTAATGTCTAGATCGCACTTTCAAGGTGGCGGTCACACAAACGCTGCTGGCGGAAAAAGCGATGTTAATCTAGAACAAACCGTTGAAAAATTTATTAGTATATTACCCCAATACAATACAGCATTACATGAAGCATAATTTAGCTATAATACTATTGATTTTAACTACCGTTTTAAGTTGTAAAACACCAGAAGCTAGAGAACCTAAATCTGTTAATTCTGGATCTTTTATAAACGAATCTATTGAGCGCAACAAAGCTTTAAACAAAAAAGAAACTAAAGCTATTGAAGCAATAATCGCTGCTCAACCAGAAAATGAATACATAACCTCAGGTAATGGATTTTGGTATTATTACAATACAAAAGTAGATACTGACAGTATTGGCACACCTGATTTTGGTGATATTGTCAACTTTAATTATAACTTAAAAGATCTAAACGGAAAAGTTATTTATACTGAAGCAGAACTTAAAACACAAAGCTATGCAATGGACCAAGAAGAGTTATTTACCGGCCTACGTCAAGGCCTTAAATTAATGCAAGCAGGAGAAACTGCTACCTTTTTATTTCCATCACATAAAGCGTATGGTTATTATGGAGATGAAAATAGAATTGGAAGAAACATTCCTTTAATTTGTGAAGTGTCTGTTAACTCCATTACTAAAAAAGAATAGAAACAAACCCAATATAAAAATGAACAAATTAATTAGAACAATGAAACTATTAATTATTGCACTTTTGGTTAGTATGTCTAGTACATCTTGCCAAGACAAGTATCCTGATTTAGAAGATGGATTATACGCTGAATTTGTAACTAACAAAGGGACAATGGTCGCTAAATTATTTTATGACAAAGTACCAGTTGTTGTTGCTAATTTTGTTGGTTTAGCAGAAGGTACTCATCCTAAATTAGATGACAATTCAAAAGGAAAAGCATTTTATGACGGTACCACTTTTCATAGAGTTATGGATAAATTTATGATCCAAGGTGGTGACCCAACTGCTTCTGGTACTGGAAGTGCTGGATTTAAGTTTTTTAGTGAATTTGACACTGACCTGAGTCATGACAAAGCAGGAATATTATCTATGGCTAATTCGGGTGGACTTAACACTAATGGAAGCCAATTTTTTATTACTGAAATACCAAAGCAAAATTTAGATGCATTTTATGCAGATGGAAGTTTAAAAAATTGTGATGCTCCAAGAGTAAGCTGCCATTCTGTATTTGGAGAATTAGTAAAAGGAATAGAAGTACAAGACACAATCTCTAACGTTAAAGTTGCTCCAGGAAGCAATAAACCATTAGAAGATGTAGTTATCAAAAAATTAAATATAATCCGCAAAGGTAAAGACGCTTTAGCATTTGATGCTGCAAAAGTATTTACAGAACAAGAACCACTTTTACCACAAAAATTAGAAGACTTGAAGATTAAAGCTCAAGAGCTTTTAAAAGAAAAAGCTAAAGAAGCTGCAAACAACTTTAAAAAAGCTAATGCAGACAGAAAAGGAGAAGTAAAAGAGTTTCCTACGGGATTAGTTATGATTATTGATGCTGCTCCAAACGGGGTAACACCAAAACCTTCTGACCAAGTATTAATTGACTGTACTGGTCTTTTTGAAGATGGAAGCTTCTTCTTTTCTACAATTGAAGAGGATGCTAAAAAATACGATCAATATAATGAAGACGCTGCAAGACAAGGAGCATACAAAGCTTTTGCAATGCCTTATAACGAATCTGCAACTTTAGTTCCTGGTTTTAGAGAAGCTATGCTTAACATGAATATTGGAGATAAAGCTAGAATATTTGTACCAAGCTATTTAGGTTATGGAGCAGCTGGACGAGGACCTGTACCTCCTAATGCTAACCTTATTTTTGATCTAGAAATTGTAGGATTAAAAGGCAAATAATTTATCTTTTTACTGACTTAAATTGTCAGCAGTATAAAAACAAAAAGCACTCTTTAGAGTGCTTTTTGTTTTTATACACTATTCAATGATTATTATAAACCTTAAAAAAACCAAATCCTACTTCTCTAAAGAAATAGGATTTTGGCTCCTAACTAAACTAACCAATTATTTCTGTTCGCTTACATGAAATAATTTTTTTTAATGACATCTAGTATGATGTATGCTATTAATCAACTTATTTACCTTGAAAAGATTATGTCATTTGTAGTATATACGATACAATTATAGTTTTAGACGTCGACGAATTAAAAAAACATGTTTTTTATTTAAAAACACATAAAAACAAATACCAAAAAGCTTGATAACACTCTTAAAAAAGTGTCAGTTTTAAAAAAAGTATTGAGAATATTAATAAAAATAACTCGTAAAATAAGATCCCTGCCTAAGCAGGAATGTCATTAGTTATATGTTTTTTAGCTTCCTCCTAAAAAACTTGAAGTATTTGAAAATCACAGATTTTCCAATTACTGTTTTTTAGCTTCCTCCCAAAAAACTTGAAGTAT
>CANNFD010000012.1 GCA_947503885.1 uncultured Olleya sp. | reverse complement strand
CTTCCTCCCAAAAAACTTGAAGTATTTGAAAATCACAGATTTTCCAATTACTGTTTTTTAGCTTCCTCCCAAAAAACTTGAAGTATTTGAAAATCACAGATTTTCCAATTACTGTTTTTTAGCTTCCTCCCAAAAAACATCCATTTCACCCAAAGTCATATCTTTTAAATCTTTATTTAAAGCTTTAGCTTTTGCTTCTAAGTATTTAAAGCGTTTTGAGAATTTTTTATTGGTGCGTTCTAAAGCGTTTTCAGGGTTAATTTTTAAGAAACGTGCATAGTTTACCATTGAGAATAATACGTCTCCAAACTCGTCTTCCATTGCGTCTGAATCTCCTTTTACAACCTCATCTTTAAACTCATTTAGCTCCTCCTCTACTTTTTCCCAAACTTGTTCTGGTTTTTCCCAATCAAAACCTACACCTGCAACTTTTTCTTGTATTCTACTTGCTTTTACTAATGCAGGTAAACTTTTAGGCACGCCTTCTAAAACACTTGTTCTACCTTCTTTTAGCTTTAAATTTTCCCAATTTCGTTTGACCTCTGCTTCATCTTTTACTTTTACATCTCCGTAAATGTGTGGATGTCTATGGATTAATTTTTCACAAATACCATTACAAACATCTGCAATATCAAAAGCATTCTTCTCGCTTCCAATTTTAGCATAAAAGACCATATGTAGCATTAGGTCACCAATTTCTTTTTTAACTTCTTCTAAATCGTTATCCAAAATAGCATCTCCTAACTCGTAAGTTTCTTCAATGGTTAAATGACGTAGGGTTTCCATGGTTTGCTTTTTATCCCATGGACACTGCTCGCGTAACTCGTCCATAATTGTCAATAAGCGGTCAAATGCTTTTAGTTGGTCTGCTCTAGAATTCATATTAAAAAGGTTTTTGTAAAAGTACGTTGATTTGTTTCATCTTAAAAAGTCAGAAACAAAAAATCCAGCATAAGCTGGATTTTTGACATCTATTATTATGTAACTAATTATTCTTCTTCGTCAGACTTAGTAGTCTCTGCAAAGTCTAACATGTCATTTTTTTGTAACATATTATACCATTGCACTACCTTTTTAATATCACTTGGATATACTCTATCCTCATCATAATCTGGTAAAACTTCAAAGAAATATTCTTCTAATTTATCTTTAGAGTCTTTGTGACTGATACTAGTTGGAGCGCCATTTTCTTTGTCTTTAATTTTCTTTAAGACTTCTTTTAACGGTACTTCTGCAGTCAATGTATAGATTGCTATCTCACTTAAGATACTAACATTTTGTTGTATTCCAACAGACATACGTCTATTGTCAATCAAAGATTCGGCTATAAAACCACCTCTTGTCTGAGTAACTAATTTATATAATCCTGGTTTACCTGCTATTGCTAATACTTTATCTAAAGCCATATTATTTATTCTTTTTAATTATCCTTTTAATTCTCACTTTGACTTATCTCAGTGTTCAAAATTGGATGGCAAATATCCTATGTTAGTTTGGGTTTTCCAAACGTTTAACGTTTCTTTTTCATTAATGGAAATTTCATACGATAATCCACATTAATTTTTCCTTTAGAAATATTAGTTAACTTGCCTTTAATCAAGCGTTTTTTTAGTGCAGATAGATGATCTGTAAACAAAACGCCTTCAATATGGTCGTACTCATGTTGGAAAACTCTAGCTGCTAAACCGTCTAATTCCATGGTTTGTTTATTAAAGTCTTCATCTAAATATTCAACCTTTATATTAGGTTTTCTAAATACATCTTCTCTAACATCTGGTATACTTAAACAGCCTTCATTAAACGCCCATTCGTCTCCAGACTCTTCTAAAATCACGGGGTTTATAAAGGTATGTTTAAAGTTTTTTAAAAAGTCACACTCTTCTTTACCCAACACTTCCTCGTCATCTGCAAATGGTGTTGCATCTACAATAAATAAACGAATTGGCAATCCTATTTGTGGCGCTGCTAATCCAACACCGTACGCACCATACATAGTCTCGTACATGTTAGCAATTAACTCCTTTAATTTAGGATAATCTTTTGTTATGTCTTTTCCTTTTTGTTTTAAAACGGGATCGCCATAAGCGACAACTGGTAATATCATAATATTTACTATTGGTTGTAAAGGTAACTTTGTAAAATGATGGTTGCACTAACCTCATCTAAAAGTGCTTTGTTTTTTCTTTGTTTTTTCTTTAATCCACTATCTATTAAAGTCTGGCTTGCCATTTTAGATGTAAAACGCTCGTCCACACGCTTTATTGGCACATTAGGAAATGTCTTTTCTAATTTTACCAAAAATGGGATAATTAAAGCTTCACTTTCGCTTGGTGTGTTATCCATTTGCTTAGGCTCTCCGACTAAAAATAATTCGACCTGTTCTTTTTTCAGATAGTCTTGTAAAAATAAAATTAACTCTTTAGTATTAACTGTAGTTAAACCAGATGCAATTATCTGCATCTCATCAGTTACTGCTAATCCTGTTCTAACTTTTCCGTAATCAATTGCTAAAATGCGAGCCATATTAAATTTTGTGCAAATTTATAGTTTTATAGTCTTAACACCTTAAATATTGTGCCATATTTTAATTTTAACGAATTATATTTGTCTTAAATTAAAATTAACATGACAGAATTACAAAAAACAATAGAAACTGCTTGGGATAATCGCGAGTTACTAACCGATACTAAAACGATAGATGCTATTAGAGAAGTTGTTAACCTTTTAGATTTAGGAAAACTTCGTGTAGCAGAGCCTACAACTAATGGCTGGCAAGTTAACGAATGGGTTAAAAAAGCAGTTGTTTTATATTTCCCTATTCAAAAAATGGAAACTTTAGAAGCTGGTATTTTTGAATATCATGATAAAATCCCGCTTAAAAAAGGGTACAAAGAAAAAGGAATTAGAGTAGTACCCAATGCTGTTGCACGTCATGGTGCTTACATATCTGCTGGAACTATTTTAATGCCTAGTTACGTAAATATTGGTGCTTATGTTGATGAAGGTACAATGGTTGACACATGGGCAACTGTTGGTAGTTGTGCGCAAATTGGCAAAAACGTACACTTGTCTGGTGGTGTTGGTATTGGAGGGGTTTTAGAACCTTTACAAGCGTCTCCTGTAATTATAGAAGATGGTGCTTTTATTGGGTCACGTTGTATTGTTGTAGAAGGCGTACATATTGAAAAGGAAGCTGTTTTAGGCGCAAACGTAGTATTAACTATGAGCACTAAAATTATTGATGTTACAGGTCCAGAACCTATCGAGATGAAAGGTCGTGTGCCAGAACGCTCTGTAGTAATACCAGGTAGTTATACTAAAACATTCCCATCTGGAAACTATAATGTCCCTTGTGCATTAATTATTGGAAAACGTAAAGAAAGTACTAACAAGAAGACATCTTTAAATGATGCCCTTCGTGAATATGATGTGGCTGTATAGTCAGTATTAAGTACTTATTTAAATATACAAAGCCTCTAAATCTAGATTTAGAGGCTTTTATTTTAGATTATTATTAGGTTTTAAACCTCATCTTTCTTCCACTTCGTTTTAACTTTTTACTATTAATTTTAAGCTGAAACGCCCTACTGTGCTTCAACATTAAATCGTGGGTTTCTAGGTAAGGTTTGTTATATAGTTTTGCATAAGTTTCTGCAATTACCTTAACCATAGTTTTAGATAACCATAAACGTCTAAAATTATGCATGCGCTTGTCAAAGCTCATGGTCTCAAAACGCATTCGATTTAAATCTATTAAATAAAAATTATAACCATTGGCACCTTTAGTAATTAGTGTATTACCTGGAGAATGATCTAAAAAATTAATGTTATTTTCATGCAACTTAAATGTGAAAGTTGCAAATTGCTGTAATATTTTAACGCGTTCAGAAAATTGAGGGTTATGAATTAAATCTCTAAACTCAAAATCATAATCGATATGTTTACTAATGTAATAACTTGTTTTTAAACCTAAAACAGACGTATTTTCTATATAAGCAATCGGAAAAGGGGTTGATATACCACAGTTAATTAATCGGTTTGCATACTCAAAAGAGCGTTTAGCCTTACTTGGACGTATATATTTATATACAAAACTATTAAACGCATTAGGTACTTTAAACGATTTAACATTAAGCTTTAAGCCTTCAATATTAAAAGACTTAATAATGTTACGTTGTCCTATTGTCACTGCTTCTCCAGAGGTTTCAAATGCTAATATAACTTGTAAAAGTTGTGCTTCTAAGTGTTGATATTTTGGATGACAGTGTATGATATTATTTATTTTTAAGTTTCTTCAAAGATATATGAAACTAAATTTTAATAAAAGCCGATAAAATTATATTTTGCACTATTGCGAAAAAAAGTCGCCACTTTAAATGAAAAAAATTCTTGTCATACAAAATAAACGTATTGGTGATGTGCTAATAGCATCTGTTATTGCACAAAACATGAAAACTGTTTATCCAGATAGTCAAATTGATTATCTAGTGTATGATTTTACCACCGGTGTTATCGAAAATAATCCCTACATAGATAATATTATAGCTGTAAATGAAAAAGAATTAAAGCAATTTAAATTTATGCGACGTTTGATTAGTCGTGTTAAAAAACAGAAGTACGATATTATTTTTGATCCTTACTCAAAACTTCAAAGTCGTATTATTTGTTATTTTTCTGGTGCTAAAATGCGAATTGGGTTCCAAAAAAGAGGAAAAAACCCTTGGTTTAAATTTTACACACACACTGTACCTTTACTAGAAAAAAAGACACACATTAGTGGTAAAGCAATTGAGGATAGGGTTAATATGTTTAATACTTATTTTCCGTTACCTGAAAATAAGATCGATTACAAACCGCATATTGTTTTAACCGAAAAAGAAGAACAATACAATAGGCTAAAAAAATACGATAAACCATCGATAATGTTAGGGGTTTTAGGAAGTACACCCCAAAAATCTATGCCTTATCAATATATTGTTAACTTAATTGATCACATAACCACTACTTACAATATTAATGTATTGTTTAATTATTCGCCACACCAAAAGGATGACGCATTAAGTATTTACAAACAATGTAAAAACAAGGATAATATTATTATTGACATTTATGAAGATAGCATTAGAGGTTTTATAACTTTAATGAATAAATGTGAGCTCTTAGTTGGTAACGAAGGTGGTATTGTACATATCTCTAAAGCTTTAGACAAACCTACATTTACAATATTTTCTCCTTACGTTTTAAAAGAACATTGGGCTAGTTTTGAAGATGGTAAAAAACATACTTCTATACATCTATTAGAAGAAAAACCTTATTTATTTGATGATTTAAATGTCGAGGAGCGTCGTAAAATTGAAGAAAATCCAGAATCATTATATCAAATGCTGACACCAGAAATGATATTAAACAAACTGTCTCCTTTCTTAGACTTACACTTAAAAAGAAGTTAGTCTTTTTTTACAATTCCAAAATCTGTCCAAGCTCTTTTTTCTTGCTTAGTCAGATCTCTAATCGCTCTGTTTTTTGCTATAGACGCTTCGTTTTTATAACCTCTTTTATGATCTAAATGAATACAAATAGCCGAATACCTAATTTGCTTACTTTTTATTCCTAAATTCATTAAACGCTCTCCAAGTTCGCGGTCCTGACCACCATATTGCATACGCTCGTCCAGTCCATTTACTGCCACAATATCTTTTTTCCAACCAGAAGCATTATGACCATTCCAACTAGCATTGGTTGGTGTAATAGCGTTTAAAAAAGAAGATATCAAGCCTTTTGCTGTTAACTTATTATTTTTAAAAGATGGTTTTAAACCATGGTCTTTTAGCCATTTTAAATTAAAACAGTTTTCGTTATAAATATCGGATTTAGTAATAGCTTTAGATATTGACATTGGCAACATAAAATAGCCGCCAGAAAGAAAATAACCTTCCTCTCTTCTTTTTACATGTACTTCAACAAAATCTTTTCTTGGTATACAATCGCCATCAGACATTATTATATAATCCGTAGCACACTGTGTAATAGCTTTGTTTAAAATTTCGGATTTTTGAAAACCATTATCCTCATGCCATACATGTTTTATAGGATAAAAGACTTCCTTTTTAATAGATTCTATTAAGTCAATAGTCTCTTGTTTTGATCCATCATCTGCAATTACAATTTCAAAATCACGATAGGTTTGATTATTATATCCGTATAGCACTTTTGCCAACCATTTAGGCGCATTATAAGTGCTAATAATTATTGAAGTATCTATTTTCATTATAACTACAAATATAAAATATTTTTAGTAATTTTGAATTTAATATGGACGCTATTACCGTAATCATACCAACTTATAATGAGGAAGCTTTCATAAAAGAAGCCATCCTCTCTGTTGATTTTGCGTCTCAGATTATAATAGTAGACTCCAACAGCACAGATAAAACTACAGAAATAGCCAAACAACTAGGTTGTGAGGTGTATTTAAGAGCGTTTGACAATTTTTCAAATCAAAAAAACCACGCCTTACAATACGCTACTGGAGATTGGATTTTATTTATCGATGCGGACGAGCGGATTACAAAAGCATTACAACATGAGATTTTAGAAGCAATTGCAAGCAACAAACATGCTGGTTATAAGCTAAATTTCCCTCATTTTTATATGAATCGGTTTTTATACCACCACAGCGACAATGTGACCCGATTAGTAAAGCGTAACAATTGTAGGTTTGAAGGTTTAGTGCACGAAAAATTAATAGTGGATGGTAGTATAGGTCAGCTTAAAAACCCTGTCCTGCACTTTACCTACAAAGGGCTATTACATTATATAAGCAAAAAGGATAGCTACGCATGGTTCCAAGCAGAGCAAATGCTAAAAAAAGGCAAAAAAGCAACCTATTTCCATTTAGCCTTCAAACCTTTTTATCGCTTTTTTAGTAGCTATATCCTCCGTCGTGGTTTTATGGATGGCATCCCTGGGTTAACCGTTGCAAGCGTAAACGCTTATGGTGTTTTTTCTAGATATGTTAAACTAATACTACTTCAAAGAGGCATTAGATAAACATGGAAAATCTAAAGTTAATATTTTTGTATGTTGGAATTCTAGAAATTATTATTGGATGCTATTTCTTACTTATAGGTTTCAAGATTATCAATCGATTAAAAAACAATCCAGAATTAGAAGCTAGATGGTATAGTAAATATCAAACTACTTTTAAAATTGGAGGCATAGTTTTAATAACTATGGGTGTATTATCGCTTCCATTTATTAAACTATTTTAAAACCATCTTTTACCCTTTTTTAGCTTTCTTTTAAATGTCTTTAATGTATCATCTCCTTTAATATCTATACGTTGGATTTCGTAATGATCTTTAAACGGAAACCTATTAACCCTATTACCAATACGCAATCCATAAGCAATTTGATTTTTCTTTAAACACTTAAAAAAAGCGTGCTGCTCCTCTCCTGTTATTGGATACTTACCATACGGATAAGCTAATGTATTATTAATTTCTAGTTTGTTTTCGACTATAAACTGTCTACACAAATCAAAATCTTTCTGGATCTCTTCAATAGATAACTGGTCATAACGTTGGTGCGCAAAACTATGCAAACCCAACTCGATAACATTACCATCCAAAGACTGTAGTTGTTGGACAGACATGATTGGCTCCTCGCCTTCATCCCATGTATTTACACCACCAACATATTTTAAAGGAATATAAAAACACGCCTTTAAATTGTACTTTAAAAATAATGGATAAGCTAATTTTAATTGATTAACATACACATCGTCAAAAGTGATAATCACCGCTTTTTTAGGAAAATCTTTAGCCGAATTTATTAACTGCAAATCTTTAAAATGAAACGTCGTATACCCCTCAGATTTTAAATACAATAATTGGGCTTCTAATTGTTTTACATCAATAGTCAACCCCTTACTCTCACTTGACTGAGTAGTAACACTGTGATACATTAAAATTGGTAATTTTGGCACGTAGTTTTAAATTGAATAGTCTGTACACAAATATATAAAGCCTAATGGTTATATTTGACAAAAATCTGACTTTCTATTGCATGATAAGCGCTTTAGCAATTACATATAACGAAGAACATAATATAGAACGCTATATTAAAAGCATGTCTTTTGCAGATGAAATAATTATCGTAGACTCCTTTAGCACTGATAACACCGAAGCTTTAGCCAAACACCCAAACGTTACTTTTATTAAAAGACAGTTTGACGATTTTTCTTCACAAAAAAACTATGCGATTAGCTTAGCAAATCATGATTGGGTTACTTTTTTTGATTTAGACGAAGTTGTGCCAAATAACTTAGCAGAAGAGCTTGTTGCTACCGTAAAATCAAATCCAGAAGCAAAAGCATTTCGCGTTAAGCGCGACTTTCACTTTATGGGTAAACGTATTAAATATAGTGGTTTTCAAACAGATGTTGCTGTCCGACTATTTAATATAAACTACTGTAAATACAATGGTAAGCTTGTACACGAAGCTATTGAGACGACTGCAACTATTGGCAAACTCAAGTATCATGTTGACCATCAAACCTATAAAGATTTTGATAATTACAATCAAAAACTAACGCAGTACAGCAAGTTACAAGCAGAAGCTTTATACACAAAAAATGTACGTCCAAACTTGTACCATTTTTTATTTAGACCATGGTACAGATTTATGCACCAATACTTTTTAAGGTTTGGATTTTTAGACGGAAAAGAAGGTTTTATTATTTGTTATGTACACGCGTTTTCAGTATTTAAACGTTATATACAATTATGGACTATGTATCGTAAAATTGACTAAGTTAAATACTTATCAACTCCGTTTTTAGCCCATTTTACAACTTCATTAATTGTTTTTTGTTCGATTGTATCGTTAATCTCAAACCTATCTCTTGATTTTTCATTATGATAAATATGAAAAACAATCCCTCTATAACGTAAACGCCTAGCTTGCAATCCAATATTATGGAATCTAAGAATTAACTCAGAGTCTTCCCTTCCCCAACCTGTAATGTCTTCGTTATAACCATTTACTGCTACAAAGTCCTTTTTAAAATAGGATGTATTACAACCTCTAAACTTACTTGAAAACACCGAGCTAGATTTATACAACTGGCTTAAAAAAGGAATATGTAAAGCACGTGTACGTTTTTTAATACCTTTAGAAAATGCTGTAAAATAGGTTTGTTTTGTACTAAATAAAGTGTCTAAATAATCTTTTTGGATATTAACACGACTGCCAAATAAGTAGGTATTATCTGTTACAAATTGTAAATGGTCTTTTATAAAATGCGGATGCATAATGCAGTCTCCATCTACTTGTATAATATAATCCCCTGTTGCTTGCGCAACAGCTTTGTTTAAAATATGTGCTTTTCTAAACCCATTATCTTCTTGCCAAACGTGTACTAAAGGTATAGAAAACTGCGTTTTAAAACTATCAATTAATACTTTTGTATCGTTTGTAGATCCGTCGTCTGCAATAATAATTTGGTCTGGTAATTGGCTTTGCTTTTTAGCACTAAGCAAAACTAGCTCTAAAGCTTTAGGCCAATTATAAGTCGCTATTAACAGAGTAGTTTTTAAGGTTTTCATTTTTAAAAATAAGATTCGAATTCTATTTTGCTTTTATTAAAAATCTTCAAAAACTTAAACCATTGTCCAAAATTTTTCTTTAATAAAAAAACTTTTGATGGGGCTAATGTTTTGTCATTTTCGACTAAAGTCTTAATTTTACTTAAATCCTGTGACGGAAAATAGCCTAGGCTTTTCCAGATTTCAGGATCTAGATAAAATAGATTTTTCAACGTTTTATAATTGTCCTTATTTGCTTTTTTCCATTTCGGAAAAAACTGAT
Source organism: uncultured Olleya sp. (assembly GCA_947503885.1). Taxonomy (GTDB): domain Bacteria; phylum Bacteroidota; class Bacteroidia; order Flavobacteriales; family Flavobacteriaceae; genus Olleya. The sequence goes on along the minus strand of CANNFD010000012.1, from coordinate 53,173 downwards.
CATTAATCTCATGAGAATGCCCCCAATTATCTAATTTAAATTTAAGCGACTCCTCATCTCTAGACAAACACTCGTGTAGCAATACATTATTTGTATAAATAACACGCTCTTTACTATTTCTGGCATATTTGTAATTAGGATAATTGGTTGCTAACATTACTTTTGTAGGCTGATCAACGTAAAGCATTCCGTCTTCTAAATACTTATAAATATTAATTAAAAAACCAGCAATTTGAACTGGGTTTTTCTTAGGATTATCTAAAAAATGATCGTGTTGTCTAAGTGTATTTACAAACTGCTTGAAATCTATAAAAATCTCGTCAGAGTCCACTTGCACTAACCAATTACCTATTCCCATTTTTAATGATAACATGTGGCGTTCTCGCGTATCATTTTGGATAGCATTTAATTCTGGAACATAAAAATTATCTTTATAGATTTCAATTTTTTGGTCTTTATCAAAATTAGTAAGCCACTCAAAAAAATTAGAATTAACATCAAAAGACTCGCCTTTCCAAGTACGTTGTTTATGGTCTAACGCTAAGTAAATTTTATCTGCTTGGTCGTAAACTGGAGGAATTGATAGTTTTAATTTCTCGTAGTCATAAGACATTAAAAAGCCAACAACAATGTTTTTCATTATAAATAATTAGTATAACAAAACTAATAAATATTAAAACTTAAGCGAGTCAATCTATTGGTTTTATTTATTTTTACAGAAATTAGATAATTGGTTTATGCCTCAAAAAATTTGTATTGTTAGTTTTGATCATTGGAATTACGATTACCACATTGCTAATTCTTTAACCAATTTAGGTTATGAGGCAAAACACATTAAAATTGGAAACTACAAGCATAAAAACTTAAAGGATAAAATTACTAATACTTTTAGCAAAGTTTTTTTAGGTAAAAATCTAAAAAAAATAAAACGTCAAGATTATATTTTAGAGTCTCTAGAAACTTTGGGGAAACAAGACCAAATTCTTGTTATTAACCCAGAAGTTATTGACCTTAAACACCATCAAGCTATAAAAAAATATACTGATAGATATATAGCTTACTTATACGATAGTGTTGCCAGAAACCCAATGGAACATTTATTAAATGGTTTGTTTGACACTATTTTTTCTTTTGATAAAAACGATATTATTAATTATGGTTTTAAACCTATATCAAACTATAATTATTTACCAAAAACCATTGTAAAAACAACGCCAGATTTTGATGTTGTTTATTTAGGCTCTTTTGATGATAGAGTACCTAAACTAATAACTCTTTTACAAACTTTTAATGCTACCAATGTAAGTTTTAAATGTTTAGTCGTTGGAAAAAACAAAAAACTAAACTATTTAAAAGAGGAGTATAAACATTTGATTAGTTTTAGTGAAAACGCTTTAACACAACATGAGTTAATAGAGTTTTATAAAACAGGAAAAATAGTTATTGATTTAGTTAGGGATGACCAAACTGGCTTAAGTTTTAGGTTTTTTGAAGCTATGGCGCTGCAAAAAAAGATTATTACCAATAACAGTAATTGTAAAAATTATGATTTTTATAATTCTAATAATATTGCTGTAATTGATAAAAATTTTATAATCAAACCTACGTTTTTTAAAACAGAATACTCCCCGTTACCAGAAGAGATATACTATAAATACACCTTAGAAAACTGGGTAAAACGCGTTTTTAATTTATGATTACTTTGATTTAAATAACTGTTTTCTAAAATGTCTAAACTGCCTGCTTTTTATCTTTATTTCTTGATAAAGATATACAAGTTGTAAACTTAAAAGGTTAGACTTTTTATTTAATGATTTAGCATAAGTTAAATACTTCTCAACTTGACGATTAATATTAAACTTATCCAATGCAATATCTCTAAGTTTTTGACCGTCTTCTACATTATATTTTTTTAATTCTAAAACTAAATCTTCAACTTCAAATTGTTTTTTAAAATAACGACCAGAACAGTTGTTTTTTACACACAAGTCAACCATTTCAGGCTTTAAATAACCATCTGCATAACTTTTAGTATATTCTCTTTCGTCATAAACTAAAACAGCTCTTCCACAAGCCATAGCATCATAAGCAGATCTACCAAGACCTACAATTAAATCCGATTGATTAATATCTTCTTCAATATTCCAAATCGGGTTTATGTATTTATTAAACTTTTTAAAATTTAAATTTAACTGCTTACAAGCAGCTTCAATTTTAGTGTTTGCAACACTAGATTGACTTAAGCTTAACACATTAGTCAATGTTTTATTTATAGGCTGTTGTATTGTAAATCGGTCACAGTTAATACCATTAACTATTAACTTAGATTTAAATCCCTTGTCTATTAAATGATTAACAACTTCTTCAGAGATACCGACATGACCATCTGCATGCTTATTAGGTTGCTCTAACTTTGGAAAAATACCATGACAAGTTTGGATTGTTATACCTTTTTTGCTTAAATAATTTACACAAGTATTATGATTAGCTAAAATTAAATCATACTTACTTTTGGACATAAAGGTAACACCAAGTTCTTTCTCTATTTTATCTGAAGCCGCACCTTTTTTAAAAGTAAAATACTCTACAACATGACCCTTTTTTAATAAAGCTTCAATTAGAGTAAAAGTAAAAGTTTCTGTACCACCAATACCTTCTAGGTGGTTATTGGCTACTAAAATAGTTTTAAAGTCTTGCATAGTATTTTAAAAGTATAAAAGTACATTTTATACTACAATTACCTTTATTTTTGTAAATAAAAAAGAATGAGAGACGAAATAGAAAAAGCAATAACCGTCTTAAAACAAGGTGGACTTATACTTTACCCTACAGATACCGTTTGGGGAATTGGTTGTGATGCTACAAATGCTAATGCAGTAAAAAAAATATATAAGCTAAAGCAACGCGAAGACAACAAGTCTTTAATATGCTTGGTAAATAATTATAGCATGCTAGAAAGACATGTGGACAACGTACCAAGGATTGCATATACTATATTAGACATTGCCGACAAACCTACCACAGTAATTTATGATGCACCTGCTGGAATTGCAGAAAATTTAGTTGCTAAAGACAATACTTTAGCTATTAGAATTGTGGACCATAAATTTTGCGAAAAATTGATAAAATATTTTGGCAAACCTATTGTATCTACCTCAGCAAATATATCAAGTCAACCTACTCCAAAATCCTTTGAAGAAATAAGCGACGCTATTTTAAAAGGTGTGGATTATATCGTAAATTTGCCAAACGAAAATAAAAACGGTAAACCCTCTACCATTATTAAATTATCAAATAAAGGAGAGGTAAAAATTATTCGTGAGTAAATTTACAATGAATTACAAAGACGCCTTACAAAACCCGATATTCAAAATTATTTCTGAAGCCTCTAAAAACTTAAATTTAGACAGTTATGTAATTGGTGGTTTTGTACGAGATTATATTCTAAAAAGAGGAAACGCCAAAGATATTGATGTTGTTGCTATTGGTAGCGGTATTGAATTAGCTAAACAAGTTGCCAAATTATTACCAAATAGTCCTAAAGTCCAAGTTTTTAAAACTTATGGGACTGCAATGTTACGTTATAATGATATTGAAATAGAGTTTGTTGGCGCACGTAAAGAGTCTTATAACGAAGATAGTCGCAATCCGATAGTTGAAAACGGGACATTACAAGACGACCAAAACCGTCGCGATTTTACAATAAATGCATTGGCTTTAAATTTATCCGAAGCTAATTTTGGAAAGCTACTTGACCCTTTTAACGGAATTAAAGATTTAGAAAATAAAATAATAAAAACACCCCTAAATCCAGACATTACCTACAGTGATGACCCACTACGCATGATGCGTGCCATTAGATTTGCAACACAATTAGATTTTATAATTGAAAAAGAGTCTTTAAACGCTATTACTAGAAACAACAAACGCATTAATATTATTACTAAAGAGCGTATTGTTGTCGAATTAAATAAAATATTAGAAAGCCCTAAGCCTTCAAAAGGTTTTTTATTACTAGAAAAAACAGGACTTTTAAAACATATCCTACCAGAACTAACTAATTTAAAAGGTATAGACGAGGTAGAAGGACAAACCCACAAAGACAATTTTTATCACTCACTTGAAGTTGTAGATAATATTGCTAAAAACACAGATAACCTGTGGTTACGCTGGGCTGCATTATTACACGATATTGGTAAAGCTCCAACTAAACGATTTAGCAAAAAAGTAGGTTGGACTTTTCATGCACATGAGTTTGAAGGCTCAAAAATGGTGTATCATTTATTTAAGCGTTTAAAAATGCCATTAAATGATAAAATGAAATTTGTCCAAAAATTAGTATTCATGAGCTCTAGACCAATTGTCTTAGCCCAAGATATTGTTACAGACTCTGCTGTTAGACGTTTGGTATTTGATGCTGGTGATTATGTGGACGATTTAATGACGCTTTGTGAGGCAGACATAACAACAAAAAACCCTAAACGTTTTGAAAAATACCATAACAACTTTAAGATTGTAAGGGATAAAATTATTGAAGTTGAAGAAAAAGACCATGTCCGTAATTTTCAACCACCAGTATCTGGTGAAGAAATAATGAAAGCCTTTAACTTAAAACCATCAAAAGAGATTGGAATTATTAAAGAAGCTATTAAAGAAGCTATTCTAGAAGGAGAAATACCAAATGAGCATGAAGCTGCATTTAATTTAATGATTAAAAAAGGAAAACAACTAGGTTTAACTGTTAGCTAAAGGCTTTGTTTAAATTATTTACTACAAATGCTTTAAACAATTAACTAACAATTTTATTTAAACTAAACTATATTCCAAAAGTATAACCAATAGGCTTATGCTTTAAAAAAAAATATAAAAAAGAAAGGCAATGAAAAAGGACAATAAAAAAGTCATCTATTGGTTGTTAACAGGATGTTTACTAATATTTATAATGGTTATTGTTGGAGGTATTACACGTTTAACCCATTCTGGATTATCTATATCTAATTACAAATTAATTTCTGGTACAATCCCACCTATGAATGAGGTCGAGTGGCAAGAAGCTTTTGATTTGTACAAACAATATCCAGAATACCAAAAGCTTAACAACCATTTTAACCTTGAAGATTTTAAAGATATTTATTTCTGGGAGTGGTTTCATCGAGTATTAGGACGTTTTATTGGTTTAGTATTTTTTATTCCTTTTATCTACTTTTTAATTAAAAAACAATTGACCAGATCAACCATTAAAAAATCTATTGGTTTGATGTGTTTAGGTGCCTTTCAAGGTTTTTTAGGTTGGTACATGGTAAAAAGCGGTTTAGTAGACAGACCCGATGTTAGTCATTACAGATTAGCAATGCATTTAATTACCGCTTTTATAACCTTTGCTGCAACATTTTGGGTGGCATTAGACTTAATGTTTCCTTTTCATAAAATAGTTAATACCAGATTTAAAAGACTAGTTCAAATTGGTACAATTGTACTAATAATTCAGATAATATATGGTGCTTTTGTAGCAGGTTTAGATGCTGGTAAAATGCACAACCATTGGCCAATGATGAGCGAAGGAAAATTTATGCACGAAAGTGTATATCTTGGCAATCACGCACTTCATTTAATGCTTACAGAAAACCCTAGCGGAGTACAGTTTGTGCATAGAACTTTAGCATATATTGTTGTACTATTTATTATTCTTATATATTTTAAGGGTAAAAAATATGTCGAAACAAATTATCAACAAAAAGCACTAAACTCATTAATATACCTTGTAATTTTTCAATTTATCTTAGGCGTATTTACTTTGCTACTTCAGGTACCCGTTTGGTTAGGAATTGCACATCAAGTTGGTGCCTTTTTATTACTAAGCGCTATGACATTTACGTTACATCGATTTAGTAAATAACAGCTAAAAGCACTATCTTTACACACTTATTTTTTTATTATGATTTACAGATTTAGAGTAATACTAGACAACGATACAGAAGAAGATATTTTTAGAGATTTTGAAATTCGCGAAAGCGATACTATGGAAGATCTACATAACGTTATCACTCAATGTTTTGGGTTTGACGGGACTGAAATGGCTTCTTTTTATTTAAGTGATGACGAATGGAATCAAGGTGAAGAAATTAGCCTTTTTGACATGAGTGATGGTATTAACGACGTTAGGTTTATGAATGAAGCTGTACTATCTGAAACTGTACATGAAGCACAAACTAAATTAATTTATGTTTATGACTTTATGAATATGTGGACCTTTTTTGTCGAATTAGCTGAAATTGTAGAAGTTGCCGAAGGTGTTGATTACCCTAACTTAATGTATGTACAAGGTCAAGTACCTACTGAAGCACCTGACAAAATTTTTGAAGCTGAAAAAGATGATGATTATGACGAGTTTGACGACGATTTTAATGTAGATGATTACGACAATCTAGATTTTGAAGAAAACTGGAATTAAAGATCTTTCATGTTTACATCCTCATAATTTCGTTTTACAAAGTCTAAAGCATTTCTAAGGATTTCACCCATATTTTTACTTTTTCTAAATTTTACATCTAAAGTATAATCGTAGATTTTAGACTTTAAAAGCTTAATGTTTGCTTTGGTTGATATTTCATCATTAATCATACAATCAATTAGCTGTTTAATCCTTTTGTTATAACTAATCATACGTTTAGCAACAATGGAGCGCTCCTCTATTTTGTATTGATCTATAGATTCTTCTTTAAACTTTCTAACAACTAACTCTACTAGTTTTAAATTCTCTTTAAAAAACTGAGGTCTGTAAACTTTAAATTTACCTTCGTAAGATTGTTGGTCAAAATCAATAGCTCTAATTTTAAAAACTACATGATCAAAATCGTGTGTTGGTACAACAACATAGTTATAGGACCTCATATCTCCAAGTAGTCTAATCATACAACGCTCGTTAAACTTAACAAACTCTTTTGCTATTTGAGATTTTTCAGACTCAGAACAATCATCTAACATGTTTTCTATAAACTCATCACCAGGTATTCCAGCAATATGCTCTTCTATTAAAGTATCTCCATGCACCATAAAGTTTAAGTGATAAGGAGACAACATATGCTCTAACTCCAACCCATAAATACGCGAAGCATCCGCCTTCTTGACATAAAAATAAGTATAGTTATCGTTTAAAATATTTCTAATTTTTATTCTGAAGGGTTTAGAGTTTCCAAAGGTGCAATAATCTATTGCATCAACATTTAAAAAAGGAATAGACGTAGCATTACCGTCAGAGTGCAAACGGGTATATACTTTTTTTAAACTTAAATCAATCTCGGCTCTATCAAACTCGCTAAAATAAACACGTATCCATAAGGTATCTTTATCATCCTTATCATAAACGACAATGGAGCCTTGAAAACGTAATAAATCGTCATAAAGGATAGTAATCTTCGAGTTTCTGTTGTACTTAGATAAATAACTATCCAATCTATCATTAATTGGGTAAGATGGTTTTTTCTTCGAAATCTTTAAATCTTGCATATATTTTTCTATGATTCAAATTTATAACTAATTTTTAAATTGTAACATTTTTAACATAGTATCGTCTTACTTTTAACCATTCATAAAAACCACACATTTTGGAAACAATTCTGACCATTAGTAATCTAACAAAAAAATATGGCAATTTAACTGCTGTTAATAATTTATCCTTTACCATTAAAAAAGGTAATGTTTATGGCATATTAGGACCAAATGGAAGTGGTAAATCTACCACTTTGGGTATTACATTAAACGTGGTTAATAAAACTAGTGGAAGTTTTAATTGGTTTGATGGACAAACCTCAACCCATGAAGCATTAAAAAAAGTAGGTGCTATAATAGAGCGTCCAAACTTTTACCCTTATATGTCTGCTTACAAAAACCTAAAGTTAGTCTGTAAGATTAAAGAAATTAGCACAGAAAAGATTGACGAAAAACTAGAGTTAGTAGGACTTTTAGACCGCAAACACAGTAAATTTAAAACCTTTTCTTTAGGGATGAAACAGCGTCTTGCAATAGCATCTGCACTGCTAAACGACCCAGAAATATTAATTTTGGACGAGCCCACAAATGGTCTTGACCCACAGGGGATACATCAAATTAGAGATATTATAAAAAACATTGCAAGCCAAGGTACTACAATCCTTCTAGCTTCTCATTTATTAGATGAAGTAGAAAAAGTTTGCTCTCATGTCGTCGTACTTAGAAAAGGACATAAGCTTTATGAAGGTCCTGTAGATCAAATGATTTCTAGCGAAGGTTTTTTTGAATTAAAAAGTGATAACAATCAAGTGTTATTAGATTACCTAAACGCACATCCTGATATAAAAAACACTAAAGTAACTAATGATTTAATTACTGCATTTTTAAATGCACCAATGTCTGCATCTGCTTTTAATAAAGAGCTTCTTGAAAAAGGGATTGCATTGTCACACTTAGTTTTAAGAAAAGAAAGTTTGGAAGAACAATTCCTTCAACTTACTGACAATTTAGAAGACCAAAACTAATCATTCAAAAAAAAAACCACAATCATGTTACGACTTTTACAAATAGAATTACAAAAGCTTTTAGAAAATAGGATTAGTAAAATATTAATTTTCTTTTCATTTATATTACCCTTTTTTATCATATTATTATCTTCCTTTAAAATCAACTTTTTTGGACTTTTTACAATAGATTTAGGTAGTGTTGGAATTTTTGATTTCCCTTATATTTGGCACATTACAACATTTTTTGCAGCATTGTTTAAACTGTTTTTTGCTATAGTAGTGGTTAGTATGATTGGTAATGAGTATAGCAACAAAACAATCAAGCAAAATCTAATTGACGGGTTAAGTAAAAAAGAATTTATACTCTCTAAATTTTATGCATTGATATTTTTCTCGTTGATATCTACCTTGTTAGTCGGTATTTTAACATTAGTAATTGGCTTGTATTATAATGGGGATAGTGAAGCCTATTATATGTTTAGCGAGAGTATCTTTTTACTTGCATACTTTGTCAAGCTTATTGGTTTTTTTAGTCTTTGTCTATTTGCAGCAGTATTAATAAAAAGGTCAGCATTTGCATTAGCCTTTTTGTTTATTTTATTTATTGTCGAATGGATTATATATGGCATTATATTAAAAAATACTGATGATGATTTTGCAACAAAAATTCAAAACTACTTTCCTCTAAAATCGATGTGGAAACTAATTGACGAACCGTTTAGACGCATTGTAGCAATGAAATCTCCAGAAAAAGCAAACCTGATCTACGACTACGCTGTCCACTGGCAAGAGATTGGTATTGTTTTAGTATGGACTTCAATATTTATTTATTGTTCTTACAAATTGTTACAAAAAAGAGACTTGTAGTATTAAAAGCAATTTAACATCTACCCTTTTACATTAAAAGAAATTTATAATACCTTTACTTGTTATAGTTAGATATACATGAAAAAGATATTATTAATACTTACCTTATTTTGCACACATACTTTTATAGCTCAAAATGAAGCTGCAAATTGGTATTTTGGTGACAATGCTGGTATCAATTTTGACATTGGCACTAACGTTGTTACCGAGTTAACAGATGGTCAACTATCTACAGAGGAAGGTTGCACTAGTATCTCTGATAGTTTTGGCGCGTTATTGTTTTACACAAACGGTGAAAATGTTTATGACAGAAATCACAATATTATGCCTAATGGCACAGGGTTATTTGGTAGTCAATCCAGTACACAATCTGCGATAATAATTCCTAAACCTGGTGATCCAAATATTTATTACATCTTTACTCAGGATACAGATTACAACTCAAATCCTGACGATGGGTTTAATTACTCAGTAGTAGATATGACCCAAAACGGGGGTTTTGGAGATGTTACACTTAAAAACCAACTTTTACTATATAAAGCTTCAGAAAAATTAAGCGCAGTATTAAAAGATTGCCAATCACAAAATATTTGGGTAGTTACCTTTGCTAATGATGATGCTCATACAAATTCTGCAGCAACAGGTGTTACAAACAATACCTTTTTTGCTTTTGAGGTTAATGCAACAACAGGTGTAAATCCAACTCCAGTAGTTTCAACCTTTCCTTTTAATATAAATGAAAGAAGAGGGTATTTAAAGTTCTCGCCAGACGGGACTAAAATAGCTATGGCAAATATAAGCAGCGGATTAAGCATATTAGATTTTGATACAGATACTGGTATCGTTAGTAATTATGTACAGATACCAATTACTTTTTTGCCAGCAGGCAAACCTCAATCTCCCTATGGTGTAGAGTTTTCCCCTAATAGCGAAATATTATACACTACAACGTATTACGAAACACCTTCTAGTGATTTTAATAATGCAAATGCACAATACGGTGCCTTATTACAATACGACCTAACAGCTACAGATATTAGTGCAACAGAAGAAGTTTTAGACCAAAGGGTGTTATACAGAAGTGCATTACAACTTGGACCCAATGGTAAAATATACAGATCATTAAGTGCTACATACAATCAAGGAACACCTTTTTTAAGCGTTATTAATAACCCTAATAATTTAGGACAAACTGCAGATTACCAACATGCAGTAATCGATTTAAATGGAAGACCTTCTAGACAAGGCTTACCTCCATTTATAGCTTCCTTTTTTACCGAAAAAATAGACATTATCCCAACAGACACAACCAATAGTGTTGATTTACCTTTATGTGTTGGAGATAATTACACTTTAGTAGCCGAAGATATTCCTGGTGCTACTTACACTTGGACCAAAGACGAAGTAAGCATACCTACCCCTGCAATACCGTATGAGTTATTTATTACTGAAGCTGGAAATTACGAAGTCTTTATAGACCTAACTGCTTCTGATTGCGAAACTAAAGAAGGTCAAGCAATTGTTACATATTATGACATCCCAATTGCAACGCAACCAAATGATATAATTATTTGTGATGATGACAACGACGCTATTTCAAGCTTTGATTTTACTTCTCAAGATGCTACAATATTAAATGGTCAAGACCCTGACACTTATAGCGTACAATACTATTTAACACAATCGGATGCTGATTTAAATCAAAACCAATTAGACAATCCATATTTAAACACAACCCCACAAGAAACTATTTTTGCACGGGTTTTTAATTCTAATAACCCAAATTGTTTTGATACTACAAGCTTTAATATTGCAGTTTATAATACACCAACAATTGATGCACTTTCAGATTTAGTTGTTTGTGATGACGCTTCCGATGGAGATGATACTAATGGACAAACAACCATTGACCTATCCACTTATAATGCAGAAGTATACAACTCTCAAAGCCCATCAATATTTTCAATTTCATATCACAACTCTCAAACAGATGCTGATTCTGGAAGCAACGCGCTACCTAATAATTATTATAATACTAACCCAATAAACGAAACCATTTTTGTTAGATTAGAAAATATTAATAATACAGATTGTTTTGAAACTGGTAGTTTTGAGGTTACAGTTAATCCAGTTCCAGAAGCATTCAATAGTATTTTACTGCAATGTGATGAGGATGGCGTACCAGACGGATATACAACCTTTAACTTAGGTCAAGCCACTCCAGAGATTACTAACAATGCCACAAATACATCTACAACTTTTTACAGTAGTCTTGCAAATGCACAATCTGAAACAAACCCCTTAAATCAGAATGCCTATAATAATGCTAGTAATCCGCAAACAGTTTATGTTGTAGTTAAAAACACGTCGTCAAATTGTTCAGCAATTGCAGAGTTAACTTTAGAAGTTAGCGTTACACAAACTAACGATTATATTGCACCTGCTGTCTGTGATGAGTTGGGCTCCGAAGACGGTCTTAACACCTTTAATTTAAATGAGTATTCTTCACAAATATTAAACACATTACCTCCTGGAGTCACAATAAGTTATTATGACACCTATGACAATGCACTAACTGAGACTAACGCATTACCAACAACCTACAATAACACAACCCCTTATAGTCAAGTTATTTATGCTAGAGCAGAAAATAATAATGCTTGTTACGGTATAAGTCAAGTACTATTAACGATTAACCCATTACCACAACTTACTAATGATGAAACTGTTTTATATTGTTTAAATGAATTTCCAACAACAATAGAACTTACTGCAACGACACCAGCAAATAACAATTATTATTATAGTTGGTCTACAGGAGAAACTACTGCAACTATTAACATTAATACTACCGGAACCTATACAGTAACTGCAACTACAGTTGAAGGCTGTTCTAAAACTAAAACAATTGTAGTAGCACCTTCAAATATTGCAACAATTGAAGCTATTGAAGTTGTCGATGGAAGTTTAAATAATAACATAATTACAATCTTAACTTCTGGTGAAGGGGAATATGAATTTGAAATTATAAACGCAGAAGGTGAAGCTTCCGGTTACCAAAGCAGTAATGTGTTTACTAATGTAAAACCTGGGATATATATTATACACGTCAAAGATGTAAAAAATAACTGCGGTACTATAGATCAGATGTTTTCTGTAATTGGATTTCCTTTATTTTTTACACCTAATAACGATGGTCAAAACGATTATTGGCAAGTTTATGGTGTCTCTTCTCAGTTTCAGCCAAACTCTGTCATTCAAATTTTTGATAGATATGGTAAATTGTTAAATGAGTTTACTCCAAGTAGTTCTGGATGGGATGGTACATTTAATGGCTTACCAATGCCAACTAACGACTATTGGTTTACCGTTAAACTTCAGGATGGACGAGTTTATAAAAATCATTTTACATTAAAACGATAGTTATTTGTACTTTTAAGGAAGAATTACTTTCCAAATGTATCGTATACTAATTGTATTTATAGTTTTTAGCCTAAGTTTACAAAATGTAAATGCACAAGACATAACACTATTTCAGCAATTTAATGGTCGCTATGATTATACCGCAATAGGCAATACTTTAAATCAAGCAGAAAACAATTTATCACAAGCCTTTTGCGAAACGCTACCATCGTCACAAGCAGCCTTAAGCTTACCTGCTAATGCTACAGTAATTTCCGCATATTTATTTTGGTCTGGTTCTGGACCTGGTGATACAGAGGTTACATTAAATAGTACAACAGTAATTGCAGAAGACACTTTTACTGTAGATTATAACGCAGGATTTAACGGGCTACTCACCTACTTTGCTAGTTATGCAGACGTAACCAGCCAAATACTAACAGAAGGAAATGGTGACTATTTATTTTCTAATCTAGATATTTCTGATGTTTTAAATAGCACACCAGGTTATTGTAATAACAGAACCAATTATGCAGGTTGGAGTCTATATGTTATTTATGAGGACAACACCCTTCCATTAAATCAAGTTAATTTATTTTTAGGTTTAGAAATTATAAATGCTGACGTACAAAACAAAACTATTGTTTTAGAAAACGTAAATGTTTTGGATAATGAAAATGCTAAAATTGGTTTTTTAGCTTGGGAAGGTGATAACGCATTAAACTATGGCGAATCGTTATCCATAAATGGAAACATCCTATCTAATCCACCGCTAAATTTACCTGATAATGCATTTAACGGGACCAATTCGTTTACAAATGCTACAGATTTTTACAACGCAGATTTGGATGTGTATAACATCGAAAACAATATTCAGATTGGAGACACGCAAGTCACCATAAACCTTACTACTGGAGCCAATGATATTAACGGTATTTTTAGAGCCGATTTAATAATTATAAACAATATAATTACAGTTTTAAATAGCCAACTTCCAGATGCTACTGTACAGTTAAATTCATACAATGTAGCTTGTGCAAACAGGATTGCAACTATAGATTATTCTGTTTTTAACAATAATAGCACAGCTACTTTACCCGCAAACACTCCCATAGCTTTTTATATCGATGATATTTTGGTTGCACAAAGTCAAACCATCAATGACATACCAATTGGAGGAGAAGAAAGTAACTTTATTAGTATTGAAATCCCTGATACCTTCTCTGATATATTTATTATTGAAATTGTTGTAGATGACGATGGATTTGACACTAGTACTATCACCGAAACTAATGAAATTAACAACGACACTTTTCAAGTGATTCAGTTAATACCATTACCCGAAACTATAAACCTAGACCCTTTATTAGGTTGTGATAAAGGCTTTAATACATCTACTTTTAATTTAACAGAGTCATTAAATAGTATTAATCAAAACGATTATATAGATTTTAATTTTTATGAAACTCTAGAGGATATCTCAACCAACTGGCAAATAATTAACCCAAATAATTATATGTCAAATACTACACCTCAAACTATTTATATTAAAGCAGAAACAGACCTATGTTACGATATCTATGTTTTTAAATTACTAACAGAAAACTGTCCTCCAATTATCCCTCAGGGGTTTTCACCAAATTTAGATGCTACAAACGACTATTTTAATATCCAAGGGTTGTATTCCGTTTTTGAAAATCATGAGCTATTAATTTATAACCGTTATGGGACATTAGTTTTTAAAGGCGATGATAATACTAAATGGTTTGGTCAGATAAACCAAGGTTTAAATAACCAAGGTAAAACGGTCCCTGTTGGCACTTACTTCTATGTGCTTAATTTAAAAGATGCCAAATACCAAGTCAAAACAGGTTGGGTTTACATAAACTATTAAGACACAAACAATTAATCATAACATAATAACGATAAAACTTGCATTTTATCGTTAAAACACTTAATATTGTGCTTTATATCGATAAAATATGTTTTTTATCGTGATTATTAAAACACAATTTGTTAATGAAACTGATCCTAAAACCCTCAATAATTACTCTATTCGCTTTGTTGTGTATGTCTGCTAATGCTCAACAAATTTCGATAGATGATTCGTTTACAGCACAACAATTAGTTGAAAACAACCTAGTACAGGGTTGTGTAGAAGTTACAAATATTACCTCAACAGTAAATGGTAGTGTTAATGGCTTTTCTAGTTTTGGTTATTTTGAAAGCGCAGGCTCAAGCTTTCCATTTTCAAACGGAATTATGCTGTCTACTGGTAGCGCTGCTTCAGCAGGTAATACAGAAAACACAAATCCACTTAACGAAGGGACCACAGCATGGACAACAGATCCTGATTTAGAAGCTGCTTTAGGTATTAACAATACCCTTAATGCAACATCTATTCAATTTGATTTTATTTCTACTTCAAGTACTGTTCAATTTAATTACATATTAGCTTCAGAAGAATATTTTGCCGAATACCCTTGTTTATATTCCGATGGTTTTGCGTTTTTAATACGTGAAGCTGGAAGCGGTAACCCTTATCAAAATATTGCAATGGTACCTGGTACTAATACACCTGTAAACACAAATACAATACATGATGAGATTGTAGGTTTTTGTCCTGCAGAAAACAATGCTTATTTTGAAGGTTATAACATTGGAGACACTAATTTTAATGGACGTACAACTATATTAACTGCTTCGGCAAACATACTACCTAATGTAGAGTATAATATAAAGTTAATAATTGCAGATCAAACAGACAGAAATTTTGACACTGCAGTTTTTATTGAAGGTAATAGTTTTACAGACAGCGTGGATCTTGGAGAAGACATTACAACTTGTGATGATTCTGTAATCTTAGATGCTAACACAAATAACCCTTTAGCAACTTATACTTGGTCATTAAATGGTGCTGTTATTACCGGAGAAGTTAATAGTACATTACTTGTAAATGCAGATGGAAACTATACTGTAGAAGTTACAGTACCACTAAATGCTGATACGTGTACTTTTCAAGATTCTGTAAATGTATCCCTTAATACAATTCAAAATGGACCATCTGTTACAAACATTGTTGTATGTGATGATGCTTCAAATGATGGCGAAGCAACTTTTGACTTAACACCAAAAGTAGCAGAGATAGAATCTGCTTTACCTAGTGCAAATTACACAACTACTTTTCATATAAATCAAACAGAAGCAGAGAATAACTCAAATGCTTTTACATCATATTTAAGCACAAACCCAACACAAACTATCTATTATAGAGCACAAGATGACACTACAGGCTGTGTATATATTGGGACTTTTAACTTAGTAATTAATCCGTTTTTAACTATTACAGACCCAACACCATTAAGCGTATGCTCGACAGGAAGTGCCTCTGTAAATCTTACAGATAAGGATGACGAAATTTCTAACGGAAATATTAATTACAACGTTAATTATCACTTTAATCAAACGGATGCAGATAGTGGTGCAAACCCAATAGCGTCACCTTACTCACCAGCAAGTACTAACGAGACTTTATATGTAAGCATCATAGATATTACAACAGGCTGCTTTACTACGACCACTTTAGATATTGAAGTAAATATTAATCCAATTGTTAATCCGGATAGACAATTATTAGATGCTTGTGATACAGATGGAGATGGGTATGACGTATTTGATTTAACAGAAAATATTGATGATGTCTTACAAGGTTTAACAGATGTAACAGTAACATACCATGAAACTTTAGATGATGCCAACAATGGTATAAACCCAATTGCAAATCCTGACAGTTATTCTAATACGGTCGATTTTGTTCAAACGGTTTATATTAGAGTGGAAGATAATACCACTGGTTGTGCTTCAGTTGTACCTTTAGAGCTTCATACATTTTTATTAGAATCAGCTACAGAAATCACGGATTTTTACGAGTGTGATGATGCTTCTAACGATGGTATTGTCGATTTTGATTTATTACAAATAGGAATTACAATTATCAATAATTTAGAAGATATTACTATTGATTTTTACGAAACCGAAGCGGACCAACTAGCAAATATTAATCCAATAGACCAAAACACGCCTTACCAAGTTGACACAACACCAAAAACATTATATATAGTTTTAAACAGTCCTAGCTGTACTCATAATTCTTCAATACAATTAATTATTAATGATGGTTTTGAAATACAGACGCTAACAACACAAGATTATTGCGACACTGATGATGACGGTTTTACAAGTATTGATCTAGCCTCTTTTAATGATTATGTTACAACAGGAATTCCTGGAGGAACAGTTTCATATTTTGAAACACAAACAGATGCAGATTCAAATACAAACCCGTTACCTATTTTTTATGACAATACAAGTAATCCGTTAACGGTTTATGTACGCGTAATAAATGCTAATGGATGTAGCGCAACTTCTGCTTTAACTATCAATGTTTTACCAGCGCCAATAACAACTACTCCTGCAGATATATTAGTCTGTGATGACGATCAAGATGGATTTTCAATTATAGATTTAACAACCACTATCAATCAAATGGTTACAGATACCACAGATAGAGCCTTTAGTTTTCATAACTCTCAAGCAGATGCAGAGACAAATACAGATGCAATTGTAGACCACAGTAACTATAACGCAAACACACAATTAGTATTTGCTAGAATAGAAAACATGACAACAGGATGCTTCTCGACAGAAATCATCACGATATACGTTAACACATTACCAGAGTTTATACCAATTTCGACAATTATAAGTTGTGAAACAGATGGAGATCAAATTGGCGAATTCCTTTTTATAGATAAAGACACCGAGGTTTTAAATGGACAAACTGGTAAAGAAGTACTTTACTATACTTCACAATCAAATGCTGATACAAACACTAATCCAATAGACAAAACGGTAATATTTGAAAACACTAGCAACCCGCAAACTATTTATGTTCGTGTTCAAAACTTTACGGATAACGATTGTTATGGCACTTCAAGCTTTCAGATAGAAGTAGGCTCAAATCCAATTTACAATGACCCTACAGATGTATTTATATGCGATGATGTTAGTAATGATGGCTTTGGTACATTTGATTTAACAGAAATTTCTACCGAAATCAGTTCAGGCTCTCCTGAAACATTAAACATTACCTATCACCTAACTCAGGAAGATGCAGAAGCACAAATTAATGCTTTACCAAATAACTTTACAACAACTACTAATCCACAACAAGTTTTTGTTGCAATAGACAACGGTACATTTTGTAAAGGTCTAACTAGTTTTGAGTTTAACGTAATTGCAGTACCACAAACTAATGCAGCTAGTGCAATACAATTATGTGATGATGATTTAGATGGGTTTACAGTGTTTGATTTAACTGTTTCTGAAGTAGAAGTCTTATCAATAAGACAGGACAATACAGTTATCGAATATTATACCTCAACTGAAGACTTAGAACAAGGCGTCAACCAAATTGGAGACCCTTATAACTTTACTAATACCTCTAATCCACAAACAGTATATATTAAAGTATTAAATACAGTATCTAATTGTTATGCTGAAATTCCGTTAGAACTAATTGTTGACCTTCCACCAGTTGTAACTCCAAATATAACAGTTAACATCTGCGAGGATAACACTTTTACATATAACTTAAACAATGCATTACCAGACCTAATAGACACTACACAAAATATCGAAACTACTTTTTACGCGTCTCAAACAGATGCAGAAGCACAACAAAACCCATTAGATACTAATTACACGTATACAGTTGGTAATCATACCCTATATATTAGAGCCAATTATGTGGGCAGTACTTGTTTTATAATTCAAAATTTTACACTATCTGCAAACCCAACTCCGATTGTTGGAAACCTGCAAGATCTACAAAATTGTGATGGGGATGATAACGACACATTTTCTGTTTTTGATTTAAGTCAACAAACCACACCTGTATTAGCTAGTCAAAACGCTAGCAACTTTACTGTATCTTATTTTAACACTCAGGCGGATGCAAATTCTAACACTAATGCATTAACAGATTTAATGGTTAATTCAGAAACTAACACTACGTATTTTGTAAGGGTAGAAAACAACACAACAGGGTGTTTTAATACAACTAGTTTTGCAACTATAGTAAACAGAAAACCAGAATTAGACATTCCTAATCAAGTACTTTGTTTAGAAAATTTACCTCTTATAGTTACTGCAGAAACCAATGTGTCAACTGATAGTTATTCTTGGTCTACAAGCAGTACAAATAGTTATATCGAAATTACCTCAACCGGTACTTACTCTGTTACTGTAACTTCACAATCTGGTTGTACAACATCAACAACTTTTACAGTATCAGAATCTGAAGCTGCAACAATAGACTTTACGGAAACTGTTGATTTTTCAGACCCAAATAATATTACAATTGAAGTTTCTGGAATTGGTGATTATTTATATCAATTTGATGACGAAACACCACAAGAATCTAACTTTTTTAGCAATGTGCCTATTGGGCTCCATACAATTACTGTTATTGATTTAAATGGATGTAACTCGACTTCAAAAGAAGTAGTGATTATTGATGTACCAAAATTTGTAACACCAAACGGAGATGGATATTTTGACACTTGGCATATTACAGGGGTTAATCAATTAGAAGGGACTATTATAACAATTCATGACCGTTATGGTAAATTACTTAAAACACTGACTCATACCTCTCAAGGTTGGGATGGTAGATATAATGGTAACTTAATGCCTGCTAATGATTATTGGTATGTAGCAAACATTAAAAAAGATGGAATCGAGTTTCAGAAAAAAGGACATTTTACACTTAAGCTTTAACGTTTGATTAGTTATTTAAAATAAATTGTTCTTTATCTTTGTAGACCATTAAAAAGGTATGCAAAAAAGACTCTTTATTATTCTGTTTTTAATTGTTGGTTATACATCTGCTCAAAACGTTGTTACAGATTCACAAACCTATACGCCGCAACAACTTATCGAAGATATTTTAATAGATAGCAGCTGTATTACTAATGTACAAGTTACCAATGTTGTTGGTGGTAATTTTGGAGGCACTGACCAAAGTTATGGTTACTTTGATGCAACCGGAACAACGTTTCCTTTTCAAACTGGTATTGTTTTAAGCACAGGTCGTTTAAGCAATGTGGATGGCCCAAACAACACTTTAAGTGATGATGATGCTACAGGTTGGGATGGTGATTTGGATTTAGAAATGGCTTTACAAGAAAGCAATACCATAAACGCAACAATTATTGAATTTCAGTTTACTTCAGCAGCAACACAAATTAGCTTCAACTATATATTTGCTTCAGAAGAATATCAAGAAAACAATCCAAACACTTGTCAATATTCAGATTTATTTGGTTTTTTAATTCGAGAAATCGGACAAACAGAATATGAAAACATTGCGTTAGTACCAAATACTACAACTCCAGTAAAAGTAACAACAGTACATCCTGCAATACCTGGAGGCTGTGAAGAACAAAACGAAGCTTATTTTGGAAGCTGGAATAATACTACTGCTCCGATAAACTTTAATGGACAAACCAAAGTGCTTTCTGCTATAGCAAACACAACCCCAAATACAACTTATCAAGTTAAGCTAGTTATTGCAGACGAGCAGAACTACAGATACGATTCTGCAGTATTTTTAGAGGCTGGAAGTTTTGAGCTAACTACAGATTTAGGACCAAATTTATTAGAGTCTACAAATAACGCGTTATGCGATAATCAAACTGTAGATTTAGAGGCAACCCAAACCGGAGCAGTAAATTACAAATGGTTTAAAGACGGTACAGAGTTACTTACTGAAGTCAATCCCACATTAACGGTAACTGATAGTGGCACTTACAATGTTGAGGTTACACTATCTAATGGATGTATTTCTTACGGTCAGGTTATTATTGAGCAAGCTCCTACACCAAATGTAGCAGACACAACATTAACAGAGTGCGATTTAGAACAGGACGGTTTTACTACTTTTAACCTCTTTGATGCAGACCAAACTATTACAGTTGGTAATCCCGACTTGTCCATTGTTGGTTTTTATCAGTCGCAAATTGATGCAGAAATGCAACAAAACGCAATTATAACTCCAGAAAACTTTCAAAACACAACAATTAATCAAATCATACATGCTTTAATAGTAAATAATCAATCTGGATGTACTGCTATAAGTCAGATAACTTTACAAATATCAAACAATAGCTTGCCAACCTATAATTTAGACGCTTGTGATGCTGATACTATCGATGGATTTACCACCTTTGACCTAAGTCAAGTAACTTCACAAATTGCACTTTTAGCACCAACAAATGCTACGGTTACTTATTATTTAAATCAAGAAGACGCTTTCGCGGAAACAAATCCGTTGCCAATAAACTTTGAAAACACAAACCAAGACCAGCAAACTATTTTTGCACAAGTCACAACAAATGGTTCTGATTGCTACGCCATAACAGACGTTAATTTAAATGTATTATATACTCCAGAAATTTCTGAAAACGAAACCTTTGAATATTGTCTAAATAACTTCCCAGAGACTATTACATTATATGGAGGTGTACTAAATGACGTGCCTAGCAATTACTATTACCAATGGTTATTAAACGGAACAGACACGGGCACAAACACATCTTTTATAGAGGTTAACCAAATCGGAACTTATACCGTTATAATAACAGACCCAAACGGTTGTTCTAATACAAGAGATATTATTGTTACACCTATTGAAGCCCCTATTATAGATAGTATAGATTTTACAGAGTTAACAACAAACAATACTGTTATTGTAAACTTATCTAATACTGGAAATTTTGAATATGCTTTAGACAATAATAGTTACCAAAACTCAAATATATTTACAAATGTTAGCGCTGGTATACATACCGTATATGTTAGAGAAACTAATAGTTGTGGAGCAACAGAACAAACTATAGCTATCCTAGGTTTACCACAGTTTTTTACTCCTAATGGAGATATTTACAACCAATATTGGAAACCTAAAGGAATGTCCGCAGATTTTAATGCCGATTTAGACATTAAAATATTTGACCGTTATGGTAAATTATTACACCAGATAAACCCACAATCTCAAGGTTGGGACGGTACTTTTAAAGGGCATTTACTTCCGACTAGTGATTATTGGTACCTAATTATGCGACCAAACGGAGAAGTTATTAGAGGCCATTTTAGTTTGATAAGATAGACCGTTTAAAAATACAAATATTTTAGCTTAGCTAATGATTCAGTAATTATCAATACATCTATTGCAAAAAAGTTACTACAACCTTTAACCTTCCATTAAATAAATAACTGCTAGATATTCATTAATTTAGCATTCAATTAAAATTTACAATTCTTTTTATAAGAGTACTGCTTGCGCAGAATGACAGTTTTATGAAATTCAAAATACAATCAGACTTTAAACCTACAGGTGACCAACCAGAAGCTATTAAACAATTAGTTAATGGCTTGGATAATAATGACAAATACCAAACTTTACTTGGTGTGACTGGCTCTGGAAAAACGTTTACTGTCGCTAATGTTATTGAAGAAACACAAAAACCAACTTTGGTTTTAGCACATAACAAAACCTTAGCAGCACAATTGTACTCAGAGTTTAAACAGTTTTTCCCTGATAATGCTGTTGAGTATTTTGTCTCTTATTATGACTATTACCAACCTGAAGCCTACATACCAACTTCTGGTGTTTACATAGAAAAAGATTTATCTATAAACGAAGAGATAGAGAAAATGCGATTAAGCACAACGTCTTCCCTACTATCTGGTCGTCGTGATGTTATTGTTATCGCATCTGTTTCTTGTTTGTATGGTATTGGTAACCCTGTCGAGTTTCAAAAAAATGTAATTACAATAGAAGTTGACCAACAAATTTCTCGCACCAAACTATTACACCAATTAGTACAAAGTCTGTATTCTCGTACCGAAGCCGATTTTAAACATGGTAATTTTAGAATTAAAGGCGATACAGTAGATATTTTTCCGAGTTATGCAGATGATGCGTTTCGTATTCATTTTTTTGGTGATGAAATTGAAGATATCGAAGCGTTTAATATTCAAACTAATGAAGTTGTAGAAAAATACGATAGACTAACCATCTATCCAGCAAACATGTTTGTAACCTCTCCGGATATTTTACAAAATGCAATAAAATCTATCCAAGACGATTTAGTTAAACAGTATGATTATTTTAAAGAAATTGGTAAACATCTTGAAGCAAAACGACTTAAAGAACGCACTGAGTTTGACCTAGAAATGATACGCGAATTAGGGTATTGTTCGGGGATAGAAAACTATTCGCGTTACCTTGATGGTCGTGAGCCTGGCACTAGACCTTTCTGTTTACTAGACTATTTTCCGGATGACTATCTAATGGTTGTGGACGAGAGTCACGTAACCATTTCTCAGGTTCATGCCATGTATGGAGGTGACCGAAGCAGAAAAGAAAACCTTGTCGAATACGGTTTTAGACTGCCAGCAGCAATGGATAATAGACCATTAAAATTTGAAGAGTTTGAAGCTTTACAAAATCAAGTGGTTTATGTTAGTGCTACTCCTGCAGATTACGAACTTCAAAAAACAGATGGCCTTTATGTAGAGCAGGTCATACGTCCTACAGGATTATTAGACCCCGTAATAGAGGTTAGACCTAGCTTAAATCAAATTGACGATTTAATTGAAGAAATCCAACAGCGCATAGAAAAGGACGAACGTACTTTAGTGACTACCCTAACCAAACGTATGGCTGAAGAATTGACAAAATACCTAAGCAGGATTAATATAAGAGTAAATTATATACATAGTGATGTAGATACATTGGAGCGTGTACAAATCATGCAAGATTTACGTAAAGGGATTTATGACGTCTTAGTTGGTGTTAACTTATTACGTGAAGGTTTAGACTTACCTGAAGTGTCATTGGTAGCCATTTTAGATGCTGATAAAGAAGGTTTTTTACGTTCGGCTAGATCTTTAACTCAAACTGTTGGTCGTGCAGCACGTAACCTAAACGGAAAAGCAATTATGTATGCTGATAAAATTACTAAAAGCATGCAAAAAACTATTGATGAAACTGAATACAGACGCGAAAAACAAATTGCTTACAACACAAAACATAACCTTAAACCTAAAGCTTTAAATAAAAGTTTAGATAGTGCTTTAACAAAAAACTCAGTAAGTACTTATAGTTACGAGTTAGAAGCTGCTCGTGCTGCAGAACCTGAAAGCGAATATTTATCTAAAGGTGAATTAGAAAAGAAAATTAGAGAAAAGCGTAAAATGATGGAGGAAGCTGCTAAACAATTAGATTTTATAATTGCAGCAAAACTACGTGACGAAATTAAAATGTTTCAGGGTAAATTAGAAGAGTTAAAAACCTAAAACAATTATTGTTTGCATTATAATGTTAGCTATAATACACCAATAATTATCAACTAATTATATTGTGTTTTAAATACATCTATTAAAACCTCTGCAGGGACCATCATATCAGGAAACCCTTCCATTAAATACAACACTTTAGTTATAGACTCATGGTATAACCCCATACGTAAACCATAATTATAAAGTTTAGCAAGTTCCTTTTCAGAACGCACTTGACCTACATGCATCAACAATACCATTCTATGGAACTGCACAATACGTTCGCTATGTGATTTTAGTACCACACGGTTAACAGGGTGATTAATTAGATAATCAAAGTCTTCTCTAGATACCTCTAGCTGTTTTGCTACAGCCAATAAAAAGTTGTACTCAACTTTTTTTAAACTATCATCACTTTTTGCAAAAGCAATCATCTCTGATAATAAACTTAATTTTTCTACTCTATTTGGCATAAACTGAGGGATTATTTAATAGGTTAAAGTTAGTAATAAATCAGTATTTATAATCGTTAAAAGCGCGTAGCTTATCGAAAAATCAGTAGCTTTACATCGATTATTTGATCATTTCCATCTAATATATTATTTTAAAATATGAAATTATTAACAATTTTAACGTTTGTTTTTGCATTTTATTCTGCAAATTCTAACGCACAACATACTGCTTCTAAACAAGTTGACACTTTTACTATTGAAGCTCCACATTTAAAAACGAATAAAAAGATATGGGTGTATTTACCAAAATCTTATAAAACGTCAACAACTAAATTTCCGGTGGTATATATGCATGATGCGCAAAATATTTTTGATGCTAAAACTTCTTATATTGGAGAATGGAAAGTCGACGAATATTTAGATAGCCTAGCTACTAAACAAGCAATAATTGTTGCTATTGAACATGGAAATGAAAAACGCATTGACGAATTGACTCCTTTTAAAAACGATAAATATGGTGGTGGACAAGGCAACTTATATTTAGACTTTATAATCTACACACTAAAACCTCACATTGACGCTACTTTTAGAACAAAAAGTGACGCAAAAAACACAACTATTATGGGGTCTTCTTTGGGCGGATTATTATCCTTTTATGCAATAGTTAAATACCCTGGTATTTTTGGTAATGCTGGTGTTTTCTCTCCTTCATTTTGGTATAGCGATAAAATTTATGACCTAGTTAAAAACACTAAAATACCTGAGACCTCAAGGTTTTACTTTTTGGTTGGCTCTGAAGAAAGTGAAGACATGGTCCCTAATCAAATAAAAATGATTGCGCTTTTAAAAGAGAATGGTATTAATGAAAAACAAATAAAAAACCTTATAATTGAAGGAGGTAAACATAACGAAGCTTTGTGGTCTAACAACTTTGGGGAAGCTTTTGAATGGCTTATAGAATATTAAAATTTTATTAAACTTCTGTTTTTAACTTTAGGACTTTGTATTTTTACACTTTAAACATAAATAATGACTAATAACGACATTTTTAAAAAGCTAAGAGTAGCACACCAATTAAGAGACACAGATATAGTGGAGATCTTAGAATTAGTGGACTTTAGAATTACTAAAACGGAATTAAGTGCTTTTTTTAGACGAGAAGACCATCCAAATTATGTAGAATGTGGTGATCAAATTTTACGTAATTTTTTAAATGGATTGGTAATTCACCTTAGAGGCCCAATGCCAAAAAAAGGAGAGCAACCTAAAGGCGAAGTTTCCGGAAAAGCTAAAACTAAGAAATTTGACAACAAAAAGAATTTTAATAAATCTAAACCTTTTTCTAAAAGGGGTGATAAAGAATAACGACTATTTATGATTAAAAAGTCAGACTTTATTAAAAGGCAAAGTGATTTTCATTAATAAAAAAGAGCAACTAAAATAGTTGCTCTTTTTTATATAAATAGATTTAAAATACTAAGCTAAAACTGCTTGTACTTTATCTGCTGCTTCTTGGAACTCTGTAGCACTCATAACATCTAAACCAGAATTGTCAATCAATTCTTTAGCGATGTCTGCGTTTGTACCTTGTAAACGTACAATAATTGGAACATTAATGTTACCCATGTTTTTGTAAGCATCAATAACACCTTGTGCAACACGATCACAACGAACGATACCACCAAAAATGTTAATTAATATTGCTTTTACAGCTGGATCTCTTAAAATAAGTTCGAAAGCAATTTCTACTCTTGCTGCATCTGCTGTACCACCAACATCTAAAAAGTTAGCTGGCTCACCACCTGCTTGCTTAATTAAATCCATTGTTGCCATAGCAAGACCTGCACCGTTTACCATACATCCAACGTTTCCGTCAAGGTCT
Source organism: uncultured Olleya sp. (assembly GCA_947503885.1). Classification (GTDB taxonomy): domain Bacteria; phylum Bacteroidota; class Bacteroidia; order Flavobacteriales; family Flavobacteriaceae; genus Olleya. The sequence continues at coordinate 26,669 of CANNFD010000012.1, read as the reverse complement.
ACGTAGTTTAATCCATGCTGTCCTGCTTCAACTTCAATTGCATTTTCCTCACGTAAATCACGGTATGCAGCTAAATCTTTATGTCTAAATAATGCATTATCGTCAATAGTTACTTTAGCATCTACTGCCATTATTTTGTCATCACTAGTTTTTAAAACTGGGTTGATTTCAAATAATGAAGAATCTGACTTATCATAAGCAGTATAAAGTGCTGTAACAAATTTTGTCATATCCTTAAATGCTGCTCCTGATAATCCTAAATTAAAAGCTATTTTACGAGCTTGAAAAGGTAAGATTCCTGTTGCAGGATCAATTTCTTCTGTAAAAATTAAATGTGGTGTTTCTTCAGCAACTGTTTCAATATCCATTCCACCTTCTGTAGAATACATAATCATGTTACGTCCATTACCTCTATTTAAAAGTACTGATATATAATATTCTTCTGGCTCAGAATCTCCAGGGTAATACACATCCTCACATACTAATACTTGGTGTACACGTTTACCTTCCGCAGAGGTTTGTGGTGTTACTAAGTCCATACCAATAATTTGACCAGCTATTTCTTTAACCTGGTCTAAATTTTTAGCTAACTTAACTCCTCCACCTTTTCCACGTCCACCAGCATGAACTTGCGCCTTAATAACGTGCCATCCTGTTCCAGTATCTTCAGTTAGTTGTTTTGCTGCAGCAACTGCTTCGTCAGCATTTTGTGCAACAATACCACGTTGAATACGTACGCCAAAGCTGCTTAATAATTCTTTTCCTTGATATTCGTGTAAATTCATCTTGTTTAAAGTAAAATTTTGAGTTACAAAAGTAAATAATCACATTTACTTACCCTAATATTTAATTATGAAAAAAGTTAACAAATTGAAGAATTTATATTTTGTTAATAATTAACAAACGGTTTAAATGTGTAATATTAGTATTGTTTAATTTTTAAACCCTCCAAAAAAAAGAATATTGTCTAAAAATATTAGTTATAAAAACAATCAATTACTAAATATAATAGAGGCTTACAAAAGCCCTATTTGTTTAGTGTATAGTATAGAAAAGGCATTAATACTATTAGTCCAACTATAACCTAATACTAGTTTTAAAGAAGAAAAAACGCCCCAAACATATTGGAGCGTTTTTTATTATACATTTTGATAAAATGTTAATCCGTTTTTATACAAATCGTAAAAAGCAAACTCTCTTGTTTGCCAATCTGTATCTTTTACTGCTGTTTCTGGATGAAACACCTCTTTATCCTTAAGCTCATCATAGAAAGCGTCTACATATTGTGTTACAATACGAAGCATTGGTCTGTCCATGTTAAAGTCCCAATCTTTTTCATCTCTCCATTGTAAATGAATCTCTATATGGTCACGTTTAATACCTGCATATTTAGGGTTTTTAGGATCGTCTGCAAATGCAATTTCAAATCCTAGTTTTTGAGTGTAAAAAAACAATGCTGCTAATACATTTTGAACTGGTAAAACTGGATGTATTTGATGTAGTGTTGGCTTATTCATAATTAATCTTTAAACTGTTTAACCTGCGGGATATCCCCTGTACCATACTTATCAAACAGATAAACTAAACTAGCCATAGTTGCTGCACCAAGCTCAAGCTCTCTTTTATTTACTGCATCAAACGTATCGTTTGCAGCGTGATGGTGATCAAAATAGCGTTGTGAATCTGGGCGTAAACCTACTAATACAATATGCTCATTTTTTAATGGACCAATGTCTGCACCACTATATCCTTTTTCGAAATAATGAATTAAGTAGGGTTTGAATAACGACTCCCAACTTAATACTTTATTTAATGCAGCTTCGCTACAATCAAAACTAAATCCTCGAGGTGTAAACCCTCCAGAATCACTCTCTAGAGCAAAGACATGATTTTCGTTGTTACGTAATGCTTCTTCTGCATATTTTTTACCGCCACGTAACCCGTTTTCTTCGTTCATGAATAATACAACACGAATGGTACGTTTTGGTTTTATACCGCTTTGTTTTAATAATCTAATAACATCCATAGATTGCACGACTCCAGCACCGTCATCATGCGATCCGTCTCCTAAATCCCAAGAATCTAAATGTCCACCGACTATCATATATTGATCTGGAAACTCGCTACCGGTTACTTCTCCAATTACATTATAAGATAATACGTCTTCAAACTGCTCACAGCTTTGTTTAAAATAGAATTTTAAATTTGCGTCTTTTTTTAAGGCTTCTGATAGTTTATTGGCATCATTTGTACTTATTGCTGCAGATGGCACACGTTGGTGGTTTGGCAAATCCATATATCCCATACTTCCTGTATGTGGTAAATCGTCTTGTCGTAAATTTAATGAGCGTACAATAACGCCAACTGCTCCAAGTTTTCCTGCTTCATAAGCACCTGCATAACGTTGTTTTGCACATCCGCCATAGGCTTCAAAAGTTTGGATTAATTCAGGATTCATTGCGCCATTAAAAAATACTATTTTTCCTTTTACTTTGTCTCCTAGTTTTTCTAACTCTTCAAAGCTTTTAACTTCTATTACTTTTGCTTCTAATCCTGAGTTTGGGGTTGCTACAGAGCCTCCTAATGCACATATATTAACATCAAACTTTGTGTTTTTTGAGGTAAAATGTGCTACTTCTTTTGCGCCACGCTCCCATTTTGGAACCATAACTTCTTGTAACCAGACTTTATCTAAGCCTAGTTTTTCTAATTCGGATTTGGTGTATTGGACTGCTTTTTCTGCATTTACGGATCCTGATAGTCGTCCTCCAATTTGGTTTGACAAATGGTCTAACCATTGGTAAGATTTACCGTTAGTTAAGGATTGACTATAAATGGTTTTTAATACGTCTTGGTCTGATTGTGCTGTTACGTTTATTGATAGTAATAGTGTTAGTAGTATTGCTAGTTGTTTCATGATGGTTGCGTTAGCGATTGAAATGGCATCCTTTTTTTGCTGCCATATATGGCAAAAAAAGATATAATGTAAAGCGCGACCCTTGTGGTAACGCCAAAATAATTTTTATTGTTTAGTATTTCCTGTTTGGGTATACTATTCGTTTTTTAATTGCTCTCTATATAGGTGCAAATTGGCTTTGGTTTTATCGTCCAATTCGGGCTCTACTATATCTGTATATGTTTTTAGGGTGTCGTACAAAATTTGTGCTACTACTAGTCGTGCTGTTGGTTTGTCGTCTGCTGGAATGTTGTACCATGGTGCATAGTCTTTGCTGGTGCGGTTTATGGCATCTTGGTAACAGTCCATATAATTATCCCATAATTTACGTTCTTTTAGGTCACCTGCAGAGAATTTCCAGTTTTTTTCTTGCTTATCTAAGCGACGTAATAGTCTTTTGCGTTGCTCCTCTTTAGAGAGATTCATGAAAAACTTAAATATTAGTGTTCCGTTTTCTGTTAGGTGCTTTTCAAAGTTATTAATTTGGTCAAAACGTGTAGCCCAAAAGTCTTCGTTTACGTCGTTTATACTTTTGATAAATGGTAGTTTTTCTCCTAATATATATTCTGGATGTACTCGCGTTACTAATACGTTTTCATAATGTGTACGGTTGTGCACGCCAAATTTACCTCTTGCTGGCAGTTTAATATAATGACGCCATAGGTAGTCGTGTTTTAGCTCTAATTCTGTTGGGACTTTAAAACTCATAACCTCAACACCTCTAGCGTTAAAATCTTTAAAAACCTCGCGGATTAAACTATCTTTTCCTGAGGTATCCATACCTTGTAAACATACTAAAACAGAGTATTTGCCATGTGCATACATCGTGTCTTGAAGCTTACCTAACTTACGTCTTACTTTACGTAAAGCGTCTTCTATTGTGTCTTTATCTTCGCCTAAATCTAGCTTACTTGACAAGTCGCTTAACTTGATTTTTGAAGTGATTTTATGGTCTTTAATTTTTATGTCTTTCATACTAATTTATTTACTTGCAAATAGTTTTACGTCTTCCTCGCTTACTTCTGCTCCACCTAGGATAATTAATCGCTCTACAACATTGCGTAGCTCTCTAATATTTCCTGTCCAATCATAGTCTTGCAATAGGCTAATGGCTTTTTTAGAAAATGTTTTATTTGCGGTACCTTGCTCTTCTGCTATTTTTGCTGAAAAATGATTTATTAGTAGTGGAATATCTTCTCGTCTATCATTTAATGCTGGTACTTTTACTAAAATTACTGCTAGTCTGTGGTATAAATCTTCACGGAATTTTCCGTCCTCGATTTCCTTTTTTAAGTTTTTATTGGTTGCTGCTACAATCCTAACATCTACTTTAATATCCTTATCACTTCCTACACGTTGTATGCGACTTTCTTGTAAAGCACGCAATACTTTTGCTTGTGCGGATAGGCTCATATCCCCGATTTCGTCTAAAAATATGGTTCCTCCATTGGCTGCTTCAAACTTACCTGCTCTGTCTTTTGCTGCACTTGTAAAGGCGCCTTTTACGTGACCAAAAAGTTCGCTTTCTATTAACTCGCTTGGTATAGCTGCACAGTTAACTTCTATCATTGGTCCTTTATGACGTGTGCTTTTTTGGTGTAACCAATGTGCTACTAGCTCTTTACCTGTTCCGTTTGGTCCAGTAATTAAAACTCTAGCATCTGTTGGTGCGACTTTATCTATTATGTCTTTGATTTGAGAAATAGCGTCGCTATCTCCTACCATTTCGTATTTTTTACTGACTTTCTTTTTAAGAATTTTGTTTTCAATAACTAATTCTTTTCTGTCCAATGCATTACGTACAGTATTTAATAAACGGTTTAAATCTGGTGGTTTTGAGATATAATCAAAAGCCCCTAAACGCATAGTATTTACTGCTGTGTCTAGATCTCCGTGTCCAGAAATCATTACCATTGGTATCTCTGGTTTTATTTTTTTTACTGCTTCTAAAACCTCAACACCGTCCATTTTAGGCATTTTAATGTCGCAAAGAATAAGGTCGTAATCGTTTTTTTTAATTTTATCGATACCTATTAATCCATCTTCAGCTTCATCTAATTCGTATTTATCATTTTCTTCTGAAAGAATTTTGACTAATACTCTTCTAATTGCTGCTTCGTCCTCAATTACTAAAATTTTTGGCATTATAATTTAAATTTAATTCCTGTTCTTAAATAAAACGCATTTACGTTATCTAGTTTATATACTTCGTCACGGTTTTGGTCTCTTAATCTATTATTCATCCTTATAGTATACCCTGTGTAAGTGTACCAAATAAGGTTATCTGTAAAGCAAAACTCATATCCTATACCTGCTAATATTACAGATAACGACACACTTTCGGCTAGTTTTCCGTTAATATTAATACTGTCTTGAGCGTTTGCAAAGTAACCATCTATACCTACAAATGTTTGTATTATATTTTTTTCGTTAAAAAAATATTTAACATTGGTTTTAGGAACACCTAAATTATAAGACCAATTTTGATTTACGCGACGGTAATAACTTACAAAAGGTAATGGTAACGGAATACCTGTTGTGGTATTATAAGTTAGCCCTAATACTAATCGGTATGGTTTATTGATGTTTTGGTCCTTTGTTTTATCATTTATAGCATACACACCCCCGTTTATAAACAAATCTTGACTTGTAATTTCTCGTCTTAATGTCGAGGCTAATCGCGGAGTTAGCTTTGCACCTAATCTCCAATTTTCAGAAATTTTGAAGGTGTACCCTATATTAAAATCTAAAACGTGTAATCGTTTTAAATTATTAGCCGGAAAGGGGTAATTATCTTCTAAATTCAAGGCTATCCTACTATAATCGGCGCCTATAATTATATAACAGTCTTCTTTTGTTTTTATTGGATAATTTAACAACAATCTAACCCTATCAAAGCTGTCTTCAGAATTACTTTTGGGTATATACGAATATTCTAATCTAGCTAAATCTGTAAGTTGAGCATTAACTTGATTAATTGATATACTAAACAGTATTAATAGTACAATTTTAAAAAATGTTTTTTTTATCATAAACATAAATTTAATCATTTAAACTAGATACATCCTTAGCTTGGCTTGGATTAATAATGTGTATATCTCTTTGTGGAAAAGGTATAGTTATATTGTTTTCTCTAAATAATCTATCAATCTCAAATCTAATATTACTTTTAGGTATTCTGGCATTAAAACTATCATCAATCGTAAATGTTACTCTAAAATTCAAGGCACTTTCTCCGAAGTCTGTAAAAGTAACAGCTGGTTCTGGAAATTTAAAAACACCTGGTATTGACTTTGCTGCCTGCAACAATAACTTTTTTACTAATTGGACGTCACTACCATAAGCGACACCTACGTCCACACCTTCTCTGGTACTTGTTCCGTTTTGTGTCCAATTATAAAGACTGTTTGTTAAATATAAATGATTAGGTATTACCAAAACTTTATCGTCAATAGTAACTGCTCTAGTAGTACGTAATTTAATTTCTTCAACACGACCAACTTTTCCATCAATTTCAATAATATCTCCAACATGAACAGACTGGTCAACTAATATAAAAATTCCGGAAATTATATCCTGAAACAATGTTTGGAGTGCTAAACCAACACCAATTAATAAGGCTGCAGAAGCTGCAAAAATTGCAGTTATATTAACATTAACAGAGTCTAAGACTACTAAAAAAACAATAATATAAATAAACCATCTAGCAAATGAAAACACAGTCGTAAACTTAGCCTTATCATCATCTGGCATATTACGTGTCAGAACTCTTTTAACAAAGCGTAATAAATAGGATGTTAATAAAAGTACTATAATAACTAACAGCACATACTTTACCCTAATCACGCTAGTTTCTAAACCTTTAACATCTGTAAAGGTGTAAAGTTTATAATTTAAAAAATCTAAAAAAGTTTCCCAAGCAGAGCTTTCAACAATAGCATCTCCTACTTTTTCTACTTCTTTTTCAATTTTATCTGTTACTTTTTCGTCTTGCATTTTAATAAAATTTAATATCTAATCCACTTTATTAATTCTCTGTACGTTGGCTTTTTACCATACATTAAAATACCTACTCTATATATTTTTGCTGCAAACCAAACAGTAAATGTAAATGTTGCTACTAAAAGTAATAAAGAGACAATTTGTTGCCAAATTGGGACTCCAAACGGAATCCTCATTAACATTACTACTGGCGATGTAAACGGTATAAACGAAAATATTGTACTTACTGTCCCATGTGGATCCTCAATAACTGTAAACATCCCTACATAAACCGCTAATATTAAAGGCATTAAAATAGGTAGCATAAACTGTTGTGTATCTGTCTCGTTATCAACAGCTGCTCCAATTGCTGCATATAACGAACTATATAATAAATAACCACTAATAAAAAACAGTAAAAATGCGATAACTAAATTAGTTAAAGGCAAGTTATAAAATGCGGTAAATAAGCTTTGCACTTTCATGTTAGCTTCTGGATTAGCCATAGCTTGACGCATTAACTCTTGTTGTGGAGTTTGTGCTTGCGCGAAATCTATGCCGAAAATTGCCGATACAATTGTCATTAATACGCCTCCAAGAATAATCCATATTACAAACTGAGTAATCCCTGCTAAAGAGGTACCAATAATTTTACCTAACATTAATTGCATAGGTTTAACTGAAGAAATAATGATTTCAATAATTCGGCTTGTTTTTTCTTCGATAACGCTTCGCATTATCATGTTACCATAAATTATAATAAACATAAATAACAAATATCCTGCAGCGCCACCAAATGCTAATTTAACGACACTGTCTATTTTAGAGGATTTGACCCCAGAAAAATTTTCTTGAGCAATATTAATTTTAATTTTAGAAGACTTTATTGTTTCCAAATCCACCCCTTTACTAGCCATATTAAGGTTAGTTAATTCTTTTTCTATTTTATCTTCTAAAGAAGAAATAACAGAAAGCGATGGAGACTCTTCAGAATAAAACTGAACACTTGTAGCTGCATTTTCAAAGTTGTCTAATTTATTAATATGAAGTAAGCCATAATCTCCTTTTTCTTCAACAATAGTTTTAGCATTATCTAAGGTTATATTTTTTAATAAACTATATTTTGTGTTTTCTGTATCCTTAAACACTTCTGTCAACATACTAGAATCATCTAAAACCGAAATGGTACGTTGTTTATTATTATTCATCTGAGATAAATAAACGACAACAGTTATTAAAGCTATAAATATTAACGGACTAAGAATAGTCATTATTAAAAACGATTTGTTTCTAACTTTAGTTAAATACTCGCGTTGTATAATTAGCGAAAGATGGTTCATAATTAGTTATTCTTTACAGTTTGAATAAAAATATCGTTGGCACTAGGAATAACTTCTACAAAGTGAGAAATTTGACCTTTACTAGTTAAATAACTTAACAAGTCATTAGCCGACTCGTTGTCGGACAGTTTTATATTTAGCTTCAAATCGTCACCTAAAGTTTTAAACTCGGCAGGTGTTACACTAAATTTACTAACCAATTCTTGTTCTAAATTACTATTATTAGGATTTATACCTATTTGAAATGTATTGGTTTTATATTGACGTTTAACATCCATTAAATTACCATCTAATACTTTATTAGATTTATGGATTAGTGCAATATGGTCACAGAGCTCTTCCACAGACTCCATACGGTGAGTAGAAAAAATAACTGTAGCACCATTGTCACGAAGTCTTAAAATTTCGTCTTTAATTAAATTAGCATTAATAGGATCAAAACCAGAAAAAGGCTCGTCAAAAATTAGTAGTTTAGGCTCATGCAAAACAGTAACTATAAACTGTATTTTTTGCGCCATACCTTTAGACAGTTCTTGAATTTTTTTATTCCACCAATCACCAATTTCCAGGCGCTCAAACCACATTTTAAGTCGTTTTTTAGCTTCTGCTTTTTGCATTCCTTTTAATTGTGCTAAATACAAAGCTTGCTCTCCTACCTTCATTGATTTATACAAACCACGCTCTTCGGGTAAATAGCCAATATCTCTAATATGATGGTTTTTTAGGGCTTCGCCATCCAGCAACACATGTCCTGTGTCCGGCATTGTTATTTGATTAATAACACGTATTAAAGTTGTTTTTCCTGCTCCGTTAGGACCAAGTAAACCAAAAATACTACCTTTTGGGACTGTTATGGACACATTATTTAATGCGGTAAAGTCTCCAAATTTTTTAGACACTTGGTGTACCTCTAAAAGGTTACTCATAGTTTTTTTAAATTGATTAATTAGACTATAATAGCCTGAGTTGTAAATATAGAAAATGTTAAAATAGTAACATTACAGATTTAGGTATTTTTAACTTAAAGCATCACTTGAAACTTTATATAAAAACAAAACCCACCCTTTAAAAAAATAAAGGATGGGAAAAAATTGCTATGAAAAAGAAAAATTATCACTAGCTAGGCTAGCAATAAATCAAATATACTATTTTTTATTAAAGTAAGAAGTTAAATATTACAAATAGTTAAACTTAGCACATAAAAAAGCCCGTTTTAAACGGGCTTTTTACTATAATTTATTATAAAATGTTATGAAAACATATCTTTTACTTTTTCAAAAAACGATTTATCACTACGCTCTGGTTTAGGCGTAAAGTGCTCATCTTCTCTCATACTTTCAAAAAAGTCTTTTTGTTTTTTACTTAATGTTTTTGGTGTCCAAACATTAACATGTACTAATAAGTCACCTTTACCGTAACCATTAATGCTAGGAATTCCTTTTCCGCGTAAGCGTAAAATTTTCCCTGATTGCATACCTGCTTCAATCTTAATACGCACTTTTCCTGTTACTGTATCAATCTCTTTAGAGTTTCCTAAAATTGCATCTGGTAAACTAACATACAAATCGTAATGTAAGTTATCTCCTTCACGCTGTAAAGACTCGTGAGCTTCTTCTTCGATTGCTACTAATAAATCTCCAGAGACTCCATTTCCAGGAGCTTCATTACCTTTTCCAGATACTTTAAGTTGCATACCATCTACTACCCCTGCAGGAATATTTACTGGAATAGTTTCTTCTTTTGCAATCATACCTTGTGCATCAGCTTCACTAGGTTTTTTGTCAATAATTTGTCCTGCACCACCACACGCATTACAAGGCGATGCTGTTTGCATACGACCTAATATAGTGTTTGTAACTCTAGTTACTTGACCAGATCCATTACAAGTACTACATGTTTTGTAGGTTGTACCAGGTGCTTTAACTTTACGTTTTACTTTTATTTTCTTTTCTACACCGTTAGCAATTTCTTCTAAAGTCAATTTTAAACGTACACGAAGGTTACTACCTTTAACGCGACGTTGTTGACCTCCTCCAAAGCCACCACCAAAGCCAGAGAATCCGCCTCCGCCTCCAAAGATGTCTCCAAATTGGCTAAAGATGTCATCCATATTCATTCCGCCTCCATTGAAGCCTCCACCACCGCCTTCAAACGCTTGGTGTCCGTATTGGTCGTAACGTGCTTTTTTATTCTCGTCACTTAATACCTCATAAGCTTCAGCAGCTTCTTTAAACTTAGATTCTGCATCTTTATCATCTGGATTTTTATCCGGATGAAATTCTATTGCTTTTTTACGGTATGCTTTTTTAATTTCTGCTTGAGAAGCGGATTTATTTATACCTAATATTTCGTAAAAATCTCTTTTAGCCATACTTGTTTTATTGTCCGATAATTACTTTTGGAAAACGTATTACAGTTTCTCCTAGTTTATATCCTTTTTCTATAACGTCTACTATTTTACCTTTTAAGTCTTTAGTAGGTGCTGGTATTTGAGTTATTGCTTCGTGGTGATCTGCATCAAACACATCCCCTTTTTTAACTTCAATTTTAGCTAGTCCTTTTTGCTGCAATGCTTGTACTAATTTGTTATAAATTAATAAAACACCTTTACGTAATTGCTCTGCTTCTTTGTCATCTTCAATATGCAATAAAGCACGCTCAAAATCGTCTAAAATCGGTAAAAGTGACATCATTACATCTTTACTTGCTGTTTGAAACAATTCCATACGCTCTCTAGACGTACGTTTTTTATAGTTTTCAAACTCGGCAAAAAGACGTAAAAACTTGTCTTTTTCTTGTTGCAGCTCAACCTTTAATTGCTCTTCTACAGATAGTTCTTCCTTTTCTTCTTGTTCTGTAGTTGTTTCCTCTTGATTAGAAGCAGTATTTACTTCCTCTTCTATATCTATTTCACTTTTGTTTTTCTTGCTCATTTTGGTACTTAATTTAAAATACTGTAATTAGATTGGCAAAAGTGTTGCCAATACTATTAATGATGTCAAAATGTCATTATTTTATTTAACAATAATTTAATTATGTTCCATGGAAGATTATTTGTATATTTGCAAAAATAATCACTAAAATTAAATAATTATATTATGAAAAAAATTGTATTAAACCTTTTTGCTGTAGCTATAGTAGGACTAACTGTTGTTGCTTGTAAAAGTGATGCTAAAGAAGCAAAAACTGGAGAAGCTGAAACTGTAGTTGAAAATAACGAAGCTGCTAAATATAAAGCAGATGCAGCAAGCTCTATGATTATGTGGAAAGCTAACAAAGTTGTAGGTGGACACGAAGGAACTATAAACGTATCTAATGGAGTTGCTAAATTTGAAGGTGATAAGTTAGTAGGTGGAAGCTTTATATTTGACATCAACACTATTGCTTGTACAGATATCCCTGCAGATGATGAAAGTAACGCTAAATTAATTGGACACTTAAAAAGTGCAGACTTTTTTAATGTAGAAGAGTTTGGTACTGCTGCTTTTGATATTACTAAAGTAGAAGGAAACAACGTAAGTGGAAACTTAACAATAAAAGGAATTAAAAAGAACATTACTTTTCCTGCAACTGTAACAGTTAATGGTGACGATGTAACTATCGCTAGCGATACTTTTACTATTGATAGAACTGACTGGGACATCATGTATAACTCTGGTACAACTGCAGATATCGCTGCATCTTTAGGAGACAAAATGATTAAAGATGACGTTGAGATTAAAATATTAGTTAAAGCAAACAAAGCTTAAACTTAAATTTATTTTATAATAAAAAGCCACAACAAAAGTTGTGGCTTTTTTTAGTTATACCATTTGATTTATAAATTAAATAGTGTTGTCTTAGTATAGCTTTATAATCTACCTCTTTTTGTATCTTCGTGTAAAACATGACTAGGTTTACCTATATCATCGTTTTAATCAAACTAAACATCAAAAAATGATAAAAATTTGGATTATAGCAATTGCCCTTTTTTTAATAATTACTTTTCTAGTAAGAGCGTTTTTTATTGGCTATTACAAAAAGGAATACAGCAAGAAGCAAAGAAATACATGGGGAGCAAAAATGTATTATTGGCATACTATATTTATGATTAGTGGTGTTATTACTACATTAGTAATATTCCTTTTAAAATGGTCTAACATTTTAAATTTTTAGACCTCTAATTAAAATTAACAATTACTTGTACAACTACTTATACTTAGATAAGTTAAAAACACAAAACTAAATTAACTGTAAAAGCTAATGGCAATTAAATCACTCTATATCTGTTTTATTTTTATTTTTTTAACCAATCCAACCTTAGCACAGACTGAAACAACAGCTCTGACTACAAAAAAAATAAATGTTGCATTTGCAGGTAGCGAACCTTTTGTCTTTACGGAATCCAACTCTGGAATTTCTGTAGATATTTGGCAAAAAATTGTAGCCCAAAAATCTTGGGATTTTAAACACTCCACTTTTAACAGCGTTGACGAAGCATTACACCAATTAAACCAAGGAAAAGTAGATATTGTTATTGGACCGATAAGTATTACTACAAATCGATTAGAAAACATGGTGTTCTCGCAACCGTTTTACAACTCTAGTATTTCAATTATATCTAGATTAAAAAATCAGAGTATTTGGCAAAAAATTAAACCGTTTTTTAGCGTTAAACTACTAATGGCTATTGGTGTGTTTTTAATAATACTTGCAATTGTTGGGACATTATTATGGCTTGCAGAACGTAAAAAATCGCCAGAACAATTTTCTGACAAACCATTAAATGGAATTGGTACCGGAATGTGGTTAGCTATTGTAACCATGAGTACAACGGGCTATGGGGACAAAGCACCTGTAACCCTAATGGGAAGGATTATTGCAGGTTCTTGGATGGTTATATCCTTATTGTTTGCTACAACTATGGTTGCCGGAATTGCAAGTACATTAACTATTTCTAACCTAGAGACTACAACAATATCAAATATCGATCAACTTTCTGGAAGAAAAACCGCAACAATTTTAGGTTCTTCCTCTGAAACTTTTTTAAATAAAACAAAAGCTAGAGTAATTACTGTTAGTAATTTGGAAGAGGCAATTTTAGCTTTAGAAAACAAAGAAGTTGATGCTGTAGTTTTTGATAGACCACAATTATTATACTATTTAAAAGAACATAAAAAAGATAATCTATATTTAAGTAAAGCAGAATATTACAAACAAGGTTATGGTTTTGCCTTTCCAGAAAACTCCCCTTTGATTACTGATGTTAATCTTGCAATTGTTGCATTGTCAGAAAACCAAGAGCTGCAGAGTATTATTCACACTTACATGCAAAAGGATGAATAAGTATCTTCTTATAATTGCAATAATTTAGAAGTAAAAATATTTAGAAATCTAACTATTTAAATGAGCACTGAAAACTAATTAATTATGACAGAATTTTTAGAAACATATAAACAAGACCTCTTTTTTGGTATTATAATTATAGCTGTAGTAATAATTTTGCGCCTATTGACAAATAAACTACACCTTTGGCTTGCCAAGGAAAAACAGAGAAAATTCCCTGGTGAACCATTAAAATCGATAAGTGTTTTAAAACGTATTCTTAATACTTTATGGCTACTTTTAGGATTAATATCAATAACTTATTTGGTTGTTGACGAAAGCCACCAAAACACATTAGCTAGAGATTTTAAAACGGTACTTTACATTGGTATTGTACTTTCGCTTACTGTCATAGCTGCTACAACATCTAACATTTGGTTTAAGCATGATATTGAAAAAAAGATTGCTACAGAACAGGACCCTACTAGTTTTCAGTTTTTAAGATATGTAGTACTTGTTGGAATTTACTTTATCGGAATAGTATTTTGTCTTCTAGCATTCCCTTCCCTTAAAGGTGTTGCGCAAACAGCTTTAGGAGGTGCTGGTGTAATAACTTTAATAGCTGGATTTGCTTCTCAAGAGGCGTTAGCAAATATTATAGGAGGTATATTTATAATTACTTTTAAGCCTTTTAAAGTTGGGGACCTAATAAAAGTTACTGACACCATGGTAGGTAGAGTCAGGGATATTACACTACGTCATACAGTAATTCGTAATTTTGAAAACAAGATGATAGTAATCCCAAATGCCATTATTAATAAAGAAAAACTAATTAATTATGATATGGGAGAGCTTAAATGCTGCGAACGTATTGAAATCGGGATTTCATTTGATAGTGATATAGGTTTAGCAAAAAAAATCATGCAAGAAGAGTGTAAAAATCACCCTTTAATCTTAGATAATCGAACTGAATTAGAAAAACAACAAGGCTTACCAATAGTTAAAACTGCCTTAATCCATTTAAATGACTCGTCAATGACTATTAGAGCATGGACCTGGGAAAGAAACTATAGTGATAGTTTTCAACTTAAAGTTGATGTTTTAGAAAGCATAAAAAAACGTTTTGATAAAGAGGGTATTGAAATTCCATTTCCATATCGTACAATTGTTATGAAAAAAGAAAATAAAGACTAAATGTATTATAGATAACTTACTCAACTAAAAAATCAAAGTATTGATTACGGTAGGGCTCCCCTATTAAAGTAAAGTGCCACCACTCTTTTGGGTAATTTCTAAAACCATTACTTAACATAACATCTTGTAACAACTGTCTATTTGCTTGCTGCTTTTTAGTCAGGCTTTTGTTGCTTACCCAGGATTCTGGTCCAAAAAAATCATAGGGTGTCCCCATGTCAAGCTCTTGTCCTGTTTCAAGGTTAATTATAGTTAAATCTAATGTGCTACCACTACTATGCCTTGATTTAGAAGCTATATAACCTGCTTTAAAAAGGTTTTGTTTTTGGACGTTTGGATAAAAATCTTGCTTTTTTAAAGTATCATTAATTTGCTTAGCCCAACGCACAAAATGGTTTACTGCACGTTGTGGCCTATAGGCATCGTAAACTTTAAGTCCTAATCCTTGTTTTTTAAGTGTGTCTTGTACTTTTTTTAATGCTTTGGCTGCCAACTCTGTCATAATTACAACCTCCTTATTATAACCATCAATTTGTTGCCCTACAAAATTATTATCATAACAATATCTAAGCTCTACTTCTAGGTCTAAAACAATATCCTCTGCATACACAAACCCTTCCCTAAGTTGTGCTACACTAAAGGTTGTAAAAAATGTTAGTAAAATAGCAAGACTAAACTTCATGTTATATAATTTTAAGGCTAAATTTATAAAATAAAAGACAAATAATGGCTTATCCTTGGCATCTTTATCTAATGGCAGCAATGTATGTGTTTGCCGGAATTATGCATTTTATTAAACCTAAAATGTATTTACGTATCATGCCTAAATATTTACCAAAACATAAATTATTGGTGTTATTAAGCGGTATGGCAGAAGTTGGATTAGGGATTGCACTATGTATTCCAGTTTTAAAAAACATCGCTATTTATGGTATAATAGTAATGTTAGCTATATTTTTAATGGTTCACTTTTATATGCTTTCTAGTAAAAAAGCATCAGCAGGATTAGCTGTTTGGATTTTAATTTTACGTATTCCGTTACAATTTGGTTTAATATATTGGGCTTATTGGTATTTAAAATTTTAAAAGATGTTATTTTCAGAAGAAATAAAGCTCAGCTTACCAGATGCTGATATTAGTTATTATCCTGGATTTTTTAATTTAGAAACAGCTAACGCTTATTTTAATTTACTTCTAAATGAAATCCCTTGGCAGCAAGATCACATAACCGTATTTGGAAAAACCTACCCCCAACCCAGATTAACTGCATTATTTGGCAACAACGACAAACCTTATACTTACTCCAATGTTACCATGCAACCGCTTGGCTTTACTTCCGCTTTAAGCGAAATAAAAAAACAAATAGAAAGCACTACAAACACCACCTTTACTAGTTGTTTAGCTAATTTATACAGAGATGGTCAAGATAGTAATGGTTGGCATGCAGACAACGAGTCTTCTCTTGGAGAAAATCCAATTATCGCCTCTGTAAGTTTTGGAGAAGCGCGTTATTTTAATCTAAAACATAAAGACGATACAACTTTAAAACAAAAGCTATTATTAGAACACGGAAGTTTATTAATAATGAAAGGCAAAACGCAACACCATTGGCTGCATCAAATTGCTAAAACAAAAAAGATAATTAAACCTAGATTAAACTTAACTTTTAGGGTAATAAAATAATTAGTTTAATGTATTTATTAAATTTGTAATTATACTTAAAACAAGAGTATTAAAAACATAAAAGCCAAGGTCCCTCAACCTTGGCTTTTTGCTATTTGGCATTAAACATTAAGTTTAATAAACTTAAAAATGCAAATATTAATTAATTAATCCATTGAACTAAAAGTATGTAATTTTTAGTACAA
This sequence comes from uncultured Olleya sp., assembly GCA_947503885.1. GTDB lineage: Bacteria > Bacteroidota > Bacteroidia > Flavobacteriales > Flavobacteriaceae > Olleya. Next base: position 10,026 of record CANNFD010000012.1, on the reverse strand, counting down.
GACAAACATAAAACTAATTCTAAAATACTTAGATAAAAAACATTAAAAATCGATGAAATACATCAAATTTTAACATTTACCGATAAAAAACAATAAATATCGATTAAAAACACGGTTAATAATTTTAAAAAGCAGTAAAATAATCTCAAATATTAGATGTAACTTTGAGTAGATAAAAACTATTATGGCACTCTATTTGAATTAATCGTTAAAACGTTTTACTATGAGGATACACTTTCTAATTCTGTTAGCAATTATTTCAATTTCTTCAATTGCTCAGGACACAAATTATTCTAGTCAAGAAATTACAATTAATAAACATGTAAATGGAACGTTATTATTTCCAAATACTATTGAAAAACCAAATTTAGTAATCCTTATTGCAGGCTATGGACCTACAGATAGAGATGGTAATCAAAATTTTTTAAAAACTAATAATATTAAAAAATTGGCAATTGGATTGTCTAAAAATGATATAGCATCTTTTAGGTATGACAAACGTATTGTAAAACAGATCCGTCAGAATAATGTTGACAATTCTATTAAGTTTGACGATTTTGTTACCGATGCCATATCTGTAATTAATTATTTTAAAAATCAAAATAAATACAATAAGATATATATTTTGGGACACGACCAAGGTAGTTTAGTTGGTATGTTGGCAGCAAAAGACAAAGCAGATGGTTTTATATCTTTAGCTGGAGCAGGACAAAGTATTGATGATGTAATATTAGAACAAGTAGAAAAAACTGCACCACAGTTTACCGAAGATACAAAACGAGTCTTTAAAGTTTTAAAAACAGGAAAAACGACTACTGATTACCCACTTGCACTCTCCTCTATTTTTAATATTGAAACACAACGTTTTATGATGAGTTGGATGAAATACAATCCAACAGAGGTAATTAGCAATTTAAATCTGCCAACATTTATTATTAACGGGACTAAAGATTTACAGGTTAGTAAAGCTGAAGCTGAACAATTACATGAAGCAGCTACTACTGCTGAGTTAAAAATTATTAAAAATATGAATCATGTTTTAGTAACTATTGAAGGAGATGATCTTGAAAACTCTAAATCATATAACGAGTCACAAAGACCTTTAGCAATAGGGTTATTAGATAGTATTATCGCATTTATAAAAAAATAAAGACTACATAATAATATATAAATAGAAAAAGCATCCTAAAAAGGATGCTTTTTCATACTAACCAACCAAAAATATGATAGTTACTACTCGTTTTAACTTAGGTAACCACACCTATCGTAAAAGTCATCATAAGTAACTACATTCTTAATATTACAATTGTCGTGCCATTTCAAAAAAACTAACAGCTAACAATGTTAAAGATTTATTAAAATAATTAAACAGAAAAAGCATCATTAAAAATGATGCTTTTTCATACTAACCAACCAAATGTAATCTTTACTCGTTTCTTTTTAGGTAACCACACCTAGTAGTAGAAAGTCATCATAATTGATTACGCTTTATATATTACAAATGCTGTGCCAAACTTTGTTTTTAAACCTTTTAATAATCGGTTTATTTGATTATTTTGCGATATCAATAAACTAACATTATGAGTGAACCACTATTTACAAACGATACTATTATTTTTGGAGTACTAATGCTAGCATTAGGTTTTATTTTTTACACAGAATCTTTAAAAGGAGGGTTTTGGGAAAAATTTTATAAAATAATACCTGGATTATTTATGGCTTACATGCTGCCAGCAATATTAACCACAATTGGATTAATAGCTCCAGAATGGACGACCACTAGTGATGCTGGAGAAGTTGTAAAACATAAAACAAACTTATATTTTGTTGCAAGTCGTTATCTATTACCTGCTGCATTAGTCTTAATGACTTTAAGCATAGACTTAAAAGCAGTTTTTAATTTAGGTTGGAAAGCGTTAATCATGTTTTTTACGGGTACTATAGGTATTGTAATAGGTGGTCCCATCGCTATTTTATTAGTTGCTGCTGTGTCACCTGAAACCGTAGGTGGTTTTGGAGCGGATGCAGTATGGAGAGGACTTTCAACGCTAGCAGGAAGTTGGATTGGTGGAGGTGCAAACCAAACCGCAATGCTTGAAATATACGGATATAATCAAGCAGAATATGGTAAAATGGTTTTTGTAGATATTGTAGTCGCTAATGTTTGGATGGCTATTCTATTAATTGGAATAGGTAAACGAGCAAAAATTAATAAATGGTTAAAAGCTGACACATCGTCAATTGAAGCTTTAAAAGAAAAAATGTCCACTTTTACAGAAAGTGTTAAACGTACACCAACATTGACAGATTTAATGCTAATGGCAGCTATAGCTTTTGGAACTGTAAGTGTAGCACATTTATGTGCCGACAACTTAGCTCCGTTTTTTGGAAAGCTTATCGCAGGAATTGAGTCTGCAACTTTAAAAAACACATTTACCTTTTTAGATAGTACTTTTTTCTGGATGATTAGTATTGCTACAGTTATTGCCATATTACTATCTTTTACCAAAGCAAAAAATTATGAAGGTGCTGGGGCTAGTAAATTTGGTAGTGTGTTTATATACATATTAGTAGCAACTATCGGGATGAAAATAGATATCAGTTCTATTTTTGACAATTTAGGTTTAATAGCTATTGGTTTTGTTTGGATGAGTATTCATGCATTGCTTTTAATATTAGTTGCTAAATTAATTAAAGCACCTTACTTTTTCCTTGCAGTTGGAAGTCAAGCAAATGTTGGAGGTGCAGCATCTGCACCTATTGTAGCATCTGCTTTTCACCCTTCATTAGCAACTGTTGGTGTATTGTTAGCTGTGTTTGGTTATGCTGTAGGTACTTTAGCTGCAATTGGTTGTACAATTTTAATGCAATTAGCTGCTGGAGGTTAGTATTTTTGTGTTTTTTAATTGATATTTGCCCACTCTAAAAACAAGTTTTAAATGAAAAAAATTATTGCATTATTACTATTAGTTTCAATTTTTTCTTGCGGAAATGATACTGATAAATTAACCGTAAAAGGAACTGTAAAGGGTTTAAAAAAAGGAACTATATACCTTAAAAAGGTTAGTGACACAGTGTTAGTAACAGTAGACTCGATTAGTATTAATGGTTCTCCAGAATTTGTATTACAATCTGAAATCGAAGAACCTGAAATGTTTTATTTATACTTAAATAAAAACACAAAAGAAGATGATCGTATTTCATTTTTTGCTGATAAAGGTGTAACAGAAATTAATACTACTTTAAAAGGTTTTTCGTATGATGCAAAAATCAACGGTTCTAAGCAACATGCTATATTAGAAGAGTATTTAAGTATGATTGGAAAATTTAATAATAAAAACCTTGATTTAACTAAAGATTATTTTGAAGCTATTAAAAATAATGACACTTTAAAAATAAAAGAAACTGAAGGCGTAATAACTAGTTTTAAAAAACGAAAGTATTTATATACTGCCAATTTTGCAGTTAACCATAATGATAGTGAAGTAGCACCATATTTAGCATTATCAGAAATCTATGATGCTAATGTTATCTATTTAGACACGATCAATAGTGTTTTAACCCCTAAGATTAAAGCTTCTAAATACGGTAAACAATTAGAGGACTATATTAAAAACATAAAAGCAACAGAGTAACAGGAAATATTTTATACAAAAAAAGCCATCTATAATTATAGGTGGCTTTTTTTTGTGCTTTCTAAATTGATTGTATAAAAAAAGCTCCTCTTAAAAAGAGAAGCTTTTTGAGCCGATGGAGGGACTCGAACCCACGACCTGCTGATTACAAATCAGCTGCTCTAGCCAGCTGAGCTACATCGGCAAAAGAGTTTGCAAATATAATTCTCATAATTAAATCTGCAAGCTTTTTTTAATAAATTTTTATCCTAATTTATTTATTCTATCAATTAATGAACGTCCCTTGTCTTCAAGTTCTGTTTTGATAGCGTTAAAGTGTGCTTTTTTGTTTTCAACGTCTTTTGCATTTGTTTTAGCTATAAGGTCGTCAAATGTTGCAATAGCATCATCTATGATAGCTCCACTTTCTTTGTTGTCTTTGTCAGTGTTTGAATATTCCCAAACATAAACTGCTTCAATAATATCTCCTAAAACGTAATTAATGTCTTTTTTTAGGTCTCTTTTATTTGCCATAATTTTCAAATTTATTTAAATGCAAAGCTACATATAAAGTTCGAAATTAGAACTATTTAAATGTATTTTAAAGGCTTTATTTATACTAATGGGGATTATCTTAGATTATTTACCGGAATAGGACACAAAGTTTCTTGGTGTCTCGTACAAGGTAACTTCAAGGTCTAAGTTAGGTTTTAACTTTGCTTTAATTTTATTGTAGATAACAACTACTATATTTTCGGCAGTTGGATTTAAATCTTTAAACTCTTTAACATCTAAATTAAGGTTTTTATGGTCTAAAGCATCTTCAACTTCTTCCTTTATAATGTCTTTTAAAATTTTTAAATCAATTACAAATCCTGTTTCTGGGTCTATATCTCCAGTTACACTTGCTATAAGTTCATAATTATGACCATGATAGTTAGGGTTATTGCATTTTCCGAAGACTTCATCATTTTTTTGGACAGACCAATCTTTACGATATAATCTATGTGCAGCATTAAAATGTGCTTTTCTGCTAACTGTTACTTTCATGATTGATATTTATAAATTTATAAAACTTATCAAATATTATTTTAAACCAAGCGGTGTATAGTTCTGGTTGTGCTTCAATATCTTTTTTAACTTCTTCTAATGGCATCCATTTCCAGCTTTCTACTTCATCTTTATTTATTACAGGGTCATCTTCATAATAACCTACCATTATATGATCTAATTCGTGTTCTGTTAAACCATTATCAAAAGGGGCTTTATATATAAAAGATGTTTTTTCTTCAAGGTCGGTAACAAATCCCATTTCTTCCATTAAACGTCTGGCTCCTGCTTGAAGGTTAGTTTCTCCTTCTCGTTGATGGCTACAACAGGTATTAGTCCATAATCCTGGAGAATGATATTTACTTAAGGCTCTTTGTTGTAACATTAAGTGGTTTTTATCATTAAAAACAAATACAGAAAAAGCACGATGTAGTAATGCTTTTTGGTGTGCTTCCATCTTAGGCATTAATCCTATTTGTTCATCAAACTGGTTTACTAAAATTACGTTTTCTTCTTTCATTAAATATAATTGATAAACAAAGTTAATAAATAGACTTTTGGTAAGTTTTGTTTTAAGTAAAAATTAATAAAAAAAGCACCTCTAATAGAGATGCTTTTTTTATTATTTTAGAATAAACTTTAACTATTATCTAGTAATAACAATAAAGTTACTTCTTCTGTTCCAATCGTGTTCTTCTTCGCTACATTTAACTCCGTTACTACATCTGTTTACTAACATTGTTTCTCCGTAACCTTTACCTTCTAATCTATCGGCAGCAATACCTCCTTTTGTAATTATATATTGCTTGGTTGCCACATTTCTTCTATTTGACAATGCCCAGTTATAATCATCAGAAGCTCTAGAATCTGTATGCGATTGTACGTCAATTCTAATTGATGGGTATTTTTTCATGTAATCAATAACTTTCCAAAGTTCGATTTCTGCATCAGGTCTTATATTAGATTTGTCAAAATCAAAATAGATAGGATTTAAGTTTAACACCTCTACTAAATCTCTTCCTACGTCTGCAGGTTGGTTAGAATCTGGTGTTAAATTTAATTTTAATACTACATCTTCTTTTCTTTTAGGATTAACCACAAAAGTTTGATCAGATTGAATATAGCCATCTTTAGAAGCTATGATATTATATTTTTGTTTAGTACAAGGTCCTTGATAGCTAAAAGCTCCGTTTTGATCAGAATTTAAATTTTGAACTTCGATGCCTTTCTCGTTTAAAACTACAACACTTGCGTATGGTATTATAACATTTGTGTTTTTATCAACAGTTGTACCTGATACTAACTGTGTACAAAAAGATCTAGAAAATCTGTAAATATCATCATCTCCTTTTCCATTATATCTGTTAGAAGTTAAGTAGCCTTCATTAGAAAACTCGTCTATAATAAATTCAAAATCATCTCTTGAGCTATTAATTGGTTTTCCTAGGTTGGTAACCGTTTGATTAGGGTCATCTAATTTTGTCATAAAAATATCTAAACCTCCAAGACCTTGATGTCCATCTGAAGAAAAGTACAACGTACCGTTATTACTAATATACGGGAAGTTTTCTCTACCTTCTGTATTAATTGCATCACCTAAATTAACAGGGTCTCCATATGTTCCATCTTCTAAAATATCTACGTAGTAAATATCTGATTTACCACGTGTTCCAGGCATATCACTAGCAAAGTATAATTTACTTTGGTCTAAACTCAAAGCTGGGTGAGCCACATTATAATCATCATTATTAAATGGCATACTTACAATGTTTTTCCATGCTCCATTAATAAATTCTGCTTTAAAGATTTTTAGGCCATTAACTTTTTCGTCACTTTTTCTAACTTTACCTTTAAAATAATTATTTCTGGTAAAGTAAATTGTATTACCATCTTGAGTGAAAGATGTTGAAGACTCGTGATATTGAGTATTTATATTTTGTGAAAAAGGTTTTACTGTGTTAGACTCGGTATTATAAAAATACAAATCTAGAAAAGGTTGCTCGTTCCATTTATATAGTTTACCATCACCTCTGGAGGATGCAAAAACAATCCCATCTTTGTAGAAAGAAGTTCCAAAATCTGAAAAACGTGAGTTAAAATCTAAATTCTCTAATTCAAAATCGCCTGAAAGTGATTCAATAGTTTCTAAATAATTTGGTGATTTAGAAAATAAAATTGCTCTAGAATCATTAGGTTTTAAAATTGCAAATTTTTTCATATTAGCATTAGCACCTTTATAGTCTCCAATAGCTTTAAGGCTCATTGCATATCTATAATAATACTCGTACTCAACAACTGCGTCTAATTTAAATAATTCTCCATACCATATAGAAGCTTCTTCCATTTTAGTATTAAAGTAATATGAATTTGCTAACTTTTTATAAACTTCTGGTGTTTTATTACCTTTCTCTACTAACTTCAACAACTCTTTAGTTGTCTCTACATAAGAAAGTTTATCGTACTTCTTTTCTGTACTAGTTGATATACCATCATTTTGAGCAAATGTGAAGGTATACGACAGTGCAATAATTAAAGTAGAAAGTATATATCTATTTTTCATAATTTATATTATCAATATATTAAAAGAATCTAGGTGATAAAATCTTAGTGACATCTCTTGGTTCAAACCTTAAAAACACTTCAAAAGATCCTGAATCAAATTTAGTTTTACCTAAATCTGTTACTTCTCTATCATAACCAAAACCTAACATTAAGCTGTCAGATACTTGATATCCTAACAAGCCACTAACTGCAGCAGACCATCTATAAGCTAAACCAAATGTAAACTTCTCTTTAAATAAAGCATTTAAAGTTAAATCTGCTTGTAAAGGTGCTCCAGATACTTCTTTAAATAAGAATGCTGGTTTCAACTTTAAGTCTGTATTAATATCAAACACATAACCTCCCATTAAAAAAATGTGCATTCTCTCTGAAGCTTGAGATAAAGACTCGTTATCAAAATACTTAGTTTCAAGAATATTTGGAACAGAAAGTCCTAAATACCATTTATCCGCACTACGGTAATAAACACCTGCACCTACTTGAGGTGAAAACTTATTATCTATATCGCTTTGTAATAAAACATCTCCATTATTATATTGACTTAGCTCAGAATATTTTATATCAAGTAAACTACCACCTCCATGAATACCTAGAGATAGTTTACCTTCATCAGAAGTATTAATAGAATAAGAGAAAGAAGCATTAAAATAAGTTTCTTGAGTTGGCCCAATTCTATCATTAACAACAGATAATCCCAAACCTACTTTATCTTCTTGGCCTATAGGTGAATGTATATTAAATGTTCCTGTGTCAGGAGCTCCATCTAATCCAACCCATTGTGTGCGATACAACAACAATGTACTTAAACCATCTCTAGCGCCTGCATAAGCAGGATTTATACTTAGGGTATTATACATGTATTGTGTGTATTGTGCATCTTGTTGAGCAGATACTTCTACTAAACAAAACGAACTTATCACAGCTACTAATATTAAAATTCTATTTTTCATTTTAAATAAGATATGAATTTATTTTTTAATTAAGAGGCAGTATAAAACTGCCTCTTTTTTAATTATTAACGTTGAAGGTATAGATAACCAGCTCTAGACTTAGTTTCTCCATCTACCAGATATTCTACTACATAGAAATACGTTCCTACAGGTAGTAATTCATCTTCAAGAATAGTAACTCTTCCATTTGATCTACCATTAAAATAGTTACCTCTTGATCCATAACCTGAAGTTTCATAAACAATAACACCCCATCTGTTATAAACCTTAACAGTATTTTCTGGATACAGTTCTATATTTCTAATTATAAATACATCATTATCTCCATCACCGTTTGGTGTAACAGCATTAAATATTTCAAGATCATCTTCTGAAGGCGAAGCGTTGTTAACATCTAAATAGTCTGGTAACCCGTCACCATCACTATCTACAGCATCACCACCAAATCCAATACCATCATTGTTAGGGTCAGGATATTCGTCTTCGGTTAAAATACCATCATTATCATCATCATTATCTAAATAATCAGGTATACCATCACCATCAGTGTCATCATTAGTTGGATCATTATCTCCAGTTGGATCTAAATCACCATCCTCTAAGTCTGTATTACCATAATCTTCATTAATAGTATCTACACCATCTCCGTCATCATCTGTATCATTCCAGTTAGGTAAATCATCACCATCGGTATCTCCTTCTGATTGTTCAACTCCGTTAGGAACATTATCACCGTCACAGTCACCATTTAACCACTCTAAAGATTGTGGCACAGTTGTATTATCTGTAACAAAATCACATGGATTTTGTGGATCTGTATTATCAACTAACTCAGTGCCATTAATTACACCATCACCATCACAATCTAAGGCTTCCCAAGCTGCAGAAACTAAAGTTTCATTTTGACTTCCTGTTAAGAAGCTACATGGGTCAGATGGGTTTGTACCGTCTACAATCTCTTGTCCGTTAGTAACTCCGTCACCATCACAATCGGCATTTAGGTATATATCATCTTGTACTAATGTAATACTAGAGTCAATATAGTCACAAGAATCATTTGGATTTGTTCCGTCTAATGCTTCTTGTCCATCTGTTACTCCGTCTCCATCTGTATCTGGATCTGTTGGATCTGTTAAGTTTCCTGCTGGATCTGCTGGAGTTATAGGATCATCTATTCCTGTAATTTCCTCTGCATCTGTTAATCCATCATTATCACAATCTGCTCCTGAGTCTATTGTTAATGTAATACTTGCTATTACATAGTCACAAGAGTCATTTGGATCTGTTCCATCTAATGCTTCTTGTCCATCTGTTACTCCGTCTCCATCTGTGTCTGGATCTGTTGGGTCTGTTATGTTTCCTGCTGGATCTGCTGGGGTTACAGGATCATCTACTCCTGTAATTTCCTCTGCATTTGTTAATCCATCATTATCACAATCTGCTCCTGATGTAATTTCTTCTGTTATATCAGAAACGTTATAATCACAATCGTTATTTGGATCAGTACCGTTAGTAATTTCTACAGAATCTAAAACTCCATCACCATCTGTATCAGTATCTCCTACAACATCTGTATCAGTTACTGTTGCTGTCCCTCCTGTTGAAGTTAAAGCATCGTCATACGTTACTGTTACGGTATCGCCTGATTGCGTGTATATTGTTCCGTCGTTATCTCCATTATCTGTTGGGTCTGATGACGTATCTACAGTTCCTGCAAACTCACCTGTATCTGGTCCTGTCTCTGTTAATGTAATGTCTTCACTTTCTCCAGTCACATCATTGACTACTGTCACTACAATAGTTTCTGCTACTAATGGATCTGTGTTTAAGTCATTATCTATTACCACAAC
>CANNFD010000011.1 GCA_947503885.1 uncultured Olleya sp. | reverse complement strand
AGTAGGTCGTCGCCTTTTTTAGAAACCCTTCATATTTATTTATGAAGGGTTTTTTTGTGCAATATTATTTAGAAAATTATCTAAAGCTATTAATATAACATCTCCTTTTTTTATCTTGTCAATCTTGGTATATAATTGCTTATGGATAGTAACATAGAATTAGATTTAGCTAGAAACTTTGTTAATAATACTAATAGAAATATTTTTTTAACAGGTAAAGCTGGAACGGGGAAAACTACATTTCTTCATAATTTAAAATTAAGGTCATTAAAACGTATTGTGGTTGTCGCTCCAACTGGAGTAGCAGCTATTAATGCGAAAGGAGTTACTATACATTCGTTTTTTCAATTACCATTTGGTCCTATTCTTCCTAATGATGATTTAAATTCTTCAACAGGCTTTAAAAGGAAGTTTAGTAAAACTAAAATCAATATTATTAAGTCATTGGATTTATTAGTTATTGATGAAATCAGTATGGTTAGAGCTGATTTATTGGATGGTATTGATAAAACTCTTCGTCGTTTTAGAAATAGAAATTTAGTTTTTGGAGGTATTCAAGTTTTAATGATTGGTGATTTGCAACAATTATCACCTGTTGTAAAAGATAATGAATGGCAACTGTTAAAACAATTTTATAGTAATGCTTTCTTTTTTTAGTAGCCTTGCTTATAAACAATGTAACCCTATAACTGTAGAACTTAAACATATTTATAGACAGGATAATCCATTGTTTATAAATATCCTAAACGAAATTAGGACAAATAAACTTTCGGAAAAATCAGCTAACGAATTAAATAAACGTTTTAAACCTGATTTTGAACCTAATGAAGATGAAGGTTATATATCTTTAACAACTCATAATAATAAGGCAGAACAAACTAATAATTTAAAATTAGAAAAATTAAAAGGGAAATCACATATTTATAAAGCTAAAATAGAAGGCAAGTTTCCTGAATTTTCTTATCCCAATAAAGAGAGTTTATCTCTTAAAGTTGGTGCTCAGGTAATGTTTGTGAAAAACGATAGTTCTGTTGAGAAAAGGTATTTTAATGGAAAAATAGGTAAAGTTGTTTTTTTAGATAATAATGAAGTAGTAGTTAAATGTCCTGATGACGACTATAATATTAATGTTACTCCTGAGGTTTGGGATAATATTAATTATACCGTTAATACTGAAACAAAAGCTATTACAGAAAATAAAATAGGGTCATACACTCAAATGCCTTTAAGATTAGCATGGTCCATTACAATACATAAAAGTCAAGGATTAACTTTTGATAAAGCTATAATCGATGCAAAAGGAGCATTTGCACACGGTCAGACTTATGTTGCATTAAGTAGATGTAAATCTTTAGATGGATTAGTGCTTAATAGTAAGATACATTCTAGTCAAATTATAAGTGATAATAATGTTATTCAGTTTAATAAAGAAGCTGAACAAAATCAACCAGATGATTCTATTTTAAAAAAGTCTAGAGCAGATTATCAATTAAGTTTAATTTCTGAATTATTTAATTTTTATGATTTATTATCTCCAGTTAATAGAATCCTTGATGTTTACTATAAAAACAGAGGTAGTTTTCAAGGTAATTTAGAAGATCCATTATTAAGTATTAAAGACAGTGTTACTGCTTTACTAAAAGTTGCTAATGGGTTTAATGCTCAGCTTAGTGTTCTTGCAGATATAACTGTTTCACCAGAATCTAGTAATGATATTCAAAATAGATTTAAGAAAGCAATACAATATTTTAAATCACAAACAGAAAGTAAGATTATCGATGTTTATAAAACTTTTAAGTTTTCAACAGATAATAAAACTTTAGAATCAGATATAAGTAAACAATTAGATTTAATAGAAGAGTTGATAGCAACTAAGCAACTTTACTTTTCAAATTTGACTGAAGGTTTTAATATTAATTCATTTTTAGAATTAAGAGTTAAGTCTGTGTTTTTAACTAAAGATAAGCCCAAAAAAGCTAGAAGTACTGTTGTAGATGGAACGACTAATGTCGAGCTTTTTGAATTATTAAGAGAGTTAAGAAATACGATTGCAAAAAGAGAAGATTTAGTTCATTTTCAGATATTCACACAAAAATCTCTGTATGAGATGTGCGAAACATTGCCTACAAATACTCAAGAATTATTAAAAGTAAATGGGTTTGGTAAAACTCGTGTCGCTAAATATGGAAACGAAATATTAAAAGTGATACGTGATTACTGTGATGAAAATGATATTGAAACTTCAAAAGATAAAGAGATTTTTGAAATTGAGAAGCCTAAAAGAAAAAAGGGCGAAACTAAAGAGACTTCTTTAGTTTTATTTAAATCAGGTAAATCAATTGAACAAATTGCTTTTGAACGAGATTTAAACATTAATACTATTATGGGACATTTAGCTAGTTTTATTCCCTCTGGTGAAGTGAAAATATCAGATTTAATTTCTGATAAACATTACAGAGAATTAAAAGCACTTATTCCAAAACATAAGTTTGAAAACTTATCAGATTTAAAACACCAAATAGATGATAAATATACTTATGGTGAAATAAGATTAGTATTAGATGATCTGTCTAGAAAATAAAAAAAAGGCTTTAAATTTAAAATTTAAGCCTTTTTTTTATAATTGTAATTAAGTTTTAACCTTTAATAACACCTCTCGATATTACTATTTTTTGAATTTCAGAAGTTCCTTCATATATCTGTGTAATCTTAGCATCACGCATCATACGCTCTACATGATATTCTTTTACAAAACCATTCCCACCATGTATTTGTACTGCTTCAACAGTCTGTTCCATTGCTACTTTAGAAGCATATAGCTTAGCCATAGCACTAGACATATCATAATTGTTTCCTTGGTCTTTATCCCAAGCAGCTTTCATAACTAACATTCTAGCAGCTTCAATCTCTGTATACATATCAGCTAATTTAAATGCAATTGCTTGATGGTTACAAATTTCTGTACCAAACGCTTTACGTTCTTTACTGTATTTTAAAGCTAATTCATAAGCTCCTGCTGCGATACCTAATGCTTGAGCAGCAATTCCGATACGTCCACCAGATAATGTTTTCATTGCAAATTTAAATCCAAATCCGTCCTCACCAATTCTATTTTCTTTTGGGACTTTAACATCATTAAACTGTAATGTATGTGTATCACTTCCTCTAATTCCTAATTTATCTTCTTTAGGTCCAATATCAAAACCAGGTGTTCCTTTTTCAACTATAAAAGCATTAATACCTTTATGGCCTTTATCTCTATCTGTTTGTGCAATTACTAAATATACATCACTACGTCCACCATTAGTAATCCAGTTTTTTGTGCCATTAATTAGATAATGGTCACCCATATCTATAGCTGTAGTTTTCTGCGATGTTGCATCACTACCAGCTTCAGGCTCGCTTAAACAAAAAGCACCTATTTGCTCTCCAGTAGCAAGTTTAGTTAAGTATTTTTGTTTTTGCTCTTCGCTACCATAAGCTTCAAGTCCATAACAAACTAATGAGTTGTTTACAGATACCATCACAGAAGCTGAAGCATCAACTTTAGATAACTCTTCCATAATTAATACGTAAGAAATAGCATCTAGTCCACTTCCTCCATATTTTGGATCAACCATAATCCCCATAAAACCTAGTTCTCCCATTTTACGAACTAATTCGTTTGGAAATGTTTGTGCGTTATCTCTTTCAATAACTCCAGGTAATAATTCTGTTTGTGCAAAATCGCGAGCAGCATCGCGAATCATGATATGCTCTTCGGTAAGGCTAAAATCCATAATTTATGTCAGATTGTTAATTTAATATAATTTGAATGCAAAGATAAGTTTTTATTAGCATTTTTTCAATCGATATAGTTATTTTTACAGGATATGGGTAAAGACAAATATAATGTAATTGGGGTTATGTCTGGCACGTCTTTAGACGGTATAGATCTTGCCTACATTTCATTTAAAAAAGGAACTACTTGGAGCTTTAATATATTAGCTGCTCAGACTGTTTCTTACCCAGATTATTGGTTTAAAACTCTTAAAAACTTAACGGGATTAAGTAAGGAGCAGTTAGCTAAAATTGATGAAGATTACACTGACTATTTAGCTACAGTAATTAAACAATTTATTTTAACAAATACTATTAAAAACATCGATGCTGTTTGTTCTCATGGGCATACTGCTTTGCATCAACCAAATTTAGGTTATACTAAACAGATAGGAAATTTACCAAAATTAGCAACTCTAATTAATCAAACTATTGTTTGTGATTTTAGGGTGCAAGATGTAAAGCTTGGAGGTCAAGGAGCACCTTTAGTGCCTATAGGTGATCAACTTTTATTTTCTAATTATAATTGGTGTCTAAACTTAGGTGGTTTTGCTAATATTTCTTCAGAAGAAAAAGGGGGCAGAATTGCTTTTGATATTTGTCCTGTTAATATCGTATTAAATAAATATGTAGAACAACTAGGCTTTAATTATGATGATAAAGGTAGCATCGCTAGGCAAGGAACTTGTAATAAACAGTTATTTGACGAGTTAAATAATTTATCTTTCTATAAAGAAAAAGCGCCAAAATCATTAGGACTTGAGTGGGTTGAAAAAGAAATATTTCCATTAATTAATAAATATAATTTAAAAATAGAAGATATCTTGAATACCTATGTTAAGCACATAGCTTTTCAAATTTCAACCATTATAAATCTGTCAGAGAAAGCTTCGGTTTTAGCTACTGGCGGAGGGGTTTTTAATACTTTTTTAATTGAACAATTAGCACTGTTAACGTCTAATAAAATTGTGATTCCTTCAAATAAAATTATCGAATTTAAAGAAGCCTTAATTTTTGGGTTTTTAGGAGTATTAAAGCTTAGAGACGAAATTAATTGTCTGAAATCTGTAACTGGAGCTTCAAAAAATCATTCTTCAGGTAACATCTTTAGAATAGACAAATAAATTATATGCACTTTTTTAATTCTCTAGCAAAATTACTCAATATTATTTTTAATAATAATTTATTGTAATAAAAATGAAATTACTATTAAAAGCCATTTTTTGTTTTTTTATATTTGTTAAACTAATTAAACTAACACTTCATAAGATGAATCAACTTTAGCTACTTTAATTGTTTATCTAAAAGAGAAAAATATTAAAGTTGAAACCAAAAATTAAAGATGAAAGATTTACTAAAAATTTACGAAAATAAAGAGCCAGAAATAGTATTTAACTGGAAAGATGCAGAAACAGAAGCAGAAGGATGGACCGTTATCAACTCGTTAAGAGGTGGTGCTGCAGGAGGAGGAACCCGAATGAGAAAAGGGTTAGACATGAATGAGGTTTTATCTCTAGCAAAAACAATGGAGGTAAAATTTACCGTTTCTGGACCAGCAATTGGAGGTGCAAAATCAGGAATTAATTTTGATCCAAAAGATCCAAGAAAAAGAGGCGTTTTAGAGCGTTGGTATAAAGCAGTATCTCCATTATTAAAAAGCTATTATGGAACAGGAGGTGACTTAAATGTTGACGAAATCCATGAAGTAATTCCTATTACAGAGGATTCAGGAGTTTGGCACCCACAAGAAGGTGTTTTTAACGGGCATTTTAAACCAACAGAAGCTGATAAAATTAATCGTATTGGACAATTACGTCAAGGTGTCATTAAGGTGATTGAAAACACTAATTTTTCGCCTGATGTTGCAACAAAATATACAGTAGCAGATATGATTACTGGTTATGGTGTAGCAGAAGCTGTAAGGCATTACTATGAGGTTTACGGAGGAAGTGTAAAAGGTAAACGTGCAGTTGTACAAGGTTTTGGAAATGTAGGATCTGCAGCTGCATATTATTTAGCTCAAATGGGAGCCAAAGTGGTTGGGATTATAGATATTTCTGGAGGAGTAATTAAGGAAGAGGGATTCTCTTTTGACGAAATTAAAAACTTTTTCTTAACTAAAAACGGAAACACATTATCTACTGATAACATGATTCCTTTTGCAGAAATGAATGAACGTATTTGGTCTTTAGAAACTGAGATTTTTGCACCATGTGCTGCATCAAGATTAGTCACTCAAGATCAAATAGACCAAATGATAAATACAGGATTAGAAGTTATCTCTTGTGGGGCAAATGTACCTTTTGCTGATAAAGAGATTTTCTTTGGACCAATAATGGAGCATACAGATGAGCGTGTAAGCTTAATACCAGATTTCATTTCTAATTGTGGTATGGCACGTGTGTTTGCTTATTTTATGGAACGTAAAGTACAAATGACTGATGAAGCTATTTTTAATGATACTTCAGAAACAATTAAAAAAGCTATACAGAATGTACACGCTAAAAGTTCTTCTAAAAAGGAAATTAGCAAAACTGCTTTTGAGATAGCCTTAAAACAATTAGTATAAAATGGAATCATTAATAATCTTAGTATTTGTAATTGGTTATTTAGCCATAACATTAGAGCATAAACTTAAAATTGATAAGTTAATACCAGCATTAGTTATGATGGCTATTAGTTGGGCTCTAATATCTTTAGGTATAGATTCATTTCCGCAATGGTTTGACTCTGTTAAACATGGACTTGTAGATGGATATGCAGCTTTAGGGCACGACAGTAGGATGCATATAATGGAAGAAACATTACTCCATCACTTGGGTAAAACTGCTGAAATTTTAGTGTTTTTATTAGGGGCAATGACCATAGTAGAAATTATTGATTATTTTGATGGGTTTTCTACTATTAAAAGCTTTATTAAAACAAAAAAGAAAGTAAAAATATTATGGATATTTTCTTTTTTAGCTTTTATATTATCGGCTATAATTGACAATTTAACCGCTACAATTGTACTAATTTCAATATTACAAAAAATTATTCATGATAGGGATGTTCGTATTTGGTTTGCAGGTTTAATCATTATTGCTGCAAATGCAGGAGGTGCATGGTCACCGATTGGAGATGTTACAACAACAATGCTTTGGATTGGTAAAAAAGTAACAACAGGACATTTAGTTGGTTATCTATTATTGCCTTCATTAATATGTATGTTAGTACCTTCATTTATAGCTTCTTTTTTACCTGCTTTTAAAGGTAACCTAGCCGATGATGGCCAAAAGGAAGAAAAACCTAAAAGTAAATATAGCGCAACTATGCTATATTTAGGATTAGGAGCTATTGTTTTTGTACCAATTTTTAAAACAGTAACACATTTACCACCTTATGTAGGTATGATGTTAGCTTTAGGTGTGGTCGCTATTTTTGCAGAAATATATAGTTCTGCTAAGTTTAGTTTAACAGAATTTAATGGAGAAAGTGATGATCTTGCAAAGCACAGTCCAGTACAACACTCGTTATCTAAGATTGAGTTGCCTAGTATTTTATTTTTCTTAGGAATTTTAATGGCTGTTGCAGCATTAGAATCCTTAGGAACATTATTCGGATTTGCATCTACTTTAAAAGAAAGTATGCCAATGATGGGTACAGAGTTGCATCATGAAGGCGTTTCAGATTTGGTTATTATATTATTAGGTATTGGGTCGGCAGTAATCGACAATGTACCTTTAGTAGCTGCAAGTTTAGGAATGTTTTCAGAGCCAATTGATAATGAGTTATGGCACTTTATAGCCTATTCTGCTGGAACAGGAGGTAGTATGTTAATAATAGGATCTGCTGCAGGAGTTGTAGCTATGGGAATGGAAAAAATTGATTTTTTCTGGTATTTCAAAAAAATCTCATGGTTAGCTTTAGTAGGATTTTTAGCAGGAACATTAGTGTTTTTCTGGACAAGAACTTTATTTTAATATATACTCAAAACAAAAATTTAACGTTATACACTTATCTAAATATATAATATGCTAAGTACATTAATCCAAGAGACTGCTCAAGCGGTTGATCCATTACTAGAAGAAGAACAAGTTGAGAAAACATTATCGATAATAGAGCTAATAACAACAGGGGGGACTGCGGGAATAGTAATTATTAGTTTATTGATGATAATGCTGGTATTAACTTTATATATTTATTTTGAAAGAATATTATCTATAAAAGAAGCATCAAAAGTAGATGCTAATTTTATGAATCAAATAAAAGACTACGTCAGTAATGGTAAAATTGAATCTGCTCAAAACCTATGTACTACGGTTGACTCTCCAGTATCTAGATTAATCAGCAAAGGGATTTCTAGAATAGGGAAACCACTTGAGGATATCAATACAGCTATTGAAAACGCTGGACGATTAGAAATTTATAGTTTAGAAAAAAACGTTAGTGTATTAGCAACAATTTCTGGCGCTGCACCAATGATTGGTTTTCTTGGAACAGTTATTGGAATGATATTATCCATATTTGAAATTGCAAATTCAGGAGGTTCAATCGATATAAAAACTTTAGCTGATGGTTTATATACAGCAATGACAACTACAGTTGGTGGTTTAATTGTTGGTATTGTAGCTTATATAACTTATAATCACTTAGTTGTTAAAACTGATAAAGTGGTATATCAAATGGAAGCAAACTCATTAGAATTTTTAGATTTATTAAACGAACCTAGCTAATATGCGATTAAGAGGAAGAAATAAAGTAACACCAGAATTTAACATGTCGTCTATGACGGACATCGTGTTCTTGCTGCTTATCTTTTTTATGATTGCATCAACATTAGTTTCAGCGGAAGCTATAGATTTATTATTACCTAAATCTACAAGTAAAACCACACAGACTAAAAATGTATCTGTAAGTGTTGACAAAAATGTCAACTATTATGTAGACATGAAGCAAGTATCTAAAGAAGATTTAGAAACAGAAGTATTAGCAAAAGTTGGTAACGTAGACTCGCCAACTATTACTATTCGTTCTGACGAAAGTGTAGAAATGCAACATGTTGTTTTCATTATGGATATTGCAAATAGAAACAAGATTAAATCTACTTTGGCAGTAAAAGCACAATAAAATGAAGTACTTCAAAACCAAACACGAACGAAATTCGGCAAAAATAACAACATTAATTATGTTGATATTAATATTGCTGCTATTTGTGGTAGGTCAAAATTATATGGATCCACCAGAAGAGTATGGAGTGGCTATTAATTTTGGAGGCTCGTCTGGTGGCGGAGGCGGTGCGCCAGCACCTGCAGCAACATCTGAGCCTACGGAGGCTAAACCAGAAGAAGTGAAACCTGAAGTGCAGCAAGAAGCTGCTGCAGCAACGTCCAAAGAAAACGTGTTAACACAAGAAGAGGAAGAAGCAGTTTTAATTAAAAAGCAGCAAGAGCAAGCTAAAAAAGAAAAAGACGCTATTGAAAAAGCAAAAGCAGATAAAATAGCTAAAGAGAAAGCAGCTAAAGCAGCAGCAGAAGCAGCAGAAAAAAAGAGACAGGAAGAGATTAAAAAAGCTAATGATGCTTTAATTAATGGAATAAATAATTCAGAAAACCCTACAGATTCTAATAATGAAGGTCCTGGTAGTGGTCCCGGAAATGGACCAGGAACAGGTAAATCCTATGGACCAAGTAAATTTGGTGATGGCTCTGGAAAAGGTACAGGGGATGGTGTTGGTTATGGGTTAAATGGTCGAGGAATCTTAGGTAATAAGTCTTTTAAACCTGACTGTAATAACGAGTATGGTTTAGTGGTTGTTAAAATTAAAGTAAATCGTTCTGGTCAAGTTACAGTTGCCGAGCCTGGAGAACAAGGCACAACTGGGGATAGTTGTCTATTTGAAGCAGCTAGAAAAACAGCACTTTCATTTAAGTTTAATACAGATTCTAACGCACCGGTTACTCAAATAGGATACGTTAGTATCAACTTTAAGTCTAATTAATGACCTATCAGGAGACTGTAAACTGGATGTTCTTACAACTTCCAATGTATCAAAAACAAGGTCAGTCTGCTTTTAAAAAAGACTTAACTAATACTTTAGCTTTAGGTAAGCATCTTAAAAATCCACAACATAAATTTAAATCTATACATGTAGCAGGTACTAACGGTAAAGGGTCTAGCAGTCATATGCTAGCTTCTATTTTACAGGAAGCCGGCTATAAGGTTGGTTTGTATACGTCTCCGCATTTAAAAGACTTTAGAGAACGCATTAAAATTAATAGCAAAGAGATAAGTAAGCAATTTGTTATTGGTTTTATAAAACGAAACAAAGATTTTTTAGACAAACAAAAACTGTCTTTTTTTGAAATGACAGTAGGTATGGCTTTTGACTATTTTGCTAAACAAAAAGTGGATATCGCTATTATTGAAGTTGGTTTAGGTGGACGATTAGACTCTACAAATATTATTACTCCAGAGGTGTCTTTAATAACTAATATTGGTATTGATCATGTACAGTTTTTAGGTGATACTTTACAGTTAATCGCCTTAGAAAAAGCAGGGGTAATTAAACCTAATATTCCTGTGGTTATTAGTGAGACCCAAACAGAAACTAAACCAGTTTTTGAAGCTGTAGCTGAAAAAAATAATAGCCCAATAGTTTTTGCAGATCAAATTAATAACAAAACATTTTCTACAGATTTAAAAGGAAGCTATCAAACTAAAAATACACAGGGCGTCCTAGAAACTATTAAATTTATTAAGCAAAAGGGGTTTAAAATTTCTCATCAAAATATTAAAAACGGATTACTAAATACTGTAAAAAATACAGGCTTAAAAGGACGTTGGCAAATTTTAAATGAAAATCCAAAAGTAATCTGTGACACAGCACATAACAAAGAGGGGTTGACCTTAGCAATGCAACAATTGTTAGCCACTAATTTTAAAAAACTACATATTGTTTTTGGTGTAGTTAATGATAAGGACTTAGTTTCTATTTTACCACTACTGACTAAAAATGCAACTTATTACTTTTGTAAACCAGATGTACCAAGAGGTTTAGACCAAAATATTTTAAAAGCTAAATTTATTGCTAATGGCTTTCAAGGATCAGCTTTTTCTTCAGTTAATGAGGCTTATCAAATTGCATTAAAAACAGCTTCGGAAGAAGATGTAATATATATTGGTGGTAGTACTTTTGTAGTAGCCGAAGTGGTTTAATTTCCAATTAATTGTATCTTACAGCTTTCATTTAATTCAATTTAAAAATGCTGGAAATTATCAATCAAATTTTTTCTATTCAACTTAAAAGTAATAAAGAAGACTTAACCCTTTTTAATAGAAATATTGATCGGATTTATCACGAGTTTGAAGCTTTAGGTTTTCATGTTGTTAATCCATTAGGGCAAACGTACCGTAACGAGATGACTGATGTCGAGGCAAACATAACTGGCGATTTAAACGCGAATATGAAAATAGTTAAAGTGTTAAAACCTATAGTCTATAAAAAGATTAATGAAGAAAATACTTTAGTACAAAAAGGAATTGTAATTGTAGACTAATACCCAATGAAGACCATTAATTTTGCAATAGATTTAGGGACCACAAATAGCTTAATTGCCAATTACAACAATGGTGCTGTTAAAATATATAACAATCCATTAGGCTTAAAACAAACCTTACCATCTTGTGTGGCTTTTAGAGGTAACAGAACCATTATTGGTGACAAGGCATTAGATTATTTAGAAAAAGATGCAGAAAATGTTTGCATGCTTTTTAAACGTAAAATGGGCACACAAGAGACTTATTTTATTCCTTCTATAGATAAAGAGGTGTCTCCAATAGAGCTGTCTTCGTTAATATTAAAAGAACTCCAAAACTTTGTTACAGACACAGATCAATTGCAAACAGCTGTTATTACTATTCCAGCGTCTTTTGATACGATACAATCTAATGCAACTAAAAAAGCAGGACTATTAGCTGGTTTTAAAGAGGTAGTCTTATTGCAAGAGCCAATTGCTGCTTGTCTAGCGTTTGCAAACCAAGCTAATTTGGATATTGAAACGTCAAAAAAATGGATAGTTTATGATTTTGGAGGTGGTACTTTTGATGTCGCTTTAGTTGAAGTAAATGATAGAGAATTAAAAGTTATAGATAATGAAGGGGATAATTTTTTAGGAGGTGCAGATTTTGACAATTTAATTGTCGAAAAAATTATCATCCCTCAGATTGAAGCTAAAACTAATATTACTAATCTTTGGAAAGACATAAAATCTAAATCTAGTAATTATAAAGGATTGTATTTTGAATTGCTTAAAAAAGCAGAAGAGGCTAAAAAGGAATTATCCGTTTATCCAGAAACTGAAATAGAATTAGATATTGATATAAATAACACCAATTTATTTGATCAAATTATAATAACTAGAGCGCAGTTTGAAGCGGTTATTACCTCTAAAGTAGAACAAACTATTACGTTTATAAAAAAGGTGATTTCTCAAAATCAATTAATAAATTCTCAAATAGACCGATTAATTTTAATTGGTGGTAGTACTTATGTGCCTTTAATTAAACAAAGAATAAAAGAGGAGACAGGAATTTTAGTAGACTCGAGTATTGATCCTACATCCGCTGTTGTTGATGGTGCTGCATATTTTGCAGGTTCTAAACCCTCTATTTTACAAGATGTGGATAACGCTATTAAAGAAGAAGAAAATAGTATTGAAACACAATTGTTTTTTGAACAAAATACAAGAGATTTAGAAGAGTTAATTACTTGTAAAGTGTCAGGTAATAATTTAAAATACAGAATTACAAGAGCAGATGGTGGTTATGATTCTGGGATTAAAACGGTAGTAAATAATGGTTTTTCTGAGTTTGTTCCGTTATTAAAAGGACAGTTAAATAGATTTAAAGTTCAAGTTTTAGACCAAGATTTAACGGTGTTAAAAACAATTAATACTATAGCTATAAATCAAGGAAGTTATAATGTGTTAGGACAACCGTTGCCAATTGATATATGTATGGAAATAGACGATATTGATGCGTCTACAACTAGATTAGAACAGATTTTTGGTAAAGGAAGTATTTTGCCTTTAAAAAAGAAAATATATAAAACAGCATCCAAAACAATACTTAAAGACTCCGATGCTAATCTAATTATTAATATAGTTGAAGGTCAATCTAAAGGCCTACCAAGTTCTGGTCTTAGTATTGGATATATCGAGTTTTCTGGAAAAGACCTTGAAGACGATTTAATTAAAGGAACGGATATAGAAATTGAATTAGAAATTACCGAGTCAAGAGATTTAAAAATTAATGTGTATTTACAAGCTTGTGACCAAGAGTTTAAAAACGTGTTTAGCGAGTCAGAACGTGCAATAAGCATTAGTAAAATTAACATGGAAATCAACTCAGTGTTATCTGAAGTGGACCATTTAATTAAAGAGCAAGTTGAAAATGAAAATTTTGAATATTCTAATAAATTAGAACAATTAAGAGTAGGTTTAATAGAAGTACAGATTGAAACAACATTATTAGATGAAGATGATGTTTCTGATCAAAAATACCAGTTAGATGATAAGAAACGTAAGTTAATTCAAGAGTTTGACTCCTTAACAAGAAACAAAGTTATTGCTTTAGAAATTGAAGAGTACAACTACTCTAAACAAGCTGTAGAGTGGGAGGTTAATAAAGATGAAAACGATAAGTTTAGGCCAAAATACCTTAAGGCTATTGCTAACGAAAAAGAAATTATAAACTCTGGAGATAAATATTTAATTAGAGCAAAAACTAAAGAGTTAGATGTGCTTTATAATTCTATTTTACAATCTAGTGACGAAAATTTTATAAGTTATTATTTAGGCTTAAAATATAGTTCTGAATATACAGACACTAAAAAAGCTAAAAAATTAATAAAACAAGGTGATGAAGCTTTGGAGCGCAGTGATTATAAAACATTAAAACATACGGTTTATGCCTTATATGCTCTTTTGCCAGATAAAGAAAAAGAAAAGCAAAATCAATTTAAAGACGATAGTAAAACTGGATTGAAATAAACTTAACTATACTTTTTCTTATACCAATTAGTTTAAACTTTATCAATATTAATAGCTTTTAATTGGATGTTTTTAGTTTTAATAACATCTAATTTACTAGTATCTTTTATTTTACCTTTTTGATTTAAAATGGTTTTATTATAGATAGATAATCTATGGGGTAGTACATTAATTTCTTTATATAAATTACCGTTCATTTCCTCCACAATATAAAGTTTTGATAACGTAGCGTTTGACTTAAAATAAGAGAATTTGTCTACTACAAAACCAGCTCCTGAATAAAAAACAAGAGAGTCGTTTTTATTTAAATCTATATATATCTTTTTGTCTTTAGGGATAAAGATTGATTGGTCGATACCAGGTTTTAGTTTAAATATGATCAGGTCATTAGCACTATTATTCTTTATCAAGCTGTATTGACTGTTCTTTTCAACGCTAGAGATGTAAGCTTTAATGTTGTTAAAAGTTTTAGGGTACGGGTTAGTAAAAGCATTTAACCGTACAGTGTTACTACTGCCTAAACTTTCATCATTTCTATTGGTTTTTAATTTAAGAGCATATATAAATCTAGTATGATCTTCTGATTTATAACTATTATCGATATCCGGTAAAGTTACTTTATCTCCAATTAAATGCTTTTCAGAATTATCTTCATTAATAGTTTCATTTTCAGTTTCTAGGGTTGTAGAGTCATTTTTTACTGCCTCTTTTTGCTCTTGAATTCTTTTTATAGCTTCTAAAATATGCTCTTTATTTAAGTTATTGTTATCAGAGTTATTTATTTTAAAATTTTTATATATAGTATCGGTATTGTTAGAGCTGCTTGAAAAGTTAAAACTAGCAGACACTAATCTTATTATAATTACAACCAATACAATAATACTCCAAATCCCAACACCAAACCCAGACTTAGTTTTAGACTTAGAGCCTGTACTATATGCGTACGGTCTAGCTATATCTGCATTAGATTCTAATACGTCTTTAAGCATGTAACTTGAGGTGTTAAGCTCTCCAAACGCAACCATAGTTTTTGCAGTAAAAATAAATATATGGTTATCTACATTTTTACGTTTAGAATTATAAGTGTCAATAACTTCAGAGTTTAACTCATTGACCTCCTCTGTAAACGAGTTAGGGTACTGACTTAGGCACTTTATAAAATTACGATTGGTTATATAAGCAACAGGCGCGTGTGTATCTTTAAGTTTACCTTGTTCAATATATACTTTAGCGTAATTTAATTTTGAAATAAAAAAGTTAACAATTAGTTGCTCTACACTTTCGGTATATAATAAAGTACTTTCAATACTATTGATTAATAATATATACTTCCCTTTATTTAAAGTCTCAGACAAAAAAGGTTTTATATGTGCTTTTAAGTAAGGTTCTAGAAAATGTTTTAATGCTTCTATGTCGCCTATAGACTCATGATCTATATATACAGAGCTTTGCGGAATGTTACTATAATCGCCACTAATAATTTGTTTAAGCCATTTGTGATTTTCAACAAAAACATGGTGTTTTCTAATGTTTTCGTCTTTAAACTCATCAACCAATGAAGCTAATTCTCCTAAATTACTTTTTTGCTCTAAAACAGCTTTTGCTTTAAGTTGTTTTTGGAGTCTAATAATTTTTGCGTCATTTAGGGTCGCTATTGTGTCAATATCGATGCCTAATTCGTCAATTAATGATATGTAATTCAAATTTGGAGCTTATTTAAAATCAAAAATATTAAAATATTTATAATTTCTAGTTTTGTTAATCACTATAAATTAATGAGTTAGTTTTTTTTGTAAAAAAAAATGATTTTTTTTGTCAAAAAGTTTTTGAGAATTGAAAAACTAATCTATCTTTGCAGTCCTAATACGAAGGGCGACTAGCTCAGTTGGTTCAGAGCACTTGGTTTACACCCAAGGGGTCAGGGGTTCGAATCCCTTGTCGCCCACAAAAAAAATCCGAAACTTATGTTTCGGATTTTTTTTTGTTATAACAATTCTAAAGCTCTTTCTAAAGCCATTCCTCTAGAACCTTTAATTAGCAAGGCACTATTTGTAATTGACTTGTAATTGTTTTTAAAATCATCAAATGATCTGTACTGAATAACTTTAGAGCTGTTAGCTTTTGTTTTTAAGAAATTTTCTCCCAGAAGTATAATCTGGTCAATATCTAAACTTATTGCAAGATTAACAATGTTTTGATGTTCTACCGAAGCTGAACTTCCTAATTCAAACATATCACCCAATACAACCACTTTGTTTTTGTAATCTTGAGAGCTAAAGTTTTTTAAGGCAACCTCCATGCTAGATGGATTAGCATTATAAGCATCTAAAATAATAGTATTACTATCCTTTTTGATTATTTGAGAGCGATTATTAGTGGGGGTATAACTTTCTATTGCTTGTTTAATATTTAGCAATTCTACATTAAAATATTTGCCAATTATAGCTGCTGCGCAAAGATTTGTAAAGTTATATTCACCTATTAGATTTGATTTAATTTTAGTCCCTTCAAATTCAAAAGTCACATATGGATTGGACTCTAATAATTCAATTTTAAAGTAGTTTGTATCATCCGTGCTAAACCCTACTTTTTTAAAATATTGTAATAGTTTTTGTTTTTGAATACTATCATCCGCATTAAAAAAGACAAACTTATTATTAGATGTTAAGTAATGGTATAGCTCACTTTTACCTTCAATAACACCTTCGGTACTTCCAAACCCTTCAAGATGTGCCTTGCCAAAATTGGTAATGTATCCATAATCAGGTTTTGCTATTTGGCATAAAAACTCAATTTCTTTTTTATGATTTGCCCCCATCTCTACAATACCTATTTCTGTATCCTTTGTCATAGCTAGAAGGGTAAGAGGGACGCCAATGTGGTTGTTTAAATTGCCAATAGTAGCAGTTGTATTATATTTTTTAGAAAGCACAACATTTATTAGTTCTTTAGTTGTTGTCTTTCCATTACTTCCTGTTAACGAAATAATTTTAACACCCAAATAATCTCTATGGTATGTTGCTAGTTCTTGAAGCGTTTTAAGGCTGTTTTCTACCAATATGGTGTTGTCAGCTGTTTTATAGTTTTTGTCATCTATAATTGCGTATTTAGCGCCTTTAGCTAAGGCTTCTTTAGCAAAAGTATTGCCATTAAAATTTTCTCCGCTTAAAGCGAAAAACATATTATTGTTATCTACTTTTCTAGTATCTGTGCAAACGGTATTGCACTCTAAAAAAAGGTTGTGTAAAGTCTCTATTTTCATAAAATAAAAGTATAAAAAAAGTCCTAACTATTGTTAGGACTTTTTAATATATTAACTAATTAAATTAGTTTAGTTTTTTGATTTTCTATGACCTTTAGATTTAGAACCTACTCTAGACATAGCACATCTAAACCCAATATAGTCTGTTGCCATATTTTGTGGGTAGTAACGTCTTTGTGCTGGGTCTAACCAGTATTCTCTATCTTTCCAAGAACCACCTTTGTAAACTCTTACTTCGTCATTGATTAATGATGTACGCTTATTAGATTTGTCGTATTCTCTAATCATGTTTCCAGCAGAATCTACTTCTATATTATGCTTAGGTGCATTATACATTTTACGTGTAGATGCATCTTCATTACCTTCACCTTCAACTTCATCAAATCTATCTGCATAGTAACGAGAAGATTGTGTGTCACCATCTCTAAAGTTACGGTTATCACTTCTGTCAAAGTTAGTTCTTAAGTAAGTTTCTTCTTCATCAACAGGTTGAGTAGCTATTTGTCCAGGTAAATCTCTAGGTACTACTTTTCCGTTAGGTAAAGTGTCAAAAACGATTTCATCTGTTGTTACAATTTTTACTGTACCATCATCATTAATTGCGTTTTTAGTATATACGTTACCTCTGTAGTAGTTAAAGTCATTAAACTCATCATCTACAATTGGTCTGTAAACATCGGCAACCCATTCTGCAACATTACCAGCCATATCATAAAGACCGTAATCGTTAGGTGCGTAAAATTTAACAACCTGTGTAATATCTGCACCATCGTCAGACCATCCTGCGATTCCACCATAATCACCTTTACCTTGCTTAAAGTTGGCTAATTGATCACCTTTTATTTTACGACTTCCAGAACGTGTATATTGTCCATCCCATGGGTATTTTTTACGTCCTCTGTAAACATTATAACTTCTTATTTCAGATAAACCTAAAGCAGCATATTCCCATTCTGCTTCTGTTGGTAGTCTGTATTTTGGAGAAATAATTCCAGTTTCTCTAGATGCATATACACCAACTTCTTCACCTGCAGCATTAGTTTGATGCTTTAATTTCCCTCCTTTTAATATCTCTTCATTTCCTCCAAATGTTTGAGTCGGAGCATTAATATATGTGTCTGTGCTAAAGTTTGCATCAGCTGTTGCTTCTAATTGACTACCTTGCTTAAGGTATCCGTCTTTTTGTAAGTATAACTCGTTAACACGGTCAGTTCTCCAATTAGCAAACTGTACTGCTTGAATCCAACTTACACCAACTACAGGATACTCTCCATAACCTGGGTGACGTAAATAGTTTTCAGTCATAACTTCGTTGTAACCTAATCGGTTTCTCCAAACTAAAGTGTCTGGTAAAACTCCATTATATATAGCTCTAAAATTTTCTTCTTCTGGTGGATAAGTTCTCTTAATCCAATCCAAATATTCTAAATACATTTTATTAGTTACCTCAGTTTCATCCATGTAAAAAGACTGAACGTGTTGCTGGTTTGGAGTATTATTCCAGTCGTGCATTACATCATCCTGTACTCTTCCCATTGTAAAAGTTCCTCCTTCTACAAAAACTAATCCTGGAGCAGTTTCTTGTTCTTTAAATTTGGTGTTGTATTGGAAACCACCATCTTTAGAGTTTATTTGCCATCCAGTAGCTCTTGAGGTGTTAGAACCACCACCAGATCTTTTACAACCAACCAAGGTTAGAGAAATCGCTAAGACTAATAACAACCTTGATACAATTACTTTTTTCATATTCATGCGTTTATGTAAGCTAATAATGTTTTTTGGACTCGCAATATAATAATTAAACCCAACAAAACAACATAAATTGTTTTTTTTGAGCAAAAAATAATTGCATTTCATCCTACTTTTTTACGTTACAACGATGTTGTTTTTGCTTTTTTATCGTTGTTTTGAAACACTATAACGCATGATATTTAAATTTATTATTGTAATTTTGACTTGTTTTTATGAAATTATTAAGATTTAAATAATATCATGTAAAATAAGACGTTATCAATGCAATGAAAAAGATATTATTAGTACTCTTAGTACTTTACCTAACGCCAATATTTTCTCAGGAAAAAAAAATAAGTCTAGTTTGGGGTGACATTCAAACTTATGCAACGGATAGTTATTCATTAAACATTCCTTCGTTTTCACCATCTAAAAACTTCTCTTTTGACTTTACCAATGGTATAGCATATGTTGAACAATGGAAAATAAACGGATCTATTAACGAAAATTCTGTAGCTGTAAATAATGTTACTTATTTACCGGTTGCTAAAGAAGATTTAAAGGATTTAAATTTAAACTCTATTCCTAATAGCTTACAGTTTTCTTTAAAAAACGGAAAAGGACGTAATGTTAATTACGCTGTTTTTACTTTAAGCCCTATAATTAAACAAGGTAATACTTTTAAAAAGGTAACTAGTTTTAATTTAGCCTATAGTGTTGGTTCAAACACGACTAACAGAGCGAATACTACTCAGGTTATATCAAATTCTGTTTTAAGTAATGGTGATTGGTATAAGTTTGAAGTTACCAAATCTGGAGTGCATAAACTCTCCAAGTCTTTTTTAAATCAAATGGGAATAAACGTAGATGGTTTTGACCCAAGAAATATAAAAATATTCGGGAATGGCGGTAAAATGATGCCATATGCTAATAGTGCTAACTTTCCTTTTGATCCTACTGAAAATGCTATTAAGGTTATTGGAGAAGAAGATGGTGTTTTTAATAATGAGGATTATATTTTGTTTTATGCACAAGGTCCTTCAGCAGATGTAAATGATATTAATATTAATACAAATATAAATCCATATACTAATAAGTCTGTTTACTATATTAATATTAGCCAAGGTTTTGGTAAAAGGATTCAAAATTTTATTCAACCGACAGCTACACCAACTGTAACTTTTGATACTTTTCAAGATTATAAGTTTCATGAAGTGGACGAAACTAATATTGTTTTTGTTGGAAGACGATGGTTTGGAGAGCGATTTGGGGTTGAAAACACACAAGCATTTAATTTTGAATTTCCAAATTTAGTAACCTCTGAGCCGATTAGTTTAAGGGTTTTTACTGCTTCTACTTCATCTAGTGCTAGTAGTTTTGCATTACGTGTAAATAATGTAGACGTCAGTACAATCTCAATGAATGCCACTAGTCCGGCGGATGGGTCTTATGTGACACAAGGTGCTTTTCAAGGACCAGTAACGGTTTCTTCTGGTAACATAAGTGTGGAGTTAGATTTTAATAACCAAGGTAATCCAAGTGCGACTTCATATTTAGATTATATTTCAATTGAAGCTACTAGAGCACTGTCGTTTAATGGCAACCAATTTATTTTTAAAAACAATGCCTCAACACAAAGTACAGATGTTGCAAACTATGTGCTTTCTAATGCAACTCAAGTTCAGGAGGTTTGGGATGTTACAAACTTATACGATGTAACGTCTATTGCAAATACAACTGGTGCAGCTACTATAAGCTTTAATGCTCAAATGGGGGAATTAAAAACCTTTGTTACCGTTAGCTCTCAGGATTATTATCAACCTAGTTTGTCAAGTAATAGTCGTTTAAGTAATCAGAATTTAAAAGGAACTATATTTTTAAACAATCAAGGTAGTTTTCAAGATATCGATTATTTAATGCTCACAACTAGGTCTCATTTAGCTCAAGCAGAGCGTTTAGCTCAGATTAACAGAGATAAAAATAACCTTAATGTAAAGGTAGTAACTATTGATCAAATATATAACGAGTTTTCATCAGGTAACCCTGATATTACAGGAATTAGAAACTTTGTTAAATATGTTTATGATAATGCAAGCACACCAAATAATAGGGTAAAGTATTTATGTATTTTTGGAGATTCTTCTTTTGATTATAAAGGACGCATCTCTGATAACACTTATAACTTTCCTACTTGGAATGCTTACAGTAGCTTTAATTTATCAAACTCGTTTATATCTGATGACTTCTACGCGTATTTAGATGAAAACGAAGGTAATATTGATGCTTTTAATAATTCTCATAAATTAGATATAGCAGTAGGACGTATAGTTGCAGACTCGCCTTTAAGAGCTAAACAAATGGTAGATAAAATAGAAATCTATTATTCAAAAGAAGCTTTAGGTAGTTGGCGTAATAATTTTGTAGTAATATCCGATGATGTAGATGAAGCATGGGAAGCTACTTTACAAGAAACAACCGATGAAATTGCTGACGAGGTAGCCGAGTTTAAACCGTTTATTAACGTTACCAAAATTCATACCGACTCTTATCAACAAGAAGCGTCTGCTGGAGGTGACCGTTATCCTAAAGTAACAGAAGCAATAACTAATGCAATCGAAAAAGGAGCTATCATGGTCAATTACTTTGGGCATGGAGGAGAAGATGGTTTGGCTTTTGAGCGTATATTTCAAAAAAATCATGCAGAAGCTTTAAATAACGATTGTAAACTAAATTTATTTGTAACCGTAACCTGTGAGTTTACTAGATTTGATAATCCACTTAGGGAAACTGCAGGCGAGTTAATTTATTGGAATAAATCTGCTGGTGCTATTTCGTTAATCACTACTACAAGACAAATTTTTGTAACCGTTGGTAAAGATTTTAATAAAATATTAAAAGAGTATTTATTCTCATATAGTACAATCGATAATTTTAGTGATTACGAATATCCTTCCGTAGCCGAAGCTTTAAGATTAGCAAAAAACGACCCTAGTTTTTCTAATTCACAAAAAAACTTAGCATTTTGTATTGGAGATCCGGCTTTAAAATTAGCTTTTCCTGATCCAAATATTAGGTTAACAAAAATTAATGATGTCCCAATTACGCAAGAAACAGATGTGTTGCAAGCTTTAAGTTATGCAAAACTTGCTGGAGAGGTGACTGATGTAAACGGAAACGTGCTTAATAATTATAACGGGATATTAACAACTACAATATATGACAAGGAAATCCAAAGAGAAACCTTAGCTAATGATAATACGTATAATGGTACTCAATTAATTAAACTTAATTATAAAACGTTAGGTAATATTGTATTTAGAGGTCAAGCAACAATAACCAACGGGCAATTTGAGTTTGATTTTATAGTGCCTAGAGATATTGGTATACCGGTTGGAACAGGTAAAGTTAGTTTTTATGCAACACAAGAAAACACTTTAAATGATAAATCTGGAGCAAGTATAGAAACGCTTAAAATAGGTGGAATCAATCCAAATGCTGCAGAGGATAATATTGGACCTGTCATTAATTTATATATGAACGACGAGTCTTTTGTGTCTGGAGGAATTACAAACGAATCCCCAACACTAATTGTAAAGTTTGAAGACGATAACGGAATAAACACAGCAAGTGGTATTGGTCATGATATAGTTGCTTTGTTAGATGGTGACGAGGTTAATCCCTATATTTTAAATGATTATTATTTAACAGATGTGGATGATTACACAAAAGGATCATTAAGTTTTCCTTTTAGAAATTTAGAACCAGGTTTACATACCCTAACACTTAAAGCGTGGGATGTTTACAATAATTCGGCTACAGCCGAAATCCAATTTGTGGTTTATAATGAAAACGAAAACCTTGTAATTAATAATGTATTAAATTATCCAAACCCCTTTGTAAATTATACCGAGTTTTGGTTTAGCCACAATAGTTCTGAGGTTTTAGACGTTTCTGTTCAAATATTTACTATTTCAGGTAAGTTAGTAAAAACGCTAAATGGACAAACTTCAATAGTTGGTGGTAAAAGCGTTAAGTCTACATCCAGAGATATTATATGGGATGGACGAGACGATTTTGGAGATAAAATAGGAAAAGGTACTTATGTGTATAAGTTAAAAGTACACTCTAAAAGCACTAATAAGTCAGTAGAAAAAATAGAGAAACTTGTTATACTCTAATAATAAATTATATTTGTTAACTAAAATTGATTCATGAAAAATAAAATTTTAATAGCGTTAGCTTTCTTTTTGTCCCTAAAAGGATTTTCGCAAACAACAATTACTAACCCTAATGATACAAGAGTAATTACTACTGGAGTGCCATTTTTGTTAATTGCACCAGATGCTAGAGCAGCAGCTATGGGTGATATGGGTGTGGCAACATCGCCAGATGCATTTTCACAACAATGGAACTCGTCTAAATATGTGTTCTCAGAAACCAAGTCTGGAGTAGCAATTAGTTATACACCATACTTAAGCAAATTGGTTAATGATATTTTTTTAGGAAACGTAACCTATTTTAATAGACTTAACGATAATAGTGCTTTTGCAGCAAGTTTTAAATATTTCTCTTTAGGAGATATTGAATTTGTTCAGGATGAGTTTTCTGAAGCTTTAGTACAAAGACCAAACGAGTTTACTTTTGATGTGTCTTACGCATTAAGGCTAAGTGATCAATTTGGGATGTCTGTCGCTATGCGCTATTTACAATCAGATTTAAAATTAAACATTGGAGATAACGATACAAAAGCAGCAAGTACTTTTGGAGTTGATATTTCTGGTTATTATCAAAGTGAAGAACAAGCTTACAATGACTTTAATGGTCGTTGGAGAGGAGGGTTTGCAATCCAAAACTTAGGACCTAAATTTAAATATGACGAAGCAGGTCAAGAAAACTTCCAGCCAACTAACCTAAGATTAGGGGCAGGATTCGATTTTATATTAGACCAATATAATAAAGTAGGGGTAACTGCAGAGTTTTCTAAATTACTAGTACCAACACCACCGCTTTTAGGTTTTGATGATACCGATGAAGACGGAACACAAGATGCAGACGAGCCTACTTATATTGTTTCTGGTCAGGATCCAGATGTACCATTTTTATCAGGGGTATTTCAATCTTTTGGCGATGCGCCAGGAGGATTTAAAGAAGAGTTACAAGAGTTTACCTATGCTTTAGGAGCAGAATATACTTATCAAGATTCATTTGCGTTTAGAGCTGGATATTTTAATGAGCACGAAACAAAAGGAGCTAGAAAGTTTTTTGCGTTAGGTGCAGGTTTTAAATACAATGTAATAAATGTAGATTTATCATATTTATTCTCTGCGTCTCAAGTCCAAAGCCCACTAGAAAGTACGTTACGTTTCTCTTTAACGTTTAACTTAGGTGCTGGTACTTATGATGAGTATTAAAACTAAATAATATATAACTTAAAAACTATTGTGAAAACAATAGTTTTTTTGTCTAAAATAGTTACGTATATTTAAATTATGAAGGAAGTTAAAATCGAAACCACTTTACAAGTCTTTGACAACATCAAGGAGTTACCTGAAGATATTCAAGCTTTAATGAGTAAAGCATCAGAAGCAAGAAACAATGCCTATGCACCGTATTCAAAATTTAGTGTCGGAGTAGCATTATTATTAGATAACGACGAAGTTGTTATTGGTAGTAATCAAGAAAATGCATCATACCCTTCGGGTTTATGTGCAGAGCGCACAGCTATTTATTATGCTGGTGCAAAATATCCTAAAGCAAAATTTGTAAAAATGGCTATAATTGCAGGATCTCAACTACATCCTACATTAACCCCTATACCTCCATGTGGAGCTTGTAGGCAAGCAATAGCAGAATACGAGGTAAAACAAGACGCACCAATCGAGTTGTTTTTTATGGGAGAAACTGGTAAAGTTGTACAATCAAATTCTTTAGCAAATCTATTACCATTAATATTTGATAAATCAGTTTTATAACTATAACGATTTAGTAATAAAAATAACTATTTTCAGTTTTTTCGTTAATAACTAAAGTGTTACTTTTGTTATTCGTTAAAAAAATACAAACGTCACCAATGCAAAAAGTAACAAAAGAAACGTATATAAAATGGTATGAGGACATGCTGTTTTGGAGAAAGTTTGAAGACAAGCTAGCAGCTGTCTATATTCAACAAAAAGTTAGAGGTTTTCTTCACCTGTATAACGGGCAAGAAGCTGTATTAGCAGGAGCTTTACATGCAATGGATTTAACCAAAGACAAAATGATTACTGCGTATCGTAACCACGTGCAACCAATAGGTATGGGTGTAGATCCTAAGCGTGTTATGGCAGAGTTATTTGGTAAAGCTACTGGTACCTCTCAAGGGTTAGGTGGTTCAATGCACATTTTTTCTAAAGAGCACCGTTTTTACGGAGGACACGGTATTGTAGGAGGTCAAATTCCTTTAGGTGCTGGTATTGCTTTTGGTGATAAATATCATGGAGTAGATGGTGTAACCATTTGTTGTTTTGGTGATGGTGCAGCACGTCAAGGATCATTACACGAGACATTTAATATGGCAATGCTATGGAAACTGCCAGTTGTTTTTGTTTGCGAAAACAATGGTTACGCAATGGGGACTTCTGTTGAGCGTACAGCTAACCACACAGACATCTGGAAACTAGGTTTAGGTTATGAAATGCCTTGTGGACCTGTAGATGGGATGAACCCTATTAAAGTAGCTGAAGCTTTTGACGAAGCTATTAAGCGTGCTCGTCGTGGGGATGGACCAACGTTTTTAGAAGTTAAAACTTACCGATACAGAGGGCACTCAATGTCTGATGCACAGCATTATAGAACTAAAGACGAAGTAGAAGAATACAAAAAATTAGACCCTATTACTCAGGTTAAACAAGTTATTCTTGATAAAAAATACGCAACAGAAGATGATATCAAAGTAATTGATAAGCGTGTTAAGGCACTGGTTGCAGAATGTGAAAAATTTGCTGAAGAGTCTCCATATCCAGATAAAAACGTTATGTATGATTCTGTTTATGATCAAGAAGATTATCCATTTATAGACCATAAAATTAAATAAGCTATGGCTGAAATTATAAACATGCCACGTTTAAGTGACACCATGGAAGAAGGTACTGTCGCAACTTGGTTAAAAAAAGTAGGTGATAAAATTGAAGAAGGTGATATTTTAGCCGAAATTGAAACTGATAAAGCAACTATGGAGTTTGAGTCTTTTTATGAAGGGACTTTACTTCACATAGGTGTACAAGAAGGAGAAACGACTAAAGTAGACCAATTATTAGCTATTATTGGAGAAGAAGGTGAAGATGTATCAGCTTTATTAAACGCAAGCTCAGAGGAGACCTCTAAAGAGGAAAGTACTCAAGATAACGAAGGTGATACTTCTAATAATAATGATTCA
Source organism: uncultured Olleya sp. (assembly GCA_947503885.1). Classification (GTDB taxonomy): domain Bacteria; phylum Bacteroidota; class Bacteroidia; order Flavobacteriales; family Flavobacteriaceae; genus Olleya. Next base: position 70,093 of record CANNFD010000011.1, on the reverse strand, counting down.
GTATCAAACGATATAGATATCCCAGAAGGCGTAACAGTAGTTACAATGCCTAGATTAAGTGATACTATGGAAGAAGGTACAGTTGCTACTTGGTTAAAAAAAGTAGGAGATGTAGTAGAAGAGGGTGATATTTTAGCCGAAATTGAAACCGATAAAGCAACTATGGAATTTGAATCGTTCCAATCTGGTAATCTATTATATGTTGGATTAAAAGAAGGCGATTCAGCAAAAGTTGATGAGCTGTTAGCGATTATCGGACCAGAAGGGACTGATGTTTCTAACATTGCAAAAAACTTTAGTTCAGCTGGAAGTGATTCATCTAAAAAAGAAGAAGCTCCAAAAGCAGATCATAAAAAAGAAGCTCCTAAACAAGAAACTAAAAAAGAAACAGCGCCACAAACTCAGAATTTAAACACTGCATCTGGTCGTATCTTTGTGTCTCCTTTAGCTAAAAAAATGGCTGAAGAGAAAGGGATTAACTTATCACAAGTTCAAGGGTCTGGAGAAAATGGACGTATCGTAAAACGCGATATCGAAAACTTTACACCATCTGCAGCAGCACAATCATCTGCACCAGTAGCTAAATTTGTAGCTTCAGGTCAAGAGGATTTTGATGAGAAACCAAACTCGCAAATGCGTAAAGCAATTGCTAAAAACTTAGCTAAATCTAAGTTTTCTGCTCCACATTACTACTTAAATGTAGAGTTTGATATGGACAATGCGATGGCGTTTAGAGCACAATACAACTCAATTCCAGATACTAAAATTTCATTTAACGATATGATTGTTAAAGCTTGTGCTTTAGCATTACGTCAACACCCACAAGTTAACTCGCAGTGGTTTGATGATAAAATGAGATTAAACAATCACGTACATATCGGGGTTGCAGTAGCTGTAGACGATGGCTTATTAGTGCCGGTTGTTAAGTTTGCAAACGAGCAATCTTTAACACAAATTGGTGCAGCAGTTAAAGACTATGCAGGTAGAGCAAGAAATAAAAAATTATCTCTTGACGAAATGGAAGGGAGTACGTTTACTATTTCTAACCTAGGAATGTTTGGTATAGAAAGTTTTACTTCAATTATCAACCAACCTAACTCTGCAATACTTTCAGTTGGAGCAATAGTGCAAAAACCGGTAGTAAAAAATGGTCAAATTGTACCAGGTAATACAATGAAGTTAACATTAGCTTGTGACCACAGAACCGTAGATGGTGCTACAGGTGCACAATTCCTTCAAACATTAAAAGGATATATAGAAAACCCTGTGACTATGTTAGTATAATAAGTTAGCTTTTGCGGAAATAAATCTATATAAAATCCCAAATCAATTATATTGATTTGGGATTTTTTTATCTTTAAACTCAAATCAAATACTATGAAAAAAATAATACTACTATTAACATTAGCAATCTTTGTTAATGCTTGTAAAACTAAAGTAGAAACTACTTTAAATCCAGCCGATTATACAGTGACTTCTCAAGAGATTGAAGCAATGGTAACCTATTTAGCTTCAGACGATTTAAAAGGACGTGACACAGGGTCTGAAGGGATAGGTGAAGCTGCAAATTATGTTGAGTCAAAATTTAAAGCTTTTGGGATCAAGCCTTATTATAATACTTATCGTGATAATTTTAAAGTAGGAGATTTAGATGCTTATAACGTAGTAGGCTATTTAGAGGGTAATGACGCTACACTAAAAGATGAGTTTATTGTAATTGGAGCACATTATGATCATATTGGAATTTCTAAAAAGATAGTAGAAAACGACTCTATTTCAAATGGTGCAAACGATAATGCTGCTGGGACAAGTGGTGTATTAGCTTTAGCAAAATATTTTGGAGCTAAAAAAACCAACAAAAGAAGCTTGCTATTTGTTACTTTCTCTGCTGAAGAAAAAGGATTGTTGGGGTCAGATCACTTAGCAAAACGTCTTAAGCAAGAAGATTTTAATATGTATACAATGATTAATCTAGAAATGATTGGTGTACCATTTAAAGATAGAGATTATATTGCTTTTGTTACAGGTTTTGATAAATCTAATATTGCCGAAAAATTAAATGGATATTCTGGTAAAAAAGTTATCGGAGCTTCTGAAGTTGCAAAAAAATATAACTTGTTTAGACAGTCTGATAATTACGCATTTTATAAAGCATTTAATTTACCATGTCATACTATTTCTTCTTGCGATTTATCTAATTATGACTACTACCACCATGTAGGTGACGAAGCAGATAAATTAGATTACAATCACATGGTAGAGCTTATTAATAGTATAATCCCAGGTATTGAAAAAATGAGTAATACACCAACAAAAGAAATTACTTTAAATGAAAACTAAAAATATAATTATAACTGGGACTAGTAGAGGTATAGGTTTTGAGTTGGTTACTGTTTTTGCTAGCCAAGGTCATAACGTGTTAGCTTTGTCAAGAAATGTAGAGCCAATAAACGCATTAAAACTTAATAATGTTACCGCTTTTGCATTTGATTTAGCCAAGGAAACCGATTATAATAAGGTAATCGATTTTATTAAAAAAGAATGGAAGCATGTTGATGTTTTAATCAATAATGCGGGTGCTTTAGTAAATAAGCCTTTTATAGAAACCACTATGCAAGAGTTTGAAGCTGTTTATAAAACTAATGTATTTGGTGTCGCTAAAATGACAAAAACAACTCTTCCATTTATGCCAAAAGACGGTCATGTGGTTACCGTTAGCTCTATGGGTGGAGTGCAAGGTAGTATGAAATTTCCTGGATTATCTGCTTACAGTTCTAGCAAAGGCGCTGTGATTACGTTAACAGAGTTGTTAGCTGAGGAATATAAAGAAACCGGACCGTCATTTAATGTATTAGCATTAGGCGCTGTTCAAACAGAAATGTTAGAAGAGGCATTCCCTGGGTATCAGGCATCAACTTCTGCAAAACAAATGGCTGACTATATGGCTAATTTTGCCTTAACGGGACACCAATTGTATAACGGAAAGTTATTGCAAGTCTCTAATTCTACTCCATAAAAAAAACAGCTGATTCAATTTAGAATCAGCTGTTTTATTTAATATTTCAATATTTTTTTAGAAACGTTCTAAAGCTGCATATGCTTCAGCACTAGAAAAGTCATCTTCAGAGAAGACATTATATTCCAATACTTTTACAACTTGCATTAGTTGTTTAAAATCTTGTTTCTTATATATAGTTTTTAAAGTATCGTCTGCTTTAAAAAACATTTCTGTTTTATTGTTTTCTGGATTGATTCCGTAAAAAAATAAAATTTCGTTTTTCTTAGGTTTAAAAAATTTATAATCGTCACTTACGCTTGCCGACTTATTATAATATATTTTAATATAGACTTTTTCAGTGTCTATTTCGTTTTCAATACCTAACTCTTTTGGTTGAAGTCTATAGCGTGTAACTTGTAAATAGTCCTCAGAAGTTGTACTTTGGTCTATGTTTTCTTGTGCTTGCAATGCGTTTATACACAGTACAAATAGGAGAATAAGGGAGTATCTCATTAGTTGCTATTAATCTATTAATTTAAAGGGATGCCTATTAAGCATCAGCAATTAAGCATTTTTTTTCCGATAAAACAAACTAAAAACTAAATTAATCTTAAAAAATTAACATTTTAATTATGGCTTTAACACCTTCTAATCCATTTCCGTTATATAAAACTGCTCCAGAATTTACTTTGTTAGATACTGTAACAAATAAAGAATTTAGTTTACAACAATTAAAAGGCAAGAAGGGAACTGTAATTTTATTTATATGTAATCACTGTCCTTACGTCATTCATATTAATGATCAATTAGTAAAAATAGCTAATCAATATCAAAAACAAGGGATTGCTTTTATAGCTATAAGTAGTAATGATATTGTTAACTATCCACAGGATGGACCAGATAAAATGAAACAACTGGCTTTAGATTTACAATATCCTTTTCCGTATTTATATGATGCTACACAAGAAGTTGCAAAAGCTTATGATGCGGCGTGTACACCAGACTTTTACGTGTTTGATAAAGATTTAAAATCGACTTATCATGGGCAGCTTGATCAATCAAGACCAAGTAATGGCATACCGGTTACAGGCACAGATTTAATACAAGCTATGGATGCTGTTTTAAATAATCAAAGCCCATTGACTGTGCAAAAACCAAGTATGGGTTGTAATATTAAATGGAAATAATCGGGTGTTATTAATAAACAGGCCTATTTAGATAGGACATATTTAATAAAAAGATTGAATTTGATTGATTTTATTTCGCATAAAAAATCGTCAATAATTTACCAATTTTTTAAATGTATTTCATTTTAAATTAATTTACTTTTGTGAAAAATATCAAAAAATGCAACAAACAACAAACACTATATTAATGATTCGCCCTGTAAGTTTCAGGATGAACGAGCAGACTGCAGTAAATAATTATTTTCAAGAAGATTTAAAAATAAAAAATGCAGAAATTAATAAGAAAGCACAAGAGGAGTTTGATGCGTTTGTTGATAAGTTAAGAGCTGTGGGTGTTAATGTTATTGTTGAAAATGATGACGAGCTAATGGATACCCCAGATTCTATCTTTCCTAATAACTGGGTGAGTTTTCATCAAAACGGTGACGTTGCTTTATATCCAATGTTTGCAGAAAACAGAAGAAAAGAAAGACGTGACGAAGTTTTTATTAGGCTAGAAAACGAAGGTTTTAAAATTAATAATATTATTGATTACACATCTGCTGAGGACGAAGGGTTTTTTCTAGAAGGTACTGGAAGTATACTTTTGGATAGAGCTAATGATATTGCATATTGTGCATTATCGCCAAGAGCTGATGAAGATTTATTTATAGAGTTTTGCGAGGACTTTGAATACACACCAGTTTTATTTACTGCCTATCAAACTGTAGACGATAAACGTTTACCAATTTATCATACTAATGTTATGATGTGTTTAGCAGAAACTTTTGCTGTTATTTGCCTAGATACGATAGATGATAAAAAAGAACGTAAAAGTGTAACTAGCAGCCTAGAAAAAACAAATAAAAAGATAATAAAAATTACTGAGCAGCAGATGAATCACTTTGCTGGTAATATGTTACAGGTAAAAGGCGCAGATGATAAATTATATTTAGTAATGAGTCAAGCTGCACATGAAAGCTTAACGCCAACACAAATTGATTTAATTGAAGCACATTGCCCAATTATATCTAGCAGTTTAGAGACTATTGAGACTTGTGGCGGTGGGAGTGCTCGCTGTATGATGGCTGAGGTATTTCTACCGAAGGGCTAGTTCAAGTGTTAACTAAATTTTCAATTCTACTTTTAGGGAGTTCTATATAAAAAGTGCTCCCTATATTTACTTCACTTTCTACCCAGATAGCTCCACTATTAAGCTCAACTAGTTCTTTACAAATAGTAAGTCCTAATCCTGTTCCTTTTTCTTTATTAGTACCTCTGGTAGTAAAGGTGTTGCTTTCAAAAAGTTTATTTATATCTTCTTTCTTTATTCCAACTCCGCTGTCTTCTACAGTTATTATCGATTTACCATTACTAATTTGATTGCTAATTGTAATTTGGTCTCCTCTGTTACAAAACTTAACAGCATTGGCTAATAGATTCTGTACGACAATTTCAATCATACTACGGTCAGCATACACAAAATCACGTAGTGTATTGTCAATTATTTTTAAACCTTTAGCTTCTATTTTTTGATCCATAAGCTTTACTTTTTCAGCAAAGACTTCTTGTATATCAAATAAAGAGGGTTTAGGCTCTAAAGACTGCATTTGAGACTTAGACCAGTTTAATAAATTAAATAATAATAACGAGGCGTTGTTTGCGTTTTCGCTTAATTCTGGTAGTAAACTATGAAACTCGTCTTGGGTCAGTTGTCCTTCTTTTAATAAGTCTATAAAACCTTTGGTTGAGGTTAGCGAGTCTTTAAGGTCATGTGACACGATAGAGAACAATTTATCTTTGGCCTTATTAATACTTTCTAGATGCTTACTTTGCTCTAAAATAGCTTCGTTTTGTAGCTCGATTTTTTTGTTTGTAGCTTCAAGTTCTCTAGTGTATTTAAGTCGGTTGTTGCGCTTTAAATAAAACAGTACAAAAAAGGTTAAAACAACAGCAAATGCAGCAAGCAGCGCATAAAATATTAATTTAAACTTATCGTATTGCTTTTTTGAAACCTGATTATCTGTTGTGGTAGCAACATCAAGTATAGGGTCGCTATCCGCCTCATCACTCTCAGTTATTTCTGGGATTAATAAAAACTCATTCTTCTTGTTTTCAGCGTCAATTTTTTCTTTAAGCTTATAATATTCGCCTTGCCAAATAAAGGCATTGTCAAAGTCACCTTTAATCGAGTCTAGCGATTTCATAAGCATATAATTACGTAGTAATTGCTCATCATTTTTAATCACTCGACTTAAATTAGCAGCTTCAAGTAGTTGCTCTTCTGCAGTGTTTAATCTATTTTGCTGTAAGTTTAAATCGCCTAAACTATTTAGGGCGATTAAAATCTCAGTTTTATTATTAAAACGTCTATTAAGGTTTATAGACTCTACTAAATATCTAGCAGAGGTCCTGTAATCTTTATCTTTTAAATAGGCATTACCTAAGTATGGTAATATCTGTGCTCTTAGTTTTTCGTCAGTAGAGCTGGCATATCCTAAAGCACTTTCATAGTAGCTAATAGCTTGATTAAAGTTTTGCTTTTTTGTGTAAATATCTCCTAAATTTTTGTTGGTGCTAATAAGGCCTTCAACATCATTAGTCCTGTTATCAACATCCAGTTTTTTAAGGTTATAGGTAATTGCTTTTTCTAAATTATTAGACTTTTCATAAGCATTAGCTAGACTTTGATAGTTTTTGGATAACTCTTCATAAAGGCCTCTTTTTTCTAATTCGTTAATAGCTAATAACGCATAATTTAGTCCCGTTTTATAGTTACCTCTACCAATTTCTAAAAACCCAAGATTACTATTTACTTTAGCAATAGCTATTGTGTCTTTAACGTGGGTGTAAAGTGTTTTGGCATTTTTAAAATCTCTAATAGCTTGAGGATAGTTACCAACTTGGTCATGGATTTTTGCTTTGTAAAACGTGATTTCGGCTAAACCTTTATTGTACTTTAGGTCTTTAGCTAATTTTTCACTTTGTTTTACAAATTTTAAGGCTTTACTATACTCTTTAGATTCAAAAAGTAGTTTTATAATACTAACAGATGTATTTATTTTTGAAGAGTCTGGATCTTGATAAGCTAATTGTATAGTCAAGCTTTCTAGTTCTTCATCCTGTGAAAAACCAAAACCAAAATTAAGCAACAAAATAAGGACTAGTAGTCTCTTCATTTATATATATAGCATCATAACAAATGTAAGATAAGTAGCACATTTAAGCAACTTATTTTCATTAATATCATGACTTAATAGTTAGTTTAATTTTAGAAGAAATTTTAGAGGGATTTTCCTTCGAAGTATAAAAGTGGTTATTAATAAGCTGGTATCATAATTTTTAAGTGGTAATACCAAAAAATTAGACTAACGGTTAAATTAGTTTTTAATGTTTTAATCTGCCAGTTAATTTCACTTTTAATAAATCTGAAATTTTATTCTTTAATAAAATAAATTATAGCGCAATAACCGGTGTAATGTATAGACTTGTTATCCAATAAACCGTATATTTGCGCTTTCAAAAAACAGAATAAATGAGTCTTCAAAACACCTTAGAAAAATTCGTGAAACAAGCTGTAAATTCAATTTACAGTGCAGATTTAGAAACTGTAGAATTCCAAGCTACTCGTAAAGAATTTGCTGGAGATATTACTGTAGTAGTTTTTCCAATGTTACGGGTTGTTAAAGGTAATCCAATGCAAATTGGTGAAGCTATTGGGGATTATTTAGTAGCCAATGTTACAGAGGTAAAAGCGTTTAACGTGGTTAAAGGGTTTTTAAATCTTGAGATTGAAGCCTCTTATTTTGTAAACTATTTTAATAGTATTAAAGCCGAAGAAAAATTTGGTTTTGTGGACGCTAAAGCGGAAAATAAAGCCATTATGGTGGAGTATTCTTCGCCTAACACCAACAAACCATTACACCTTGGGCATATCCGTAATAATTTATTAGGGTATAGCGTTGCCGAAATATTAAAGGCGTCAGGTAAAAAAGTATATAAAACACAGATTATTAACGACCGAGGGATTCATATTTGTAAAAGTATGTTAGCTTGGCAACGTTTTGGCAATAACGAAACTCCGGAATCTACAGGATTAAAAGGAGATAAATTAGTAGGTAATTACTACGTTAAATTTGACCAAGAATACAAAAAGGAAATAGCAGCTTTAATGGCTGAGGGTAAAACCGAAGACGACGCTAAAAAAGAAGCACCAATTTTGGTTGCAGCACAACAAATGTTACAACAATGGGAAGCAGGAGATAAGGACGTTGTTGCACTTTGGCAAACCATGAACGGTTGGGTGTATAAAGGGTTTGACCAAACCTATAAAAGCCTAGGTGTAGATTTTGATAATTTATATTATGAAAGTCAAACTTACCTTTTAGGTAAAGAGTTTGTTGCCGAAGGTTTAAAATCTGGCGTGTTCTTTAAAAAAGAAGATGGCTCGGTATGGTGCGATTTGACCGAAGATGGTTTGGACGAGAAAATTGTCCTACGATCTGACGGTACAGCAGTGTACATGACCCAAGATATTGGTACAGCAATCCAACGTGTAAAAGATTATCCAGATGTTGGTGGTATGGTTTATACGGTTGGTAACGAGCAAGAATACCATTTTCAGGTCTTGTTTTTAATTATTAAAAAACTAGGCTTTGATTGGGCAAAAAACCTGTTTCATTTAAGTTATGGGATGGTAGATTTACCTTCCGGAAAAATGAAAAGTAGAGAAGGGACTGTTGTAGATGCTGACGATTTAATTGTAGAAATGGCAGACACAGCACAAACCATATCTGAAGAGCTTGGTAAACTGGACGGTTACACAGACCAAGAAAAGCAAGACTTATATCAAACCATAGGTTTAGGCGCTTTAAAATATTATATTTTAAAAGTAGACCCTAAAAAACGAATCTTATTTGATCCAAAAGACTCTATCGATTTTCAGGGTAATACAGGACCTTTTATACAGTATACCTATGCCAGAATCCAATCCATATTACGCAAAGCTAATATAGACCCTGCAATAACTTTAAGCGCAGATCAAGTGGCTTTGGATGATAAGGAGCGCGAGCTAATAAAACAATTACAACTGTTTCCAGAAGTAATACAACAAGCAGCCAATAACCACAGTCCAGCGTTAATTGCTAATTATACCTACGACCTAGTAAAAGCCTTTAATAGTTTTTACCAAAACGTATCTATACTTGGCGCAGACACGCAAAACGAAATTGTGTTTAGGGTACAACTGTCTAAAGCAGTAGCAACAACAATAAAAAATGCCTTTAGCTTATTAGGTGTGGCAGTGCCAGAACGTATGTAAGCTTAAACTTTATTATACTAAAAACGCTTTCAAGTTATTGAAAGCGTTTTTTTTTGTGTTAGATAGATTTTGACTTTTCGTTGAAAGGTCTGGTATATGAAAAGTAGCGGATTTTAAACACTAACTTTTCGGTTTATTACAGACCTTTATTTTATTATTTATCTTTCGTTTAAGCACTAAAATCGCTATTTTTTATATACGTTGTTGGCAATAGTTTTATACGGTTACCATTACTGTAGAACTATATAATTATTCTAAAAATTTATCATACGTCTTTGTATAACAATCTTTTATTATATCATCAATTTGTTCCTCAGAAATCTTAAAATCAATTTTATTTTCCAATAGCCAATTTGTGTACCATTTTGATGAGTAATTTAATGATTCAATGATAGCCATACTTTCAAGAGGTGTTCCTTTATATTCACTTTTACTGAAATCATCAACTACAATTTTTGACATTCCATCGATAATTCCTGTTTTCAATTCATTTATATCCATAATTATTTTCTAAGTATTTGAGTTAATCTACTGATTTTAAATAGTAGGCTATTTTTAAATAATTTTATATTGTTTTTTCAAGGATTTTGTTAAACAAAGAAATAACTTCATATTCTGATAAAAGTTGTAATTCAACATTAACATCATTATGCCAATGATTAAATAAGATTATTGAAGCAAATCTAATTTTTGCTTTTTTTGCAAAGCTCAACGATAAATTACTAAGGACAAAAGAATTAAAATCACCGACAGTTGGCACAAAACCTTTTGTTGCGCTTTGATGCAATAAGTTAATCGAGTGTTTTGATTTTTGAATTGTTTCTATGGTCTTTTTAGCACTTTTTGTTCCATATTCACTAATGTAAGAAGAAGTGTAGTTGTTTAAAAGTATTTTGTAATCTTGATAGTCATTTGTCATTTTTAATGTGCAGTTTTATTTTGTTTTTTAATTATTGCCAATATTTCGATGATAAAAAAAAAGCTTCAATGTTTTTTATCAATCGTTCAACGAAGTTAGTAGATTTTTGTTAAGAAATCTATAAGTACAACTACGTAGATTTGTTATAAATACCCTTTTTAAAGATGTAAATATGTAAAGTGGTTAAATAGTAAATCTGCGAGGACTTTTGTAAATAGGATAGAACTAGCAATAAATTATATAAATTTTGTTACAAACTGTTACGAGACATCTGAATGAACAAGTTTTAATTCTTCCGCTTTAATTGTTCAATTCCGAGTTAACTCATAAATATTTATTAATAGAAAAAACTTACGATTCCGATTACCATTATAACCCAACTCAAAAGAGTCAAAACTCCTATAACAGTAGGATTTGTCATAAATTCTGAGCCATTTTCAAATAATTCCTCTGAACTTCTTTTATAATTCGCTAATCCAAATTGAATTACTATTCCTATAATATTTTTTATATTAATTTTTATTTGCAATTAATCCCCCAACAACAAATCCGATAGCGCCGAAAATAATCCACCCGTTTGATGCTCCGCCTCCACCAGCTACACCCAAACTCCCTCCAATAAATACTCCAATGATTCCTCCGATTATACAACCAATATTAAATCCAATTTTTATTCCATACCAAATCAATCCAACTACTATTACTACTATTAACAATGTCATATTTTATATTTTATTTCAATTTATAATTTACCGAGTAATTATTTCGATGATAAAAAATCGTTTCAATGTTTTTATCAATCGGTCAACGAAATTAGTTGTTTAATGTTAGATAAACTATACGTAGAACTACGTAAATTTTTTTACACAACCTAGTAGATAGTTGTAGCAGAATAAAACATTTTAAGATTAAAACGTTACTATACTAAAAACGCCTTCAAGTATTTGAAAGCGTTATTATATTATATTAAAAAGGGCTATTAGTAAAACAAGCTTTAGTCAAAGTGACGTTGTAGGTTTGTGTGCTAGGGTTTTATATATAAAATTTAGACGTAGCAAACTTGATACGCCATTATATATGTAAAAAACAGCAATTGTTTTTAAACTTTGTATTGGCTATGTTAACAACTTGGATCAGCAGTACAGTCATCATCATCACAATCTGTAAATCCATCCCCATCATTGTCAATACCGTCGTTACAAATTTCAACACCACAGTTGGAGTCTGAATCACAATCATCATCATCACAATCTGTAAACCCATCACCGTCATTGTCAATACCGTCGTTACAAATTTCTATTACACAATTTGAGGCTGAAACACAGTCAGCATCCTCACAATCTGTAAACCCATCACCATCATTGTCTATTCCGTCATTACAAATTTCAACCAGAGCTTGAGAATCATCATCACTTTTACAGGATTGACAAACCAAAAAGCTAAAAATAAATAAAGTCAGTATTAAATTGGATTTTAAATGTTTCATAATATTTTATTTTAATCTCAATTAATGCTAGTGTTAGTTGTTGATATTCAATCGATTATAGCTCTATCAAATGTATACATATTTTCTGATTTTTTTTGATTTTAACTCTAGGAATTAATCATAAGTTGGTTGGGAGGGGTTCTTTTTTACCTTATTACAATTAGTTTTTAAATGACTAAATTGATAAAGTACAGTGTAAAACTATCCCTCTTACACGAGTTTGTCTAACCGGAAAGGTGCAGGTGTTTTTTCCGGAGATGATAATTCTTTAAAAGTTGTGGTTGGACAAAACGTTTTTCAGTTTTAAACTTTATTATACTAAAAAACGCCTTCAGATATTTGAAAGCGTTTTTTGTTTGTGTTTTTATGTTATATAACATTAATTTTTAAGCATAATGCTAACTATTATATAATGCTTTTGTTTTACATTTTAAGATGTGCTTATTAAAAAAACATTTTAATTTAGGCTTACTTATATTATTAATACTTATAAGCGGTATAAATTACAACTAAGCCATCAGTAAAATTGCTTACATTTAATGTAAAACCATCTGCGTTAAAAGAGGTAAGTGAAGCATTTGTTAATCCTAACGAATCTCCGTTTTGGTTTGCATAACGTACTCCGATACAATTAGTGTCCGAAGCGTAACGTGAATGGTCATTTACAGAATTGGCACTTGCACCACCTGCTATTACTTGCTGCTCAATAGTACCAGAAGTGTTTTGAGCATAACCTTGCATGTATCCAAAGTAGTTTTGTAATCCTGAGTTATTGTTATTTACACCATTATCGCTATTTAAATTGTAATCTTCAATATTAGCATATGCTTTAAACTCGATACTTTTTGGTTTAAATGGTAATCCAGCAATAGTAGTGATCCCAGAAGCTGTTATCTTGAATTTACCTACATGTACTTGCTTCTCGGTTGATGCAAATTGAATCCACTTGCTACCTTCCCAATAATAAAAACCAGCAGGTTGTAAGCCTCCGGTCCCATCATTATAAACCAATGTGCTAACCTCTACGTCAGGATCGGAATCCGATGGTGTCCTAACCGTGGTGCTATCCGTTATATCGCTAAGTGCAACACGAGGAATTAATAAACCTGAATCTTCTGAAGTAATGTCCAATGCGGCTTTTGGCTCTGTAGTACCAATTCCTACTTGGGCTATCATCATATTGGTAAAAATGCTAAAAATAAAAAGGGAAATGTAAGTTTTCATTAAAATTAAATATATAGATTATTGTTTGTGTTCTTTTTTAAAAATTTGCATCAAATGTATTAAAAAATATAAAATTGTTTCATGTTTTTTGCAAATCGTTCAACAAATCTAATTTGTTTTTGTTAGACTATCTATAAATTAGCTTTATGTTAAATAATCTTCCTAAAAGGAGTAGTTGTTTAGCACGTATGTAGGTTTTGGGCTCTGCGACACAAAAAAAATGACTTTTAGTGTTTGAAGGTGTGTAAGTTATGGTTTGTATTGAATAGTAATTGGCTAGTTTGTTAATTGTGTCACTGATAAAAAACGTTTGATTTATTTGTCAATTGTCCAATTCTGTTAGTCGGTTTTTGTAAAAATATAGATTTGTACAACGACGTAACTTTAATTAGAGAAGTCCATTAAAAACTAACACGCAAACTAGCATTTGGTGTAAATCCTAAAGACTTATTGTTAATCTCAACGGTCTTGTTGGTGTCTTCTGGGTCAACTTTAAAATACTTGTTAATGATATTGTCTTCGTTAGTTAGGTTTCTAACACCAGCTCTAAAAGTTAATTTTGAATTGTTAGACAGGTTAATATCGTAGCTAATAGAGGTGTCAACTCTTAAAAAAGGATCTACATTTTGACTGTTTGGTTGGTCATAATTAACAAAGTAGTTGTCGTCAATTTCTACTGTTTCGTTACCTTCTAAAGGTCTAGTATAGGGTTGTCCAGAATGCCAAACTCCGCCTACAGACAGTTGGAAATTTTTAAATAACGCATAGTTAAATGCTAGGGAGACAGAGTGTCTAATATCTACATTATTAGGAAAAACAGAAGGGTTAAAAGTTTCAAATTTGTACTCGTTTATACTATATGCATAACTTAACCAGGTACTTAATTTTTCTGAGGTGTTTTTGGCTAAAAACTCGACGCCTTTTGCGGTATAATTTCCTGTAGCATTAAGGTATTGAAAATTGTTATAAAACCCTTGGTTTCTGGCAGTAATCCCATCGACAACTTTGTAAAAACCAGTAACGTCAAGATTAAAATTGCTTTGTTTAAAATCGACACCAAAAGAGGCTTGCTTACTAGTTGATATTGGTATTGTGGTATTATTGGCTAAAATCCAACGTCTGTTTTCGACACCTAAAAAATCATCCTGAAAATCTACAATTTGTGTTACAGACTGATTTTTAAATTCGCCTTCTAGTTTTAAAGCCAATTGTCGGGATAGCTTTTGTCTAATATTTACTCTAGGCTCAATAATTAGCTGATTAAATTTTTGAAAATAATTAGCTCTAACCCCAAGTCTAAAATAGGTGCTTTTATTATTATATTCTACTTCTGTAAATGCAGCGTGATTAAGCAAGACGTCTTTTTTAGTACGCTCGTATGCAGGTGCAGTAACAGTGGTTTGGTTTAATATACCGATTTCTTCAAATTGATAACCCGTTAAAACGGACATGTTATTATTGACGTTATATTTAGTTTTAAATTGTGCGCCTGTTTCTAAAACCTCGTTTGCTTGTGTTAATCCTTGGTTGGTTTCTACTTTTAAATCTGTAGCATCCACATTGTATTGCGAGTAGCTTCCGGATAAAGTAGTGCTAAACTTGTCGGTCCATTGTGCGTTCCAATTAGCACCATAACCCAAATTGGTTTGTGATAAATTACTTGCTTTTGAGGTGGTTGTATTGTTGTTATTTAAAACACTTTCGGTATAATCTAAATTGTTATTTATACCAATCACATTAGCTCTAAACTTATGATTTTTATTTAAGTCAAAAAGTAGCTTTGCAGTATAATCATAAAACACAAAGTCTGATGTGGTGTTTGTATTATTGCCTGAAGCATTAGTATTGATATCACTATCCTGAAAACTTCTTTCAAAATAATTCTCGTAAGTAGGTGTGGAAATCCCATCTGTGATAGAGCGTCTTCCGGAGATATGTAATTCTAATTTTTTAGAAATCGGTACTTCTAAAAAGGCATCTGCGCTTATTAAATTAACACCAACTCCGCCCGCAAATGTATTAGATATTTTGTCTTTGGTGTACATGTTAATGGTGCTAGAAACCCCATCGCTATATTGGCTGCTGGTCCCGTTTTTGGTAACAATAACCTTATTAGTTAAATTAGGATTGTAAGCCGATATTAGTCCAAAAAAGTGTCCGGAATGGTACATTTTTATGTCATCCCATAACATTAGGTTTTGGTCGTTAGTACCACCTCTAACATTAATATTTGCAACACTTTCATTAACACTTTCTACACCTGGTAGTGCTTGGATAGATAATAGGATGTCAGGCTCGATCAGTCCCGGTAAAATACCAAACTGCTCTGTGTTTAAAACGATGCTACCATCAGCTAGTTTTTGTAAACCTGTAGTAAGAAACTTAGTGATTAATACCTCGTTAAGTTGTTCGCTATTTTCTGTTAAGGTTAAGGGTTTGCAAGTTTGATCGTCCTTAAAAAAATACTTGGCGCTAATCGTTTGGGTTTCAAATCCTAAATAAGAAATTGAAAGGGTTGTGTTTAACGGAATATTATTTAGTTGAAACTGTCCATCGTAATTAGTACTTGTGCCTTTTGTTGTCCCAGATATTATTACAGAAGCACCTAAAAGGGGTTCGTGTTCTGAAAGCACAATACCACAAATAGATATTGTTTTTTCTAACACCGAAACCGTTATATAACGGTTGTCGATAGTTTTAAAGTTTAAAAACGTTTTAGAGTTTAGGTAGTTAAGGGTCTCTTTTAAGTTTAATGAAGTAGTGGGTTTATCAATTAAAATATTAGCAACATCATCTACAGCATAGGAGAATTTCACATCAAATTCTGCTTCAATAGTTTTAATATAATCTGTTAGTGGTATTTTATCGGTAGTAGTTTGACTAATGCAAATGTTGGTTATAAAAAACAATAAACAAACGATCCATCTAGTTCTCTTCATATTTATAAAATGTAACTATATTCTTCTCAATTTTATAACTAATTTTTAAAGGTATAGTAACAGACTGTAATGCAGTATTTAAGTTACTATGTGTAAAAGTACCGGTAAATAATTGAGAATCATCAATATTTTCAAAATTAATTTTGACTTTATATTGGAGTTCTAGTTCTGCAATCACTTGTTTTAGAGCTATTTTAGTAAAGCTGCTTTCATCTTGTAACCAAGATGGCGCCTTAATAGTATTGCTTTCTGTAAGTTCAATAATACCATCAACAACTTTATACCCTTTGCCTTTTTTTAGCTTCACGGTTTGATTGTTGTAGGTTACACTTACTAAGCCTTCAAAGCAATTTACTTCAAAGTAATTGTCACGTTCTTTAACGTTAAATTGGGTTCCTAACACTTGTACTACACCAGCGTCTGTAGTAACAGTAAACTTTTGTCCTTTACTAACTTTAAAAAAGGCTTCTCCTTCTAATTCTAAATCACGCTTATCGTCCCATGTTTTTTTATTGTAGGTTAATTTAGATTTAGCATTTAAAATAACTTCAGAATTATCAGGTAAAATTAAAGTTTCAGTTTCTGCGATTTGTGTTGTAAATGTTTTGGTGTCATTAAAAAACGCAAAGTAAGATGCGCCAAGCATAACAACCAACATTGCTGCAACTTTAAAAAAGGTTTTAAAGTTTAGGCTAATTACTTTAGGGGTTGATTTGGTATGTTGTTTTTGTTTAAAGGCAGCTAAAGCTTTTTGGGCATCAACTTTAGGCGCTTCCATTTGGGCACTATAATGTTTTATTTTTTCTAAAACATCTAGGTTTTCGGTTTGTTTTAAATCCTCTAACTCTTGATTAGATAATTCGTTATTAAACCATTTTAATATGTTGTTTTCTTTTTTCATTTTATAAGTCCTTCATTCTTAAGACAACTAAATACAAACTTACCCTACTTAGTTAAATGTTTTCAATATGTTGCTTTAGTGTTTTTAATGCACCAGACATTCTTTTTTCTACTGCTTTTTGAGATATATCAAGCATTTCGGCAATTTCTCTATATTTTTTTCCTTCAATTCTATTTAATAAAAAAACTTCACGTTGCCCATCAGTTAATAAAGCGATCGCGTTTTGTAGCTTTGTTTTAAATTCTTCTTCTTCTAATAAATATTCAGGGCTTTGGTTATCTTTATCTATATAAGGAGCAGCTTTTGCATACTCCATAACCACCTTTTTATGTTTTATGGTATTTAAAAACATATTATTAATAGAGGTGAATAGATAAGTCTTAGCTTTTGCAAACTCTATTTTAGAACAGTTTTCCCAAATTTTTGAAAAAGCATCCTGAACCAAATCTAAAGATTTAGCGCCATCTCCGCATTTATAATACGCAAAGTTACTAGCAGACTGTAAATGTTCTAAATAAAAATTACTAAAACTATTTTCTTCGCAAAGGTTGTTTTTACTGTTGTTCATAAATAAAGTTAAGCTGTTTTAATAGGCTAGTCTAAAATTATTTTTTTGTAAAAGTAGGGTAAAATTATTTTGTGTTGTCTTAAGGTCGTATTAATCCAGTAAATATAAAAGTATGGAAACCGAGAGACTTATTGAAATAGTTGAAACATTATTAATAATTGTTTTATTAACAAGCTTTGCAGTGTCAATTTATATAATTAATCAATTAGTTGACATTTTAGGGTAGGGTAAATTAAACATTAGTTGTCTTACCCTTAGAAGACAATAAAAATTGTTTTGAAAAAGAAAAATAAGATTAAAAAGAAAAATTAAAAAGAAAAATTAACTTTACAAACATTTAAAGACTATGAAAACCCTTAAATTATTTACAGCGTTATTTTTAACATCAATGTTAACCTTTACATCTTGTCAAGATGAGATAGATAACGAAAACGGAGAAAACCCAAACACAAACACTTCAAATTCTCAAACAGCAAGTAACTTAGAACGTACATCTGCTTATGATGGGTCTTTTGACGATTTTCTAGATGGTGCCTCATGCTCGTCTATATTGTTGCCAGTTACAGCGACTGTTAATGGAACGCAAATAACATTAGTTAGTGAGTCAGACTACCAACAAGTAATTAATATTTTAGGACAATTTAATACAGACGATGACACTGTAGAGTTGCAATTCCCGTTAACTGTTACTTTAAGTAATTACACAGAAGTAGTGGTTACTAATCAAGCAGAATATGATCAAATTTTAACAGCATGTCAAGAATTAGAAGCTGCTGGCGAAAGTGCAATCTCTTGTGTGGATATTGATTTTCCAATTACAATTTTAACTTATAGTTTAAATTACGAGCAAACAGGTAGTGTTGTTATTGAAACTGAACAACAATTATATGGGTATATAAATAACTTTGGTAATAATCAGTTATTTGCAATTAATTACCCAATTACAGCAACTGTCGCAAGTGGAGTAACACAAACAGTAACTGTTAGCAGTGATGCCGAATTACAAGCAGCTATTTCTGATTGTTTAAATTATGAAGAATTAGAAGAAGAAGCAGAAGACAATGCAGATAGCTTAGAAACAATATTAGTAAATGGTGTATTTCAAATACAATCGATAGTAGAGTCAGGTGTAGATACTGCTACAGATTTTGCTGAGTTTACTTTAGATTTTGCAAATGATTTAACAGTTGTTGCAGATAACGTAGTAAATGCTACAGTACAAGATGTACAAGGTACTTACCAAGTAACGTCTGAAACAGAAGTATATTTAGACCTAACGTTTGCAGGTAATATTACATTTAATGTATTAAACCAAAACTGGGTAGTTACTAGTTATAATAGCACATCAATTTCATTGCAAAGCACTGCTAATGCAGCGTTAACTTTAGTGTTGACTCAAATATAGTTAGTATAGATTAATTAATAGCACTTTACAAAACTGCTATCCTTTAATTCGGGTAGCAGTTTTTTAAAATAAAATACACAAATGAAAAAGGTAAAGTATTTATGTATTGTATTGTTTGTATTTATGTCATGTAGTAGTGACGACTCACAAACAGATAATGGTACCAATAGTGAGGCTACACAGGCTAATGCGTTAAGTGTTGGTGTGTCTGCAAACGATTTGTTATCAGCAAATACTTTTACAAGTCTTGTTGTTGAGGTTGTTTATGTTGACGGTTTTGAACCCTCACAAACCGCAATTAATAATTTTGTTTCTTTTTTAGAAAACAGAATTAACAAGCCAGAAGGGATAACGGTACAAAAACGATCTATTCCATCTACAGGTTTGTCGCCATATACTAATCAAGATATTATTGCAATAGAAGAAGCAAATCGTACACAGTTTAATACAAACAATCAAATTGCAGTTTGGATGTTTTTTGCAGACGGAGAATCTGTAAATAATACAGATACCGGAATCGTTTTAGGTACAGCTTATAGAAACACGTCTTTTATTATTTATCAAGAAATGATAGAGCAGTTAACCTCTGGTACAGTTTTAAACACTACTCCAATTTTAGAAACCACAGTAATTAATCACGAGTTTGGACATATTTTAGGGCTAACTAATTTGGGTAGTGCTACACAAACTAATCATGAGGATGTTGATCATCCTAGGCATTGTAATGTGGATAGCTGCTTAATGTATTGGCAAGCCGAAACAAGTAATGGAGTTATGGATATGATTTCTGGTGGTTCTGCACCACAACTAGACGCACAATGTATTGCAGATCTTCAGGCTAACGGAGGGAAATAATTAAACAACAATAACAATTTAAAAATCACATATTAAAACTTATTAATTATGAAAAAGATATTTTTATCAATAGCACTAAGTATTGGTGTAATGTTTTTAGTAAATGCTCAAGACGAAGCAGCTAAAACAAAGTCTAACGGAGGGATTAAAGCAGGTTACAACCTAGCTGCTGTCCAATACGATGGGGATGCAGAAACTGGACAACGTAGCGGTTTTCATGTAGGGTTTTATGGCGAGTCTTATGTTGCCGATTTTGCAGCACTGCAAATAGAAGTAGTATACTCTCAACAAGGCTATCAAATAGAATCTAATAACGGTACATTTACACAAAAACTAAATTACATTAATCTACCATTATCCTTAAAATTATACCCAGTAAGTACTTTTTATTTAGAAGGTGGTGCACAAATAGGATATGCTATATCGCATAAAGAAACTTACGATAGTAACTTTGATTTATTTGATACCTCTCAAGAGTTTGAACCAAATAACTTTGATTACGGAGTAAATTTTGGAGCAGGTTTTAAAACAGAGTCTAATGTCACATTTGGTGTACGTTACCATTTAGGATTAGGAGATATCTATGATGATAACGATGGGTCGCCAAAAAACAGAGTATGGCAATTCTCTATAGGATTTGGTTTCTAAAAAAAAACACAGTTGTTATAAATTAAAAAACCGCTTTCATTTACTTGGAAGCGGTTTTTATATTTTACACTAACTATTTTAGATAAACCAAGTATCGTTTTATCTTAAAAGGTTTAATATAAAGAGTAGTCGTTTGCATAAAACTGGCCTGGTAAATCAATTAGTTGTTAGGTAAAAATCAATATGTTTAAAAGCTTATTTTTCTCATTAAATTCTTCTATTTTTGTAATAATGCAAAACACTATTTCTCATTATATACCAGAAGCGTCAGTGCCTAAAGTGTTACAACTATTAGCGCATGATCATTTGGTAATTAAGGTAAAAAAAGAACGTAAAACTAGACATGGTGATTACCGCAGATTACCAAACGGGAAACATCAAATAACGGTTAATGGTAGCTTAAATAAATACCGATTTTTAATAACACTAATCCATGAAATAGCCCATTTAGAAGCGTTTTCTAAATTTGGGCGTCATATCAAACCTCATGGGGCAGAGTGGAAGCGTACTTTCCAACACTTAATGTTACCTTTTATAAATCCAGAGGTATTTCCAGAGGCTATTTTGCCTGCAATTGCCAAGCATTTTATTAATCCTAAAGCCTCTAGCGACACAGACGTGCAACTGGCTTTAGCATTAAAGCAATTGGACGCCCCAAATAATAAAAGTTTTATATTTGAAGTACCTTTGCATCAAACGTTTAAAATACACAATGGACGTGTGTTTAAAAAAGGGGCAAAACGTCGTACTAGACATGAGTGTGTCGAGGTTAAAACAGGTAAAACATATCTATTTAATGCCAATGCAGAGGTAGATATTATTGAGGATTGATTATATTTCCAAGACATTGGTAATTTACCAATAATAAGTAAAAAATTAAATAAAGTGTTTTTGTTATTTCTGCGAAAGCAAAAAACCACATGAACATTAAAAAATAAAATTAAAAATCTTGTTTTAACAGGATTTAAAAACAGATTGCGACAACTTAATAGTTGAAGCCTAAACAAATAGCTAACAGCAAAAAGCAATAACAAAATGAATAAAAATTATTACGCCATATTAATGGCAGGAGGGGTAGGATCACGTTTTTGGCCAGTTAGTACAGAGCAGTTTCCAAAGCAGTTTCATGACATGCTTGGTACTGGAGATACGCTAATCCAAAAAACGTTTAGTCGTTTAAGTCGCTTAATTCCAAAAGAAAATATTTTTATTTTAACCAATCAAAAATATAACGATTTGGTGCTGCAGCAACTACCAGAAGTGACCCAACGTCAAGTGGTTTTAGAGCCTGCTATGCGTAATACTGCACCTTGTATTTTGTATGCTAGTTTAAAAATTCAAAAAGAAAACCCTGATGCAGTAATGATTGTCGCACCTAGTGACCATTGGATTGAGGACGAAGAGGCGTTTACACAAAACGTAAAACAAGCGTTTCAATATTGTCAGGATAATGAAGCATTAATGACTCTAGGGATTACGCCAACGTTTCCTAATACAGGATATGGTTATATAGAAAGTGGACCAATGTCAGAGGATAATATAAGTACAGTAGTTCAGTTTAGAGAAAAGCCAGATTACCAAACTGCAAAGCAATTTATAGCAAAAGGTAATTTTTTATGGAATGCAGGAATATTTATGTGGAGCGCCAAGAGTGTGATTAATGCATTTCAAAAAAATCAACCACAATTATTTGATTTGTTTAAAAACGGAATCGAGGTGTACAACACAGATTTTGAAGACGATTTTATTAGAGATAATTACGCTAAAGCGGAAAACATCTCAGTAGATTACGCTATTATGGAATCTTCATCAAACGTCTATGTTATCCCTGCAACTTTTGATTGGAATGATCTTGGAACCTGGGGAAGCTTATATGACAAACTAGATAAAGACGAAAATTATAATGCAGTGGTTAATGCTAAAACGTTAACTAATGATGCGTCTGGAAACATGATTAGCACTAAAGGGAATAAGGTAGTGGTAGTCGATGGATTGCAAGATTATATTATTGTGGATAAAGACGAAGTTTTGCTTATCTTTCCAAAGACAAAGGAGCAAGATATTAAAGAAGTGCTTCTAAAAGTAAAAGATAAATTTGGCGAACATTACGGATAGGTTTTAACTATGGAACAAAATAACGAACCGAAAGAAAGTAAATTTAATTTCTCTGATGAAGAGAAACAAAACGAAGTTGTTAAAGAAAAAAAGGAAGCGGTAAAAAAAGATGCACAAGGGTTATTTAAAAGTATTAAAACTTTTATGCATGAGTTACTTGATTTTAGAGACGATACTGACAGAGATGCAACTATAGAAGCCATAAAAGCAGACATCCCTTTTAAAGGGGCAACAGCATGGATTTTAATTTGTTCTATTTTTGTGGCTTCGGTTGGTTTAAATGCTAATAGTACTGCGGTAGTTATTGGTGCCATGTTAATTTCACCATTAATGGGGCCAATCTTAGGTGTTGGTTTGTCTATTGCAATAAATGATATTGATACGCTTAAACGCTCGTTAATCAATCTAGCAACAATGATTGTTTTAAGTTTATTAACCGCATTTTTGTTTTTTAGATTTTTTCCGTTAAGCGAAGATACTTCAGAGCTTTTAGGTCGTGTACAGCCAGATATACGTGATGTTTTAATAGCTTTTTTTGGTGGTTTAGCATTAATTATAGCACGGACTAAAAAAGGGACAATAGCTTCTGTTATTTTTGGTGTAGCAATTGCTACTGCCTTAATGCCTCCATTATGTACTGCTGGGTATGGGTTAGCAAAAGGTAATTGGATTTACTTTGGGCAAGCGATGTATTTGTTTACTATTAACACCATTTTTATTGCGTTAGCAACGTTTTTAGTATTAAAGATTTTGCGTTTCCCAATGTTAAAGTATGCAAACTCTGCTAAGCGTAAGCGTATTGCTAGAATAGCCTCTTTGGTGGCTATTGTGGTAATGATACCAGCAATGTTTACATTTTTAAGTGTATTAAGAGAAAGTCAGTTTAAAATTGATGCAAAAAACTTTATCGATAATGAGCTTAAAACCTTACCTAACGCTAGTTATATCAAAAAAAATGCGACTCCTAATTATGATCCAAATGGTGAGTCTAATATCGAATTAACCACCTTTGGGACAGATGTAATATCAGATGATATGAAGCATTTTTTAGAACAACGTCTTCAGGAATATACCTATTTAAATGATGTTAAATTACTAATCAATCAAACAAAAGACAGGAATATTAATAATCTAGAATATATGGAGGAACTGCGTACCAGAGACTCTCTAGATTTAATGGGGCAACAACAAAAAATATCTTATTTGGAAGATAAGGTTAAGTACTTGTCTAAGTTAGAACGTAACCAAATTCCGTTTGAAGAATTGTCTAAAGAAGTTAATATTAATTATGAAAATATTGAATCTTTGTCTTATGCTAGTGTGGTCAACTCTAACTTTAAAACGATTGATACTGTAGCAGTGTTTTCTGTAAGATGGAATGATTCTATAGCATCAGAAGATCAAATAGCTAAAGAAAAAGATAAACTGTACCGTTGGTTAAAATTAAAATTAAAATTAGATAGTTTGATTGTTAAACAAGCAGATTAATTGGGTGTTTAATTTAAATAGGCCTAGCCACGTTCTTCTAAGTACATTTGGCGTACTTTTTTAAATAATTCTGACGAGTATACAAAGTCTGTAACAGCTTCGTTATCTGTTTTAAAAATATCATAACGTGAGCCTTCCCACTCTTTGTAACCATTTTTTAAGAAAATTATCTTCTCTCCAATTTGCATCACCGAGTTCATGTCGTGAGAGTTGATGACAGTCGTTATTTGATATTCTTCAGTGATTTCTTTAATTAAATCATCAATTACAATTGCTGTTTTTGGGTCTAAACCAGAGTTAGGCTCATCACAAAACAAGTATTTTGGTTTGTTTACAATTGCGCGTGCAATTGCAACACGTTTTTGCATACCTCCCGAGGCTTCACTTGGCTTTTTATTATGCGCGTCACCAAGATTAACTCTATTTAAAACAAAGTTAACACGGTCTTCCATTTCGCTTTTACTTTGTTTAGTAAACATTTTAAGCGGAAACATAACGTTTTCTGCAATTGTCATTGAGTCAAATAAAGCACTGCCTTGAAAAACCATCCCTATATCTGCTCTAATTTCTCTTTTTTGGTCTTCACTTAACTGAGAAAACACTTTACCATCGTAAGCAATACTACCTTCTTCATAATCAAATAAGCCTAATAAGCATTTTAAAAATACAGTTTTACCAGAGCCACTTTGTCCAATGATAAGGTTAGTTTTTCCTTTTTCAAAAGTGGTAGTAACGCCTTTTAAAATATGTGCATCTCCAAACGATTTATGTAAATTTTTTACTTCTATCATTGACTTAGCAGGAGTTGAGTTAATATATAATTTAATAGGATAATCATCACACTAGTCCAAACAAAAGACGTTGTACTAGCTTTACCAACTTCCAAAGCACCACCTTTCATGTAGTACCCATGATAGGAAGGAACTGTTGCTAGGATAAAAGCAAAAATTAATGTTTTTATAAAAGCATAAGCCATATGAAAAGGCTTAAAGTCTAATTGGATTCCTTCAATATAATCTGGCATTGTAGCATAGCCCCCATAAACACAAGCAGCCAATCCACCCATTATACCTAAAAACATTGAAATTGAAATTACAAATGGGTAAAGGGTTAAGGCTATAAATTTTGGAAACACTAAATAATTTAAACTATTAATCCCCATTACTTCTAAAGCATCAATTTGCTCCGTAACACGCATGGTTCCAATACTTGATGTGATAAAAGAACCTACCTTACCCGCCATAATAATAGACATAAAAGTTGGAGCAAATTCTAATATAATAGATTGCCTAGTAGCAAAACCTACCAGGTTTTTTGGGATTAAAGGATTATCAATGTTTAATGCAGTCTGTATTGTTACAACACCACCAACAAAAAACGAGATAAACGCCACGATACCCAAAGACCCGATAATCAAATCGTCGATATCTTTAAGTATTAATTTTTTCATTACAGACCACTTTGTAGGCTTTCGAAACATCTCGATAACCATTAAAAAGTAAGTTCCAATATAGTGTAGGTAATTCATTCAGTTATTTATTACTGCTAAAATATAAAATTCTAAGAGGTATTTGACCTTAATTTCAAATTAGATGTTTTAAAATCTGTATTTTTGAGGTTCTAAATTAAATTTTTTAAAATGAGAGTCTTTTTATCTGTATTTGTTATTTGTTTTTTGCTAGGATGTCAATCGCAAAAAAGTGCGGTAAACACTAAGGTTACAACTCTTAATACTCAACCTAAATTAGTGGTTGGAATTGTTGTTGATCAAATGAGATATGATTATTTAACTAGGTTTTATAGTAAGTATGGAGAAGGCGGTTTTAAACGTTTGATTAATCAAGGTTTTAATTGTAAAAACAATCATTTTAATTATGTGCCTACTTATACAGGACCGGGACACGCATCCGTATTTACGGGGACTACGCCTAAAGTACATGGAGTAATTTCTAATAATTGGTATGATAAGGTGTCGGATAGTTATGTGTATTGCGCTGGCGATACAACTGTACAATCGGTTGGTACTTCACATAAAGCGGGGCAAATGTCTCCACATAGACTAAAAACGACAACTTTTGCAGACGAAAACAGAATGTTTACCCAAATGCGTGGTAAAACTATCGGTATTTCTGTAAAAGATAGAGGTGCTATTTTACCTGCAGGGCATACTGCTAATGCAGCCTATTGGTTTCATGGTGCGGATGAAGGTCGTTTTATTAGTAGTACTTTCTATTTTGAAACTTTACCAAATTGGGTGCAGTCATTTAATAATTCAGCTATAGCTGAAAGTTATTTAAAAGAATGGAATACATTATATGATATTGATACTTATACTGAAAGTGGAAACGATTTAAACGCGTTTGAAGGCGGTTTTAAAGGTAAGGAAACTGCAACTTTCCCATATGATTTAAAAGCGCTAAGCGAATTTAATAGAGGCTACGAGATTATTAAAGCAACACCTTACGGAAATAGTATTGTTACAGATTTTGCTATTGCTTCAATTGATGGAGAGCAGTTAGGAAAAGATGCTATTACAGATGTTTTAACTGTTAGTTACTCAAGTACAGATTATGTAGGTCATAACTTTGGTGTTAACAGTAAAGAGATACAGGATACTTATTTAAGATTAGATAAAGATATAGAGCGTTTGTTAAATGCACTTGATGCTAAAGTAGGAGAAGGGAATTACACATTGTTTTTATCTTCTGACCATGGAGCAGTAGAAGTGCCAGCTTACTTACAATCATTAAAAATACCTGCAGGATATTTTGATAAGGATGCTTTTAAATCTAATTTAAACGAAACTGTAATCTTTAACTATAAAGCAGAAGACTTAATTAAAAACATTAGTAATAATCAAATATTTTTGGATCGCGAGCTAATTAAAAGCTATGGTTTAAACCTAGCTAGTGTACAGCAAGAAATTGTAAATACTATTATTAGCTATCCAAATATTTATAAAGCTTATACAGCAACAAGCATGAGTACTACTGAGTTTTCTGGAGGCATTGAGAACTTACTTCAAAATGGATATAACCAAAAACGTTCAGGAGATGTATTATATGTTTTAGATCCTGCTGTAATTAGCTATAGTAAAACAGGATCGACACATGGGTCTGCTTTAAATTATGATACCCACGTACCATTATTGTTTTTTGGAAAAGGTATTAAAGCAGGAAGCACAATGGAGCATACGACCATACCAGATATTGCACCAACAATTTCAGCGTTATTAGGCATTTCTTTTCCTAACGGAGCTACAGGTAAACCTTTAGAATTTGTATTGGAAAATTAATTGACTTAACTAGAAGTAAAATTTTAGCATAACATGACTTGTTATGTTAAATATAATTCTAGATATAAAACTTGGAATAACTAAGTTTCAAAGTAGAAAAGCATAATTATTTTCTATATAAAAAGTAGTTGTCTACAAGCTCTATATAAGTCTCTTTTGCTTGGTCAGAAGTAATGTCTTTGATTTGAAAAAGGGCATTAGTTTTAAATGCATTTATAATAGGCTTTCTACTACTTGGTCTTTCGTAGTTATTGGTCGCTTTTTTATAATAGGCATATAAACGAAGTAATAAATCTGCTGGAAAGGGTTCTGTATGTGCGTTTATACGCTCAACAGCATCTTCAAAAATTGTATTTAATTCTTCAGGAGTCATACTCTTAAATTTCTGCAATAATACTTTCGCCTCCTTTTACTTTTTGGTTTAAGGCAACTTTAATATTAGTGTCTAAAGGTAAAAATAAATCTACTCTCGAACCAAATTTTATAAAACCGGAATCAGAACCTTGAGCAGCAAGATCACCTTCTTTAGCATAGTTTACAATTCGTTTAGCTAGTGCGCCAGCAATTTGTCTGTACAATACCTTACCGTATGATGGATTGTCTACAACAACTGTTGTGCGTTCGTTTTCAGTACTTGCTTTTGGGTGCCAAGCGACTAAATACTTACCTGGATGGTACTTGCTATATGCAACTTTACCACCGATAGGGTAGCGCGTTACATGGACATTAATTGGCGACATAAATACGCTAACTTGTAGTCTTTTTTCTTTAAAGTATTCAGGTTCAAAAACTTCCTCAATAACCACAACTTTACCATCTACTGGAGATACTACGGTATTATCGTTTAGGGCAGTAATCCTTTTTGGATTTCTAAAAAATTGAAGTATTAAAAATAGAAACACAAATAATGTAAAAAACAGTAAGTATTGTAACCATTGTATGGAAACAAATTTATCTACTACTACTGCTGATATAGCCACCAATAAAAACGTGATTGCAATTATCTTAAACCCTTCTTTATGAAACATATTTTAAAATTCTTAAAAATAAATAAATAAAAGGAGCAGCAAATATCATGCTGTCAAATCGGTCAAGCAATCCTCCATGTCCTGGCATAATTACGCCACTATCCTTTACGTTTGCTTGTCGTTTAAACTTGGACTCGATTAAATCTCCTAATGTACCAATTACACTAATTATTATACTTAATATTAACCAATGTGTAAAGGTTAATGTTTCTGTAAATATATGAATAAAATAGCTGGCAACTGAGGCGAAAAATAGACCGCCTAAAAAGCCTTCTACTGTTTTTTTAGGTGAGATGCTTGGAAATAACTTTTGTTTTCCAAAGTTTTTACCAACTAAGTAAGCAAAAGTATCGTTAATCCAAACTAGTATAAAAGAACCTAAAATGTATTCTGGTGTAAAATATCCATTGTGATTAGCTATTAACAATAAAAAAACAAATCCACTTGATAAATAAAAGGTTGTTATTAAAAACCTTTTTGAGCTAAATAAAGGTATTGTTTTTTCTGAAAACAAATCCTTAATTAAAAACAAGTGAACAAATATAGTAAGTACTTGTAGTATTTGTGTGGCTTCATTAAGTCCTTTGTCAGACTTCATTACTAATTGCCAATATCCAAACACAAAATATAAAACAGTAAAAATTATAAATGGTACAACACTCTTAACTTGTATTAATTTGCATAATTCTATTAAACAAACTACCCCAAACACAAAAAACAACACGATAAAAGCGTGTTGATTTAAAAGTGATGCTACAAGCAAGCTTACGTATAAGAATCCTGAAAGTGCTCTTGTTAAGGTTTCGTTCATAAAATTATAGGTCTTCTAAAAGCAACAAATATAGGTTTTTTGTACTGCTCCCGTAAGATAAAAAGTCTTTTTCCTCCTGTAATTTAAAATGTTTGATTGTTGTAATGTTAGTAGGTATTTTTCTACTGTATTTGTTTTTAATTTCTCTTAAGCCTTCTCCAATATTTGAGATAATTTGGCTTGTTGTTGCAAAAACAATAACATTATTAGGAAATTCTATAAGTTTCTTTTCTGCTAATTGGTTTGAACAGACAAGTAAAGAACCATCGTTAGCTATTAAATTTTCACAAGTGGTTATAAAATAAGTGCATTCTGATAAATTACTACTAACCTTAAGTTGTGACGATTTAAATTTGTCTTTTAAGTTAGTATCGTAAAAAAAAGCGGAGTGGTCTTCCCAATTGTTTTCTAAAATAATATTGTTGAGGTTTTCGTACACTTCGTCAATAGAGTCGCAATACAAAAATTTACCGCCATTTTCCTTGAAGTTTATTGTAAAACGTTCATCTATGGGTAGCTCCTCTTTGGGCATATACTTGCCTCTATCATCGGACTTTAATTCCTCTTTTTCTATTTGAGATTTAGAACTAAATAATTTTCTAAAAAGGCTCATTAACACTTAACTATAATCAGATATTATATTATGGGATTATCAAATATAAAAAATCTTAGACTATCAAACGAGATAATCTAAGATTTTTAATCCTATTTTGTTATTTCTGTAATTATTCTTCTTCGTTAGGGCTTGTAGTTTCTTCGATAATGTTTTTATTATCGTGATTATCAAAAGGACGTTTTCCTAAAATTTCTTCTAAATCGTCTTTAAAAATAACCTCTCTTTCAATTAACCTTTGGGCTAATTTTTCAAGCACATCTTTTTTAGAGCTTAACAACTCTATAGCTCTTTGATATTGAGTTTCTACGATGCTCTTTATCTCGTTATCAATCAACTCGGCTGTTTTCTCGCTATAAGGTTTAACAAAACCGTTTTCGCCTGCAGGATCATAAAAAGTGATGTTTCCAACCTTTTCATTTAGTCCATATATCATAACCATAGCTTTTGCTTTTTTGGTTACGTTTTCTAGATCGCTTAAAGCACCAGTAGATATTTGGTCAAATATTAATTTTTCTGCAGCACGTCCACCCATTGTTACACAGATTTCGTCTAAAAACTTACTTGTTCTAGTTATATAAGCTTCCTGTGGTAAATACCAAGCAGCACCTAAGCTACGACCTCTAGGGACGATAGTTACTTTTACTAATGGGTCTGCATGTTCTAAAAACCAGCTAACGGTAGCGTGTCCTGCTTCATGGTAAGCAATGGTTTTTTTCTCTTCAACAGAAAACAAGTTGCTTCTTTTTTCTAACCCTCCAACAATACGGTCTACTGCATCCAAAAAGTCTTGTTTTTCAACAACTTTTTTATCTTTTCTTGCAGCAATTAAGGCAGCTTCATTACATAGATTTGCAATGTCAGCACCAGAAAATCCTGGCGTTTGTTTAGATAAAAATTCTACATCTAATCCTTCCGCTTTTTTAAGTGGCTTTAGGTGTACTTTAAAGATGTCTCTACGTTCTGTTAAGTTTGGTAAATCAACATGGATTTGTCTATCAAACCTTCCTGCACGCATCAAAGCTTTATCTAATATGTCAGCTCTGTTTGTTGCAGCTAAGACTATAACGTTTGTATTTGTACCAAAACCATCCATCTCTGTTAATAGTTGGTTTAAAGTGTTTTCGCGCTCGTCATTACTACCAGACATTGCATTTTTACCTCTTGCACGACCAATAGCATCAATCTCGTCAATAAAAATTATAGCTGGAGATTTTTCTTTAGCCTGTTTAAATAAGTCTCTTACACGAGAGGCTCCAACACCAACAAACATTTCTACAAAATCAGATCCTGATAAAGAAAAGAATGGGACTTTAGCTTCTCCTGCAACTGCTTTTGCTAATAATGTTTTACCTGTACCTGGAGGTCCAACAAGCAAAGCGCCTTTAGGTATTTTACCTCCTAAGTTTGTGTATTTAGATGGGTTTTTTAAAAAATCTACAATTTCTTGTACTTCTTCTTTTGCACCTTCTAATCCTGCAACATCTTTAAAGGATGTTTTTACTTCAGAGTTTTCGTCAAAAAGTTTAGCTTTTGATTTTCCGATATTAAATATCTGTCCACCAGCACCGCCACCGCCACCAGATGACATACGACGCATGATAAAAATCCATACTCCAATTAAAAGTACAAATGGTAATAAACTAAATAGTAGTTCTCCCCAAGGGTTACTATCAATGCTAAACGTTACTTCGGCAGCACTATCTTTACCTATTTCTTGATTTATTTTATCTATCGTTTCTTGAAACAATGCTAAATCTCCAAATTGGAAAGAATAATTAGGCATTTGTGTTGTCGATGGAAAAATTGAAGTTGGTTTTGAACTTTTATGTACCTCCTTGCTTTGCGCATCTTTTCTTAAATATACCTTTGCAGTTGTTTCGTTAACAATATCTACTTTTTCAACATCACCGTCTCTTAAATATTCAAAAAACTGTGAAGGAGAGGTTTTGTTTTCAGTCCCAGCACTGCTTCCAAAAATTTGAAGCGCAATAAAGAAAATGATTATACCACCATATAACCAATACGGGTTAAATTTAGGTTTTTTTGGTGCTGTTTTTTTATTTTTATCTGCCATGAAATGAGTTTAATAATTTGTTTCGATAACGGTCACTTTAGCATCACCCCAAAGGCTTTCTATATCGTAGTATTCTCTAATATGTTTTTGGAAAACATGGACAACAACGTTAACATAATCCATAAGTATCCACTCAGCATTATCTTCACCTTCTATATGCCAAGGTTTGTCTTTAAGTGTTTTGCTAACTTTTTTCTGAATAGAATTAACAATTGCGTTAACTTGTGTGTTAGAAGTACCTTCGCAAATTACAAAGTAGTCACAAACAGTGTTTTCAATCTCTCTTAAATCAAGAATATTTATTTCTTTTCCTTTTACATCTTCAACGCCTTCTATTATTGTTGCTATAAGGGCGTCTATGTTTGGTTGTTCTTTTGACATTAATTATATTTAAATTTGTGCAAAGTTATTATTTTTAAGTTCTTTATACTCTAAAAAAATCATAAGATTTTATAATACGAAGATAATTATTTAATATGCGTATAATCAAACTTAATGCCACCGATTCTACAAATCGATTTCTTCGTAATCTATGTTTGGATAGTCCAGTTAAAGATTTTACAACAGTAGTCACTAGTCACCAAACAGAAGGTCGTGGTCAAATGGGTACTTCTTGGCAATCTCAACCCTCTAAAAATCTAACTTTTAGTGTTTATAAAAAAATGGGTTTATTACCTTTTGACGAGCAGTTTAATATTAGTATGGCAGTATCCTTAGCTATAATTAAGGTGTTAGAGCAATTAAATATACCTAAATTAAGTGTGAAATGGCCAAACGACATTTTGTCAGCAAATCAAAAAATTTGTGGTGTTTTGATTGAAAATGTCATAAAGCAAAATGTAATTGAATCTTCTATAATAGGGGTTGGGTTGAATGTAAATCAAATTAACTTTAACGGTTTGCCTAATGCTAGTTCTTTAAGCGCTATAACAGGAGTTAATTATAATTTAGATGAAATTTTGCATCTAATGTTAAAAGCGCTTAAAGTCCAACTGGAGCTTTTAACAGAAAACACTAAAACACTAAAACAGTCTTACGAAGCTTATTTATTTAGAAAAGAAAAACCTTCAACGTTTGAAACTGCTGAAGGTTTGTTTTCTGGTATTATTAAAGGGGTTTCTAATCAAGGCTTGTTAGAGGTCTTGATTGAAGATCAAGTTTTAAAAACCTATGATTTAAAAACTATTAAGCTACTGTATTAATTGCAGTTGGCATATTAACAGCTAATGTTTCAATAAATTTACTGATAGGTTTTTTTATCATCATTGCCATCATAGCATTAAATTCGCCTTCAAAAGTTAATTGTACTTCACTTTTATTAGCGTCAATTTCTGTTATGTCACCAATTAAAGAAAAATCTAACTTACCGCCAGCAGCACCTAATACGATTTTGCTATTTGGTGTCATTTCTTTTTTCTTCAGTACTATTTCTGGCATTCCTTTAAGCGCAAATAAAAATTTATCTTCACTAAGCACTTCAAATTTACTAATGTTTTCAGGCATTAAATTTTTAAAATTTTTTACATCACTTAAAAAATTAAAAGTGTCTTCAGTAGATTTTTCTAGTATTACTTTTGGGCTTTCTAGTTTCATATATTTGTTTTATTATTTAAAATTAATGTTATTATCTAGTTATAACTATTAATTTAATTATCAATTAGCGTTCCAAACACTAGGGTTGGCATTCCACTGACTTAAGGTTTCTATTTCTTTTTCTGATATATAATTACTTGAAGCTGCTTCTAATAATAAGTTTTCGTAGTTACTTAAGGTATGTAATGTAATCTCTTCATTTTTAAAGTTGTCTTTAGCAACATCAAACCCGTAAGAGAAAATGGCAACCATACCTTTTACATTTACATTAGCTTCTTTTAAAGCTTTTACTGCATTAAGGCTGCTTTTTCCGGTGCTTATTAGGTCTTCAACAACTA
Organism: uncultured Olleya sp.; assembly: GCA_947503885.1. Taxonomy (GTDB): domain Bacteria; phylum Bacteroidota; class Bacteroidia; order Flavobacteriales; family Flavobacteriaceae; genus Olleya. The sequence goes on along the minus strand of CANNFD010000011.1, from coordinate 36,306 downwards.
CAACATTTTGACCACTTTCTATATGACCTTCAATTTGGTTTTTTCGACCATGTCCTTTAGCTTCCGGTCTAACATATATAAAGGGTAACCCTAAATACTCTGCAACCAACATACCAATGCCGATAGCTCCTGTTGCAACCCCAGCGATTACATCAGGTTTACCATATTCTTCTTCTATAAATTTACTAATCTCTTCCCTAATGTAATTTCTTATAGTAGGATAAGATAGTATTACGCGATTATCACAGTATATTGGAGATTTCCAACCAGAAGCCCATGTAAAAGGGTCTTTAGGTTGAAGTTTAATTGCATTTATCTGTAATAAAACTTTAGCGGTTTGTCTGGCAGTTTGTTTGTTACTAATCATGTTGCAAAAATACAGCTTTATTTAATTTTACTTAAAATTTATTTTAAAATAAATTTTGAGAAAGTGTCAATGTCATTAATTTTAATATTTTTACCTAAATTAAATTAGTAGCCCTATTTTATGCAATGCATTTTTGTAAACGATAAACCTATATTTTTGACTACAAAGGTTGAAAAAGAAACAGATTTCAAAAATTTTTTGCTGAAAGGTGTTGATATAGAAATAGTACTCCAAACACTTTCAAAAAAATCAATTAAATCTGTTAGACTAATCGGTCACAGTGAAGATAAACTTTTAAAATCCTTCAAAAAAAAATTGCCTAATGTTGTTGCTGGAGGTGGTAAGGTTTACAATGATAAAGGTCAAATATTATTTATCTATCGAAATGATAAATGGGATTTGCCAAAAGGTAAAACAGAGAAAAAGGAAACTATTGAAGAAACAGCAGTTAGAGAGGTTGCTGAAGAAACCGGTGTTACTAAATTAAAAATAGTTAAACCACTTCCAATTACTTACCATATATTTAAAAGAAACGGTAAAGCAAAACTTAAAATTACTTATTGGTATGAAATGCATTCTTCATTTAAAGGAGAATTGTATCCACAATTAAACGAGGGTATTACAGAAGTGAAATGGGTTGATCAAAAAGATGTAGACGCTGCTTTATCAAATTCTTACGCAAACATCAAATTATTATTTTAGTTGTTTTGTAATAATATACGTTTCAGAATATCAGAGGGATATGTCTCTTTAAAGTTTTTAATTGCGCTTTAGCTATTATTTTTTTGTAGGAAAATTTTGTTATTTAGATTTGCATATGTAAATATAATTAATCAAAAATCCTCTAGTATGTTAAAAAAAAATACCTAAACCCACCCTAAATTTTAAGGCCATATTTAGTATTGTAGCTTTAATGTATTCATTTCAAGCTGTTGCTTTTGATGAAACTTACTGCGGTAATATTGCAGGTTTCGAATTCTCAAACGGAAGCTCAAGTGTTACAATCAGTAATGACCAATCCTATTATATAGGCGATTTACCAAACAATTTTTATGTTGACTTAATTGTTAATGGCTATTCACAAAGTGCTAAATTTTATGTCAAAAATTTAAGCACAGGTCAAAACTATAGCATAACAGAAAACCATTTGCCATATACTTTTCCAGGTGGAAACGGAGCGTGGAATTTTGGCTATGGAGAGTTTGAAGTTAAAGCTAAATTATATAAGTATAATAGTTGTTATGGCTCTTATTGTGATAGCGAAACTATAAAATTTGAAATTTTATCAACTCCTAATTGTGGAGATATTGATGGGTTTCAATTTTCAAATGGAACTAACTCTGTTGCTATCGTTAATGATGGCGAATATAGTTTAGACCAATTACCTGCAAACTTTTATGTTGACTTATTAGTTGATGGGTATTCTGAAAGTGCTAGCTTTAAATTAAAAAATAAAGATACAGGCGCAGAATATACTATCGGAGAAAACCACTTACCATATACAGCACCTGGCGGAAATGCAGCATGGAGTTATGGTACAGGAGAATTTGAAATAGAAGCTAAAATTTTTAAGTATAATTACTGTCAAGGAAGTTACTGTGATAAAGAAACTATTAAGTTTACTATTACAGATGTTTTAGCGCCCGATTGTGCTTGTGAAGGAGGAATGACAGAGGTGACTTTTACGTATTCTGGAGGAGGTTCTATAACAACTAATACTGGAAGTATAACTAATAACGGAGATGGCACTTATACGGTTTCTGATAACGGTTTAAAATTAGATAAAAACTTAGAAATTGTTACTAACGGATGTAATACTGCACAAATACATACTTCTTGTTCTCAAGATGTTTTAGGTGTTACTTTTACAGGTGGAGTACAAGTTATTGGATATGTAGATACTGATGGTAATAGTGCAAGTTTAACAGATGGTTGTATTGCAGCACCAGATTGTGGGACTGTTACAGGTTTTGTGTTTACAGATGGTGTTACAAGCATCCCAATTGTTGATGGTGATAGTTATGATATTAATACCTTACCAGCTAATTTTTATGTAGAAGTAGTATTATCTGGATTTCCAGAGAGTGTAAGATTTAGTGTTAAAAATGAAGATACTGGTAACGAGTTTATTTCGATTGATAATGACCAAGCTTTTACATACCCTAACGATGGTACATCTTGGAGTTTAGGGATTTCGGAATTTAAAGTAAAAGCAGAAATCTTCAAATTAGATAATGCAATGGGGGATAAGTGTGATTATGATTACCTTAAATTCACCTTATTTGATGGGTCTATACCTGATTGTCCTTGTCAAGGAGGATTAGTAGAATTAACTTTTAATTATTCTGGTTCTGGGACTGTTACAACTAACTCAGGAACTGTAGTTAATAATGGTGATGGAACATACACTGCTATTGCAACTGGTGATAAATTAGTTAAAGATTTTGAGGTTTACATCAATGGTGCAACTGCACAAATACATACTTCATGTTCTCAAGATTTATTAGGAATTACTTTTGGTGGACTAGTTCAGGTTATTGGTTATGTTGATACTAGCGGTAATACTGCAAGTATTAATGATGGTTGTGGTCTAATCTCAGATTGTGGTACTATCACAGGTTTTGAATTTTCAAACTTTACTTCAGACCCTACAGTTGCGATTGTAGATGGAGGTAGTTATGATTTTAATAATATACCAGCTAATTTTAATATTAACGTATTAACGTCTGGTAATATTGAAAGTGCTTTTAATACACTAACAAATGTAGATACGGGTGAAGTGTATACTAAACTTGAAAACGTATTGCCATATACATTCCCTGGAGCAACCTATCAAGTATGGACACTTGGATGTGGTACATTTAACTTCTGTTCTAGTGTTTATAAGCTGGACGGTGCTAATGGAGCAGAGTGCGATAGCGCTTGTGTAACATTTACTATAACTAATTGTGATGTTGATGATTGTGGTGTTATTGATCAATTTGCTTTTTCTGATGGAACAGTAAACACAACCATTGTCGATGGAGAATCTTATAATATTTCAGATTTACCAGCAGATTTTTATGTAGATGCAATTGTAGCAGGAGAGTCTGAAAGCGTAAGATTAACTGTAACTAATTTAGATACAAATGCATCAACTGTAATTACAGAAAATGTGATTCCTTATACATATCCAGCAGGAGGAGCTGCTTGGAGTTTAGGTTTAGGTAATTTTGAAGTGCAAGCAGAAGTGTTTTCTGGTAATTATTGTAGCGCAACATTATGTGATACACAAACCATAAACTTTACGCTTGTAGATGCTTTAGAGTGTGAATCTGTTTACGCAGGTACAGCTTCGATAGTGTCTAGTGTTATAATTATTACAGAAGGTGTTCAGACGTTTGCAACTATTTTACCTACAGGTGACGCAATTGTACCAAGTGGATATGTTACAGGTACTTTATTATCAAATGCTTCAAATTCAGTAATTACAACAATTAGTGATTTGACTACAATCAGTTTACCAGAATTAGGAGGTTATTACAATATACATACAATAGCTTATGATCCAAGTACACTAGATCTAACTGATATTAATTTAGGAGTTACTACTATTAATGACTTAGCTATAATGATTACTAATAATGAGATTTGTGCAGATATAGATACTGCTGGAGTTTCTATTATGGTTATTATTACTGGGTCTACAGATAAGGTAATTATTAATGAAACTAAAGATGAAACGGTTAACGCTGAACAAGCAGATCAAGCTGAAGAAGTAGTCGAAACTGACAACAGAATAGATGAGGTAAATCTAATTGATGATATTAAATTATATCCTAATCCTGTAGTCAATAGTTTAAATGTTGATATCACTTTATTTGAAGGTGAAATATTAAATTATATGATGATAGATTTAAATGGTAAGCAAGTGCTTTCTGGAAGTTTAAATAGCAATACAAATGTTATTCAGACAAAAGATTTAGCAGCTGGGCTTTATATATTAAAACTAAATTCTGAAGGCAGAAGCTTTACTAAAAAGATTGTAGTAAAAAAGTAAGCCTTTAATTTATAACAATAAAAAACCGTTACAATTTGTAACGGTTTTTTTATGCTTTAAGTTTTAATATGCTTTTTTTTAATAGTATTTTAATGGCTTCAGGCATTTTGTTGTTTTTGGAATAAGCTTGATTGATTTCTATCTCAATACCAATGTAGTTTTTTGTAAAACGCTGCCTTAATGCTGTTGTAAAACCATCAGATTTTCCTAGGTAAGGATAATTAAATCTTACTAAATAGTTTGGGTTTATAGATGATAACTGCTTTTTAAAATCTACTGCAAATTGTTTTTCTTTTTTTATTCTAGAGTCGTACAATAGTCCAATGTCACAATGTCTTTTAACTAAATTTAAAGTAGGTGTAAACGTGTGGATTGATAGATGTAAAACGGGTTCGTTTTTATTAATAGTGTTAAAAATATATTGTGTTACTGCTTCCCTATATCCTTTATAATGCTCTTGTATTATTATGTTTTTTTTATTTGTTGAAAGGGGTTTAGTAAATTCTGAAAATAAATTTTTATGATTTAAAGATCTGTTCAGTTCTATTAATAGCCTACTTGTTGTGCAGTAATTTGAATAATCGGCTAATGGTTTTAAATAATTAAAAACATCTAAAGCGCCCAAATCATACCCTCTATGTGTATCTAAAATAGTAGTGTCTTTAAAAAGGTGTTTAAACTCTACAGGAACAGTGTTTCCGCCATGCTCACAAGTTATAACTAGTTTCATCTTAATTATTAGGAATAAACAATTTGTTTTCCTCCAAGCACATTGCTAATTGATTATATACGGTTTCAATGTTTTTTACCGTAACATCTTTACCCAAAGCAGTAATTATTCTTGTTGAAAGTGTACCATGGGTAAATATGATTTCTAAAGCGTTTTGATAGTCCGTTGTGATGTTTTCTTTTACTAGACCATATAAATGTTTCCACACATTTTTTACGGATGTGGTTGTATTTAAATCAAATACTTCCAAATATTCTAAATTAGAGATGTTGTAAAGTTCTCCATCTTTAATTATCGCATTTAAAATGGCAAATAAATCCTGTTTTAACCATTTTTCTTGTTTTTTAAGGTTAACCGTTTTTCCTTCAACTAAAAGTTTTAAAACTTCAATAATTAATACGCAAATAGCAACGTCTGCTTTTGGACATTCTTGAATATCTACTAATCTTATTTCGATAGCACTTCTGTCAAACCTTGCAATTGCACCTCGACTGTTTAAAAAATGATGATCTAAAATGTTATTAGTGTCGTATTTTTTAATAGCGTTTTTGATTGGTTCAAAAATAGTAGAGTAGTAGTCCGTTTTTGTGAAGACACGCTCCGGAATTACTAGACCAGTCATTTCTGGGATTTCTTTTTGATTAGTTTTATAATACTCTAATCTAGTATCTTTAAAACCAGTGATTTTTCCATCTAAAATAGGTGAGCTGGCACATAAGCCAGGTAGTAAAGGTAAAATTACTCGTACTGCAGCATGTAGCTTTTTAAACTCATTGTCATTGTAAAAAGGCAAGTTTATATGTGTACTTTGTACATTACTCCAACCGTGACCTTTACAATCAAAAATCCGATTATATAGTTCGTAGACTTCGCTATAACTATGTTTCCAGAGCTGAGTATCCTTTAAGGGATTCATTGTTGGGTGGCAAGCTGTTGGGAGTAGTTTAGTGTTTAATGGTTTTAATAATCTATTAATTTCTATTATGTTTTTATGAAAATCAACTGAAAGGTTATCTAGGTCATTAGTAGGGCCATTAGTTTTTAGCTCGATCACATGTGCTACCAACTCATTGCTCCAAGCTATGTTTCCATTATCAACGTCTGACGTTAATTCGCCATTTTTTTTTGTAAGTAAAACATCAACAATTGGTGCTACTTTAAAGTTTTTAGAGTTAATCAACATATATTCAAGCTCTATCCCATAGACCTCAAATAAGTGATATTTTTTACCCATAATTATTCTAATCTTGTTTTTAAAGCATTAAGTATTTTAATATAAACTAAGTCACCATAATGTAAATCCTCTACTCCAAAATCTATATTAGGATTGTCATTAATCTCTATAACCATTGGTTTGTTATCTACCACTTTAATATCAATGCCATACAGACCTTTACCCATAAGCCTTGCAGATTTTACTGCCATATCTAGCACTTTTTTAGGTACAGCCTCAATAGGTAAACAATCTGCATCTCCATCTTGCTCGTTTTTTTTGCTAGCCTCCCAGTTATATATTTGCCAATGTCCTTTTGCCATATAATATTTGCAAGCGTAAAATGGAATGTCGTCAATAATTCCAATGCGCCAATCATAATCAGATGGGCAAAACTCTTGGGCAATAATTAAATCAGATTCTTTTAGCATTTCTAAAACTAAACTGTCGTATTCTGCTTTTGTTTTTGCTTTTTTTACACCAAATGAGAATGTGCTGTCAGGTGCTTTTAAAACGCATGGTAAGCCAACTTGATCTAAAACCGAAGCTCTATTTTCTTTATGTACAATAACTGTTTTAGGCGTTGCGATATTAGCATTGTTTAATGCTTCTGCCATGTAAACTTTGTTACAGCACTTTAAAATAGCTTCTGGGTAATCTATAATTGCAATGCCTTCCTGTTGTGCTTTGCGCGCAAATGCATACGCTTCGTTGTTAACTTCTGTACTTTGTCTAATAAATAAGGCATCAAAGGACGACAGACGACTTAAGTCTTTAGGGTCAATGATTTCAGCATAAATATTCATTTTTTCAGCAATTTCAATAAACTTTTTTAAAGCTTTAGGGTTGCTAGGTGGTGCAGGATCATTTGGGTTGACTAAAATGGCTAAATCAAAATCGGAGGTTGTTAATTTAGGGGTGTCATAACGTTTTTTTGCAAAATATTGATTGGCAAATTCATAAACACTTTCTAAATGATCCATTGGGATTTCAGATTCAGAAATAGCTTTTATGCTTTGAATGTTCCATTTTGTGTTATGATAAAACTTAACCCGTAAAAAAGGAACTTGAAAATGTTTATAAAATAGGCTGCTTAACTCTTTGTATTTCTGAGCCACATTTTGACCAAAATAAATACTTAAAGTAAACTCTCTAGATTTAATGTTTTTTAAACTTTGTTGAATAACATCATCAAACTCGTCCGATACAATTTTAACAAGTTTTAATGTTTTAAGGTCTACAATGTTTCTAACCGTTGGAATAGCTAAATGACCTCTAGCTTCTGCTAAAAGAGACACATAGTAACCTTTAGATTGGTAGCTGTAGTCTTTACAAAGGTTAAAGATTCTAGCTTTTTTTAATAGTGAAAACTTAGGATTGGTAAGATAATCCTGAGAAGAAATTACTGTAATATTCTCAATCGAAAAACGCCATTTTTCTGGTTGATTGACAACAATGTATTTGTTCATTTTATGCGATAATCGCGATATAAATTTTAAGTAAAGTTATATTATTTTTAAACTGGTTTTACATATTGTAAAACCAGTTTAGTTAAATGTTTAATAAATTATTTGACACTTATTTTTTAGTCAAACTAAATAGGTCTACTCTTCTGTCTCTAAGGTTTCTGACACTTCCAAATTGGTTTAATTCACGTAGTAAATCTATATCTACATCTGCTATTAAAATCATTTCGGTATTTGTAGTTGCTTCTGCTTTTATACCATTTGCCGGAAACGCAAAATCACAAGGTGTAAACACCATAGATTGTGCATATTGGATATCCATATTATGCACTTTAGGTAAATTACCTACACTTCCAGCGATTGCAACGTAACACTCGTTTTCTATAGCTCTTGCTTGTGCGCAATTACGGACCCTAGAATATCCATTTTGAGTGTCTGTTAAAAATGGAATAAATAAAATATCCATCCCATCGTCTGCCAATAATCTACTTAGTTCTGGAAACTCAGAGTCATAACAAATTAATATACCAATTTTACCGCAGTCGGTGTCAAATGCTTGTAGCTTATTACCGCCTTGCATCCCCCAAACTTTGGCTTCATCTGGTGTCACGTGTAATTTCTCATAACGCTCTAAAGTACCATCACGTCTACATAAATACCCAACGTTGTAAAGCAGGTCGTCTTTCATTTCTGGAAAACTTCCAGTAATTATATTGATGTTGTAGGAGATTGCTAATTCAGAAAATTTCTGAACAATTTCATCGGTATGTTTTGCTAATTCTCTAATTGCTGAAGCTTCCGATAAGTGATTATTTTCAGCCATTAAAGGCGCATTAAAAAACTCTGGAAATAATGCAAAGTCAGAACGGTATCCGGATACTGCATCTACAAAGTATTCAGCTTGCTGCATTAACTCTTCAAGATCTTTATATAACCGCATTTGCCACTGTATAAGACCTAAGCGCACAACTTTTTTCTTAGTAGCAGCTTTTTTAGAAGGTTTTTGATAGTAAATATTATCCCATTCTAACAGCACTGCAAATTCGCCAGAATCTTTATCCCCTTCTAGGTAGCCTTTTAAAACTCTAAGTGGATGAAAATCGTTTGAGATTTGAAAGTTTAAAACAGAGTCATGGATTTCTTTTCTTTTTACCTTAGCCATATACTCCTTAGGTGTCATTTGGTCTTGGTAATTATGATAGTTTGGAATACGACCTCCAAAAACAATCCCTCTTAAGTTTAATTTTTCACACAATTCTTTTCTGTAATCGTATAAACGTCTTCCTAAACGTAACCCTCTAAATTTAGGTTTAATAAAGACATCAATACCGTAAAGTACATCACCAGATTTGGTATGTGTATTAAAAGAGTAGTTTCCTGTAATGTCTTCGTAGGTGTGTTCTGTTTCAATCCTATCGTAGTCTACAATAATTGATAATGCACAACCTGCAATCTGATTGTTAATTTTAATTACAACTTGTCCTTCAGGAAACTTATCTATTAAAGTTTTAATTTGATTTTCTCTCCAATATAGATTAGGCATAGACTTGTATGCTTCCTGCATAGCCTCTTTTAACTCTTGATAATCATTTAAAGTTAGATACGCTAATTCTATATTTTCAATGTCTTGTGGATTCATTTTTATTTACTTGAAATTTTAAGTAAATGTAATATAAAAACATATCCAAAAATCAACTTGAAAAAATATTTTAACAAAATTATTTTAGCCTATAAACGGGGTATTGTAAATGTGATTTTTCGTAATTAACACTCTGTTTATGAAGCCAGTCTAGTTGTGCGTACCAATTATTTGCAAAGTCTTTATCGTACGATTTTTTAAGATTAAAATTTATTTTTAGTTTAGGATTTTGCATTAATAACATTTCGGCTTTGTCCTCCCAAACGTAAGGCGAAAAACCTTCTTTTTGTTGAAGTATTGTATCGAAAAAATTCCAATTAAAAAATGAATCTGGAGCTTCAGGTTCTAAAGTTTCCATTAAGTATCGAAAAGCAGCTTGATTGGTTTCAATTATATAATCTCCTTTTTTAAAAGTTATTGCTTCTTCCGAAGCTTTTACTTTTGTATTGTAATGTTGAAAATGTCCTTCGTAAGCTTGTCTTCTAGTTTCAAAAGATTCTATTTTGTAAGACTGTACCGTAAGGGTTGAATCTTTTTCTAAGGTTTTTATTGTGACGTTATTCAATTTTAAAAGGTCCATCACATTCCACCAACCTTGAGGGATGATATACGCTTTTGGTATTGTGACTTCTAAACTTGGTTTAAAATAATTTTTATAGGAGACCTGTTTTGTAAAAGGCTTGCTTCTATCAAATTTTAAGCGGTCTGCTCCCGTAATATTACTTGGTATCATTTTACCTTCAAACCCTTTAAAGTTAAGTGTGGTAGTATTAGTGGTGTCAATTTTCCATTGCAACGGGTATGTTTTTTTAGCAATAAGTTTTTGATTAAAATCTTTACGAAGGGTTTTGATGCTAGCATGGTCTTCTTCGATAATTTCTACCATAGACTTCATCAACTCATAAGTGCCTTCCACACGTTGTTTGTAAGGTTTAAGCATGTGTGTTTCTATCATCATCCCTAATGTGTTAAATAAAGATGTATAACCAGTAGAGTACCTTGGGCTATCAAAAAACTGACTAAATCCAGCTTCAGGGGTTTTGTTAAAGACGTTTACATAAGGTGTAATGTCCCACTGTTTAGCTGCTAGTTTTGCTTCTAAGTTAGGTTGCATATTAGTATGTAAATATTGGCCTAAATCGTCCCCTAATTTATTATGTTGTGTAAAAAGATGTGTTAAAGTATATTGGTAATCTGCACCATTACTAACATGATTATCTATAAACACATCGGGTTGTACTAAATGAAATATTTGTGCAAAGGTCTTAGCGTTTTTAGTATCACTTTTAATAAAATCTCTATTTAGGTCAAAATTACGTGCGTTACCTCTAAATCCATAAGCTTTAGGACCATTTTGGTTAGTTCTGGTTGAGGTGTTTCGGTTTAAACTTCCTCCAACATTATAAATAGGGATTGTAGTTAAAACGGTATGTTTTGGCATTTTAATTTCGCCATTAGCGATATCTCTAAAAAGCATCATTGTTGCATCAATACCATCAGATTCTCCAGGGTGAATTCCGTTATTGATTAAAAGTATACGTTTGTTATTTCTTATATTTTCAAAATTAAAATTAGCATCAGGATTTAAAGTGATTAAATGTAAAGGTTGACCTGAATCTGTGTTGCCGATTGAATCTATTGAAATCGAATTATAAGTAGTCGCTAGATTTTTGTAAAACTCAATAGTTTCATGATAAGTTGCGGTTTCTAATCCATTAGATTTTTCAAAAACAGTTTTAAAATCAAAGGTTGATTTAGTAGAAGGTTTACAGGAAATGGTTAATAATAAAAGGACTAATATTTTTTTCATTGTTACTATTTTTAAACAAAATGCTTCACAAATATAATACTATACACTTGTGATTGTTGTAATTAAACGTACTTTTGCAGCCTGAAAAAAAATGATTTTATGACTGAGTTTATAAGAAAGATAGTTCCAAATGCAAAAGACGATGTGCTAGCAGGAATAACCGTGTCTTTAGCTATGATACCAGAGGTTGTTGCGTTTGCTTTTGTAGCGCAAATAGATCCATTAATGGCTTTGTCGGGTGCCTTTATTATAGGTTTAATTACCGCTATTTTTGGTGGTAGACCAGGTTTGATTTCTGGTGCTGCAGGAGCAGTAGCAGTTATTTTTGTCTCTATGATTGCAGATGGTCATACCAAAGGTATGCTAATGGATACACCTATAGAAAACATGGGGTTTTTCTATTTAATGGCCTGTGTGGTATTAATGGGGATTATTCAAATATTTGCTGGTGTTTTTAAATTAGGACGTTTTGTAAGATTAATTCCGCATCCAGTGATGATGGGTTTTGTTAATGGTTTGTCGATTGTAATTTTTATGGCTCAAGTAAAAATGTTTTCTCATAAATCATTAAAAGTATCTGATGCTGGAGTTAAAGAGTATGTAAGTACTTATATGCAGGGGTCTGAACTATATATAATGATTGGTTTAGTGCTACTAACAATGGGGATTATTTGGGGATTACCTAAAATCACTAAAAAATTACCTGCTGCATTAACCGCTATATTGGTTACAAGTCTTATTGTTATTGGATTTAATATGGATGTGTCTACGGTTGGGTCTTATATTATTGAAGGAGGAGGAACAGGTTTAAAAGGAGAGTTTCCTACACCAAACATGGAGCTTTGGGAGAAGTTACCGTTTAATTTTGATACTTTAAAGTTTATTGCTTTGCCAGCATTTTTAGCTGCTTCTGTAGGATTAATTGAGTCTTTAATGACAATGAATTTGGTTGATGAGTTAACTGAAACTAGAGGAAATGGAAACAGAGAATGTGTTGCGCAAGGAGCAGGAAACATTGTAAGTGGACTGTTTGGTGGTACCGGAGGTTGTGGTATGATTGGACAAACAGTTATTAATATTAATGCAGGTGGACGTGGTAGATTATCAGGAATCATGATGGCAGTAACATTATTATCTTTTATTTTATTTGCAGATCAGTTGATAGAAATGGTGCCAATTGCAGCTTTAGTAGGGGTAATGTTTATGATGGTTATAGAAACATTTGCATGGTCAAGTTTTAGAATTTTGAAAAAAATACCAATGTCTGATGCTTTTGTACTTATAACAGTGTCTCTTGTTACTGTATTTGTAGATTTAGCAGTAGCTGTATTTATCGGAGTTATAATTTCGGCTTTAGTATTTGCATGGGAAAATGCTAAGAAAATTAGAGCTAGAAAACGCATAAAAGATGATGGAACAAAGGTTTATGAAATCTGGGGACCATTATTTTTTGGAAGTATTCAGGCTTTTAATGATAAGTTTGATGTTAAAAATGATCCAGATAAAGTAGAAATAGACTTTGTCGAGTCTAGAATTAGTGACCACTCTGCTTTAGAAGCTATTTTTAATTTAGTTGAAAAATATGAAGCAGAAGGCAAGCAAATACGCTTGAAACATTTAAGTGACGATTGTAAAGTGTTACTATACAAGTCTAGTCCTAAATTTAGAGAAGTAGTGATTGAAGATATTGACGACCCAAGATATCACTTAGCAGCAAATCCAGAGGATTTTCCTAAGCCTTTATCAGAGTATAAATTTTAGAAATTTATTAAGTCTAGAAAATAAAAAGCATCAATATTTTTATATTGATGCTTTTTTATTTTAGATATAATTTATTGCTTTACTCTTACTATATCAGGGACTAAAACAGTATAATCTCCGTTGTTTCTAATAACATCTCTAACAATACTAGAACTAATATAAGAGGTGCTAGCTGCTGTAAGTAAAAAGACAGTTTCTATTTTGGATAGTTTTCTATTGGTATGGGCAATTGCTTTTTCAAATTCAAAATCTGCTGGATTACGTAAACCACGTAATATAAATTGTGCTTTAATCACTTTGCAAAAATCGATGGTTAAACCTTGGTACGTCATTATCTTTACCTTAGGTTGATCTTTAAAAGTCTCTTCTAAAAAACGTTTTCTTTCTTCTAAAGAAAACATATATTTTTTTTCAGAATTCACACCTATTGCAACAATAACTTCGTCAAAAAGTTTAACACCACGATTAATTATATCGTAGTGGCCAAGTGTAATGGGATCAAAAGATCCAGGAAAAAGTGCACGTCTCATGATTTGTTTTTTTTAATCTCTATCTACTTCGTAAATAAACTCCTGTTCAAAAAGTAATTTTATTTCATCTTTTGAATAGCCATCTGTTTCTGTAGTATAGTTTTCAGTTTTGTCTATTTTATAAATTTTAGATTTCCTATCAATTTCATAATCATTATAAACAACAAAAATACTATCATTTGTGACCGCTGTTACTTTCATCGAGGTGTAATACCCGTTCTTAGAAGTTTTTACAGAATACATGTCTCCAACTAATGGATCTTGTATGTATAGCTTGTCGTTTTCGGCATCTTTTTTACTTAAATAAAAAGCTGTAGCAATAGCTATTATTAAAATAATTAAACCGCTAAAATACCATATAGGGTATTTGGTGTCAGATTTTTCCAATTCAAATTTTTGTTTTATTTGATTTGGTAAATCCTTTAGCTTGTAGGTGCGTTTGCAATGATTACATTCTAAAATATTTTTTTTTCCAATTGGAAACATCGGAATCCAGTAAATGTAAGCGTATTTTCCGTAAATGGTATACCGCATTGATTGTCCGTCATCGCAATTTGGGCATTTAACATTAATAAGCTGTCCTTCTTTTAATGTGCGTGCTTTACTTCCGTAAAAAACCATATTTTTTTGGGGCTGTTGGTTAGTTGGTTTTTAAAGATATAATTTTTATTTTAAAGCTTCTTCAATTGCATTGCTAAATAAATCCTGCATACTAATTCCTGCTGCTTGAGCTTGTTGCGGTAATATGCTAGCTGTAGTTAAGCCAGGGACAGTATTCACTTCTAGTAAATGAGGTTCTCCGTTTTTAAAAATGTATTCACTTCTAGAAAAGCCTTTCATTTTCAAAATGTCGTACACTTTTTTTGCTACGGTATTAACTTTTAACTCTTGTGCTTTAGTTAACCTTGCAGGTGTAATCTCTAGTGATTTACCTAAGTATTTAGCTTCATAATCAAAAAAGTCATTCTCGCTAACAATTTCAGTTATTGGTAAGACTTTGGTTTCGCCTTTATAATTAATAACGCCAACAGACACTTCAATTCCGTCTAAAAATGATTCGATAATTATCTCGTCGTCTTCTTTAAAAGCGTGGTCTATAGCTTGTTGTAACTCTTCTTTTTTATGCACTTTAGTAATTCCAAAACTACTGCCAGCTTTGTTTGCTTTTACAAAACAGGGTAAGCCTACTTTTGCTATAATTTGATCTTCTTTTACACTGTCTCCAAGATTAATATAATAGCTTTCTGCGGTTAAAATTCCGTAAGGTTTTAAAATACTTAAACAGTCACGTTTGTTAAAGGTTATGGCAGCTTGGTACATACTGCAGCTTGTATGTGGTAAGTTTAATAGGTTAAAATAACCTTGCATATACCCATCTTCGCCAGGACTACCGTGTATGGCATTAAATACACAATCAAAGTTGATTTTAGTGTCATTAATGGTTATGGAAAAATCGTTTTTATCGATTGCAAACTCGTGGTCTGCATCATCAACATATACCCATTTATTTTTAAAAATATGTACGCGATAAGCGTTGTATTTTGTCTTGTCTAAATTTTGATAAACCACGTTTCCGCTGGCAAGAGAGATTTTGTATTCGCTAGAATAACCTCCCATTATTATGGCAATGTTTTTTTTCATTTAAATCTAAATTATACCAGATATTCAATAAACCATTAAAATATTCGTTTTGTAAAAATATCATTTATTTTATTCCGAAGATAAAACCTTTTAGTTTTTATATCTTTGCCAACAAAAATTAGTTAGATGAGTGTTATCAGTTTTCTTAAAAGTAAAGTTTTTTTTAAGCAATTAGCAATTGCTATAGTTGCTACGTTTGTCTTAGTGTTTTTAATGCTTAAGTGGTTAAACATAACGACTAATAATGGCGAGTTTGAAACTGTACCAGACTTAACAGGAAAATCCATAGAAGTTGCTAAAATTGAGCTTGAAAAAAACAATCTAGTTATGCAAATCCAGGATTCGGCTAATTTTAACCCAGACTACCCTAAGTTTTCTGTGATAGCACAAGATCCAAAAGTTAATGATCAAGTAAAAGAAAACCGCAAAATATATATCACCCTAAACCCTTCAGGATACCGTAAAATAGCAGTGCCTGATTTACGTCAAAAAAGTTTTAGACAAGCTAAACCAATGATTGAAGCTTTAGGATTTAAAATAGGAAAAACAATTTATATAGATCATATTGGTAAAGATATGGTTAGAGAATTACGCCACAAAGGAAAAGTACTAGAGCCAAATACAAAACTGCCAAAAACAGCAGTTATAGATGTGGTTTTAGGTAACGGTAATCGTCCTGCAGGCAATTAAATTATGGAGGACTACACACCAGAATTACAAGAAGAAGGAGAAGATGGACTATACGAGCATCATTCTTTTATAGCAGATAAAGGACAAAAACCATTGCGTATTGACAAATGGTTAATGAACAAAATCGAAAACGCAACACGTAATAAAATACAAGATGCAGCAAAAAACGGAAGCATATTTGTAAATGATATTCCGGTTAAATCTAATTATAAGGTAAAACCAGACGACGTTATTACGGTGCGTTTAGAGCACCCTCCACACGTAAACCTATTGGTAGGCGAGGACCTTCCATTAGATATTGTCTATGAAGACGACCAATTATTGGTGGTTAATAAACCAGCAGGAATGGTAGTGCACCCAGGACATGGTAACTATTCTGGAACGTTAATTAACGCCTTAATATACCATTTTGATAATTTACCAAACAACTCTAGTGACCGTCCAGGATTAGTACATAGGATAGATAAAGACACATCAGGCTTGTTGGTTGTTGCAAAAACAGAAGTTGCTATGGCACATCTGTCTGCACAATTTAAAGCCAAAACTAGCGAACGCGAATACATTGCAATAGTTTGGGGAAACATAGAAGAGGAAGAAGGTACTATAGAAGGTAATATTGGTCGACACCCTAAAAATAGATTACAAAATACCGTGTTTTTTGACGACGATGCAGATAAAGGTAGACCAGCAGTAACCCATTATAAAGTGTTAGAGCGCCTTGGCTATGTAACCTTAGTAAGTTGTAAGCTAGAAACCGGTCGTACACACCAAATCCGTGTACACATGAAGCATATTGGACACACTTTGTTTAATGACGAGCGTTATGGCGGAAACCTAATCCTAAAAGGCACCACTTTTACAAAATACAAGCAATTTGTAGACAACTGTTTTAAAGTGTTACCGCGTCAAGCCCTGCACGCCAAAACTTTAGGATTTGTACATCCAACAACAAACAAATTTATGAGTTTTGAGTCGCCAATACCAGAAGATATAGCAAACTGTATCGAAAAATGGAAAGGGTACTCTAAACACATGGAGTAAGTTATATTCAATAATTTGGGCGTTACCACAAGGGTCGCGCTATCCGTTATATCTTTTTTCGCCATATATGGCAGCAAAAAAAGGATGCTACTATTATCGCTAACGCAAAACCTAGCGTTATAGTAAAACCATATTTTGAAATATAAAATTACTATAGTTTCAGCTTTTTTAAACAGGATACAATTTGTATTTTAGTACTTAAGTTATACAATAACAAATCACAACATTAAGTGCTAGAGGCAAACCGCTAATAGCCAAAAGCTATAATAAATGAAACTAGTAATATCTCCAGCAAAATCTTTAGATTTTGAAACAAAATTACCAATAACAAAAGCAACACAATCTATATTTTTAGAGCAATCTAAAAAACTAAATAAATTACTAAAAAAACAAAAGCCACAAGACTTATCAAAGTTAATGAGCATTAGCGATAATTTAGCACAACTAAATTATAATCGTAATCAAGATTGGACATTACCCTTTACAAAAGATAATGCAAGACAAGCTATCTATGCCTTTAACGGAGATGTTTACAAAGGTTTGGATGCCTATACAATTACAGAGGATAAAATAGACTTAGCCCAGAATACTGTTAGGATTTTATCAGGATTATATGGTGTGTTAAAACCATTAGATTTAATACAACCTTACCGACTAGAAATGGGAACAAAACTTCCTGTTGGAAGTAAAAAAAATCTATATGAATTCTGGAAAAAAGACATCGTAAAGTCTTTAAATGAAGAGTTAGAAGATGATGAGCTGTTTTTAAACCTAGCCAGTAACGAGTATTTTAAAGCAGTAGATACAAAAGCACTAAAAGTACCAGTAGTTACTGCAACTTTTAAAGAATTGAAGAACGGAAAACTTAAAATAATATCTTTTTATGCCAAAGAAGCACGTGGTTTAATGGCTAGATATGTTATTGATACCAATGCAAAAACTATTGACGATTTAAAAGGATTTAATTATAATAATTACCAATTTGATGGAAACCTCTCAACCCAAAAAGACCTGGTCTTTACAAGATAATAAACGTACTGACACAGAACGTGACTTATTTAAAGCCACCGGAAAACCAAAAAAAAACAATAATGTATTGTATGCTTTAACGGTAATTGGTGCCTTATTAGCAATTAGCTTTTTATTACCACAATTATATGAAGACACAGTAACTATTTGCATAACAGACACCTTTTGTTTAAACTCTAAAGTAGACGTGTTTTTATACCCACTTTATGTGTTTTTTACTATTGTAATTTTAATACTTGCAGTTTATGGCGCTTACTACATAGGAAAACAATTAGGAGAAAGATTTAAGGTTTAACTTTAGTTTTTTTATCCACACTAATTCTAGTTTCAGGTCTTACACGTTTTTTAATTCGTGGGCGTCTAACACCAAAAGTTCCTCTATTAATTTTTCCGCGTTTAGTTTTTTTATCACCTTTACCCATGTTTGTTGTTTTTATCCCTTTAAATTAGGAGTCTTATTAAGTTAATTTTAATATCCATTAAGTTACTAAAACCATTGCTTTTAGCAAATATTAAAGTCATAAAGTTGTTGTAAATTTTAGTAAAACGTAAATTGTCTGAATAAAAACTATGTTTAAACACAAGCATCCCTATCCACCATTTATAAAAGACGATACCAAAAAACTAATTGTAGGTACATTACCTCCTCCACGTTTTACAACTGGAGAGCTATTGGAGAAAGACGTAGATTTTTGTTACGGAAGTTATTATAACAGTTTGTGGTTATATATAGATAAAATACATGATTTAGGATTGCGTTACGACAATTCAAAAGAAGCAATAAGCCAAAGAAAAGACTTTTTAATAAAAAACAAAATTGGTGTTTGTGATATTGTGGGCAGTGCAGAACGAGAAAAAATAGATGCTTCAGATATAGGAATGACCAATATTAAACTAAGAGATGTAATTGGTTATTTACAAAAGTATCCTTCTATAAAAACATTATTGTTTACCGGTGGAAATAGTAAAAACGGACCAGAGTACTTTTTTAGAAAACACATAAAAGACTATAATATTAAATTAGAATTAGTGTCAAATGTGACACCTAAAATCCATCAGTTTGTATTACCAAGTCTTATAAAAAGTAGTATTGTAACTATAAAACAAAAAAGAATTATAAAAACTGTGTCCTTAACTTCAGGGTCTGGTGCAGCAAATATTGCCATAGGAAGCAATCCTTTATACAAGCAGCTAAAAGCTAAAAACCCAAAATTTAATACCTTCGATTTTAGGGTAATGCAGTATAGCGAGTTTTTTTAGCAGTTTAAAAAAATTATTTTGAAGTACTACTTTTTATTAATTGATGATAAAATTTAATTGAGGTTTCAAAATCACTAACTGCTAATCTTTCATTTAAACCATGAAAAGATTTAATATTTCCTTTATTTAATTTGATTGCAGAAAACCTATAAATATTATCTGTAATTGTGCTAAAATGTTTAGAGTCGGTCCCACCAACAACCAAGTAAGGTGCTACAAGTGCTTCTGGGTAAATTTCTGAAATAGTCTTATGTAACGTCTTATAACCAAAAGATTCAGTGCTTGAAACCTTAGATGGTTCTGATATAAATTCGCCTTTAGTAATAGTGATGCGCTGATCATCTATAACTTTAGTTACACGATCAATAACACTAGCAATGGTTTCTCCTGGAATAATCCTGAAGTTTATGGTTGCTTTTGCAGAATGCGGAATTATATTTTCTTTTACGCCACTATTAAAAATAGTTGGAGAAGTTGTAGTTCTAACCAATGCATTACCAGATGCTGATTTTTCGTAGATACTAGTAATTAATGATTTAAAAATGGTCTTATTAGCAAATACCATTTTATTAACAAAAGGCATTTCTGGACCTAGGTGTTTGATAAAATGCTCGATTGGAGGAGAGATTTTTGCAGGAAAAGGGTTGTGTTTTAGTTTGGAAATAGCATTGGAAATGACATCTATAGCAGTTTCGTTTTCTGGCATTGACGAGTGTCCTCCTTCTATTTTTACAGATAGTTCTAAAGAGAGAAACCCTTTTTCGGCAATACCAATTAGTGCAACATCTTTTTCTACACTTGGGATTAGTTGTTGTACAATATAACCGCCTTCATCTAATACATATTCTGCTTCAATACCTTCTTTTTTTAAATGATTTGCAATTACTTTAGCGCCATTTAAACCACCAATTTCTTCATCATGACCAAAAGCGATATAAACACTACGTTGTGGTACATAGCCCTCTTTTAATAAAGATTCCAAAGATTCCATTATACCAATAACTCCAACTTTATTGTCTATTGTGCCTCGTCCCCAAATAGTGTCTTTTATTATTTCTCCTCCAAAAGCATCATGTTTCCAATGTGGTATATTTTCTTTAATAACAGGTACAATATCAATATGCGCCATTAATACAATTGGCTTTAAAGTAGGATTAATGCCTTCCCATTTATATAAAAAACTAAAAGAATTAAAATTCTTTTTTACTAATAAAGAGTCTGTTAAAGGGTATGTGTTTTTTAAAAACGCGTTAAATTTATAAAACTGAATAGAGTCAAAATCAACTGAGTTTTCAGGAGATATTGTTTTAATTTTTATAGCCTTAGAAAAATTGCTTATTGAAGACTTATCAAGGTTAATGTTATTTATAGGGGAGTGTTGTATTTGGGTTGAATTAAAATTTAAGGTGTTAAAACCTAAATAGATTATAAAAATCACAAGCAGTGATAATAATAGTAAAAGTGCTTTTTTAAGAAGTTTCATTTTTTATTTTAGGTTTTATTACTTGTAAAAGTAGTTGGCGCGTTAAGTGTTTAACGATTGTTGTAATGACAAAAATATTAGATTAAGCACACAATTTAGTAAATTAAAAGCGAAGCAAAAATCCTAATTAGCAATCTATTTGTTTTAGATTTAAATATAGGATTGCAAGTGCTAAAAGGGCTTATGTTTTTTTATTAATTCTGTTTAAAAAAAGACAACTTCAGTTAAGTCAAAACATAAACAAAAGCCAATTATAATTTAAAACCCATTAAATAACGTACCTTTGCATCAAATTAAAAGAGGTAACCTAACTAAATAGTGTTTATCTCGATAAACAGTATTTATGTCATTTCAATCTTTAGGCTTATCCGAAGCCTTACTAAAAGCAATTAGTAAAAAAGGATACACTACACCAAGTCCAATTCAAGCAAAAGCCATTCCACCAGTATTAGAAGGTCGCGATGTTTTAGCTTCTGCACAAACAGGAACTGGTAAAACAGCAGGTTTTACACTGCCATTATTACACATATTATCGGAAAACCCGAAAGAAAAATATAGACCTATCCGTGCGTTAATTTTAACGCCAACACGTGAGTTAGCAGCACAAGTATATGCAAATGTAAAAGAGTATAGCGAGTTTTTAAACTTGAGAAGTGCTGTTATATTTGGAGGGGTTAATCAAAAACCTCAAGCTGCAACAATACGTCAAGGTATTGATGTGTTAGTTGCGACACCTGGGCGTTTAATAGATCTAGAAAGCCAAGGCTTACTGTCTTTAAAACGTGTAGAAATTTTTGTTTTAGATGAAGCAGACCGTATGCTAGACATGGGGTTTTTACGCGATATTGAGCGCGTAATGAAACTTATGCCAGACAAACGTCAAAACTTAATGTTCTCTGCTACGTTCTCTAAAGATATTAGAAAACTAGCAAACGGAATTTTAAATCGTCCTGTACAAGTAGAAGCGACTCCAGAAAACACAACGGTTGATGCTATTGCACAAAAAATATATAGAGTTGCTAAAGCAAAGAAAACGGATTTAATTATTAAGTTAATTAATGATGGTAATTGGAAACAAGTACTTGTTTTTACACGTACTAAGCATGGTGCCAACAAGTTAGTAGAAAAAATGATTAAAGCTGGTATTAAAGCAGCTGCAATCCATGGAAATAAAAGTCAGGGTGCACGTACAAAAGCATTGGCTGGATTTAAAAACGGAAGTGTAAGTGTTTTAGTAGCAACAGATATTGCTGCTCGTGGTTTAGATATCCCTTTATTACCTCACGTTATTAACTTTGAAATCCCAAATATCTCTGAAGATTATGTACACAGAATTGGTCGTACAGGTCGTGCAGGAGCTAATGGTGAAGCAATAAGTTTGGTAAGTGCAGACGAGACTACTTTTTTAAGAGATATCGAAAAATTAATTGGTATGAAGTTGCCAGTTGATATTTTAGAAGGTTTTGAGCCAGACCCTAACGCCTCAACAGTGCCAATTAAACCAGGACAAAACAGAAGACAACAACCTAGAAACAATAAGCCTAAAGGCGAAAAAGGTAAATCTAGAGGTAATTCGTCTTCAAACTCAGGTGGTCGTAATAGAAGCAAGTCTAAAAGCAGAAACAACGACAGTAGACGATCTAACAGTTAGTCTTTAACATGACTCTTGCATTAAAAAATAAAATAATTGAGACTTGCAATCAAAAAATTGCCCAAAAGGGTGATCAGGTTGGAGTCTCTTTTTATGCTTTTTTCAAAAATAAAAATGATAGTCCAGAATTACTTATGGAAGTTGCTACATGGTGGATTAAGACTAATAAATTGGATCATTTTGAAAAAGCAGTTAAAATTAAAAGCTTAATAGAAAACAACTAGTGGAAACACAAAAAAATAACCCTTTACACGGAATTAAATTAGAACAAATCGTTACCGATTTACAGGCGCATTATGGCTGGGAATATATGGGACATGTTATTAATATAAAATGTTTCAACGATAACCCTTCGGTAAAGTCTAGTTTAAAATTTTTACGTCGTACACCTTGGGCTAGAACCAAAGTAGAAAACATGTATTTAGATTATTTAAAGAAAAATAAGAAGTAAATCTTGTCTTTAAAAAGGCAAATAACCTTACATCAATCCCACCTTTATTGTTTTATTACAGGTTGTTTTAATTCAGTTTGAGCTAAGAATTTAGCTAGTTTTTTGCCTTTTTTTCTATGTAAATAACGACGTAATACACCACCCTTTACATTGTTAACATCAAACTCTACAATAAAAGCATCTTCATCTATATTTGATACAATACGATACATTTTTTTAATGTCAATACGGTTGATAATGGTGTGTATAATATCAATATCTTCATTTTCACCTTTAGTAATAAAGCCTTTTTTACCTTTGTAAATTGTCATTCCAGCACCAAGCTCTTTAATTATTGCTAGTTTAATTTCGTTATAATCTTTAGACACGATGGAAACTCCAATAAAATCCTCATATCCTTCAATTACAAGATCGGTAACCTTTGCAGTCACAATGTAGGTAAGAATAGAGTACATGGCTATTTCTTTAGAGATTACAAATGCTGTAATGGTAAATAATATAACATTAAAAAGTAGGATTACTTTTCCAATACTTATTCCAAAACGGTCATTAATAAAGATTCCTAAAATTTCAGATCCATCCAAGACAGAACCATTTCTGATGGCAATACCAATTCCTGAACCTAAAAATAAACCACCAAAGATTGAAATTAAAAACTTGTCTTCTGTAATGACTTCAAAATTTTCAAAATGAATAAAAAGTGCAAGACCAATAATACTTATTATGGATTTTAGTATAATACGTTTAGAAACGGTGTAGTATCCTATAATTAAAAAAGGAATACTAAATAACACTAGTAACAAAGAAATATTGATGCCAATTAAGCCATTAATAAGTAGCGCAATTCCCGTTACTCCACCATCTAAAAATCCATTTGGTAATAAAAAAGCTTTTAAACCTATACTAGCTAGTACAATACCTAATGCGATTTGAAAATACTCTGAAACAGATTTTAAAACTTTAGTTTTTTTAGATTCCATAAATTATTTTTGAAGTTGTCTTAAACCTTCGTATACAACAATGCCTACTGAGTTAGCAAGGTTTAGGCTTCTAATGTGGTTACTATACAAAGGTATTTTGTATAGAGCATTTGCATGTGTTTTTAATATAGTTTTTTCTAATCCAACCGATTCTTTTCCGAAGACTAAAAACTGATTGTCTTTAAATGGAATATCCCAATGAGATTTAGTACCATGACTAGAAAAAAAAGCAAAATTAGCAGCTTTATTTTTATTAAAAAAATCATCTACAGAATCGTACATAATGACATCTAAATGTTGCCAATAGTCTAATCCGGCGCGCTTTAAGCGTTTGTCACTAAGTTCAAACCCGAAGGGTTTTACTAGATGTAATTTACTTCCGGAAGCTAAAGCTAGTCTTCCAATATTACCTGTGTTATTTGGTATTTCAGGTTCAACTAAAACAATATTAAGAGACATTTTTTGAGGTCAGTTTTAAAATTAATAGTCTAATTAAAAGCACCCAAGGTAAACCGTGCATTAATACATCAAACCAATCTGTAAGTTGCATGCCTTTTGCACCACCTGCTATCCATTTTAGTTTACCCCAAAGGTGAGGTTCTGGAAAAAAAGGTGCTAAGCCTAAGGTTAGACACAGTAGTAATATTAGTCGGAAATCGTTAAGTAGTTTCATAAAAAAAATGCTTACTCAAATATACTGAATAAGCATTTAATAACTATACTAATTGTTATTAGCTGTTAGTTTTATTTTGTTGTTTTTTGATAGTCTCTTTATCGATATCAAAATCGTTAGTTTCCATTTTTGTGTTTCCAGTTGGATTAGTTGGATTTGTTTGTTTAACGGTTGTTTTAAACTTCTTTTTATCTTTTATAATTCCCATAATTTATATTTTTTAGTTCATAATTAATATAAAAATTATTTAAACAACTGTCTCACAAGGCTTAGTTAAATAATATGGTCAATTTGTTAAACTATCTTAAAATTGTTGAAACAAATTGATTAATGTTTTTTACACCATTATTACTTAAATGTTTTATAAATGCACTACCTATTATGGCGCCATTTGTATGTTCAGTAGCCTGAGTAAATGTTTTATTATCTGAGATTCCGAATCCTACAATTTGAGGATTTTTTAAATTCATTTTTGCAATTCGCTTAAAATAATCTGTCTGTTCTGCTCCAAATCCAGAATTGCCTCCAGTAACACTTGCACTACTAACCATATAAATAAATCCGTTTGAAATAGAATCAATAAAATTAATACGATCAACGCTAGTTTGAGGAGTAATTAAAAACACGTTTATTAAACCATATTTTTCAAAAACTGCTTTGTATTGGTCGTTATAAACATCAACAGGTAAATCAGGTATAATCAATCCATCGATACCTGTTTGTCTACATTTTTTACAAAAAGCTTCTACACCATATTGTAATATTGGATTAAAATATCCCATAATTATTAAAGGAATAGTAACTGTTTTACGGATGTCTTTTATTTGGTCAAATAACACTTTTGTCGTCATCCCGTTTTTTAAGGCTTGAGTTGAACTAGCTTGAATAGTAGGGCCATCAGCTAAAGGGTCACTAAATGGTAAACCAATTTCTATCATGTCCACTCCATTTTGTTCTAAGTTTTCAATTATTGAAACTGTGTCGTTTATACTTGGATATCCAGCAGAAAAATAGATGCTTAATAGCTTTTTGTTTTCTTTTAGTTTTGTTTGAATTCGATTCATTTAAATAGTTTTGGTCAACCTCAATTTATTTTGGGTTCACACTGTTTTATGGGTTTAAGTTTTTATTAGATTTAATAACCTAACTTGTTAGGTGCTTTAATAATTAAGGTTAAATTAATTACAACTTAAAATAATCTATATAATTCTGTAGATCTTTATCGCCACGACCAGAAAGATTGATTACTAAAACATCGTTATTGTTAAACTTTTTATCATTTAAAATTGCCAGCGCATGTGATGTCTCTATTGCAGGAATAATACCTTCTAATTGGCTTAACTCTAAACCTGCAGTCATTGCTTGGTCATCTGTGATTGAGATAAACTCGGCACGACCAGTTTTATATAAATGTGCGTGCATTGGGCCAACGCCAGGGTAATCTAATCCAGCTGAAATCGAATAAGGCTCTGTAATCTGTCCATCTTGTGTTTGCATTAACAAGGTTTTGCTTCCATGAATAATACCTTCTTTTCCTAATATAGAGGTTGCAGCACTCTCACCTGAGTGAATCCCTTTTCCTGCAGCTTCTACAGCAATAAGTTTAACATCAGTATCGTCTAAATAATGGTAAAAAGCACCTGCAGCATTACTACCACCACCAACACATGCAATAACATAATCTGGTTTTTCACGACCTTCTTTTTCTTGTAATTGCCATTTAATTTCTTCTGACACGACAGCCTGAAAACGTGCAACCATGTCAGGATATGGATGTGGACCAACAACGCTACCAATAATATAATGTGTATTTAAGGGGTTATTAATCCAGTCTCTAATAGCTTCGTTTGTAGCATCTTTTAGTGTACGACTTCCTGATAATGCTGGGCGTACTTCTGCGCCTAACATCTTCATTCTAGCAACATTTGGAGCTTGACGTGCAATATCAATTTCGCCCATGTAAACAATACATTCTAAACCCATTAATGCACAAACCGTAGCGGTAGCTACACCGTGTTGACCTGCACCGGTTTCGGCAATGATACGAGTTTTGCCCAAACGTTGTGCCATTAAAATTTGTCCAATAGTATTATTAATTTTATGTGCACCAGTATGGTTTAAATCTTCTCGTTTTAAGTAGATTTTGGTATTGTATTTTTCGCTTAATCGTTTGGCAAAATAAAGAGGAGAAGGGCGTCCAACATAATCCTTTAACAATTGGTCAAATTCTTTTTTAAAAGAAGGGTCAGACATTATTTTTAGATAGTTTTGACAAAGCTCCTCGACATTTGGATACAGCATCTCTGGGATGTATGCACCACCAAAAGCCCCGTAAAACCCTTTGTCGTTTATATTAAAACTCATAGTTATGTGCTATCAATTTTTGTTTGAAATCGTTTAACTTGTTAGTGTCTTTTAGGCCTGCTGCGGTTTCAAATTTGCTATTTAAATCTATACCAAAACATAAATAAGATTCTGGTCTTTTTAAAAATAGAAGTATTGCGTCCATTTCTTCTAAACCAATACCACCACTTAAAAAATAAGGTTTTGATGAAGGGTAATTTTTTAAAACATTCCAATTAAATGTATAACCATTACCACCTGGTTCTTTACCTTTTGTGTCAAATAAATAATGATGACAAACGTCCTCATAAGGCTCTAAAGCTTTAAAGTCGAATTGATTTTTTATTGAAAACACTTTAATTACTGTAATGTCAAGCTCTTTTAATTGCTGACATAATTCTGGCGACTCATTACCGTGTAATTGGACGCCTTGTAAATCGTGTAATTCAACTTTACCTTTTATATAGTCAAATGTCGAATTAACAAAAACACCAATCTTTTTAATATCTTCCGGTAATTCTGGAATCACTCCATTAAAATAGCGCGATGATTTTTCGTAAAAAATGAAACCCATATAATTTGGATTAAGGTCTGCAACATCTAAAATGTTGTTTTCATTTTTCATTCCACATATTTTTAATCTCATAACTTTTATTTTTTTAAATTTTCAATAAATAATTTTGCACTCTCACCTGCATTGTCTGTTTTCATAAAATTTTCGCCTATCAAAAACCCCTTATAACCAAAAGGTTGTAATGTTTTAATGGCATCAATACTACTAATACCACTTTCCGACACTTTTACAAAGTCATCAGGGATTAAGTTGCTTAGTTGTTTACTAGTTTCTATGCTAACTTTAAATGTTTTTAAGTTTCTGTTATTAACGCCTAACATATCTAAAGTTGGCATTATGGATTTATTTAATTCAGTTTCATTATGCACTTCTAAAAGTACATCCAAATTTAGACTTTTAGCTAATTCTGACAATTGTTTAATTTGCGCTCTTGTTAAAATAGCTGCGATTAGTAAAATAACATCGGCACCATACGCTTTAGCTTCGATAATTTGATATGGATCTATGATAAATTCTTTTCTTAATAAAGGTAAATTGCAGCTTGCTCTTGCGGTTAATAAATCGTCTAAACTCCCTCCAAAATATTTTCCGTCTGTTAATACTGACATCCCGCAAACGCCTGCATCTTCATAATCCTTTGCAACATCAAAGACATTTAAATCGTGATTGATTATTTGTTTTGATGGCGAACGACGTTTGTATTCTGCAATAATACCTGTACTGCTTTGTGTTAATTTTTTTGAAAGTGAAATTGTTTCGCGTTTAAACAAGATTGATTGTTCCAATTGTTTGATTGGTATAAGTTGCTTCCGAAGGGAGACTTCGATGCGTTTGTCATTTACTATTTTTTGTAATATATCCATAGTGTTCTTATCGTAAATCAGAACTGTTTTATAATTTTATCCTTGATTTAATACTTAAAGCTATTTGGTTTTACGCTATTTACTTAATTCTATTAGTGCTTCTAAACTTGCTTTTGCACGCCCACTTTCTAAACTTTCTTTAGCTAATTCAAATCCCTCAATATGTGTTATTTGTTTTGCAGTTGCAATAGCTAAACCTGCGTTGGCGCAAACGACATTGTTTTGTGCTTCGGTGCCTTTTCCTTTAATGATTTTTTTAAAGATTTTAGCAGCTTCTTTTATGGTATCTCCACCAAATAAATCCGACTGTTCAATTTGTGGTAATCCTAGGTCCGCGGGATTTAAAATAGTTTCGGAATTATTAGTTATAATTTTTGTGTTTCCGGTTAACGAAATTTCATCATAACCATCTAATGCGTGCACTATACTATAATTTATATCAGTATTTTGATATAAGTAGCCATAAATGCGTTGTAGCTCTAAATTAAAAACACCGACCAATTGCTTTTTTGGAAACGCAGGATTAACCATTGGACCCAATATGTTAAAAAATGTTTTTACACCTAATGCCTTACGGATTGGCGCTACGTTTTTCATGGCTGGATGAAATAAAGGAGCGTGTAAAACACAGATGCTTGCTTTTTCTATTGATTTTTTTAAAAAGTCAGATTGGTCAGAAAACTTAACGCCCAATTCTTCCATCACATTAGATGATCCTGAAGCAGAAGATACGCCATAATTACCATGCTTTGCCACCTTTACACCGGCGCCAGCAGTAA
Source organism: uncultured Olleya sp. (assembly GCA_947503885.1). Classification (GTDB taxonomy): domain Bacteria; phylum Bacteroidota; class Bacteroidia; order Flavobacteriales; family Flavobacteriaceae; genus Olleya. The sequence continues at coordinate 7,293 of CANNFD010000011.1, read as the reverse complement.
TAAAAGAGGCTAGGGTAGAGATATTAAAAGTGTCTTTTCCGTCACCACCTGTCCCACATAAATCAATAGGATTAAATTCTGATAAATCTACAGGAATGCATAGTTCTAATAAAGCATCTCGAAACCCTTGAAGTTCTTCCAATGTTATGCTTCGCATCATATAAACGGTAAGGAAAGAGGCTATTTGATTAGGGTTGTAAACGCCTTCCGAAATGTTTACCAAAACGCCTTTAGCTTCTTCACTTGTAATGCTTTCTTGGTTAATTAATCTGTTTAGTATCTGTTTCATGTTAATTTGTAATCCAGTTTTCTAAAATTTGTTTTCCGCTAGGTGTTAAAACACTTTCAGGATGGTATTGTACCCCTTTTACATCGTAAAATCTATGTCTTAAGGACATTACTTGTCCATTTTTATCAAAGGATGTGGCTTCTAAGACATCGGGTAAATTTGGGTCTACTACCCATGAGTGGTATCGACCGACTTCAATAGTTTTATCCAAGTTTTTAAATAATACTTCATCGTCCACAATTATATTGATGGTTGTGGCCACACCATGATAGACTTTATCTAAATTAATTAATGCTCCGCCAAAAACTTCGGCAATAGCTTGTTGCCCTAAGCATACTCCTAAAATACTTTTAGTTGGAGCATAAGTTTTTATGATGTCTTTTAATAGACCGGCTTCATCAGGAATTCCTGGTCCTGGTGATAATAAAATTTTATCAAAAACATCCACTTCTTCAAGTGTTAATTTGTCGTTTCTTATTACGGTAACCTCGCAGTTTAAATCCTCTAAGTAGTGGACTAAATTATAAGTAAAACTATCGTAGTTGTCTATTACTAATACTTTCATCTTTTATAGCTGTTTGCTATTAGCTTATGGCTATTAGCGTTAGTTTTTAATTTTTTAATTTCTGCAAAAGCGATACTTTAAAATCTGTATAGACTGCCAAGTTTCACTTTGCTTTTTAATATTTAGATGTTTTCAGCTAATTTTATTGCTTTAGTTAAAGCACCTAGTTTGTTATACACTTCTTGTAACTCGCTTTCCGGGTCTGATTTAGAGACTAAACCAGCACCTGCTTGCCAATGTAGTTTGTGGTTTTTGCTCATAAAAGTTCTAATCATAATGGCATGGTTATAATTACCCTTAAAGTCCATAAAACCAATTGCACCACCATAGAAAGACCTACTAGTTTTTTCGTATTTTTCTATTAGCTGCATTGCTTTATGTTTTGGCGCGCCACTTAATGTTCCTGCTGGAAAAGTATCTGCAACGACCTCCATTGTTGATGTGTTTTCATGAATCTTTCCGGTTACTTTGCTTACTAAGTGAATGACGTGAGAGAAAAACTGAGCTTCTCTATAAGTTACTACTTTTACATCGCTACTATGTCTGCTTAAGTCATTTCTAGCAAGGTCTACTAACATGACATGCTCTGCATTTTCTTTGGCATCTTCTGCAAGTTTTTTAGCTAGTATTTGATCTTCTTCGTCGTTTCCTGTTCTTTTAAATGTTCCGGCTATTGGGTGGATTTCGGCTTGACCGTTATTAACAACTAATTGAGCTTCTGGCGAGCTTCCAAATATTTTAAAGTTTCCGTAATCAAAATAAAACAGATATGGCGACGGGTTGATACTGCGTAAAGCACGATAGACATTAAACTCGTCTCCCTTAAATCCTTGCGAGAATTTTTTAGATAGTACTAACTGAAATACATCGCCTCTAGCACAATGCTTTTTAGCTAATTCGACTTGATCCTTATATTCGTTATCCGTTAGGTTGGACTCTATTTCAGAGTTTGTTTTAAAATTATAAGTTGCAAAATTTTTAGAACTAATAAGCTGTAAAATTTCGTCTATATTATTTTCTGTTTCAAAACAGTGTGCAAAAATATAGGCTTCGTTTTTAAAATGGTTAATTGCTATTATGTTTTGATAAACAGCGTAATAAACCTCGGGAATATCTAATGAGTTAGGTTTTTTAGAAATTTTAACATCTTCAAAGTGCTTGACAGCGTCATAAGCTGTGTAGCCAAAAATTCCGTTATTTATAAACTTAAAATTTTTATCGGATTTTATTTTAAAGCGCTTAGTAAATTTATGAATCATTTTAGTGACGTTGCGCACCTTGTTTTTCATCTCACTACCATCCGGAAATGTTTGGGTAATAGCTTTGTCGTCAATTTTAATTGAGGCAATAGGGTTAAAACAGATATAAGAAAAACTATTATCGTTTGCATGATAATCGCTACTTTCTAAAAGGATGCTATTTGGGTACTTATCTCTAATTTTTAAGTAGATACTAACAGGTGTAATTGTGTCTGCTAATATTTTTTTGTAATGTGTATATAAACTGAAGGTTTTCATTTTTATGTTACATTTATTTAAGTACCTCTATTGATAAGAGCTATTGTTGGTTTTGGTTTGATATTAGAATTAGACTAAAATACAAAAAAGGCTTGTCGTGAATGACAAGCCTTTTTTGTATAGTTATTTAAATAATACGTATAGCGTTAGTTCACGAAGTTTGATTTTCGAAAATTCCACCACCAAGTATGATTTAAAATTATGTTCATGTAAATTGTAAAGTTCAAATATAGAAATCAAATTTTAGTTATCAAATTTTTTTTGACTTTTAATTAATTGTAAAATTTAATAAGAAGACAAGTTCATGCAAATAGAAAGCTTTACAATTTGATTAAGATGACATAAAACGAAAAAAAGACATGTAACAATTTGTTTTTTTTTACGTCTATCTATTAAAGAAATGTTAATTTTGCAACAAAATAATATTACAATTAATGGCAGATTTATTACAATCGGATTGGGTTAGCCAATTACAAAAGGACGATAATGCAGTTATACTTGATGTTAGAACAGATGACGAGGTAGCTGAAGGTAAAATACCAAAAGCACTACATATAGATATTTATAAAGGTCAAGGATTTATTTATGCAGTAGAAGAATTAGATAAATCTAAAAACTTTTATGTGTATTGTAAATCAGGAGGTAGAAGCGCACAAGCATGTGCTATTATGAATCAACTAGGTTTTGAAAACACTTATAATCTTATGGGAGGATTTAGTGAATGGACTGGTGATGTTGAATAATACATTGATTATGAAAAAAGCCAATATATTTTTTAGTTTTTGTTTAATCTTTTTTGCATTAAGTTGTAGTCAAGAGGTTGAAGGTGACATTAAAGTTGTATCTATTGAAGAGATGCAAGCTTTAATAGAGTCTGATAATGTCCAGTTTATAGACGTTAGAACTCCTTCAGAATACAATAATGGCCATATTGCTTCAGCCCAAAATATTGACTTTATGTCACCAACATTTGAAGAAGACATAAAAGTTTTAGATAAAGAAAAACCAGTTGTTTTATATTGCGAAAAAGGTGGTAGAAGTGCTAAGTGTGCAGAGAAAATGAAAGACTTAGGCTTTAAAAAAATATATGATATGCAAGGAGGGTTTTCTAAATGGAAACACGGTGGATTGCCCTATACAAAGAATTTATAATAAAAAAAGCCCAATCTTAATATGATTGGGCTTTTTTTGTGGTGGAGTCGGAGCGACAGGGTTCGAACTTTTTAAATGAGGATATTGAGTTAATTGTCTCTAAATCAGTGCTATTTGATAATCAATTTTTTTAAGCATTATTGTAAACATGACCTCTTTTTTTATATGTAAATACGTATAAAATTTTATTTTTTGCGCGTATTATATGTTTTAGCATATAAATTATTATATTTGTATATAATTATATTTAATTACATATAATGAAAGAATTAGCAGAATTTGTAAAAGAACGTAGAAAAGAAGTCGATTTAACTCAGGAGGAGTTTGCCGATAGAGCAGGAGTAGCACTTACCGTAATTCGAAAAATAGAACAAAACAAAACAAATTTAAATTTGGGTAAAGTAAATCAAGTTTTAAAAATGTTTGGTCACAAACTTGTACCTGTGAGTTTAAAAGAATTAGATGATAATGAGGCAAGCTAGAATATATTACGATACGTTATTTTGTGGTCTTTTAACAGAGACAAATGATGGATATTATGCATTTAAGTATGATGCTAATTATGTAAAGCAATATTCAGAACAGTTTATAACCTTTACTATGCCTGTTAGAGAACAAGAATATAAAGAGAAGCGTTTGTTTGCTTTTTTTGAAGGCTTAATACCAGAAGGTTGGTTGTTAGATATTGCATCAAAAAGTTGGAAAATTAATAGAAATGACAGAATGGGTTTACTATTAGCTTGTTGTGAAAACTGCATTGGAGCAGTAAGTGTTAAAACTGTAAATCAAAATGATGAGTAAGTGTTTACATTGTTATAAAGAAGTAGAGTCTGGTAGCGACTTTCATACAGCATGTAGCTTATCTTTTTTTGGTACAGAAACACCGCCTAAAATAGAATACTCTTTAAATGATATGCATGATTTGGCAAAACAAGTTGTTGAAAGAAGTGTGTCAGTTCCAGGTGTACAACCAAAATTATCCATGTCTGTCTTAAACGATGATAAAGCCGATAGTAGATTAACAGTAGTTGGTGCATTAGGAGGGAATTATATTTTTAAACCACCATCTAAAGATTATGCAGAAATGCCAGCAAATGAGCATTTAACTATGAAAATGGCAAATCTATTTAATATTAGCGTTGTGCCTCATTCATTAATTAAATTGGCTTCAGGAGAACTGTCTTATATCACCAAACGAATTGATAGAGCAGAGGATGGGTCTAAAATACATATGATTGATATGTTTCAAGTAACAGAAGCTTTCGATAAATACCGAGGTTCCATGGAGCGCATAGGAAAAGCAATTGACGCTTATGCAGATAATACATTATTGGATAAACTTCGTTTTTTTGAACTTACGCTCTTTAGCTACCTAACTGCAAATAACGATATGCATTTAAAAAACTTTTCTATGATTAAAACATCTTATGGTTGGGCATTATCACCAGCATACGATTTGTTAAACACAACAATTGTTAATCCAGAAGATACCGAAGAATTAGCTTTAACAATTACTGGTAAGAAGAAAAAAATAACACTTCAAAATTTTCTTGACTTCGGTACAGAATTAGGGTTGTCTAAAAAACAAATCAATAGTGTTTTAAAACGTTTTAAAAAGCTGAAAAAGGATGCATTAGCTTTAATAGAAAAATCATTTTTGAGTGACGGTATGCAAGTAAATTATAAAACTATAGTAGAGCTTAGATTTGAAATTTTAAAATAGAGCTAAAGACAAATTTATGTAAAAAAAAAGCCTCATAATCATATGATTATGAGGCTTTGTGGAGTCGGAGAGACAGGGTTCGAACTTTTTAAATGAGGATATTGAGTTAATTATCACTAAATCAAATAATTTTTAAAACATAAAGCAACCACTCATTCTTTCTATTTCTGCTCTAGATATGCCTATTTTTTTAGCGAGTGTTTGCCAGTTAGAAACTACATCAAGAATATGATCTATAATTGATTGAGCTTCTTCTGGATCTAACCTAAAGTAAGGCGCTACAGATAGTGCTAACTCTAAATTTTGAGTGTTATCCTCGCTGTCTATGTTTAATTTAAGTCCATTGCCACCTTCTATTGGGTTTATATCATAGGCTGGAGAAAGTACCCAACCGCCATCATTTAATATAAATCCGTGATTTCGCAAATGGTCATCGGTATTAGAAACACAAATATTAAAGACGATGCGCGTCCATAACTTCACCAAATCTTCTTCTATGTTTGCACCATTTTGCATCAAGAACTCTACAAGGTCTAAATAGCTTACACCGTCCAGATGGTCTACACCATCTGTATAACCTAACAAGGTCATTGCCGAAGCAAAATGAATGCGTTGTCCATCTACAGTTCTATCAAAACGCTTTGTAATGAATGTGTGTTGATGGTGTGAAAATTTCTGTATCCTAGACTCGGCCATATCAATACCACATTGAATAGCCATTTCATATACAAGCTGTTCCCAAGCACCTATATCTTTATCATCATTACCACTGGGAAACTTTGCTATCCACAAAGAACCGTTTGTATCTTGAACATTTGCCTTGGGCCTTGCTCCACCTAATGAAGAGCCTGGTGCCATAAGCATATTTAACCATTGAAGGTATTCGGGATCATCTGGTGCATCATCTCGTTCTAATTGTAAACTAGCATATTCTAAATCTCTTAAAGCAGTCCACGGAGGAGCAGACATTTGTGCATTGTCGTCTAGAAATGCTCCGTTAATATCTGTTTTAAAACGTAATGCACCCATTCTATTTGCATCATAAACACCAAGTACATAATCAGATTCAAAAAGTTTACGTGGTTTGCGTTCTTCCTTTCTAGCTATTGCAGCTTCTTTTCTTCTCATTAATAATCGTCCCCAGCGATCTGGAGATGAGTCTAGAAAAATACCAAAGTTAGATTTATCTTCATTTAGATATTGTGGTCCAGAAAACAGTTGCAAATCTGGATCAATAGCGGCAGCTTCCGGAAGTTTTAACCAATCTCTATTATATTCAAATGAGAATAGTTCTTTTCCTTTGGTTAAAGATGCATATAATATACCCATTAGAGTAGGCTCTTTGAAACCTATCCAGTGAGCGTACACTAAAATTTCTCTTCTTTCTGTGCTCATTATCTATTTTTTTTCTTTGGAGCTCTTTCTTTGACTGTTAAATCAGCATCTTGAATTTTATGTCCTAAAACATCGTCATTTGCTACTGCTAAAAGGTCTTTTTCTAAACCTAGAACTAGTAAGGTTTGCAAATAATTACCCATAGATACAGATCCTTTGCCTTCTTCAATTTTCCAAAGCGTAGACCTTCCAATGTTTGCTCTTTCGGCAACTTGTTCAGCGCTTAATTTTCTACGCAATCTTGCCAAGCGTATATTCTCTCCTAAATGAGAAAGAATTTTTTCCGCTTTAGGTAATAATACAGTTTTATTTTTAGCCATAACGTCTCATATAAAACACAAATATACTATTTTTTGTTTCATTTATGAAACATTAAGCTAAATTTATAACTAAGTATAAATGAGGAGAGTAGTGTTAATATTATATAAAAAAGCCTCATAATCTGCTGATTATGAGGCTTTGTGGAGTCGGAGAGTGATTAAGCTAGTAAACACAAGGGTTTACAGCTATTCAACATAATTGTCAAATACATTCATAAATTATTTCGAAATGCTATAAGACACTATTAAATAAGGGTTTCAATAATATAGCATATTTGCTGGGAATGGAAATGGAATAAAAGTAACTATTCAATCTATTTAGTAAAATATAT
>CANNFD010000010.1 GCA_947503885.1 uncultured Olleya sp. | reverse complement strand
GGTACTGATGTGGATGGTACTACGGTGACCGCGACTGATACGCTTGTGATTGGTGCGGATCAATTCTGTGATGCTTCATTTGGTATTAACTTAGTTAAAACTGGAGTTTTCAATAATGAAAATGGTAATGATTGTACAGAGATAGATGAAACTATTACCTATACGTTCACAGTAACAAATACTGGTAGTATAACATTAGAAAATGTAATTATTACAGATCCATTATTAGATAACGCAACTCCACCAGTAACAATTGTTTTTGTTTCTGGAGATACAGATGGAGATACTCAATTGGATATAAATGAAACATGGGTATATACGGCTACATATTTAGTTACTCAAATAGATATAGATGCAACTGAAGTAGTAAATACAGCTACTGCTACAGCTCAAGAAGTTCTTAACGGAACAACTCAAACTTCTACATCTCAGACAACAACAGATTTAATTGAGGATACAACACCTCCAGATACTTCTAATTGTGCAGTTCTTGATCAAACTATCGAATGTAATGGTACAGAAAATGAAAATATAGCTATCGCTTGGGATGCAGCAAACATTTTAGCTTTAGAAAATTGTGCTACAGATGCATGTGATAATAACTTTACAGTAACTTCAGATTATGACTTTACTAACTTAGTATCAACTTGTGGTGCTAGTGGTATATTAACTGTAATCTACACTTTAACTGATGCGACAGGAAATTCTAGTACATTTACTGCAACTCTTACCTTAGAAGATACAACTGGTCCATCATTAACAACACCAATAGATTTACCAACAAGTGTGATTTGTTCTAATGTTCCAGAAATTCCAGAATTAGTGTTTGAAGATTACTGTTCAATGAATGAAGTTGAAGTTGTATTTAACGAAACAACTACATTTACAGGTGATGAAGAAATTTATGATATAATTTGGACTTGGACAGCAACTGATAATTGTGGTAATGACACAATAATTACTCATACAATTAATGTAATTACTGAGAATTTTACAACAGAAATGGACGAAGAAAAATGTATTGAAGATGGTTTAATTGATCTTTATGACTTTTTACCTGAAGGATCTGACACTTCAATTGAATGGGTTGTTGTTACTGATGGCATAACAATTGCAGATGGAATATTTGACCCATTAGATGTTGAACTTGGTGATTATGTATTTACATATACAACTTCCAATAATGGATGTTTAAACACTATAAAACTTACAATTAATATCAATGATGATTGTATAGTTTTACCATGTGGTGAAGATGATTTAAAAATATCTAAAGCTGTAACACCAAACGGAGATGCTTATAACGAGTATTTCACTGTTGGAGGTGTAGCAGAATGTGGATTTATCGTAGATATTAAAATCTTTAACCGTTTTGGTGATAAAGTATTTGAATCTAGAGATTATCAAAACGATTGGAATGGGCAAAGTCCTAGCGGATCTGTTGGTTCTGCTGGAAGGTTACCAAACGGAACATATTATTATGTAATAGATATTAAGGATAGTGGTATTAAACCAATAGCAGGCCCTATATATTTAGGAACTAAATAAAGATTATAAATGAAAACAAATAATATATATATAGTTGGTATTTTAATGATGCTAAGTTGCATGCAACTAACAGCACAGCAATTACCTCAGTTTTCACAATACATGTTTAACACTATTTCTATTAATCCTGCTTATGCAGGAAGTAGAGAAACTGTCAGTGTTGTTGGTCTACATAGAAGTCAATGGGTTGGATTAGCTGGTGCTCCAACTACTTCAACAGTATCTGTACACGCACCTTTAACAAACGAAAAAATAGGCTTAGGTGTATCGGTAATTAATGATGAACTAGGGTACGAAAATTTTGTTTATGCTTATGGTGACTTTTCATATACTATTGAATTGTCGGAGAAAACAAAACTAGCTTTTGGATTAAAAGCAGGTTTTACACACTACAATTTAGATCAAGAGGGTTTTCTTGATGACCCAGGAGTAGCAATAGATCCGTTTTTTAGTAATTTTACTAATCGATGGAATCCAAATATTGGTGTTGGTGCATATATGCATCAAAACAGATGGTATATTGGTCTATCTGCTCCAAGAATACTAAATACAGATTATAACCAAAGTGCATTAGATCCTGAAGTAGACTATATTGCTTTAGAGCGCGTAGGATATTACTTAACTGGAGGCTATGTTTTTAATTTAAATGAATCAACAAAATTTAAACCTTCTGCTTTAGTTAAGGTAACTAATGGAGCTCCTGTGTCTTTTGATATAAGTGGACATTTTTTGTTTGATGAAAAATTTTGGATCGGTGGAAGTTATAGATATAACAGAGACACTTCGACAATAGGTGCATTAACAGACTTCCAGGTGTCACCTCAAATGAGAATTGGTTATGCCTATGAGCATTACATCTCAGATTTACGACCTTATACAGGCGGAACACATGAATTATTATTAATGTTTGAAGTATTTAAACCTTCAAAACGTGTAAAATCACCAAGATATTTTTAAAATGAAATTTAAAGTAACTACATATATAATTCTTTTTTTATTTGTACAACAAGCTGTTGCACAGACTAAAGTCGCTGATAATTTTTTTAGAGATTTTTCTTATGAAAAAGCAGCTGAGCTATACAAAGAAGCATTAAAGAAGGAAGACAGCACAGCCTATATATTAACTAGGATAGGTGATTGCTATTTTAATACAAGTAAGGTTGAAAAAGCAGAGTTTTGGTACAATAAAGCAATAACAAAACACCCATCAATAGACTCTGAGTACATATACAAATATGTACAAACCTTAAGAAGTCAAAAAAAATATGAACTCGCAAATGAATATTTAAGAACTTTTAATAAAAGAAATAAAAAAGACAACCGTATTAAAGATATTGATAACTTTAATATTGAAAATTACAACCAATTAACAAACACTGAAAAAGTGTATGTTGAGCTGGAAAATCTTCCAATTAACACAAGTTATTCTGATTTTGGTGGATATGAACAAAAAGATAAATTGTACTACTACTCTACTTGGGTTAAGGATTCTATTACCGATGAAAATGAATTATATGAATGGAATAACGAACCATATTTAAATATTTTTGAAGCTGATTTAAAAATTGAAAATGGAATAAAAACCTTTAGTAATTCAAAGAAGCTTACTTCGTTAATTAACACAAAAGACGTCCATGAAGGCTTAGTTGCTATTACTAATGACGGTAAAACTATGTATTTTACTAGAAACAATGTAACTAAAAAAGACAAGCGTAAATACTCTAAAGAAGGGACTTCCTTTTTAAAAACATATAAAGCAACATTATCAGGAAATAAATGGACTAATGTTATTGAGTTACCATTTAATAATAATTCCTATTCTTGTGGTGCACCTGCATTAAGTCCAGACAATAAAACTTTATATTTTGTCTCTGATATGGCGGGAGGTTTTGGTCAAACAGATTTATATAAAGTATCCATTAACAACGATGGTACATATGGTAACCCGATAAACTTAGGAGAAAAAATTAATACAGAAGGAAATGAAAAGTTCCCTTTTGTAGCAAAAGATTCTACTTTATATTTTTCTAGTGATGCAAACCTAAATCTTGGATTGTTAGATATTTTTGAAACAAATCTTTTAAAAATAAAAAAAAGCGATACTACAGAAGTCTATATAAAAAATCTTGGAGCACCTTTTAATAGCCCTTTTGATGATTTTTGCTTTTTTATAGACACGGATACTCAATCCGGTTACTTATCTTCTAATAGAGAAGGTGGACAAGGTGGTGACGATATTTATACTTTTGGTAAATATGAATGTAAACAAACATTAGAAGGTATAGCTTATGATGATTTGACTAAAGAACCCCTTGAAAAAGTAAGAGTAGTTTTACTTAATATTGATGGTAAAGTTATAGATACTTATCATACAGAAAAAGATGGTAAATATCTATTTAAAGACCTTGGATGTGATAAAACCTATACTGTTTTGGCAGAGCGTGTTATTTATAGACCGGACAAACAAGAATTTAAGACTTCTTCTATAAACCAAGAAACAACTACAATAGACTTATATTTAACACCTTTAATTATAGATAACGAAATTGTAATTAATCCTATTTATTTTGATTATGATAAGGCTTATATAAGACCAGATGCAGCTTATGAACTAGAAAATATTGTTGCTGTTATGAGAGAGCACCCTAGAATGGTCATAAAAATAGAAGCGCATACAGATAGTCGTGGTAGAGATGCATATAACTTAAAACTGTCTGATAGACGCGCTAAATCAACAAGAGACTACTTGTTTTCTAGAGGTATAGCAGAAGATAGAGTACAAAGTGCTATAGGTTATGGCGAGTCACAGATACTTAACCATTGTACAAATGGAGTAAAATGCTCTGATAAAGAACATGAGCTTAATAGACGATCGAAGTTTATAATTACAAATGAATACAAATAAAAAAAAGCCTTTCTTAATAGAAAGGCTTTTTTTTATATAATTATTTAGACTATTTTTTAATAAATATATTAGTAAAATACCATTTGTTATTAGCACCTAACTCTGCAGAGATTTCAAAATCAGTAAAGTCACCTTCAATATTTTCTTTATGGCCTTCACTATTTAACCATGCATTTACTACAGAAGAAGCTGAAGAAAAACCATAAGCTACATTTTCTGATACTTTTAATGCATTTGCATTATTTACTAAATAGTTTTTTCTACTATAAAAGTTATCATGATTTACTTCATTTATGTTAACCATATAGTCAGTATGACTATAAGCTTGACCTTTAATAAGATTATTATTTCCTAAAACATTTAAACCAACAGTAATTCTATGTTGATTTATCAATTCTAAAATTTCAATCTCAATTTGTTTAGCTTCTGGAATGACAACAGAACTAGTGTCTTCAAATTTTTCATCTATATTATCTGTAGAACAAGATGTAAACGATATTGCTATGCAAAAAACAATAAGTAGGCTAGTAAATCTATTCATCTTTAGGGGTTTAGGGTTATTTGGGACCACTAAAGTATAATAGCTTCTACTAATAAAGTGTTAAAGAAATGTTAAAATCGATGAAAAACACACCTTTTAGCGTATTTGTATGCGTTTCACCGATGAAATACATACTTGAAGTGCATTTTAACGATAAAATCATGGACATAAACGATTCTTAATCCAGTTTAAATCTAAATCTAATGTGTATACTATCCTATCATGTAATCGATTTGGTCTTCCTTGCCAAAACTCAATAGAAACTGGTTTTACAATATATCCACCCCAATAATCAGGTCTTTCAATTGTTTTGCCATCATATTCCAACTCTAATGCTTTTAGTTTATTATCCAATACTTCTCTGGATTCTACAACTCTACTTTGATTAGAAACAATAGCACCCAATTGACTCCCTCTTGGTCTAGATTCAAAATAACCATCACTTAAATTTTTAGCAATTTTTTCAGCCTTACCTTTAATTATAATTTGACGTTCTGCTCCAGGCCAAAAAAAGGATAAACAAACGTTTGGATTGTTATGGATAGCTAATCCTTTTTCACTTTGGTAATTGGTATAAAAAATAAAGCCTTCATAGGTAAACTTTTTAAGCAGTACTACTCTACTTTTAGGATAGCCATCTAAACCAATTGTAGACAGTGTCATTGCATTAGTTTCATCTTGAGGAAAATGAGTATCTACATCATTAAACCATGTTCTAAAAAGCTCAATAGGGTTTTCTGGTGTGTCTGTTAATATTAAGGCGCCTTTTTCATAAGACTGTCTGTAATTGCTTAAATCATTTTCCATAACATTTATTTTAAAAGTAAATTTACATGTTTTTGACTATTTTTGAAGTATGTTATATTCTCAAATTTTAGTTAGTGGTATTCTTATCATATGTGGATTTTTAGTAAAAAAGTATCCTAACCTTATTGCTGGTTATAATACGATGTCTAAATCTGATAAAAAAAAGGTTGATATTGACAAATTATCTTCGTTTTTAAAACTAGTATTAATTAGTCTGGGTGTTTTTTGTTTGTTTAGCTATTTTATATTAATTTTTTTAGATGTTGACGACAATACTATTTTAGCTATCAACTCCTCCACAATAGTAATTGTTGTTATTATTGCTTCAATTATATCTAATAGCTTTAAGCTTTAAATTTCAAATACCTTACCATCATCACCTAATTTAACATTTTCAAAAATAGTCTGAGCTTCTGTTTTAAAAACGTTTAAATCGTCGTATCTAGTAGAGTAATGACCAAGTATTAATTGTCCAACATTGGCCTGTTTTGCTATACTTGCAGCTTGTTTTGCTGTACTATGTTTTGTTGGTTTTGCTAATTTTTGATGCTGCTCTAAAAAAGTTGACTCGTGATACAACACATCCACGTTTTTAATTATTGGCACAATAGCTTCATTATAAGCTGTATCGCTACAAAATGCGTAGCTTTTTGTAGGTTTGGGAGGTAATGTAACGGTTTCATTTTTAACTAAGTCTCCAGCTTCATTTATGACATCAAAACCTTGTTTTAATTTTCTGTAATAAGAAACATCAATATTTTGATTTAAAACCGCATTCATATCCAACTTTCGCTCTCCTTCTTTTTCTTTAAACAAAAAACCGTTGGTATATACGCGATGATCTAAAGGAATAGTATGTACTGTTACTTTGTCGTCTTCAAATACTAATTCTGAAGCTTTATTTGTAAGTTCATGAAAATATAGTTTGTAATTAGTCCAAGAATTGGACACCTTCATTTGAAGTGTAATAATCTCTTTTAACCCTTTTGGTGCGTATATATGTAAATCTGTATCACGTCCCAACAACCTAAAAGTAGATATTAAACCTACTAGTCCAAAAAAGTGATCGCCATGTAAATGCGATATAAATATATGCTTGATCCTATTAAATTTAATCTTATGTCTACGCAGTTGTACTTGCGTACCTTCTCCGCAATCTATTAAAAACAAATGATTATTTATTTCTAATACTTGAGAGGTTGGATTAGTAAAGGTACGTGGAGTTGCGCTATAACAGCCTAGGATATTTAGTTTCATTACATTGTAATTGCTTAGTTGTTTGTGTCTGAATTGGACAAAAAACGACTACTTATTTAAAATCCTAAATCACGTTCTATATCTTCCATTTCAATAACATCATGGGCTTCTTGAAGTGTAGGTACAATTATAATTTCTTCTGGTGTTTTGTCAGTATCTACACCTTCATTTACAATTACAAAAGAATGTTTTGCTGCGCGATGTTGGTTTGAAAGTCTTAAAAATTCAATAATATCTTCTAATGAAATTTTATTTATAGTATTTAAATTAACTATAATATTATTGTTTTTAAATTTTGGATAAAGTGTTTCTATTTTTTTAACTAACTCTATAACCGAAGCATTTTCCTGAGTTATAATAGCTAAATTTTCATTTTGATCTATAATCATATCTATTGTTTTATTTTGGAAGCTAGTAAGTAGATAACAGCCATCCTAACAGCAACTCCATTTTGTACTTGATCTAAAATAATAGCTTGTTTAGAATCGGCAACATCACTTGTAATTTCTACACCTCTATTAATTGGTCCAGGGTGCATGATTGTAATCTCTTTATCTAGGCTATCTAATAACTCTTTATTAACTCCAAATTGTTGTGTATATTCTCTTGTTGACGGAAAATAGCTAATATCCATACGCTCATTTTGGACACGCAACATATTAGCAACATCGCACCAGTTTAAGGCTTTTCGTAAATTAGTTTCGACCTTTACGCCTAATTTTTCGATATGTTTTGGTATAAGTGTTTTTGGACCACAAACCATTACATTTGCGCCTTGTAATTTCAAGGCGTATATATTGGATAAAGCCACACGACTATGTAATATGTCTCCTACGATTACAATATTTTTACCTTTGACATTTCCTAAACGCTCTCTAATAGAATAACTATCTAATAAAGCTTGTGTTGGATGTTCATGCGCACCATCTCCAGCATTAACAATGCTTGCTTTAACGTGTTTTGATAAAAATACACAGGCTCCGGGGTTTGGATGGCGCATTACAACCATATCAACCTTCATGGAAAGTATATTGTTTACAGTATCTATTAAAGTTTCTCCTTTTTTAACTGAAGATTGCGAGGCAGAAAAATTGATTACATCTGCTGACAAACGCTTTTCTGCAAGTTCAAAAGATAGTTTTGTTCTAGTAGAATTTTCAAAAAATAAATTGGCAATTGTAATATCACGAAGCGAAGGGACCTTTTTAATTGGTCTATTAATCACTTCTTTAAAATGATCTGCTGTTTTAAAAATAAGCTCTATATCTTGTTGATTAAGATATTTAATTCCTAATAAGTGATTGACACTTAACTCGCTCATAGTTTTAATTATTTATTAGATATACTGCGTCTTCACCTTCATTCTCTACCCAGTTTACTTTTACTTTTTCATTATTTATGGCATCTACTTGTCGTCCTCTATAATTAGGTTGGATAGGTAAATGTCTACTAAATCGTCTATCAATTAGGATTAACAATTCTATTTCTGATGGACGACCAAAGGATTGTATGGCAGTTAAAGCTGCACGAATACTACGTCCAGTAAATAAAACATCATCAATAAAGACTATTTTTTTATTTTCTACTTGTACATCAATCTGGGTAGTACTTGCTTCTAACGGTGTATCGCCTCTTCTAAAATCGTCTCGATAAAAAGTAATATCAAGATGTCCTAGTTGCAGGTTTTTTATTTTATACTCCTCTTTTAGTATTGTTGCTAAACGGTTTGCTAGATACTTACCTCTAGGTTGTAAACCAACTAAAACAGTATTAGAAAAGTCGTTATGATTTTCAATGAGTTGACAAGACAATCTATGTAGAATGATATTGACTTCTGTTGCATTAAGTAGCACTTTTTGACTCATAGTGTTCCAAACGGGTTTGGTAAACAAATGTAATGCAAAATTTTAAAGTTTACAATGTGTATGGCGTTTGTTATTTATAATTTAGTTTTAATTACATTGATGTATACTAAAAAAGGAAACCCAAAATTGGATTTCCTTTATTAAACTTAAACCTATATCCTTATCTATTGTTTAAAAAACTTAAATATTTTATTTTCTGAATTACTTTCTAGGTTTACAACATAGATTCCATCATTTAGTACTGAAATGTCAATTGTTTCTAATACTTGATTATCTTTATCTGATAATACTTTCTTACCATCAATTGAATAAATATTGAATTGATTAAAAGCGGTATTATTTAATAATTTAATCTCTTCTTGATTAACTACATATTTAAATTCATCTAAGGATTCATTATCAACAGAAAGTGTTGCATCATATTTACTTTCCATTGTTATTGAAGTACCATTTAACAGATCAGTAAGACTACCTCCTAATCCTGAAGTTTTATAGACACGTAAATAGTACGTATTTGCTTCTTCAACATCTTCAATAATATATTCAAATTCTCCACCCAATAATACAAGTACTGGATAATCGCCACATTGTACTAGTTGCAAATTATTAAGGTCATTGTTTGGAGCAATAAATATTTGATAATTAACTTCTGTTAATAAAGATAAACCTGCGCTTGACATACCAATTGTCATTTTATTATGTCCAGTGGTTGTGACGTGCTTATAAAATACATCTTCTGTTGTTTCGCAAGCTGGTGACAAACCAGAATAAGTCGCATTGTTATAGTCAAGGACGTTTACGTTAGTATCAGATCCATCAACTGGAATTGCGTTTTGAATAGTATCTCCGTTTTGTGCACTAACAGTAAGTACATTAAACATAAGGGCAATCATAATTAAAGTAGGATTTTTCATAATAATTGGGGTTTTGGTTCAAAAACCTAATCCCAATTGACATGCCAAAACAGTTAAATATCCAAAATAAATACATAAACAACTGTATGTCAGTATTTTATCTTTTTAATATTATATTTTATTAAATTTTTAATATCACGGTTATCCGTGATAAATAGTTATCAAAAATCAACTTACACGGAATACCGCATATTTTTTTAGTTAAAAAACTATTGATTTATCAATAATTAAAACTAAAAACTAACAATATATAATTAAAAACAATCAGATATTAAGTAACTATTAAAAATTGATTTAAATAGAAAAAGCCTCTCATTTCTGAGAGGCTTTTTAATTTATAATAAATTTAGGAAATTATTTTTTTCCGTCTAATTTATCTTTTAATGCTTGTAAAGCTTCATTAGCATCACCTAAAGTTGGTTTAGACTCAGCAGCTTGAGCAGCTTGCTTTTTAGCAGCAGCTTTTACATTTGCCATTTCTTCAGCTTTAAATATTGCTGTATGAGATGCTACAACACGTTTGAATTCTTTATTAAATTCAATGATTTTGAATTCTGCAGTATCGCCTTTTTTCAACATCTTACCGTCTTCTTTTTCAAGGTGACGAGATGGTACAAAAGCAACGATATCTTCGTTAAATTCGATTGTAGCTCCTTTATCTACAACGTCAGCAATTTCTGCTGTATGTGTTGTGTCTAAAGCAAATTCAGTTTCGTATTTATCCCAAGGATTTTCAGTTGTTTGTTTGTGACCTAAAGATAATTTACGTCCTTCAACATCTAACTCTAATACTACTACATCTAAATTGTCTCCTACGTTACAGAACTCTGATGGGTGTTTGATTTTCTTAGTCCAAGATAAGTCAGAGATGTAAATTAATCCATCAATACCTTCTTCTAATTCTACAAAAACACCAAAGTTTGTAAAGTTACGTACAATACCTGTATGCTTAGAACCTACTGGGTATTTAGTTGTAATATCAGTCCAAGGATCTGCAGTTAATTGCTTAATACCTAATGACATTTTACGATCTTCTCTGTCTAATGTTAATATAACAGCATCTATTTCATCACCTACTTTAACAAAGTCGTTAGCAGAACGTAAGTGAGTAGACCATGACATTTCTGACACGTGTACTAAACCTTCAACACCTTCTGCAACTTCGATAAATGCACCGTAATCAGCGATTACAACAACCTTACCTTTAACTTTATCACCTACAGCAACATTTTCTCCTAAAGCATCCCAAGGATGTTTAGATAATTGCTTAAGTCCTAATTGGATTCTAGATTTATCTTCATCAAAATCAAGAATTACAACATTTAATTTTTGATCTAACTCAACAATCTCATTTGGATGGTTGATTCTAGACCATGATAAATCTGTAATATGAACTAAACCATCAACTCCACCAAGATCAATAAATACACCATAAGAAGTAATGTTTTTAACAATACCTTCTAGTACTTGACCTTTTTCTAATTGACCGATGATTTCTTTCTTCTGCTCTTCAATATCAGCTTCAATTAAAGCTTTATGAGAAACTACTACGTTTTTAAATTCGTGGTTGATTTTAACAACTTTAAATTCCATAGTCTTGTTTACGTACTGATCGTAATCTCTAATTGGCTTAACATCAATTTGAGATCCTGGTAAGAATGCTTCAATTCCGAAAACATCTACAATCATACCACCTTTAGTACGACACTTAACAAAACCGTTTACGATTTCTCCAGTTTCGTTAGCTTTGATTACTCTATCCCATGCCTTAATTACACGAGCTTTTCTGTGAGATAATACTAATTGACCAGTTGCATCTTCACGCACATCAATTAATACCTCAACCTTGTCTCCTACTTTTAAGTCTGGATTGTATCTAAATTCGTTTAAAGAAATAACTCCTTCAGATTTAGCGTTAATGTCAATAATTGCATCACGATCTGTCATGTGCACTACTGTACCTTCAACAACCTCATCATCTAAAGTATCTACGAAATTTTCTGATACTAATTTTTCAAATTCTTTTAATTGAGAATCTTCAACCTCATCAATACCTTCTTGGTAATTGTGCCAATTGAATTCTGCTAAGAATTTTTCTGGGTTAGCTTGAGCTTCAGATACTACTGGAGCTGCTTTTGTTTCTTTTGCTACTGCTTCTTGAGCTGCAACTTCTGCTTGTTTTGCTTTTTCAGCCATTTAAATAATTTTAATAATGCAATTTTAAGCTTATGCTAAAATGAAATTGCACTACGGTTTGTATTCTGTTATGTATAGAAAAATTAGGCGCTAACACACAGAAGTGTTATAAATAAAATTGTTTTAATCCCTTTTCTTCTTTCTTATATGCGCTAAAAAGGAGTGCAAAAATAGTGCTTTTTAACAATATTGCCTAATACTTAGTAAAAAATATTAAAATACTGAGTGTCAACTAACTAATTAATTTATTAATCCATAAAATTATTACACTTTATCGATTAAACAAAACACTTAGTCTAAGAGTAGTATAAATGAAAAAATTACATTAAAGATTCTGCTAAATTTATTACTATCTTTAAGGTAGATTAACAATTAAAAATAAATTATATATGGCTGTAAAAGCAAAATATCAAGGTGTACTTGATTTAGGAGAAAAATTAAACATTGCTAACGGAAATGTTAGTGAAGAAAATGGTGTATTAAAAGTAAAAGGAACTGCTGCTACACAATATGAGAAAAACTTAATATGGGATGCTATTAAAGCAGTTGGCGGAGAAAACCCATCGGATATAAAAGCTAATATTGAAGTTGCAGATACATCTGTATACGCAAGACACACTGTTGCTAGCGGAGATACGTTAGGAAAAATTGCAAAACATTATTATGGAAACGCAGCTAAATACACTGCTATTTTTGAAGCTAACAAGGATATACTAAAAAACCCTGATGTAATTCACCCAGATCAAGAATTAAAAATTCCAAATTTGTAGGAGTTTAATAGCAAACTATGTTAAGCGGATTGTCTATGCTAATGCTGACAATTCGCTTTTTTTTTATTAAATTAAATAAGCTAATTACTACGCTAGCTTTTCTAAAGTCTTATTTACTAAGCTAAGTATTTTTTGGAATTGCGCCTCTAAAGTTAAGTCAGAATTATCAATCTCGATAGCATCATCTGCTTTTACTAAAGGAGAATCTTCTCTGTGAGAATCAATATAATCACGCTCTTGTACATTACGTAGTACGTCTTCATATTTTACAATATCACCTCTACTAATTAACTCATCAAAACGTCTAGTAGCACGTTTATCTGCAGATGCAGTCATAAAAAGCTTTAACTCGGCATAAGGAAAAACTACTGTACCAATATCACGTCCATCCATTACCACACCTTTATCTTTACCCATTAGTTGTTGCTGTTTTACCAATTGGTAACGCACCTCTGGTATTGCTGCAACCTTACTAACATAACTAGACACCTCAAGTGTGCGTATTTCTCTTTCTACATTTGCACCATTTAAGTAGACTTCTGCAAAGCCTAACTCTGGATTAAACTTAAAGTTAATAGTCACTTTATCTAAATTAGTGACTAAAGACGCAACATCAAACTGGTCGTTATCTATCCACCCATTTTGCATAGTAAACAATGTAACAGCTCTATACATAGCACCTGTATCAACATAAATATAGCCCAAATGCTTTGCTAATTGCTTTGCTACTGTACTTTTTCCGGTAGATGAAAAACCGTCTATTGCTATTGTAATTTTTTGCACGTGTTGTAATTTAGAATTCAAAAATAAGATTAAATATTGAAAATACAGACTGTGTTTTCTGAGATTGGTATTAATTATTTAATAAAAAAAACAAGTTTAAACTTATTGTAAGTCTATATTAAGACCGAAGAAATTAGCATTACTAGCTGCTGTATATTTAGCATGAGTATAGCTAAAGCGTAATTTATTAATCTTAAGACCAAACCCAGCTGATAGACCAGAAAAATTACGTTGGTCTACAATGCGAAGCTCTTCTGCACGTCTAAAATTATAGCCTAATCTAATATTAAAGCCTTTATCCGGAAATAGCTCTGCGCCTATTATAGTATGACGCATAACATTATTTAAAAAGCCTACTTTTTCTGAAGTTTGATTACCTTCCAAGTCAGTTGTTGCTCTAGCAGGGTTAGACTTACCCATAGGCCACTGTTGTAGGTTTTCAAAAGTTAGGTGCCACCGCAATGGAACGTTTTCTAGAGTTTGTGACAACCCTAAAGTAATATCTAAAGGCAAACTTTCGCGTTGCCCTGCATAGGTTGTTATTTGCGTCCCTAAATTACGTACTACTAGTGCTGCTTGAAATTCTAATTTTTCATCCACATACATTAAACCTAAGTCTGTAGCTATCCCGAAAGAGCTGTATTGCTCTAAGCTAGAAGTAATTAATTTTAAATTACTACCAAAATAAAAATCAGAATACCCAATTTGTAATGCATATCCCAAAGATAACGCTGCTTCTGTCCCTGTAAATGTCCCTGTTTGCATTCCGTTTTCATCATAACCATCAAAATCCCCATAATTAATATAGGTCATACCGGCGTGTAGGGTTTGTGTACGTCTGTCCCAGGTGTAAGCATACGCTGCTGTACCATAAGTTATGCCTCCTAAATAGTTGCTAAAATTTAAAGAAAATTGATTATCCATTTCTGGATTAATTGCTGATGGGTTATACAAACCTTGTGTAACATCATAATCTATATTTGTTAACACTTTACCACCTAAAGCAGCTTGTCGTGGAGAGGAAACTAAATTTAAAAACTGATACGTAGATTGTCCACCCAATTGTGCATAGCCAATAGTGCTAGAAAGTAATATAAAAAAAGGGACAATTTTAATTTTAAACATAAGTGGTGCAAAGTAAATAAATCTACATTAAAACGTAGTTATTGTAAATTTATTTTTTACTTCAATTTTAACTTTTGTCCAATTTTTAAATTTTTAAAATCTACATCGTTAAGTTTGATTAAATCTTCAACTGAAATTTTATATTTTTTAGATAAGTTATATAGGTTATCTCCTTTAACTATAACATGATAGTTTGGTGTTTCTGTAGTATCATCTACTAATTCTAATTTATCCTTATCTACTGAAGGTTTTTTATTACTAACTGTAACTTCCTCCTCCTTATCTTCTACTTCTTCTTTTTCGTCCTCGACAAGGTCTTCAGCATCTTCACTAACATCCTCTAGGTCAACTTCTTTTTTTGTTGCTTTTTGTTTAGCTAATTCTAGTTGTTTTCTAGCTTCTTCTAATTGTTTTTTTGCTGCAATTATTTCGTCAGTATCATCCTCTTCTACTACTACTTCTTCTGCTAGATTATTAGTAGTTGTCTGCGGGATCACCATTGGTTTAGAGTAAGAATTAGTTTTTGGTGCTTGTTTAACTTCTCTTGTAGTTGGTGCTGGCGGAGGTGGTGGTGGTAATGTTGCAGGAGACTCTCCAACAGGTAGCCTTGCAATTATACGCTCTTCGCCTACATAGCTAATTACAGGACTACTAGAGGGTACTAAAATACGATTAACAATCTTAATCTTTTGGTTTAAACTAAGAGCGTTGCTTTTTAATTTATTGTCCTTTTTTAATTGCTCTATACTTATGTTATGTTTTTTTGAGATTGAAGACAAAGTTTCTCCTTTTGTGACATTATGATAAGATATATCATTATAAATAACACCACTTGGTGTTGTAGACAATTCCTCAGGATTTGTGTTCGCATGAGCTCTAAAAATATACTCGCCTGTTTTGGTAGATATAAATGCTTCTTTATCTTCGACTTCTATTGGAATAAATTCTTCTTCGACTTCTTGTGCAAAACTTATAAAAATGCATAAAAAAGCTAAAATTGATAGTAAATTTTTCATTGTAATTGTGGATTAATTATTACAAATATAAACTATTGATTGTAACTACTTTAGCAATAGTTTTTGATCAATTACAATTATATTGTTTTCTAAATTGTTTAAAGCTTTAATTTTTGAGATTGAAACTCCAGTTTTTTTAGAAATAGCGTACAAAGTGTCCCCTTTAACAACAGTCCATAAACCACCATCTTTAACCCTTGCTGAAACTGCATACCCTATTTTTAGTACTTGATTTACACTTAAAACATTAGACTTTAAATTATTAACAGATTTGATATGTGGGATGCTAACGCCATATTTTTTTGATAT
The DNA here is from genome assembly GCA_947503885.1 of uncultured Olleya sp. Lineage (GTDB taxonomy): Bacteria > Bacteroidota > Bacteroidia > Flavobacteriales > Flavobacteriaceae > Olleya. The sequence goes on along the minus strand of CANNFD010000010.1, from coordinate 83,904 downwards.
AGCGTATAGTGTATCCCCTTTTTCTACTACATGCGTATTGATTATATCAGAATTATTTTCTGAAATTTTAGCACTATTATAGTTTAAATCATTAATATATTCCGTCTCTCCTGTTTTTGTATTTAAAACTGCAGGTTTACCATCTAATAAAACCTTTACTAAATGATTGTCTTGAGCAAATGTTAAAACAGAATTTAATAACAGAGTGATGACTATTAGTTTTTTCATTTTAAAAACCAATTATAATTTTTTAGCATTTTTAACCTTTTGATTGGTTATAGCAATATTAACTACATCCAACATATCCGTTACATAGTGAAATGTTAAACCTTTTAAATACTCTGGTTTAATCTCTTCGATATCACGTCTGTTATCTTCACATAGCAAAATCTCTTTAATTTTAGCACGTTTAGCAGCAAGGATTTTTTCTTTAATTCCTCCAACAGGTAAAACTTTACCACGAAGTGTTATTTCTCCAGTCATGGCTAAGCTCTTCTTAACTTTACGTTGAGTAAATAATGACACTAATGAAGTTAACATGGTCACACCTGCACTTGGTCCATCTTTAGGCGTTGCCCCTTCTGGAACGTGGATGTGTACGTTGTATTTATCAAAAACATCTGGATCTATATTTAACTCTTCTGCATGGGCTTTTATAAACTCCATTGCAATGGTAGAAGACTCCTTCATTACCTTACCTAAGTTTCCGGTAATGTTTAATGCACCTTTACCTTTAGATAAAATAGATTCTATAAATAATATATCACCACCTACTCTAGTCCACGCTAATCCTGTTACAACACCAGCGACGTTGTTATTTTCATATTTATCACGCTCTAGTTTTGGACCTCCTAAGATTTCGATGATATCATTATTAGATATTTTGATATTATACTCCTGCTCCATTGCGATGTTTTTAGCAGCATAACGTACCATCTTAGCAATTTGCTTTTCTAAACCACGTACACCGGACTCTCTAGTATAACCTTCTACAATTTTTTCTAATTGTGGTTTTCCTATTTTAATATGTGTATCATTTAAACCGTGCTCTTTTAATTGCTTTGGTAATAAGTGACGTTTAGCTATTTCTACCTTTTCTTCAATAGTATAACCCGTAACATTTATAATTTCCATACGGTCTCTTAAAGCAGGCTGGATAGTATTTAAACTGTTGGTAGTTGCTATAAACATTACCTTAGACAAATCATATCCCATTTCTAGGAAATTATCATGGAAAGCTGCATTTTGCTCAGGATCTAACACCTCTAATAAAGCAGAAGATGGATCACCTTGATGAGAATTTGATAATTTATCAATCTCATCTAACACAAATACAGGATTAGATGTACCTGCTTTTTTAAGGCTTTGCAGAATACGTCCTGGCATTGCACCTATATAGGTTTTACGGTGTCCGCGAATCTCAGCTTCATCACGTAATCCACCTAAACTCATACGTACATACTCACGTCCTAATGCTTCGGCTACAGACTTACCTAAAGAGGTTTTACCTACTCCTGGTGGTCCATAAAGACATAGTATTGGAGATTTCATGTCATTACGCAGCTTTAATACTGCTAAATGCTCTAAGATTCTCTTTTTAACATCGTCTAAACCGTAGTGGTCACGATCTAATATTTTTTCAGCACGTTTTAAATCAAACTTATCTTTACTAAACTTACCCCATGGTAAATCTAAAAATAAATCTAAGTAGTTACGTTGTATACTATACTCGGCAACTTGGGGATTCATACGTTGCATTTTTGCTAACTCTTTATCAAAATGTTTCCCGACTTTGTCGTCCCATTTTTTAGCTTTAGCACGCTTTTTCATTTCTTCAATTTCTTCAGCATTACCTCCACCCAATTCTTCTTGAATAGTTTTTAATTGTTGATTTAAGAAATACTCACGTTGTTGCTGATTTAAATCACTTTGTACTTTAGATTGTATATCATTTTTAAGTTCCAATTTCTGAAACTCGATATTCATAAAACGTAAAGTTTCTAAAGCACGATCTTTTAGATGGTTCATTTCTAAAAGTGCTTGCTTTTCGTCCACATCCAAATTCATGTTAGACGATACAAAATTGATTAAAAACGAATCACTTTTAATATTTTTAATAGCAAAAGTAGCTTCAGTTGGGATGTTTGGACTGTCCTTTATAATTTGTACAGCAAGCTCTTTAATAGAGTCTATTATTGCTGCAAACTCTTTATTTTTAGCTGCAGGTTTTGCTTGAGGCACTTCTTTTACAGTTGCCTTAATGTATGGTTCCTCGGTGATAACTTGATCAATTTCAAAACGTTTTTTACCTTGGATAATAACAGTTGTGTTACCATCTGGCATTTTTAAAACTTTTAAAATTCTAGCTACTGTACCAATTTGGTGTAAGTCTTCTGCTTTAGGGTCTTCTACCTCTTCATCAATTTGAGAGACAACACCAATAACTTTTCCACCATTATTAGCATCGTTAATTAATTTAATAGACTTATCACGTCCAGCAGTAATTGGGATTACTACGCCTGGAAATAATACTGTATTACGTAAAGATAAAATTGGAAGTGTTTCTGGCAATTCTTCTTTAGCTATTTTCTCTTCATCTTCAGGGGTCATTAACGGTATTAACTCTGAATTTTCATCAAAATCCTGTAATGACAAACTGTCAAGTGATATAAAATTAGGTTTTTTCATAGATATATATAAGCCAAAATGTCACTATAATAGTTTCATTTATGCTATTTGTTATTATAATTATCAATTAAACTTTTGCTATTGTGTTGATACCCTTACAAATACCAATAACAACAGCCTATTTTCAGTATTAAAATTTCAATTAATGTGCCAAATTTTTAAGATATAAGTCTAAAATTGAAAAGTTTATAGTCAACTTTAAAAAATTTACTCGCTAAAAAAATAAAATAATTTTTATAAAAGTGTAACAAAGTGTTTTAACTTTCCTCTTTATATAAAACACAACCATTTTTTGACACTAACCCATCACAATATTGAGCAACTTATTACGCTTTGCTTATCTGGTAACCAATTTGCGCAATTGGAGGTTTATAACAGATATTATAAAGCAATGTATAATACCTCGTATAGAATTGTGAATAATAGTTTTGAAGCCGAAGATATTATGCAAGAGTCCTTTTTGACCGCATTTACTAAGCTAGATAAACTTAAAGAAATTAGCACCTTTAGTGCTTGGTTAAAACGCATAGTTGTTAATAATAGCATTCATGCTTTTAATAAAAATAAAAAAAATGAAGAGGTTGCTTTGGACGATGTATTATACAAAATTGAAGACCATCAAGGCGTTGATACTACAACCCAGTTAACCTCTCTTAAAGCTAAAAAAGTTTTAGAGACATTATACACCCTAAAATCTAATTATAGAATAGCCTTAACCCTAAATTTAATTGAAGGTTATGATTATGAAGAAATTAGTCAAGTCATGCAAATTAGCTATGCAAATTGCAGAACAACGGTCTCTAGAGCTAAAGAAAGTTTAAGAAAAAAATTAGAACAATTAAACTAATTGTTATGAAAGATAAAATAGAACAATTATTTGAAGGTTTAGATAATCAATTTGATATTGAAGTCCCAAATTTAGGACATCAGCAACGTTTTATTGACAAACTAAACAAAACTGAAAGCAAAGTAGCTAGTCGTAAAACTAATTACTGGAAACCTTTACTTGCTGTTGCAGCATCTGTTGTCTTAATTTTAAGTATTACGCTTAATTTAAAACCAACTATTACCCAAAATGATTTAGCAAGCATCTCTCCAGAACTAGCCGAAACGCAGAACTTTTTTTCTAGCACAATTGCTTTTGAGTTAAAAAAGCTTAATAAAAATAAAAGTCCAGAAACAGAAAAACTAGTTAATGATGCTTTAAAAAGATTAGACCAATTAGAAAAAGAATATAAAACTTTAAAATTAAATTTAATTGAAAGTGGCGAAGACCAACGCGTTATTTATGCAATGATTACAAATTTTCAAAACAGAATTGACGTCTTACAAAGCACACTATTACAAATTGAAGCCCTAAAAACATTAAAACAAAATAATTATGAAACTACTATATAAATTAACCCTTTGCTTAATGCTTCCGCTTTTTGCATTTTCAAACAATGGAACTTGGGACGCTAAACATACCAAGAAAAAAACTATTAAAAAAGAGTATACTGTCAACAAGGACGCGACACTTAAAATATCTAATAAATACGGAAATTTAGATATAGTAACATGGACCGGAAACACAATCTCTATTGAAGTTACAATTACTACTAGTGGTAATGATGCTGACGAAGTACAAAAAAAACTTAATGAAATTGATGTCGAGTTTTCAGGAAGCTCAAGTTTTGTATCTGCCGAAACTATAATTATGAAACAAAAAAAGAACTCGTGGTGGAATTGGTCTAATAATAATAACGTGAATATGAAAATAAATTACGTGGTTAAAATGCCAATTACTAATAACGTCAACCTTAATAATGACTATGGTAATATAACCTTAGGCACTTTAGAAGGACGTGCCGAGATAAACTGTGATTACGGTAAAATTACAACTAAAGAGTTGCTTGCAGACAATAACACTATAAACTTTGATTATACTAACAATAGCTATTTTGAATATATTAAAAGTGGAAAAATCAACGCCGATTATAGTGGTTTTACAGTTGCTAAAGCCAAGGACTTAACTATTGTTGCAGATTACACTAAATCTCTAGTAGAAATTGCCGAAAACATAAACTATAATTGTGATTATGGTAGTATCCGTGTCAATAAATTAAACAACATTTCTGGTAACGGAGATTATTTAACAGTTGTTTTGGGCGATGTCTATAAAAACGTGAATTTAAATGCTGATTATGGTTCGATAAAAATTGGTAAGATGACTAAAAACGCAGGTGATATTACTATTGAGTCTGATTACGTTGGAATAAAAATAGGTATTGATCCTGAATATGCTTTTGATTTTGATATAAAATTAGAATACGGTGGACTTAACGGAAACAATGATTTTGAAATGAAAACTGTAAGCGAAAAAAACTCGGACAAATACTATTCTGGATATCACTATAAAAACAACTCTGGAAATTTAATTAAAATAAACTCGGAGTATGGAAGCGTTTCTTTTGAAAAAAAATAATTAATTAATAATATAAAATCAATCCTCATGAAAACATTAAAACAATCATTAATATTAACCCTAGCAGTAATAGCATTTACATCTTGTAATGCACAATGGGGAAAAGGAAAAACAATAAAAGGAAACGGAAACGTGACAACTATAACTAGATCAACCTCAGATTATGATGCTATAAAATTGGCAGGATGGATGGATTTTAAGTTAGTTGAAGGTAAAGAAGGTACTATAACTATTGAAGGAGAAGAAAACCTTTTAGATTATTTAATTACAGAGGTTAAATCTAATGCCTTAATAATTAAAACTGAAAATAATATAAACCTTAAACCAAGCGGAAACAAAACTATTAAAATAACAATTCCGTATGAAGATATAGAAATGGTATCCCTTTCTGGTTCTGGAGATGTAACAAGTAATGCAACAATAGTATCTAAAAATTTTGAAGCTAAACTATCAGGATCTGGAGATGTAACTTTAGATGTAAAAGCGACAAATATTGATGCGTCAATTACTGGCTCCGGAGATTTAACTTTAACAGGTAACACTACAAACTTAGAGGCTAGTGTTACGGGATCTGGAGATTTTAATGGAGGACGTTTAATGGCAGACAACACAGAAGCCAAAGTAACTGGATCGGGTGATATAGTTGTGTATGCCAAAGATAATTTAAAAGCAAGAGTAACAGGGTCTGGAGATATCGAGTATAAAGGTAGCCCAAGTAAAGTCGATAAAAAAGTGACCGGTTCTGGTGATATTAGTAACTAAAACCTTTTTAATCTTAAAACATAAAAAAACCACTATTCTAAATAAGGATAGTGGTTTTTTTATGTTTATGTTTATGTTTTTACTAGTTTAAAGAAAAAGAGGTCAAAGTACCTTGGTCTGCAGAGCCACTATATTCAATTAATCCAACATTTTTAGCATAGTAATAATCCGTATAATCCACATCCGTAGAACCTGGTACTGTTAGTGTTAATTTAACATGTAACACGTCAGAATATTCTGTACCTTCTACAACTCTGGTTAAATCTCTACCAAGCATCTCAAACAAATAGTTTGCTTGTACAGGAGTTGGTGGTATTTCTGGTAAACCTTCCATAGTTGGTGTAAATGTAACAACATAGTCTACGCTTGTAGACCAAGTATCTCCTACTTGAGCACTGTCTTTTAACAATGCTATCTCTAGGGGGCTTGTTGAAATATCATATCCTTGGATTGGAAAACCACTTGCATTTTCTCTTACATAATATACATCGCCTGATTTTCTTAAATATGCTTCTGCTCCAAATAGTTGATCAAACTTATAGTAGTCAATCCCATCAATGTTTTCAATAGAAATCATATCATAACTCACTAAACCATAATATGAAGAATCAAAATTCCATTCATTATTAATTGCTCTTGGCCAATAATCGCCTGAAGTAGCTTCTTCTTGGACATTAGACTCACTACCTAATCCTGTCGGACTAGTACTACCTGTAGTTGTTGAGTCATTTAAAGACTCTAAATCAAAATCTTCTAAAGGCTCGTTATTACAACTAAATAAGACTAATACTAATGATAATAATGGAAGTAATATTTTTTTCATATTTTAATAATTTTAGATTATAAACTTAGTGAAATTAATTTAATTTGCCCTCCTTGGGTACTCTAAACAGTAAAATAATACCTATTAAAAAGAAAATAAATAAAAACAATATAGCATTGCGCATGCTACCTGTTATCTGATCTATTGTAGCAAAAATGACCATTCCTATTACAATTCCTATTTTTTCGGCAACATCATAAAAACTAAAATAGGAAGTAGTATCTTCTGTTTCTGGTAAAAACTTAGAGTAAGTAGATCTAGCTAAACTTTGTACACCACCCATTACTAATCCTACAAATCCAGCAGCGATATAAAACTGCAAAGGGGTTTCCATAAAATAAGCATAAAAGCAAAGTGCCATCCACACTGCATTTACAAGTATTAGTGTGTTAATATTCCCAAATTTTGCAGACGCTTTAGAAGTTAATATAGCACCAAGAATCGCCACAAGTTGTATGACCAATATACTAACAATTAACCCTTGGGTTTTAGCATCAGAACCGCCCCAAGCAATTTCTTCTTCTCCAAAATATACAGCCACTAACATAATAGTTTGTACTGCCATACTAAACACAAAAAAGGCAGCTAGATAACGTTTAAGTCTAAGGTTTTCTTTAAGTTGTAACCATACTAATTTTAATTCTTTTAAACCATTAAAAACGATTGCTCTAGTTACTTTACGACCTTGAGAAACTCCTTTAGGTAATACATAAAATGAATATTGACTAAATAGTATCCACCATAAACCTACGGTAATAAATGAAATTCGCATGGCTTGAAAAGAAGCAGCGTTTTTAGCGTCTGTAAGTGCTTCTGCAACCTGTGCTTCTGTACCTGTAGTTTTAATGGTTTCAGAAATACTGATATCAAAACCAAACCAATCAGGTTTCATAACCATAGCAAGGTTAAACAATAGTAATGTCACACTACCAATGTAACCCATACTAAAACCTTTGGCACTTATCCCATCTTGTTGTTCTGGATAGGCGATATCGGGTAAATAAGAATTATAAAATACTAAGCTTCCCCAATACCCAATTAATCCCATAAAGTAAAAGACCAAACTGATATGGATAGACTCTAAACTAAACCAATATAAACCTATACAACCTAGACCTCCAACATAACAAAAGAATTTCATGAAATTTTTCTTGTTACCTACATAATCTGCAATACCAGATAATATTGGAGAAGTAAAAGCTACAACCAAAAAAGTAAACGCAGTAACATAAGTGATTAATGCAGTGCTTTTAAAAACAAATCCAAATGCAGGTACTGTTTTTTCTACCTGAGATACAAAAAGTGCCGAATAAAATATAGGGAATATCGAAGAGGCAATTGTTAATGTATAAACTGAATTTGCCCAATCATAAAATGCCCAAGCGTTAAGCAGTTTTTTACTTCCTTTTTCAAGATGTGCCATTAAATTGTTGTTAGTTAGGGCTTAAAAATACAAAAGCTGCTCTATAAAAAAAGCAGCTTCTATAATAATTAAATATAAATACTTGTAACTAGTATTTACCTAGAGGTCTAAAACTTGTTACTCCAAACTTTTTAGCTTCGGCTTTAGCTGTTGGTGCTAAAGCTGTTAAGTTGTCTATACGAGTTTGATTTGCAGGGTGCGTACTTAAAAATTCTGGTGGTGCTGCACCTCCGCTTGCTTGTGCCATTCGTCTCCATAAATTAGCAGCTTCATCAGGGTTATAACCAGCAATAGCTGTTAAATATAATCCTATGACATCAGCTTCGGTTTCATGACTTCTACTAAATGGTAACATTCCTAAAACATTAGATCCTACACCGTAGTACTGATTAAAAGCATTTCTTGATTTTTCATCTTGAATAGCTAAGTTACCTGCAACAGCTAAACCCTGTTGTAGCATACCTGCACTCATACGTTGCTGACCGTGATTAGCTAAAGCGTGCGCAACTTCATGCCCCATAATTGCTGCAATTGCAGTTTCGTTTTCTGCTACTGGTAAAATACCTGTGTAAAAAACAATTTTTCCTCCTGGCATACACCAAGCGTTAACAACATCCTCTACAATTAATTTGTACTCCCATCTATAATCATTTAAATAGCCTTGCTTACCGTTAGCATTTAACCAACGTTCTGCAGCGACTGCTATACGCTGCCCAACACGATTAATCATATCCGCTCTAGCAGTTCCTGCTTCTACTTTACTTTCCGTCAACACTTGATTATATTGTGCAAATGCAGTTGGAAACAACTGATCGTTAGATACAAATGCTAATGTTTTTTTTCCTGTGAAAGGATTAGTAGCACAAGACATAAACAAGAACAGTACTAATGTTACTACTACCGTATTTTTTAATTTCATAATTAAATATTTTTTCTTTTTATAAATCTACAAAAACTTAGCCAAAATTAACTATTGTCATAATTTACATTTATAGTTATTATCGATTAACTTCAAATTTTACCTACAAAAGGTGTTTATAATTGAATTTATTAAGAAAGACAATTATAGTTATTATTCCAATTGTCTTAAAACACTATATAAGTTTTATGATTTGATTAACTATATGTCTTTTAAAAAATAAGTAATTTAGTTAGTATGAAAAAATTAAGCCTAATTTTAATATTATGTTTAGCGTTTAGTTGTAAAACTAAAGGACAAGACACAACAAATACAACTGAAACTTCTATATCTAAAACAGATGCAGAGTGGAAGAAAGAATTATCAAAAAAAGAATATTATGTCTTACGACAAGCAGGTACCGAACGCGCCTTTTCTAGTCCTTTAAATAAAGAACACAGATCAGGAACTTATCATTGTGCTGCTTGTGATACACCATTATTTAAAAGTGAAAACAAGTTTGACTCTGGAACTGGTTGGCCAAGTTTTGATAGAACTATAGACGGTAATGTAGCCTACTCTACCGATAAAGATCTTGGATATACTAGAACCGAGGAGCATTGCGCTACTTGTGGTGGGCATTTAGGTCATGTTTTTAATGATGGACCTAGCGCTACAACCGGTAAAAGACATTGTATAAACGGAGTTGCATTAAATTTTAAACCAGATAATGAGTAATTATAAAGTAACAAAAACAGAAGAAGATTGGCGTAAAGAATTAACGGACGAGCAATACCGTATTTTACGCAAAAAAGGAACCGAAATGCCACATACTGGTAAGTACAACCTTCATTTTGACGATGGCGCCTATCATTGTGCAGCCTGTAATCAACAATTATTTGAAAGCGATAGTAAATTTGAGTCTAATTGTGGATGGCCTAGTTTTGATAATGCTATTAAAGGTAGTGTAACAAATATTTTAGACAAGTCTCATGGTATGATTAGAACAGAAGTAGTTTGCTCCAATTGTGGTGGGCATTTAGGTCATGTATTTAATGATGGTCCAACTAAAACAGGTACACGATTTTGTGTTAATAGCGCAAGTGTAAGTTTTAAAAAATAAATTTAAAAAGCCTCTAAGTTAATTAGAGGTTTTTTTTATTCTTTAATTTTGTTTTTATAAGGTCTAATAATAAGACGTGCTTCTCTATCAAATCTAATATAATTGTAAACCCAGTTAATAAAAACAACCATTCTGTTTCTAAATCCTATTAGAAAAAACAAGTGAACAAACATCCATACAAACCAAGCAAAAATTCCTTGAAATTTAAAATTAGGCAAGTCCACTACTGCTTTATTGCGACCTACGGTAGCCATAGTTCCTTTGTCTTTATAAACAAAAGGTGTCATAGGTTTTTTTTCTAATAGCTTTAAGATATTCTCCCCTAACAACTTACCTTGTTGTATGGCAGGTTGTGCCATCATTGGATGTCCATTAGGTGTGTTTTCGGTTTCTATTTGTGCTACATCACCAATTGCAAAAACATTATCTAATCCCTTTACCTGATTAAATTGGTTAACAACAATCCTATTAGCTCTAGACACAAATTGCTCTGAGTCCAATCCTTTGATTGCAGCTCCCTTTACACCTGCAGCCCAAACTACTGTTGCTGCATCAAATGTTAAATCACTATTTGTTGTAACGGTTTTACCATCGTAACCTGTAACTCTAACGTTTTTCCATACATGTACACCAAGATTTTCTAAAAAGTCTTCTGCTTTTTTAGAGGCTTGTGGACTCATTTCTTTTAAAATCTTATCCCCCGATTGTATAAGATTAATTTGGGCTAATCGCGTATCTAAGTCAGGATAATCTTTAGGTAAAATTCCTTTTTTTATTTCGGCTAAAGCGCCTGCTAACTCTACTCCTGTCGGTCCTGCTCCTACAATTACAAAATTCATAAGTGCAATTCTTTCATTTAAATCTGAAGACAAAAGTGCTTCTTCAAAATTTTCAAGAATCAAGCTTCGTAAGTTTAATGATTGTGGGACAGTTTTCATTTCCATACTATTTGCTTCAATCGATTGGTTTCCAAAAAAATTAGTTTTAGACCCAGAAGCAACTACTAAATAATCATACTTAAGACTCCCTATATTGGTTATAACTTTATTTTTTTCGGTATTAATCTCAGAAACTTCTGCAAGCCTAAAAAAGAAATTAGGAAAATCTTTTAACACTTTTCTAATAGGATAAGCTATTGAGTCTGGCTCTAGACCACCTGTAGATACTTGATATAATAAAGGCTGAAATGTGTGGTAATTATGTCTATCCATTAACACCACTTGTACTTCTTGCTTAGATAATTTTTTAGCCAGCGCAATGCCAGCAAAACCTCCGCCAATTATTATAATGCGTGGAAAACTAGATTTAGGTATATTCATATTAAAAAACTTGCTTTGCAAAGGTAGCATAAAGTTGTAATTTTTTAAGACTCTAAATTCTTTATTCAAATTTGGTTTTGTAACTTCGTAACTTCTTAAAAACTACAAAAATTAATAGAATGAGTAAATATGATGTTATTGTTCTTGGAAGTGGACCTGGTGGTTATGTAACTGCAATACGCGCTTCTCAATTAGGCCTTAAAACAGCTGTTGTTGAAAAGGAAAATCTTGGTGGAGTATGTTTAAATTGGGGTTGTATACCAACTAAAGCATTATTAAAATCTGCTCAAGTTTTTGACTATTTAAAGCATGCGAGTGATTATGGTTTATCTGTTAAAGAATACGATAAAGATTTTAGCGCTGTTGTAAAACGAAGTCGTGGTGTTGCTGAAGGCATGAGTAAAGGTGTTCAGTTTTTAATGAAGAAAAACAAAATTGATGTAATCAATGGTTTTGGAACATTAAAACCAGGAAAGAAAGTTGAGGTTGACGGAAAAGAATATAGTGCTGACCATATTATTGTTGCAACTGGAGCACGCTCTAGAGAACTACCAAGCTTACCCCAAGATGGTAAAAAGGTAATTGGATATAGAGAAGCTATGACCTTACCAACACAACCTAAGAAGATGATTGTTGTTGGGTCTGGAGCTATTGGTGTTGAGTTTGCCTATTTTTATAACTCGATGGGAACTGAAGTTACTGTGGTAGAATATTTACCAAACATAGTCCCTGTTGAAGATATAGACGTGTCTAAGCAATTAGAAAAGTCTTTTAAAAAGAGTGGTATTAAAGTAATGACATCTGCTGAAGTTACTAAAGTGGATACTTCTGGAAACGGAGTAAAAGCAACTGTAAAAACAGCTAAAGGTGAAACTATTTTAGAAGCAGATATTATATTAAGTGCAGTTGGTATTAAAACTAACATTGAAAACATTGGACTTGAAGATGTTGGTATTGCTGTAGACAGAGATAAAATCTTAGTTAACGATTATTACCAAACTAACATCCCAGGTTATTATGCAATTGGAGACGTAACCCCTGGTCAAGCATTAGCACATGTTGCTTCTGCTGAAGGGATATTATGTGTCGAAAAAATTGCTGGCATGCATGTAGAAGCTTTAGACTATGGTAATATACCTGGTTGCACTTATGCAAGTCCAGAAATTGCAAGTGTTGGTTTAACAGAAAAACAAGCTAAGGATCAAGGTTACGACATTAAAGTTGGAAAATTCCCATTCTCGGCATCTGGTAAAGCAAGTGCTTCTGGAGCTAAAGATGGTTTTGTTAAAGTAATTTTTGATGCTAAATATGGCGAGTGGTTAGGATGTCATATGATTGGTGCTGGTGTTACAGATATGATTGCAGAAGCAGTTTTAGGTCGTAAGCTAGAAACTACAGGTCATGAAGTATTAAAAGCAGTACACCCACACCCTACAATGAGTGAAGCAGTTATGGAAGCTGTTGCAGATGCTTATGATGAGGTAATACATTTATAAAAATTATATTTAACACTCCTAGAGTTTTAATTATTAATAAAAAAAAGTTCCAGAAAATTCTGGAACTTTTTTTATTATATAAAAGGTTTTAGATTATTGCTTATTAAAACATAAATCCAATACCAAATTGCCATACATTATTTTTAGCATCAACACCTTCAAAAGGTGTACCGTCTTCAAAAATATTAGTTAAACCTAAGTTATAACGTCCACTTAAGAAAAAGCCACTATCAAACTTATACGATGCACCTAATGCTAAACTTGTATCAAAGTCCTTTACATAAGAGTCATCAGAGCTAATCTCTACATCACCACCATCACTATTTGGCTTATAATCAAATTCTTCATGAATTTTAAAACCAAATTGTGGTCCTGCTTCAACACTTAACCCTTTAACTAAGTAAGCTTTTAATAATAAAGGCACTTGGATATAATCTAATTGATACTCTATGTTTTCATCAGTATCAAAAGCATTGTCTTGATCTACTTCTCTAATATCAAACCCTTGTCCAGAATAAAAAACTTCTGGCTGAAAAGATATTCTATTTGATAAAGGTATTTCTGCAACTAAACCTGCATTAAAACTTGTTCTAGAATCTAGTTCTCTAAAATCGTCTCCACTAATTGTAGAAAAGTTTGCACCTCCTTTAACACCTAGTTGAACCATTTTAGAATCTGATTGAGCATTTACTAATGCTAATCCAGAAATAAATAATGCTGTACTTAAAATTAATTTTTTCATTGATTTTTATTTTAGGTTAATACAACAAAATTAAAGTACATTTTGACACTAAAATTATTTTTAACAACGTTTAACACCCGTTAACACTAGCTTTAACAGAATTTACTAAAATAAAGTAAATTATATAAAACTTAATAAAAATGATGTAAAATCAAATTGAATACTATGTATTATAAAAAACTTTGAATGGCTAATTCATAGCTTTGTAATCCAAAACCTAAAATAATTCCTTTTGCATTTGGAGACACAAAAGATTGGTGTCTAAACTCTTCTCTACCAAAAGTATTAGAGATGTGCACTTCTACAACAGGCGTCTCTATAGCTTTTACAGCATCACCAATACCAATGGAGGTATGCGTGTAAGCTGCTGCATTTAAAATAATACCATCATAACTAAAACCAACTTCCTGAATTTTATCAATAAGCTCTCCTTCTATATTGGATTGATAATGTTCTATACTAGCATTTGGATACTTAGACTTTATTTTATCTAAAAACTCAGTAAAAGTCAGGCTTCCGTAAATATTTGGTTCGCGTTTACCTAGCAAATTTAGATTAGGTCCGTTAATAATGATTAGTTTTTTCATAATGTAAAAATACAAAAGTTATGGCATAAAAAAACCGAAGCGATTAAGCTTCGGTTTTAAATTTAATATGTAATACTTTGTTATCAGACTAGAATAAGAAAGTTAATCCAAAAGTAGCATCGTTAAAAAAGTTGTTAAACACATTTAAGTTTCCTGAAAACTCAGATACAGACTCAGCTCCATCAACATCGTACTTAGATGTAGTGTAAGATAATACGTCTGTTAAACCAAAGTTGATTGCAAAGTTTTTAGTTACAAAGTAGTTAAGACCTAAGCTTAAACCAGCTCCAACAGAGTTAAGCTTTACATCATCAGTCATGTCAATACCGTCATCATATTTAGCTGTTCCAAAACCAACACCAAACTCACCGTAAGTTTTAAAACGTTTTCCTAAGTCTAAGAAATAGTAACGTGCAAATACTCCAGCACCAAAGTTTGTTAATTTAGTTTCATTTGTAGCATCTTCTTCTTTTTCAGATCCTAAAGCTAAATCTACTCCAACTGCAAATTTATCTGATACAAAGTATCCTACTTTTGGGTTAAATTCAAAACCAGAAGTTTTAACTTCAGTGTTTTTGTCATTTGTAGAATTGAAACCTAAGTTACCTTCAACAAGAATGTTTTCTTCAGCAAAACCGAATACGTCTTCTTCTTGTGCATTAGCTGTAAATCCTAATACTGCAATTGCAGCTGTAAATAATAATTTTTTCATAATTAATATAGTTTTAAATTATTTGAGCCGGCAAAATTAGCTCCTACAAAGAGTTAAAACAAGTAAAAAACATTAAAAGTGTTGGGGTTATTAACAACTGTTTATAAATCAAAACTTTAAGATTAACATTTAACTTTTTATATTGAAAAATTATAAGCATAAAAAAACCGAAGTGATTAGGCTTCGGTTTTTTAAATTACTTTTATTGTGTTTTATAATTTAAACTCAACGCCTAAAGTAGCTACGTCAAATGAACCACCATCTGCACTTACGCCTCTATAAGCTGCAACTAAATCTAAACTTTCTGAAATTGAATATTGTAATTTTGGCGCATAATAAAATCCACCATCATTACCATCATTAACTCCAATTGCATAACCAAGGTCTGCTCCTATTGTAAAATTATCTGAAGCATTAAATCTAGCAGCAGCACCTACAGGTACAAAACTAACATCCTCAAATTCTACAGTAATTGTCCCAGCCCCAGTAGAAAACTCTTCCTCTTTTCCAAATGAATGAGAAAAACCAGCTGTCAAACCTGCTTCAAATTCATCTGAAACATCCCATAGATAATTTAAATCTAATACAGCACTAAATGAAGATAAATCTCCAGCATCACCTAAGGGTAATCCAGCATTAATACCTAAATTAAAATCTTGTGCATTAACACTTGTCATACTTAACACTGCAACAGCAGCAATTGTAAATAATTTTTTCATAATTAAATAAAATTTTAAATGATTAATATGGATAAATCTAGTAAAAAATTTAATACTATCTTTACGTTATTAACAAGTTATCAACAATTTTATAAACAATCTCACTCAACACAAACACTTTAAGTATTGTTAATCAGATTGTTATATGTTTATAGATTATTTTTTTTATTTTAGGTTTTTATGAAATGGATACAAGCTATTACAGATTATTCGATGTATTTAAAGATTGAAAGAGGACTTTCTGACAATACAATAAACAGTTATGTGTTAGATGTAAAAAAAATTATTAGTTACCTAGAAGACAATAACCTAACCTACACCCCTATTACAATAGACAATATAATTGTAAAGCAATTTATTTATGAAACTGCAAAATCTTTAAACCCAAGATCGCAATCCAGACTTATCTCTGGTTTAAAAGGTTTTTTTAATTATCTAATATTTGAAGAATACCGTAACGATAATCCTTTAGATACAATTGACTCGCCTAAAATTGGACGTAAACTTCCAGATACACTAAGTGAAAACGAAATAAATAATTTAATAAACGCTATAGATTTAAGTCATCCACAAGGTGAACGTAACAGAGCCATATTAGAAGTACTATATAGTTGTGGATTGCGTGTTAGTGAGTTAACCAATTTAAAAATATCTGATTTATTTTTTGAAGAAGGCTTTATAAAAGTAACAGGTAAAGGTGACAAACAACGTTTTGTGCCTATATTAGAGGATACCCAAAAGTACATTACTATATATAAAAATGAAATTAGAAATCATTTAAAAATAAATCCAGAACATCAAGATATATTATTTTTAAATAGAAGAGGCAAACAGTTAACAAGAGCTATGATTTTTACTATAATTAAAGATTTAGCTGTAAAAATAGACTTAGATAAGACTATTTCTCCGCATACATTTAGACATTCTTTTGCTACTCATTTACTAGAAAATGGTGCAGATTTAAGAGCTATACAATTAATGTTAGGTCACGAAAGCATTACCACTACTGAGATTTACACACATGTTGACAGAAGCCAACTTGCTAAAGTGATAAATAATTTTCATCCAAGAAAATAATACTTTTTATCCTATTTATTAGTGTTTAATCGATAAAAATAATTATATTTATCTGGTCTTAAATAGTTTAGACAAAATCCCTAAGAGCTAGCTTATTTAAAACATTACTAATATGTCAGAGATGTATAACCGAATAGAGGGAAATCAAGATTACTCGCATTTTGAAAATGAGAGTTGGCTATTTACGCTAGAACTAACTAATGTAGGTATTTGGGATTTTAATGCACTTAAAAATAAAGTGTTTTTTTCTAATCCATCAAAAGCCATTATAGGGCATGAAAATGACACCAGCTTTGGTAACAACATAAACGATTGGAACGACCGTGTACACCCAGAAGATAAAGAAAAATACTTTCAGGATTTTCAAGATCATATTAACGGTTTAAAGCCTTTTTATGAAAACAAACACCGAGTAAAACATAAAGATGGTAGTTATAGATGGATATTAGATAGAGGTAAAATTATTGAAAAAAACAAATCTGGAGAACCAATAAGGTTTATTGGTACACATGTGGACATTACCTCGTATGCTGAAAATGAGCAAAAAATACAAGAAACACTTAATTTAGTTGTAAAACAGAATAGTAAACTTCAAAACTTTGCACATATTGTTACCCATAACCTAAAACAACATGCAGGAAATTTTGAAAGTTTATTAGGTTTTTATGATGAAGCAGAAACTGAGTCTGAAAAAAATCAGATGATGGAATATCTAAAAACATTATCAAAATCTCTAACAAACACCATTAATAATCTAAATGAGATTGTTACTGTACAATCCAAAAATAAAACCAATACTAATAAGATTTTTATATCAAAAACTATTGATTTGGTTATAAATGAATTAAATTATCTAATCTCAGAAAATAATGCTGTAATAAACAATCAAACTAATACTGATTGCTATGTAAAGTTTAACACTTGCTATTTTCATAGCGTTATACAAAATTTACTTATAAACGCGATAAAATACAAACATACAGACAGAGCACCAGAAATAACAATTACTAGCGCTTGCGCTAATAATATTGTAGAAATAAACGTATCTGATAATGGCTGCGGAATAGATTTAGACAAGTTTGGAAACGATATTTTTGGTTTGTATAAAACATTTCATACCAACCACGACTCTGAAGGAGTTGGATTGTACTTAGTTAAAAATCAAATTGAGGCTTTAGGCGGGACTATATCTGTTAAAAGTAAGGTAAATGTGGGTACTACATTTACTTTAAAGATTCCTTATTAAAACTAAATCACACACAATCTAATTTTATTCTGTAATTAATCGTATTTTTAATACCTTTAAACGGATTAATATGTTTTTAATCTAACTTACACATTCTTTTGACCCCAAAAATTAGTTTTTAAACTTTATTTAAGACCTTTGCAAGCACCTCAAATGTAACCTACAATGAATTTAAAATTAACCTCAAATACTCCTGACTCTTCTTTTGAAGATTTAAAATGGAAATTTGCATTACAAAACTCTGGAATTGGGTTTTGGGATTGGGATTCAAAAACTAACAAAGTCTTTTATTCTAAAGAATCAAAAAAAATTATTGGATTTGAAGAAGATGAAATAAGCTCTGAAGCTACAGAATGGGATAGTCGAGTACACCCTGAAGATATAGAGAATTACTACGAAGATTTTAATAAACATATAATTGGAGAAAACCCCAATTATGAAAACATACACAGAGTTTTACATAAAGACAATACTTATAGATGGATATTAGATAAAGGTAAAGTAATAGAATACGATGAAAACAATAAGCCGGTAAGGATTATAGGTACACATACTGATATTACTAAACAAAAGGATGCTGAATATTCTTTAAAAAGGTCAATAGACTTAGTAACTACCCAAAATAAAAAACTACAAAGTTTTGCACACATAGTGTCACATAATTTGAAGGAGTTTTCTGGAAACTTTGAAACAGTATTGGGTTTTCATGAAGAAGCGGAGTCTGAAGCTGAAAAACATGAAATGTTTAGACATTTAAAAACCATTTCAAAATCACTTTCAAACACAATTAAAAACCTTCGTAAAATTGTTTCTGTACAATCTGACAAAGATGTTACTGAAAGTAAATTATCTGTAAAAAAAGAAGTAAATACAGCTATCGAGGGGATGTCCTTTTTAATTGCAGAAAGCAGTACGGTTATTTACAATAATATAGAGGGAGATTGTAAGGTTCGTTTTAGTTCTTCTTATTTTCAAAGTATTATGCAAAACCTTATAAGTAATGCCATTAAGTATAAGCACCCAGAACGTAAACCTGAAATTAAAATTTCATCTTTCTGTAATGATAACTATTTGAAAATAACTATTGCAGATAACGGTCAAGGGATAGATTTAGATAAGTTTGGCAAAGATGTTTTTGGATTATATAAAACGTTTCATAATAATAAAAACTCTGAAGGCGTAGGTTTATATTTAGTTAAAAGCCAATTAGAAGCTTTTGGTGGAGATATTACAATTGATAGCCAAGTTGATATTGGCACAACATTTACGATAACAATACCTAAATAAAAAAATCCAGCTTAAAGCTGGATTTTTTTTTATAATTTAATAATATCTTATTTGGCAATATTCACTGCTCTAGTTTCTCTAATTACAGTAACTTTAACTTGACCTGGGTAAGTCATATCAGTTTGTATTTTTTGTGAAATACTAAATGATAGGTCTGCTGCGTTTTGATCGCTTACCTTTTCGCTTTCAACAATAACACGTAACTCTCTACCTGCTTGTATAGCGTATGCTTTTTTAACTCCGTTAAATCCAAAAGCAATTTCTTCTAGATCTTTTAAACGTTGGATATAACTATCTAAAACTTGACGTCTTGCTCCTGGACGTGCACCAGATATTGCATCACATACTTGGATAATTGGTGCTAATAACGATTTCATTTCTATTTCGTCGTGGTGTGCTCCAATAGCATTACAAACCTCTTCTTTTTCACCAAATTTTTCTGCCCATTGCATACCTAAAATAGCGTGTGGAGTTTCCATATCTGCTTCTGCATCTGGGACTTTACCTATATCATGTAATAAACCAGCACGTTTAGCTAATTTTGGATTTAAACCTAGCTCGGCAGCCATAACACCACAAAGTTTTGCAACTTCACGAGAGTGTTGTAATAAGTTTTGTCCGTAAGACGAACGGTACTTCATACGACCCACCATTTTAATTAATTCTGGGTGTAAACCATGTATACCTAAGTCTATAACTGTACGTTTACCAACTTCAATTATTTCTTGTTCAATTTGTTTTTGTGTTTTTTGAACAACCTCTTCAATTCGTGCTGGGTGAATACGTCCATCCGTTACTAATTTATGAAGTGATAATCTAGCAACCTCTCTTCTAACCGAGTCAAAACATGATAATATAATTGCTTCTGGTGTATCATCAACTATTATCTCTACTCCTGTGGCTGCTTCAATTGCACGAATATTACGTCCTTCACGACCAATAATACGTCCTTTTACATCGTCACTTTCAATATTAAATACAGATACACAGTTATCTACTGCTTCTTCTGTACCTATACGTTGTATTGTATTAATTATAATCTTTTTAGCGTCTTGTTGCGCTGTTAATTTAGCTTCTTCTAATGTGTCTTGGATAAAGGCCATAGCATCACTTTTGGCTTCACCTTTTAAAGACTCTATTAATTGAGATTTAGCTTCTTCTGCAGATAAGCTAGAAATAACTTCTAATTGTTCTACTTGGCTTTTATGAAGACGATCTACTTCTTCTTGTTTCTTTTCTAAAACATCAATTCTATGGTTATAATCCTTAACCTTTTCTGCTATATCTGTATTTAATTTTTTGTTTTTAGAAAGCTCACTAGACACCTGAGACTCTTTATCTCTAATTCGCTTTTCAGTTTCAGACATTTTTTTATCACGAGATAAAATAACCTTTTCATGCTCTGCTTTAAGCTCTAAAAATTTTTCTTTAGCCTGAAGTATTTTGTCTTTTTTAATACCTTCCCCTTCTACATTTGCTTCTTTTATGATGCTTGCAGCAGATTTTTTAGCACTTTTAATAAGTTTAGAAGCGTTGTTTTTTTCTAGCATTTTTGCTATTATAAAACCTATTATGGCTCCAATAGCAAGACCTGCTATAATTAAAATTGTATCATTCATTTTTGATTGTTTATTTATAAATATAAAAAAAGCCTACACTAATTTTGGTTTTGTATAAACTCCTTAAATACAAGTTTAGGGCTAACAAGCTGATCAATAATCTGCCTAAATAGTAATAAATCACTATTAGCAGCACGCTTTTACAGCTTAAAACTCACCCTTTTTAAAGAATTAACGTTGAGTTTATCAAAAAAATAATTAATGTAGGCAGTAACCTAATATTGTTATGTTATAAGAACGTATTATAAACTAAGATGCGACTGTAACAAGTCATTCAAAGCTTCTAACTTATCCTGAACATGCTCTTCCACATGGTTTTTATCTAATGCTTTCTGTTCTACTTGACTTGCAAATTGTAAAGCACACATGGCTAATACATCTTGCTTATCTCTAACAGAATAGCTTTGCTCAAACTGTGTAATCATAGTCTCAATCTTCTTTGCTGCTAAACGCAACCCCTCTTCCTGACTTGGTGCAATAGTTAATGGGTAGACTCTATTTGCTATAGATAACTTTATTTTAAGTGTCTCTGCCATAAAACTATATATTATTAACTAGAAAGTTGACTAATACAATGGTCAATATCTCTAATTAATGTGTTTATTTTGAGCTTTGTTTCTCGTTTATCATTGTCACTGCCCAGTATTGTATTAGCCATTTTTAATGTATCATACTTTTCCTGCCAAGCTTTTAGTTCTAAATCCTTAGCAGCTAGATTAGATTGAGATTGTTCTAAAGCTTTTTCAAGCTTTGTGTTTTCTAGTTTTAAATCTTCATGCCTTTTTAAGACTTTACTAATTTTATTTTCTAGAGCGTCAACAATGGATTCAATCTTACTCATTAACTAATACTATACTTATCTCACAAAGTTAATCAAACCTTAACACTTTACAATTAATTTTTCATAATTTTTTATTACTTTTTAAATTAGCTCTGTATCAATATTATGGCTTAGTCTTTGATTTTACTTTGTTTATTAAAACCTTATTTCTATTTTAGCAGTAACCATTAATTTATGCGACACACACTTTTATTACTCGTTTTATTTACCACCACATCAATAGCGCAAAGCATTTACCCTCAAGATTATTTTAGATCCCCTTTAGATACAGAGTTAATATTATCAGGAACTTTTGGCGAGTTAAGAAATAATCATTTTCATTCTGGGTTAGATTTAAAAACTAAACAACGCGAAGGATTAAATATTTATGCGACTGCTAGTGGTTATATTAGTAGAATAAAAATATCGCATTTTGGATATGGAAAAGCCATTTATATAACACATCCAAATGGCTATGTCACGGTTTATGGACACTTACAACGTTTTTCTGATAAAGTTGAAGCTTATGTAAAAAAACAGCAGTACGAGAAGGAAAGTTTTGAAATAGAATTATTTCCGGATATTAACGATTTACTTGTTACTAAAGGAGAAATTTTTGCTTATTCTGGTAATACTGGTGGTTCTGGTGGACCACATTTACATTTTGAAATTAGAGATAATCAAGAAAGACCAATAAACCCTCTATTATTTGGTTTTAAAGTTCAGGATAAAAAAAAGCCTATCGTAAAAAGTGTTTACGCTTACCCTATTAACGAAAAGTCTCATGTTAATGGCTCTAACTTAAAACAAAAGCTTCGTCTTATTCCACAACAAAATGGTGATTATAAGATTGAAGATTTAACAGCTTATGGTAAAATTGGTTTTGCCATTAACACAATAGATCAACAAGATTTAGCAGCAAATAAAAATGGGGTTTATAAAATTGAAACCTTTTATAATGGTGCGCAAAACTTTACAATAGATTTTAAAAAGTTTTCGTTTAACGAAACTAAGCACCTAAACAGATTAATTGACTATACACATTATATCGATAATAAAGAACGTTTGCAAAAGTTGTTTTTGGACACTAACAACCCTTTAAGTATGTATGATACTATGATTGACGAAGGGTATTTGACAATTTTTGACACCATCTCTAATGTTTATAAAGTAAAAATTAAAGATTTTGAAGGCAATACAACAAACGTAGATATTAACATAAAAGGAGTTGATAAATTACCTAATGATATTACAGAAGATTTTACATCTCCATATTATGTAAAATCTAATGAGGCTATGACCTTTGAGGAAAAAAATATTAAAGTTGAGTTTCCTAAAGAAACCTTTTACGATGATTTTTTCTTAGACTTTAAAGTTAGCGGTGACACTTTAAAATTACATGAAAACAATATTGCTAGAAAAAAATACTTTACCGTCTCATATGATGTTAGTAGTTATAACCCAGAAGACTTAAAACAAGTTTACATAGCGCGCTTAGTTGGGTGGAATGATTTTTTAAGCTACTCCAATACTAAAAGAAAAGAACACACATTATTTACTAGAACTAAAAACTTAGGTACCTATTGTTTAGCTAGAGATACTATCAACCCAACCATAACTCCGCTTAATTTTAAGGATGGGCAATGGTTAAGTAAATATCGCTATTTAAAAGTTAAAATTGACGACAAAGATACGGGCATCTCTAATTATAGAGCAACCATAAATGACCAATGGATCCTAATGGAATACGATTATAAAAAGAAGACATTGATATACGATTTTAATGATAAAGTCGTTACAGATACTAAAAACAATTTAAAAATTATTGTTACAGATAATGTAGGAAATAGCACTACATTTGAAGCAAGTTTTTTTAGAAAATAAATCAAAACCAATTGGATAAACCTAACTACACCATAAAACTTATAGCCTTTTTATTCCCTCTGTTTTGTTTAGCACAAACAGGAACTATAAAAGGTGTTATTTTAAACGAATTTAACCAACCTGTCGAAGCTGTAAATATCAAAAGTAATAACACAGGAACACAAACTAACCAAAATGGTTTTTTTGAAATTAAAATTCCTGCCAACACCGATGTAAAAGTTGTGTTTTCTCATGTTTCTTACAAAAACATTACAGCTATTTTTAATTTAAAAAATGGCGAAACATTGCAGTTTAACCCTGTTTTAAAAGAAAACGTAGAGCAAATTGAAACTGTAGTTATTAGTGGTAAAAAAAGAAAAGATGTAGAAGGTATCGTTAATATAGATCCTGCAACATTAAAAAAAATACCTGGTGCGCAAGCCGGAGTAGAAAACTTATTAAAAACCCTTCCTGGTGTTAGTAGTAATAATGAGTTAAGCACACAATATTCCGTTAGAGGTGGTAACTACGACGAAAACCTAGTTTACGTTAACGGTATTGAAGTATATAGACCTTTTTTAATCCGCAGCGGACAACAAGAAGGTTTAAGTTTTGTTAATTCTGATTTGGTACAAAATGTGGATTTCTCAGCAGGTGGATTTCAAGCTAAATATGGAGATAAATTATCATCAGTTTTAGACATCACCTACCGCAAACCCTTTGAAGACGGTGTTGCTATCGATGCCAGTTTATTAGGTGCAAGTGTAGCTATTGAAACCATTAGTAAAGATTCAAAATTTACAGGGATTGTGGGTTTACGTTACAGAGATAACAGCCTGTTAGTTAATGCAAAAGAAACCGAAACCAATTTTAAACCAACGTTTGCAGATGTACAAAGTTATTTAACTTATCAATTTACTGATAAATTAGAAGTTAGCTTTTTAGGAAACGCATCGCTTAATAAATACAATTACGTGCCATTAACACGTCAAACAAACTTTGGGACTTTAGATAATCCATTGGCTTTAATTGTTCAATATCAAGGACAAGAAAAAGACAGATATCAAACACTTTTTGGTGCTTTAAGTGCTAATTATGATGTTAATGACGATTTATCTCTAGCTTTAGTTACCTCTACTTATCATACCACTGAAGAAGAATATTTTGACATCTTAGCACAATATGCTTTAGGTGAAGTAAATAGTAATATAGGTGATGAAAATTTAGGTGAAGTAGAATTTGCTGAAAGAATTGGAAGTCAACTTAATCATGGACGTAACGATTTAGACGCATTAATTACCAATGTTGAAGCTAAAGGAACTTACAGAAAAAATGAAAACGAATATAAATTCTCTGTTAAATACACAAACGAAGATATAAGAGACCGATTAATTGAATG
The DNA here is from genome assembly GCA_947503885.1 of uncultured Olleya sp. Taxonomy (GTDB): domain Bacteria; phylum Bacteroidota; class Bacteroidia; order Flavobacteriales; family Flavobacteriaceae; genus Olleya. The sequence goes on along the minus strand of CANNFD010000010.1, from coordinate 58,837 downwards.
GGAAGTCATTGACTCAGCTGGATTTTCTATCAATCCTCCAAGCTCAGATGCCTTTAACGACCAACCATACACACCTTATGAAGGTCCATTAGAAGCTTATCAAAATGTTAGAGCTAAAAATAATACACAAATTAGCCGATTACAAGCCTATTTACAGTGGAGTAAACGATCAACTATTGGTGACCACGATGTTTGGTATAATGCTGGTGTTAGAAGTCATAGTTGGACAGTAAATGACCAAGCTACAAATGCAGAAAAGTCACAATCTGTATTTAGTCCTCGTGCACAATTTGCAATCAAACCAAATTGGGATAAAGACATGCTATTTAGATTAAGTGGTGGTGTATATTACCAACCCCCTTTTTACAGAGAGTTGCGTGATCAAAATGGTGTTGTACAACCAAATGTAAAAGCACAAAAATCTATCCATTTAGTTTTGGGTAACGATTATAGTTTTAAAATGTGGGACAGACCTTTTAAATTAACTAGTGAAGCCTACTATAAAAAACTTACAGATGTTAATCCTTATACATTAGAAAACGTGCGTATAAGATATCGTGCTTCTAATAATGCTCAAGCCTATGCTTATGGTTTAGATTTACGTTTAAATGGAGAGTTTGTACCTGGTACAGAAAGCTGGTTTAGTTTTGGATACCTTAAAACAGAAGAAAATATTAATGATAGAGGTTATATAGCACGCCCAACAGACCAACGTTTAAAATTTGCAGCTTTGTTTCAGGATTATGTCCCAAACATTCCTAGCATGAAAATGTATTTAAACTTAGTTTACAATACAGGTTTACCAGGCGGATCACCAAGTTATGCGGATCCTTATGTGTTTCAAAATAGATTACCAGATTATAAACGTGCTGATATTGGATTTCAGTTTGTGTTAGTAGATAAAGACAAGCGGTTTGATAGTGGTTGGAAAAAAGCCTTTAAAGAGTTGTCTTTTGGTTTTGAGATATTTAACATCTTTAATGTACAAAACTCAATTACTAATACTTGGGTAAGAGACGTTTATAGCAAACGACAATATGCAATACCTAACTATTTAACTCCTAGAGTATTTAATGTAAGAACCACGATGCGTTTTTAAAATGAAAGGTTGCTTCACAATATTAATTAGTTTTTATAGCATCTTTTGTGTGTCCCAAAACAAATTAGCACAACAAACAATTGACCAATTAAATGAACAACTAAAAATTTACGAAACCCTGACGCCTTATGGTGATTTATATTCTTTTAAAGATTTAAAACTGTCAAAATCAGACATCACATCTTTTAAAAACACAGATGATGTTATAAATGACTCTTTACAAGCCTATGCTGCTATTGAAACCATTCAGCATAAAATCATAACCTTAATAAATGTTATTTTTATTTTAAAATCTACAGAGGACTTTGATTTAACAGACAAATTATATGATGTGATTAGTTATCATAAAAGTGATGACGACAAGCTTCACAACTTAGTGTTATATGCTAAATCTGGAGGCTCTTATCAATCAAGAATATCTGTTATTTATTATAAAGAAAACACTAAGTACCAAAAAGTGTACGAAACTTATATAGATGAAGGTGATGGTAGCCTTTTTCATCCAGATGGATATGATAGCATAAAGACACTAAACACTTCCACTAAGGTAAAATATTTATTGCAGGGCAGTGTCAAAACTTGTGGTATGTGTTTTTATAACTATATACTTTTAATTCATCATAACGATAATGCATTTAAAGTAGATTTTAGTTACGCAACAGATTCTAGGTCCTACGATACAATATTAGACTATAACGATAGTAATAAAACCATAACTATAAATTACCAAACGGACGATTTAAGTGGTCCTGACTGTTTTTGCGAAAACAATAATAAAGCGAACACTAAGAATATAGTGGATGATATTATCTTAGAAAAAAAATGTAAATGCCTATTTAAATTTAATGGTGAAACGTTTGTTTTAAAAGAAGAGAGTGAAACTATTTTAAAAAGAAATTAAAATCAAATACCATGAAAACCGTATTACTATTCTTAACAATACTAATTTCTAATTACAGTTTAGCTCAGGATAAAAAAACAAATTACTATACTTTTAATTTAGATCAAGAAATATCTAAAGAGGAATTTGAAAAAATATTTTCTAACTATGACACATCTCAGCATGTTGTTGAAATTAAAAAAAATGATAGTAGTGTTATTAAAATGTTTCATCCTAGAAAACAATTTGATGTAATAGATTCTATAGTTTTAGATTCCTTAAAAGGGTATTTAAACTATCTAACCAATAAAAAAAACACATATAAAGACTATATCGTAATTAACTACTTTTCTGGCAACAAACCTTATAAAGCGTTTAATTCTAACACTAAAAGTTATGTCGTTGATAAAGGATATATCAAAAAAATCAATAAACTATTAAATTGTAATCAGTTTTCTATTTATAAAGAAAAAGAAGATATTAAATATTTTGACAATAAAAATCTTTGGACCAAAGACCACCTTGGTTTTATAACAAAACTGTTTTTTAAATACCAAATTCCCTACGGAAGTTTTGTGATAATTAAATCGGATGGTACTTTCATATCAATACATGGAGAGCATAATAAAGATATGGTTTATGAAGTTGCTGAAGAAATAAAAAAAGACATTAAAAAAGTAGAACATTACACTTATGACTTTAAACAAAAGATAAAACCTTCTAAATTTGACAGCCTTTTAAAATATGGCAATAATAGCATTAGAAATTTTGAATTAAATTTTGAAAGCGATAGTATCTTTTATAAAATGGTACATCCAAGAAAACGCTATGGTATTTTAAAAAACCATCAATTGGACTCTGTTAAAAATTACATAAACAAAATATCAAAAACTAAAAACACCTTTAAAGACTATATTGTTATAAACTACAACTCTGGTAATGCACCTTATAAAGATTTAAATAAAGAAAGTAATGCCTACATATATAAACCTGATTATCAAAATCAACTTAATCAAATTATAGATTGTAATCAGTTTTGGGTATATAAAAATTCTAAAAACATAAAGTATCGCAATAAAAAAAATCTAAATTGGATACCAGACGACGCTTCTGTTTTTAAAAACCTGTTTTTTAAATACCAAATTCCTTATGGTAGTTTTGTAATTATTAAATCCGATGGTAGATATATAGTTAACTACGGAGAATATAATCCAAAAATGGTATTTGATGCAGCAAAAGAAGTATCTGGTCAAACCAGTAATCAAACAACTGACGCTTCTAACCTATCCATAATTGATAGGTTTAAAGCCAATCAAAATTTTACAATTAAAAAACCTCAAGACTGGTTCGAGGTGTTTCATCATGGTTATGTTGGTTATACTCCAATACAACCAAATGACAATCATTATAAAACCATTGTGTCTGTTTTTCAATATAAATTAAATACAAAACCCATATCGTTTAAGGCTTTTATCGGTAAGCAAATTAAAGAATATAAGCGTGAAGTAAATATTTATAAAGCGACCTTAAAAGAAACAAATAATCATTTAGGGTCTGCTTATTTACATGAGTATGAAACAGAAACACATCAAGTCATTGAAGTATTTTTTAAAAACAACGAAAATTATTATCATTACAAATATTCGGCTTTAAATAATAGCTTTAAAAAACACAAAGCAGATGCTTTGTTAATGCTAGATAGTATTAGTTTTAAATAGTTAATTTACAGTTTAACCTAATAAAACAACAATTAAGTACTTAAACATTTTGGTTGGATACACTTATTTAGCGTATTAACTATTTATACAGTACCTACTGCCTATTTTGCTATTAAAAAAGGGAATATTAAAGCACATAAATTTAAAATGATAGGTTTATATGTTGGTGCTATACTTATTGCTGGAGCTTTTACCTTTATGCCAGGACGCTATATGTACAGCTTGCTTTTTGGGTGAAATTAAAATTAACAAAACCTTATTAAAAGCAATCCATAGCAACCTTTATCTTTGAAATAAAAAGTTATGTTTGGATTATTTAAAAAGAAAAGCGAATTAGATAAACTTCAAGAACAATACAAAAAATTGTTAGAAGACTCTTTTAAATTGTCAACAACTAACAGAAGCAAAAGCGATGAAAAACAAGTAGAAGCACAAGCTATCTTAGATAAGATAGAGCTATTAAAAAAATAATTAGCGTTGTGTATTAATAAAATTAATACTTGTGGTATTAAATAACTTTGACTGCTCTACATTAACCACATGTCCACATTTTTCTACAACATATAATATTGCAGTAGTATGCGCATTAACAATGTTTTTTATTGAAGGTAAAAACAAGTGGTCCTCTGCGCCCATAACATAAAGTGTTGGTATTTTAATATCCTTTGTTCTAAAAAAACGTAATAAAGGATTTAACTCAGAGGTTAATTTAAACCAGCGTACAAACTCTTTTTGATATAGTTTTTTTGCTTCATTAACAAAAAGGACACGTGACTTTTTGTGGTTTTTTCTAGGCATTATTATAAAAGCAAAAAGACGATAAAGATACATGTAAGGCACTATGCTTTTAAAAGTAACGCCAACCTTCATAAGGATTTGAGATCTTATATCTAATTTCATTATTGCGCCACCCATAATCATGCTTTTTACGCGATTTGGGTGTTTTTCGGCTAAGTTTCTTATTAAAATAGTTCCTAAAGAAATTCCAACAAAATGCGAAGTTTCAATTTTTAAATAATTAATCACATCAACAATATCGTTGGTAATAGAGTCAAAGGTATATTTAGTACTAAAAGTATCTTTTAATTTAGGCTTACTATTTCCGTGACCACGTAAATCTAATACAAGTATATTAAAATGGGCTTGAAAATCTCTGATTTGCTTATACCAAATAGAGCTGCTCCCTCCTGCTCCATGAACAAAAGTTACCCATTGGGTAGCTTGAGGGTTTAAGTATGTAGTATAGTTTAGCAAATGTTTTTATGAAATGTGAAAATACAATATAAAAAAACTTAAATAAACTCTTTTAACACCTCAATAACATAATCAATCTCTTCTTTGGTATTGTATTTACTAAATGAAAATCTTAAAGATGGTTTTTGCATGTCCTCGTAACATAAAATTTGAGACAAAACATGACTCCCTTTAGCACTTCCACTTTGGCAAGCACTTCCTTTAGAACAAGCAATACCTTTTAAATCTAATTGAAACAATAATATTGGACCTTTTTCTGGTGCTATTGGTAAACATACATTTAAAACGGTGTATGTACTGTTTTCAAAATCAGAACAGCTACCATTAAAACTAACATCAGAAAAATTTGATTGTAACTGTTTTATAAAATATTTTTTTAAATCAATAATGTAAGCTCTTTCAGTTTCTAAATTATCATAAGATAGTTTTAAAGCTTCCTCAAGTCCAACAATATTATGTACTGCTTCAGTACCTGCTCTATAACCACGCTCTTGTTCTCCTCCAAAAATTAATGGTTTAATTCCTGTATTTTTTCTAACAAAAGCAAATCCCACACCTTTTGGTCCATGAAATTTATGAGCACTAACTGCCAAAAAGTCTAACTTAACTTCTTGTAAGTCTAAATTATAGTGACCTACAGATTGTACGGTATCACTGTGGAATAAAGCATTATTAGCTTTACACAAATCACCAACACGTTTGATATCTAAAATATTACCAACTTCGTTATTAACATGCATTAAGCTTACTAAAGTCTTTTTTGAAGATTGTAATAATTGCTCTAAATGGTTATAATCTACATGTCCTTTGTCATCTAAATCAACATAAACAACACTAATACCATATTCGCGTTCTAATTGTTGGACGGTATATAATACCGCATGATGCTCTATTCTTGAAGTAATTATTTTTTTAACTCCTAAATCTCTAACAGCACTCAGTAAAGCTAAATTATCAGCTTCTGTACCTCCTGAAGTAAATATAATCTCAGATGCAGATACGTTTAAATATTTAGCAACTGTTTTTCTGGCTTGCTCTATCATAGATTTAGATGAGCGTCCAAAACTATGTGTTGAAGAGGCGTTTCCATAACATTCGTGCATGACTTGCGTCATTTTATCTATAACTTCTGGTCTTAACTGCGTTGTTGCAGCGCTATCAAAATATACTGATTTCATTGAGTTTTTTGCTATTAATGGCCACAAAAATAGTTTAAATAAAATTAATTGCCATAAGCTGCGTTATAAGTTTGACAATTCTGTTATTTTTGTCATTAAAATTAATGTTATAATGCGAAAAATTTCTGTTTTATTTATCTTGTTTTTAAGCTTTTTATCTTGTGATGATGGAGATATTATTACTACTGAATTAGATTTTGGAGACACCTTTAAATCTTGTGGTGACTTAGTACTTTATAAAGTAAAAACAGATCCTAACGAAACGTTATCGTTGCAACTTAACAACCCCAATTTTACAATAGCAGAATTAATTGCTACTGAAGCTGATGCTAATAATGCACTAATAGTAAATTTATCTGCAACACAAACTACTGACATCCCTGTTTCTGGATTATTTAAGTTTAGAAGTTATACAAATGACCCAACAAACTTTTTTTGTAACGATGTGCCACCAAGTGGAATTCAGATTACAGAAGAGTTTACCTCTACTAGCGGAAGTGCTTATTTTACTATGGAATTAATTGAAGATGATAATGATGGTATCCCTGCTGAGTTGGAAGATTTAAATGGAAATGGAAACTTATACGACGACGATACCGATGGTGATGGTTTACCTAATTTTTTAGATGCTGATGATGATGGTGATAATGTATTAACTATTAGTGAAGGTGTTATTTATACTGAAGGCATGACGCTTGCCGAATTAAATTTAAGTTCAAGAAACACAGATGCAGACTTTGTTAATGGAGATGACATACCAGATTACTTAGATAATGATGATGATGGTGATGGTATCCCAACAAGAAACGAAGAAATAAATTCTTTTGATAATAATCCAACTAATGATGTATCAGGAAGCAGCACTGTTGCTGATTACTTAAATCCTGACGTTGTAAATGATAACCCACCTACACAGTTTAGAAGTCATACTATAAATCAAACGTTTATAGTGACTTTAATATTAGAGGGCGTAGAGTTTCCAGAAATCCTTTATGAAGAAACTGTTTTTGGTACTTTAGATGACGCTTTAATGTCATCTTCAAGAACGTTAACCCCTCCTTTTATTTAATTATTAGCATTTACATTTTGTAAAATATAAACTTCTGTGGCGCCTAACCCATACTTTTTATAGTCGGCTTCGTAGTATTTAACATTGTCATATCTGCTAAAAAGGGTTTCTAACTCCATTTTTAAAACACCTTCTCCAACACCATGAATAAATACAATTTTTTGAATTCGTTTTTTAATTGCAAATTCTAATTGCTGTCTAGCGGTATCTATTTGTATGGTTAGCTTATCGTAGTTAGACATACCTCTTTCGTTATCAACTAAATGATGTAAATGTAAATCGACTTCTAAAGTAGGTTGGTATCTTTCTTTAGCTTTAACCCTAGTAGTTATATGTCGTTTTTTTTCAGTTTTATCTGACAAGACTTCATTTATAGATGCAGAGTTAAAAACATTATTTCTAAGCGTTGACGATTTTGTTTTTACTAACTCAATAGCATTAAAATCCAGGTCAAAACCATCAGTTGTTTCAATAGTAATGATATCGCCATTAATAGCTGTTATTATGCCTGAAAGTGTGTCATCTAGGACATCAACCTTATCTCCAATTTTTAGTTTCATTCTTCTTCGTCAATAGGTTCGGTTTTTACAAAGGATTCTTTGTCTTTTTTACTAGGTATTGTGGACTGTATTTTAAATACACCAAACATCAAAATAATAATGCCAAATATTAAAATAGTAACATTTTGTTCTTCAGTCGCATTTGCATAAATCGCTACAACTGCACCGATAAGAATTAAGATATAATAAATAGACGTGTTTTTAAACATATAGCCAATCATATTAGATTTTGGTTAGAACAAATTTAATCATTTTTAAAGCTAAGTATTAAAAAAATCAAAAACCATTTGAGGACTTTTTTACGTATTTATAACCTGATTAAAAAAAAATGTTAAAACCCACTAATTTAATGTCGATATAAAACATATTAAAACGCCCAATAACGTCTGATATCAAAGAGTTTACACTTAATCCACACAATAGTACACTTCGTCTAAAATAAGGTTTTTGGCTAGTGTTTTAGTCATAAAATAGAAACTTAAATTCTAAATTTGCAGTATAAAACGAAAAAATATTCTTACAAACAATGAAAATAAATTCCTACATATACCTTTTAGCATTTATATTATTTAGTCAACTAAGTCTTGCTCAATTAACAGTAAGAAACGATGCCTTTATATTTGCTACAGACGTTGTTGTTTTTGTTGAAGACGATCTTAATTTAACAGAATCTAATTCTACTTTTTATCTAAGAGATGAAGCGCAACTAGTTCAAGGTGTTGGTAATAAAGGTAACTCTGGATTGGGTAGATTAAGTGTTTATCAAGAAGGTACAGTCAATAATTATGCTTATAATTATTGGAGTTCTCCTGTTGGAAATGTATCAACAAACACAACTGGAAATTCTCCTTTTATACCTAATCAAAACATATTTGATGTTGTAGACTTAACCAATAGTAATTTAGCCGGTTATAGTACTTCAGGATATAATGGAACTAGCTCTCCGTCTTTAAATATCGAAAGTTATTGGTTATGGAAATATGCGCCAGGCGCTTCATACAGTGACTGGATTCATGTTGGACAATCAGGATCAGTAGATGCTGGTTATGGTTTTACAATGAAAGGAACTATTGGATCTACTCCTACATCTGGTCAACAATATGATTTTAGAGGAAAACCTAATGAAGGAGAAATTAGTACTAATATTGAAACTGGTAAAGAAACTTTAATCGGTAACCCATACCCATCCGCTTTAGATGCTCGAGCTTTTATACATGACGCTAATAATGCATCATTATTAGAATCTGGTTCTTTATATTACTGGGAGCAAGACCAAACTATAAGCTCTCACATACTAGCAGCTTATAAAGGTGGTTATGGTGCGTATACTATTAATGCATCTGGTACTGTTGGTTCATATGTACCTCCTACATTCGATTCGTATAATCCAGACGGTACATTAAACACTAATGGTTCTCAATCTACATCGGGTAAACAAACTAAACGTTATATTCCAATTGGACAAGGGTTTATGGTTAAAGGTGCTAACACAGGTACGCTATTAACGTCTGATAGTCATCGTACATATTATAGAGAGTCTGGGACTAACAGCGAGTTTTACAGAACTTCAGCACAAAAAAGTACGTCGCAACAATCTACAGATGTATATGAGATGGTTTATGATGCTAATGGATTACAAATTTTACCCGCAGATTATAAGAGATTTAGATTAAATATTGATTTTAATAACTCTCATACTAGACAACTACTTCATAATTTTCATGCAACTGCTACACCTGGTTTTGACTATGGCTTGGAAAGTAAAGTGTTTGAAACTTTAAATGCAGATGCCAATTGGTTACAAAATGGTGAAGCTTACGTTACAAAAGCAGATAATTACCAAGTAGACTTAACTATACCTCTAAGTTTAAAATTAAACACACAACAAAATATTAGAATCAGAATTTTTGATGTTCAAAATTTTGATGCCTCTCAACCTATATATTTACATGATATAGAAAATGAAACTTATGTTGATTTAAGACAACAAAATTTTGAAATCAATCTACCTATTGGTGATTTTGATAACCGTTTTGAAATTACTTTTCAAAAGTCAAATGCTTTGTCTAATGAAGAGTTTGCTACATCAGACTTTATCATACTTCAAAATAACAATACAAATGAATTAGTAATTAAAAACCCTAATTCTGTGCCATTAAAATCTGTAACACTATATGATATTACAGGTAAAATGATTTTTAATAGATTTGATTTAAGTAATGATGCACGATTATCATTTTCTACAAAAAACTTAAGTGATGGTGTTTATATTGCTAAAATTGAAACTAAAAACACTAATACAATAACAAAAAAAGTTATTATATCTAATTAGATTTATTAACCTTTAAACAAAAAAAAAGACTGTCAATGACAGTCTTTTTTAGTTTATATAAATTTAAAAATTACTTTTCAAATTGTTTTAATGTTGAAGTAATAATACTTACACAATCAAGTAATTGCTCTTTTGTCATTACTAAAGGTGGTGCAAATCTAATTATGTTTCCGTGTGTTGGCTTAGCTAATAAACCGTTATCACGTAAAGCAATACAAATGTTCCAAGCAGTATCACTATCTTCTGTGTCGTTAATTAATATAGCGTTAAGTAAACCTTTACCTCTTACAGAATTAACAATGTTTGAAGTTTCTATAAATTTAGATAATTCAGCTCTAAATAATTCTCCTAAATCAAAAGCATTTTGAGCTAATTCTTCATCTTTAATAACCTCTAAAGCTGCAGTACCAATTGCAGCTGCAACAGGATTACCACCAAATGTACTACCATGGTTACCAGGTTTGATAACATTCATAACATTATCATTTGCTAACACAGCACTAACTGGGTAAGCGCCTCCTGATAAAGCTTTTCCTAAAATTAAAATATCTGCTTTCACTTCTGGTGTACCAGAACAATGTTTGTCAGCACAACTACAGTTACCACAAGTTGCTAATAAACGTCCCGTTCTAGCAATACCTGTTTGTACCTCGTCTGCAATAAATAAAACATTATGTTTTTCGCATAACGCTTTAGCTTTAGCTAAATACCCTTCACTAGGTACATATACTCCTGCTTCACCTTGGATAGGCTCAACTAAAAATCCTGCAACGTTTTTATTATTATTTAATGCCTCCTCAAGTGCTTGAAGATTATCATATTCAATTTTAATAAATCCTTTAGTGTAAGGTCCAAAGTTTTTACGTGCAATTGGATCATTAGAAAATGAAATGATAGTTGTTGTACGTCCATGAAAATTGTTTTCGCAAACAATAATCTCTGCTTCATTTTCATCAATACCTTTAACCTCATAAGCCCATTTTCTACAAATTTTCAAAGCAGTTTCTACTGCTTCAGCACCTGTATTCATTGGTAACAACTTATCGTAATTAAAAGTTTCTGTTGCGTATTTCTCAAATTTACCCAACATGTCATTATAAAATGCACGAGAAGTTAATGTCAAAGTTTGTGCTTGTTTTACTATAGCACCAACAATTTTTGGATGACAATGTCCTTGATTTACTGCAGAGTATGCAGATAAAAAATCATAATATTTTTTTCCTTCTACGTCCCAAACATACACACCCTCACCTTTGCTTAGCACTACAGGTAGTGGATGATAATTATGAGCACCGTATTGGTTTTCTAAGTCCATCGCTTGTTGCGATGTTAATTTGTCTAAAACAGCCATTTTTTTTATTATTTAAAAGTTATAAAGTAGCCATTCCTTCTATACCTTTATCCTTTCGAAAGCTCGAAAATTCAGCGTGGGAGAGAAATCACCCCTAAGAAATTGCAAATTAATAAATATAACTTGCTAATTAAAATTATTGCGTGTAGTTTTTTACTAATAAAAAAGAAAGTACTTTTGCGACATGGCTAGAAAAAACACAAGAAAACAAATATTTACAAATGTAGAGGTTATTGACGCTGCTGCAAAAGGGAAAACTGTAGCTAAAGCTCCGGATGGACGCGTAATCTTTTTACCTAATGCGGTACCAGGAGATATCGTGGATGTGCAAACATTTAAAAAACGTAAAGCTTATTTTGAAGGTAAGGCAACCGTTTTTCATAAATTAAGTGATAAACGTACAACACCAGAATGTGAGCATTTTGGAGTATGTGGCGGATGCAAATGGCAAGATATGGGCTATGAGCATCAATTATTTTACAAACAAAAAGAGGTTACCAATAACTTAACTAGAATTGGGCATTTAGACTTACCAGAAGTAACGCCAATTTTAGGATCTGCAGAACAATATTTTTATAGAAACAAAATGGAGTTTTCTTTTAGTGACTCTCGTTGGTTAACTCTAGAAGAAGTCCAATCTGATAAAGACTTAGGAGATAGAAACGCACTTGGGTTTCATATTCCTGGAATGTGGGACAAAATTTTAGACATTAAAAAATGTCATTTACAAGCAGATCCATCAAATGCGATAAGAAATGCAGTAAGGGACTTTTCAATAAAAAACAATCTAGAGTTTTTTAATACTAGAAATCAAACTGGTTTACTACGTACTATGATGATTCGTACATCATCTACCGGAGATATTATGGTAGTGATTCAGTTTTTTAAAGAAGATAAAGAAAAACGTGAGTTACTTTTAAATTATGTAGCTGAAACGTTTCCTGAAATAACATCATTACAATACATTATTAACGAAAAAGCTAATGATACTATTTACGATCAGGAAGTGATTTGTTATAAAGGTGAAGACCATATCTTTGAAGAAATGGAAGGCTTAACTTTTAAGATTAATGCTAAGTCATTTTATCAAACAAATTCTGACCAAGCTTTTGAATTATATAAATTAACACGTGAGTTTGCAGATTTAAAAGGTGACGAACTTGTATATGATTTATATACTGGTACAGGTACCATTGCTCAGTTTGTGTCTAAAAAAGCTAAAAAAGTAGTTGGTGTAGAGGCTGTCCCTGATGCAATTAGTGCAGCTAAAGAAAACGCAAAACGCAATAATATTACAAATTGCGAGTTTTTTGTAGGAGACATGAAAAATGTTTTTAACCAAGAGTTTATAAACACGCATGGTCAACCAGACGTTATTATTACAGATCCTCCAAGAGATGGAATGCATAAAGATGTAGTACAACAAATATTAAATATTGCACCTCAAAAGGTGGTTTACGTTAGTTGTAATAGTGCTACACAAGCAAGAGACTTAGCATTAATGAAAGAATACTACGTTATTACTAAAGTGCAAGCAGTAGATATGTTTCCGCAAACACATCACGTAGAAAATATTGTACTTTTAGAAAAAAAATAGCTTATTAATTTATGAGAAATATAAAATTAATTCTACTATCATTATCTTTTATTAGTCTGTGGACATGTGAGCGTGACGATTTATGTCCGGACACAACACCCACCACTCCTAGCCTAATTATTGATTTTTACAATAACGCCGCACAGGAAAACCTAAAAGCAGTAAACAATTTATATGTTATTGGATTAGATAATGATGACGTTTTACCTGGTTATAACCTTGTTGATGTAGATGAATTGATTTTACCTCTTAAAACAGATCAAAATAGTACTACTTACACTTTAATTAGTGATACCGTTTTAGATGAAGACGGAAATGTTTCCTCTGGTAATATTGATACAGTAACAATAACTTATGACACTACTGATGTTTACGTATCTAGAGCCTGTGGTTATAAAACTATTTTTACTAACGTAATAGTTGCGTTAGACGGTGGTACAGATGGAGACTGGATAATATTAGCACAACCAGAAAATGATAATTTAACAATTGAAGATGAATCAACGACACACTATTTCTTTTATCATTAGTCTATTTTTGTGCTATAGTTTTTCATTACAAGCACAAGAAGAAACTCTTACGGTAAAAAAAGATACTATTAAATTAAGTTACGGATTAAGAGTCGGTACTGATATTAGCAAATTAGTAAGAACTGCATTAGACGACGATTACTCGGGTTTTGAGTTAAATGGTGATTATAGGTTAACCAAAAATTGGTTTTTAGCTGGAGAATTAGGAACGGAAGAAAAAACAACGTCAAATGACTATTTAAGTGTCACTGCAAAAGGTAGTTACTTTAAAGCAGGTGTTGATTATAACATGCATGATAATTGGGGTAGTCTTGATAACATGATTTATACTGGTTTTAGAATAGGAGCTAGTACCTTTAGCCAAACTAGAAACAACTATAATATTTATAATACTGATCAATATTGGCAACCACAATTTTCTAGTACAGAAAAAGAGGAATTTAGTGGATTGTCCGCTATCTGGTTTGAAATGATAATTGGTATAAAAGCCGAAGTCTTAAATAACTTATATGTTGGTGTAAATGCTCAATTAAAAGGAATGATTACACAGGATCAACCAGTAAATTTTGAAAACTTATTTGTCCCAGGTTTTAATAAAACTTTTGATTCTGGGCGTATTGGTGTAGGATATGGTTATAGTGTCTCTTATATGATTCCGCTTTTTAAGAAAAATAAGAATAGTATTAAAAAAGAGAAAAAAGACTAATTATTGTTGATCTAATAATTTAACACGTTCATCATAATCTTCTTTATCTCTTATTAGCCTTGGTTTTCTAATAAAATGTTCGCTAAAAATACTTTTAGTGCTATCCATTTCCTTAAAATTTATATTAGCTAAATCAGCAAAACTATATAATAAATCTTCTAAATTATAAGCACGTTGACTATACTCTAAAAACGCATGACTTTTAGGGTTATTTTCTTTATATAAATCCGACATCCAAGTTATTAATGGGACTTCATACATCGGTCGAGTTGCTTGGTATTCATTATGTCCTACAAAATCTATAGTATCATACAATTCGTCACCATGGTCTGAAAAAAACAATACAAAACTGTTTGTTTTTTGTTGCTTAACTTTTGTTATTACCTCATGTACTATTGAGTCGTTATAACGTATAGCATTATCATACTCATTAATTAACTTAAACGCTTTTTCGTGCTTAAATTTAGCGTTAGGTTTATTATCCTTAAAATACTCAAAAGACTCAGGAAAACGCTTATTAAAGCGACCATGAGTACCAATTAAATGTAAAAATATAATTTTTTGTTCGCTTGGTTTATTCAATATATTATCTAAAACAGGTAATAATGCCTTGTCGTAAATAACGTCGTCAGAGTTATCTGTTGCCACAAAATACTTTTCTGTTGCGCCATTAGCTATTATGGAAGATATACGCTCATGTAAACCAACAGGGCGTTGGTTAGAGATCCAATACGTCTCATACCCTGCTGCATTAGCTAACTGTACCATTGACGTGTTGTTTTTTTTGTTAGGTGAAAACATATCAGACAGTGTCAATATTTTATCTAATGACATTATTGTATGTACATGTGGAGAGATTACACTATCAAAAACAATCAACTCGTTTTTAATTTTGGATAGTTTTGGGTTAGTTGGTCTATCGTAGCCATACAATTGCATGTGCCAATTAGAGGTAGACTCTCCAATAATTACAACATGTGTTTGTGGTGTTTTACTAATCTTATCTACCGTTACAAAAGAGGATACTGGTTTTGCTAAATCGGTCTTTAAGTCTTTCATTAAAATAGTAAAATCAGAATAACTAACTATACTTGTTAAAACGATATTCTCAGACTCAAAGCGCTTATGTATAGCGTAACTTGAAGCTATAATTGTTAATAATGCTAATACCTTAACAAACATAAATCGTCCAGAAATGTTGAACTTTTTAACACTATATCTTGCAATTAATGGTAGAATTACTAAAAACAGAACTGCAATAATAAATACAAAGCTATCAAAATAATTTTCTAAAAAATCGGCACTTTCTGTGGTATCTGTTTCAAAAATAACAAACAAAGCGGAAGCACTTAATTTTACGCCATAATTATGATAAAAACTAAGTTTTACAAACAATAAAGCAGAAAGGACAATAACAAATAAAACACTTAATACTTGTCTTATTTTCTCTTTTAAAAACAAAACTATGACACTAAATAATAACAATGTCATAAAACCAAAGCCTAAGACTTCCTTTATATAATCTATTGTATTAGGTATTTTAAAAAGACCAATAACAATTAAAGTTAATAACGGTATACTAACAATAAGCGCTAATTTAAAAAGCGAAGTTATATTTGTTTTTAAAGTACCTTTCATTAGTTTTTCATGTACTTCCCTTTTTTACTTCCAGCATAAATCTCGTACTTAACTAATCGTGACTCTAACATCGCATTCATTAAGTGTATTTTCCTAGATGGTCTAAGACCAACATGCTTTAAAGCATCAAGATTGGAGGTAATAAACCAAGCATCTGTATTAGGATAATTTTGTTTTAAAGTATCTCCTATGTTTTTATAGAAGCTTTCCATTTCAATATCTAAACGCTCTCCGTACGGTGGATTAAACACCATATGTAATTTAGACTCCCCTCCTCTTTGGGTTTTAAAAAAATCTTCATGTTGGATGGTAATAAAATCTTCTAAATGCGCATTAGCAATATTCTCTTTTGCTTTTGTTACTGCACTTGGTGACTTATCGTAACCAACTATTTTATGATGAAAATCTCTTGTCTTTTTAATTAAAGATTCTTCAATTTTTTCAAATAAATCAACATCCCAGTCATTCCAACGCTCAAAAGCAAACTCTTTACGCATCAGGTTTGGTGGTATATTACAAGCTATCATTGCTGCTTCTGCTAAAATAGTACCACTACCACACATTGGATCTATAAAATCTGACTGTCCATCCCAACCTGATAACATTACAATCCCTGCTGCTAACACCTCATTAATTGGTGCAATATTGGTTGCTAATTTATAACCCCGTTTGTGAAGCGAATCTCCAGAAGAATCCAAAGAAATATTACATTTTTCTCTGTCAATATGAACATTAATTTTAACATCCGGAAACTTTAAATCTACATTTGGACGCTCTCCAGTTTCGTCTCTAAATTTATCTACAATAGCATCTTTAGTTTTTTGCGCGATATATAAAGAGTGTGTAAATACAGTCGAGTTTATTGTAGCATCAACCGCAAGTGTACCTGTAGGTTTTAAATACGGCGTCCAATCCATTTTATAGACTTGATCGTATAAATCTTGTTCTGTTTTTATCCTAAAACTATGTATTGGTTTTAAAATTTTTGTTGCTGTACGTAATGCCAAATTAGCTTTGTACATAAACCCTTTATCTCCTGCAAAAGCTACATTACGCACACCAATTTTAATATCTTGGGCGCCTAGTTGTCTTAACTCTTTTGCTAGTAATTCTTCAAAGCCAAATAAAGTTTTGGCAACCATCTTGAAATTTTCTTCCATTCTTTTCGTCTATTACCTTGCAAAAATACTCTATTTTTGTCGGAATAATAACCTTTATAAATAATTGGGTTAAGGATGGAGCAATTTGTTTGAGCTCCTCGCAGAGAGCGAGTTGTGAGAGCCTGTTAAACTGGAGCTAAAGCGGAAGTTTAAACCCCATAAAAATTATATGAATAAAAACGATAAAAAATGGTACGCTTCATGGTTTGATAGCCCATTTTACCACATACTTTACAAAGACAGAGATCATACTGAAGCTGAGCAGTTTATGACTAGCTTAACGGATTATTTAAACCTGCCAGAACAAGGAAAAATTTTAGATTTAGCCTGCGGAAAAGGACGTCATGCAGTGTATCTAAATTCTATTGGTTACGACGTTATTGGTGCAGATTTATCTGAAAATAGTATAAATTATGCTAAGCAATTTGAAAATGATACTTTACATTTTAAAGTACATAATATGTGTGAGCCTTTCGGCGAAACTTTTGATGCTGTGTTTAATTTGTTTACTAGTTTTGGTTATTTTGAAAATGAAGCTGATAATTTAGCGACCATTAAAGCTATAAAAGCTAATTTAAACGACTCTGGTTTTGGTGTTATAGATTTTATGAATACCGAGTTTGTAATTGAAAATCTAGTCCCCGAAGATGTTAAAACGGTTGATGGTATTGACTTTTTGCAAAAAAGACGTGTGGAAGATGGTTATATAATTAAAGATATTAGCTTTACTTTTGAAGGTGAAGACTACCAGTTTCAAGAACGTGTCAGAGCATTTAACTTAGCAGATTTTGAAACTTTATTTGAGCAAGCTGGTGTTTATTTACTAGATGTTTTTGGAGATTACAAGCTTAATAAGTTTCATAAAAAAACATCAGAACGTTTAGTCATGATTTTTAAATAATTTTTATTAAAAACAGATGCAAAATTTTATTTTACCCATTATAGCTGTTGTTTTAGGGTTTTTAATTGTCTTATTATTTAAGCCTAAACACAGTCGCAATCTTAAGTTGTTACTTGCTTTTAGTGGGTCTTTCTTATTGTCAATAACAGTATTTCACTTTTTACCAGAAGTCTATAACAGTCATGGTAAGCCGATTGGTTTGTTTATTATGATTGGAATTTTACTGCAAATAATTTTAGAGTTTTTCTCTAAAGGTGCAGAACATGGTCATGTGCATATAGACAAAAACAGTGTTGATTTTCCGTGGTTACTTTTTATTAGTTTAAGTATCCATAGTGTTTTAGAAGGGATTCCAATGGAAGCCCATGAGCATTTACTTTATGGTATTATTATCCATAAACTACCAGTTGCTATAATATTATCTACTTTCTTTTTAGCCTCTAATTTAAGTCGTGCTAAAAGTGTTCTATTTTTACTATTATTTGCTTTAATGACTCCTCTTGGCGTATTTTTATCTACACAGTTTCAGTTTTTTGAAAACTATTATTACGAGGTTTCTGCTTTAGTTATTGGTATCTTTTTACATATTAGTACAACAATACTGTTTGAAAGCAGTGAAGGCCATAAGTTTAACTTAGCAAAATTAAGTACCATTATCTTAGGGATTATAATTGCGTATCTTATTTAAAGTACGCTAGTTATTCTAGTACTATTAATCAATTATATTAACTACTATTTACTTTTTAAAATGTTTTCTAAAGAAGAATCAAGACAAATCAAGGAATTATTTTGGACTAGCTTTGGAAAGTCTTTTCCTAGAAAATGGATATTATATAATACTAAGTTAAAAGGGCTAAGTCTTAAGTTTTATTTTGATAATAAAAAGGCTTTTGTAGCTTTGGATGTAGAAGACGATTTAGAAAACCGTATTAATTATTGGGAAAAACTGACTGCCCTAAAATCTATTTTATTAGACGACTATCTTCCTGACGCTATTTATGACGAAGAATATATTTTAGATAATGGCAAAGAGATCTCTCGTATTTACGTGCCTTTAGGTCACAAAGTATCCATACACAACAAAAACACTTGGCAAGAGGTTATGACCTTTTTTAATACTAATATGAGTTTACTTGAAGCCTTTTTTGAAGAGTATAAAGATGTTATTGAGGGCTAATCTATAAGCTTTAATTTAAGTTTTAGATTACAAAAAACAGCACCATAAAAAAGTGGCAAATAGCACCTGCTAAAACAAATAAGTGCCATATAACATGATTATATGGGATTTTTTCGATTGCATAAAACACTATCCCGACCGTATAGGATAAACCTCCAGCCATAAGCAGCAAAATACCATTAGAAGCCATCAAGTTAGATAGGGTCGAAAAATCAAAAATAACTAGCCACCCCATTACTAAATATAATAATGTTGAAAACGTATTAAAACGTCCTGTAAAAAACAATTTTAATACTACACCAAAAGCAGCTATTGCCCAAACCGTATAAAATAAAGTCCAACCTAGACTTTGCTCTAACGTAATTAGTAAAACAGGTGTGTAAGTCCCTGCGATTAATAAGTAAATACTAATGTGGTCTACAATTCTAAAATAGTGTTTCTTTTTTTCGTCAGAAATAATATGATATAATGTAGAGGCTGTAAACAGGATAATTATAGATAATCCATATAGGATTACACTAAATAAGCTGTACTCCGTTTTTTTAGTTTCAAAAACAACTAATAAAACTAAAGCTATTATTCCAAACACAGCACCAACACCATGGGTTAAAGCATTTAGCTTTTCTTCAAAAGGGGTTTGTTTACGCATTATTTATTAATTGTTAGTCGTGGTTGCCCATTTGTTAGACAACTTAAAATATTCAAAATTTAATGGCGACTTAACTAATTTTAAGCGTCCATTTTGCCAGGCTCTAATTAAAATATCTTCAATTAAATAATCCTCTTCGACATTTTCCGGGTCATATTCTCTCTTTAAAGAGATATTAAATAAGTAAGCAGTATTATTAAACCAAAAGGCTCTCCAACCACTTCTAAGCTCTTTTATTAAGTCAAATGTGGTTTTTCCGGTTTGCCTGTGTATTAATTTAACCAAAATCTGACCTTCAGTTTTAGTTAATTTTTTTAACTCATCTGAAAACTCTTCTTCTATATATTTTTGGACTTTTTTGGCATACTTTTTCTTATCTCGTTTTTTATCTAAAGTATTTAATCGTGTATTTAACGCATTCAGCCTATCGGCTGCCAATTTAGCATAGGGATATACTTTCAACGTTTTTCGACCTAAAATTAAATAACGCCTTTTATCTGCTTTAGATTTAAAAGACAACTTATCCAAAATCATGACTTCATCTAAATAAATAGATTTTTGTGGTATGGAGTCTCCAGCTACAAAAACGTACTCTACCTCTGTCGAGTCTTGCTCAATCAGATTATCCTCTTGCGCAAAAAGTACAAATGGCAGCCACAAAAAAAGAAAAATACTATACTTCATATATTATTGAATGCTAAAACTATTCCAAAAGTTAAACTTTATGACGTAAAATTAATAATTAACGTATTGCTAACTATAAAATAAGAGTGAATATTGTTATTTTAGACAAAAATTAAATTCAAATGGCAAAAAAAAGCATACTTAACAAAAAGTCTATGGACTTTTTAGGAAAATATTTAAACAATGCGTCTCCAACTGGATACGAATGGGATGGTCAAAAAATATGGATGGACTACCTAAAACCTTATGTTGACGAGTTTTTTACTGACACCTATGGGACTGCTGTTGGTGTAATTAATCCAGATGCAAAATATAAAGTTGTTATTGAAGGTCATGCTGATGAAATCTCTTGGTACGTTAATTATATTAGCGATAATGGATTAATATATGTTGTAAGAAACGGAGGAAGCGATCACCAAATCGCACCAAGTAAAATAGTTAATATCCATACCAAAAAAGGAATTGTAAAGGGTGTTTTTGGATGGCCAGCAATACATACTAGAAATAAGGCTAAAGAGGAAGCTCCAAAACCTAACAACATTACCATTGATATTGGTGCAAAAGATAAGGAAGAAGTCGAAAAAATGGGCGTTCATGTTGGTTGTGTAATCACTTATCCAGATGAGTTTCATGTACTAAACAAAGATAAATTTGTTTGTCGTGCATTAGATAACAGAATGGGTGGATTTATGATTGCTGAAGTAGCACGTTTATTAAAGGAAAATAAAAAAACGCTACCATTTGGTCTTTATATAACAAACTCGGTTCAAGAAGAAATTGGATTACGTGGTGCACAAATGATTACAGAAACTATTAAACCTAATGTTGCTATCGTTACAGACGTAACACACGATACAACGACACCAATGATTGACATGAAAGTACAAGGTAATGTCGAGATTGGAAAAGGTCCAGTAATTGCTTATGCACCTGCTGTACAACAAAAACTACGTGATTTAATTACAGACACTGCAGAAGGAAATAAAATACCATTCCAACGTGCTGCATTAAGTAGAGCAACTGGAACGGATACGGATGCGTTTGCATACAGTAACGGTGGTGTTGCTTCTGCATTAATATCATTACCATTACGTTATATGCATACTACTGTGGAGATGGTACACAAAGACGATGTTGAAAACGTGATTAAATTAATTTATGAAACATTACTTAAAATTGAAGATGGCGAAACGTTTTCTTATTTTAAATAATAACTAAGTTTACTTAGGTATACTTAACAAAAAACAATTAAAGCCTCTAAATGAGGCTTTTTTTATTATGAACGAAGAATATATTGATATTGTAACCAAAACTGGTGAGCCAACCGGAAGCACAGCTTTAAAATCTGTAATTCACGCTAAAGGACATTACCATAACACAGCACATATTTGGTTTTATACCAGTAAAGGTGAAATTTTATTAGCACAACGCGCAGCCTCAAAACTAATTTACCCTTTACTTTGGGATGTATCTGTTGCAGGACATGTTGATGCTGGAGAGACTATTGAAGTTGGTGCTATTAGAGAAATTAAAGAAGAGATTGGATTAGAGGTTAAAATTGATGACTTAGAAAAAATTGGCGTTTTTGAATGCTTTCAATCCTATCCAAATGGAATTATTGATAACGAGTTTCATCACACCTATATTATAGCACTAAAAGTGTCTATTGAAGCCTTAACGCCACAATTTGGAGAAGTAGAAGCTTTAAAACTTGTTAGTCTAAATAAATTTAAATCACTTTTAGATAATAGTAAAAATAATGGTCATTTTGTAGCTAGTAATTATGACTATTACGCTAAGGTTGCACAAGCTATATTAGGTAAAATAAAATAATTATAACATACTGATTTAAAAATATAAGTGTAAAATACAAAAAACCCCAACCTTTTAAAGTTGGGGTTTTTATCAGGTCACGATAAAACCATAAGTTCCCTTTAGATTAATAGCTTTCCCTATCTTATGTTGTTATCAACCGTGAATTTTAAGAAAAATTTTAAATGAATTGGTTACAAATATTTTCTCCCTATTTTTCTTGATACAAACTTACACCTGAAACAGACAAAATGTGTCCGTTTAAAATTAATTATTTATAATATTCTATAATTAAATCTAAATGATGTTTCACATAATTTTTAACATGGATTGGACTTACAACTTTAACCCAAAGGTTATATTTTAAAATGTCCATTAAAAACTCATAGTTAGGTTCTACATAAATTTTAATTTCGCCCCAAATATTAGAGTTTTTATAATCTAAAGACTCTGTTTCTGCTTCTTTAGGACGTGACACAATCTTTTGTGAATGATGTAATGGATTACTTTCTAAGTATTTAAAATGATGGTTAGCAACTTGAATATAAATCCACTCTGCTTTAGTATCTGTTTTTAAAATTCCTATAACATTTTTAAAGTATGCTTTAGGATTAAAAGCAATAGGCTTTTTTATAGGTCGTTTAGTAACTTCTAAGGATTTTATTCTATCATCTAAACAAAAAGCATAGATACCGTAAGCATCGTTATGCGCAATTAAATACCAAGCTTTGTTAATTTCTTTAATATGTAAAGGTTGAAAAAAGCCAGTAATAGTTTCAAAGCCATTATCATCATACCATCCATGATAAGTAATTTCAACTAAAAACTGTTGTTCGATTGCCTGTATTAAAGGCACAAAATCTATATAAGAACTTAAAGAACTTCGGGCTATAGTCACATGATCCTTCCAGGAATGGGCATGATGGTGTAGTAGATAAAGTTCTGTTTTTTCGTAAACTTCCTTTAAAGCCTCGCTAACTTCATAACCTTCCAAATAATAGCCATAGTTACGTTTATGTAAAATAATAGTTTGGTAATAGGATTTTATTTTATCTAAATCACGCTTTATAGTCTTTTGAGAAGATTGATTTAACTTGTCATAAAGCGGGTCGTCAATATTATCTACTCGTAATTGGTCTAATGCATTTTGTAAATCGTCTAAAGGGACATAACCGTTTTTTTCAATTCCATACACTTTAGGATTTGAAATAATACGTAATATATAATAGCGACGAAGAAACTCTGGTGTCATAATTTTAAATGAAAACGAAAGTAATAATTATCTTTCAAACCGCTAATGAAAACGGTTTTATATCTTTGAAAATTAAATACAATACATGGCCTCAGTTTTTAGTAAAACAGATTTTACAGCTACCAAGTGGTTTACTCTTGAAAAACTTATCCAACTTATTACTGGTGTTTTTATTGTTCCTAAAATATTTAGCACTTTAGGCTCTATAGATATTGGAAAACTTAAGTTTGTCGAGTCTGTTTTAGGGCTATTTACACCGCTATTTTTTCTTGGGTTATCCGCTATATGTATTAGAGAAATTGTTTTTAATCCAAAACGTAGTAAGCAAATCTTAGCAACTGCTTTTTACTTACGACTTATTAGTTGGTGTACTATATTTATTGGTATTATAATCTATTTTACCATAACAAAAAACAGTCCTTTATCTAGTTTATATATGATAATAACATGTAGTTACCTTTTTAAGTTAACCGATGTTTTTGAATATTATTTACTAGCAAAAAAATGGACTAAAATTATATTTATAAGCAAAATTTCTAGTCTTATTATAATCGTTGCTTTACAATACTATGGTGTTAAAAACAATTTGGATGTTAATTATTTTGCCAAACTAATTGCTTTAGATTTTTTGATTCAAGGGATTATCTATTGCCTAATTTTAAAACGTAAAGCACCGTTTGTTTTTAAAGAATGGCGCTTTTCATGGACCTTAGGTAAATCATTATTAAAAATGTCTTATCCCTTAATAATATCTAACAGCTTAATTATGTTTTATATATCTGTTGACGAGCTGTTTTTAAAACATTATTTAGGTGATCATGCTAACGGAATATTTGCAACAGTACAGTTTTTAGTTATAGCTTTAAGTTGGAATATTGGATTTTCAATCATCAATGCCCTATACCCTTCTTTAGCAGAATCTTATTTAGACAACAAAATACTATATGCAAAAAAAATAAAAAAAGTGTTTAAAATCATGTGCGTTTTAGGTCTATTAATTGGCGGGCTTTATACGCTTTTCGGTAACGCAATATTAAATACTTATTTTACTAAAAGCTATGCCGAAGCTAAAACACCTTTATTAATTTTTTGTTGGGCACCGCTTATTATTTTTATAGGAATGATTTACGAAAAACACTTAATCAACACTAATGACCTACAAAAAAATGTTTACCGATTTCTATTAGGCTGCATCGCTAACGTACTTTTGTGTTATTTATTAATTCCTATTTGGCAAGTTTCGGGTGCTGCAATTGCTGTTTTAGTAAGTCACTTTATAACCAATATTGTTTATATATTTTTAGACCAAAAAAGTAGAAAACAATTATTATCTCTTTTTTAATTATTTTTGAAATATGAAATTACTAATACTAGCTTTAGCACCAATTTTTATTATCATTTTTTACATTTATATTAAAGATAAATATGAAAAAGAGCCAAAACGACTATTAATAATTTCGTTTTTACTAGGGGCTATTGTTAGTATAATTATTACAACACTACTCTACTCTGTTTTTAATGTAGTAGTACCATTACAAGATAAATTAAGTGTATGGGAGCAGTTTAAACAAGCCTTTTTTGTAGTTGGTTTTTCTGAAGAATTAAGTAAATATTTAATAGTACTGTTTTTTGCACAGCAACGCAAAGAATTTAACGAACCCTTTGATGGTATAGTCTACGCAGTGATGGTATCTATGGGTTTTGCAGCTACAGAAAATATAATATATGTTATGCAAAGTGGACAAGCAACAGCAATTGCTAGAGCATTTACCGCTGTTCCAGCCCATGCAACTTTTGGAATAATAATGGGCTATTTTATGGGTAAAGCTAAGTTTGCACCTAACAAATTATATCTTAATTTATTAGGTTTATTTTTCGCAATCTTATTTCATGGTGCCTATGACTTTTTCTTGTTTATAGAGTTTATTCCAGGTATTTGGATTGGTGCATTTATATCCTTAGGTATTGGTTTGTTTTTATCAAAAAAAGCAATAAAATACCATCAAGATAGTTCTCATTTTAAAGACTCAACAGATATTATTTCATAATAAACTTTAAGCTTTCAAAAGTGCTTTTACTGTAATAAGCTACGTAAACAACCCACAACTTAACACATTAACAAACAGTTGTTTAATCATAATTTTACTACTAAAAATCAACTTGATAATCGTATAAAATATTAAGATAATTAATAATATACTTATCTATTTTACCAAAACAGTTTAGTTGTTTATCTTTATACCACTAAATCATATAAATAAATGATCCAAAAATTTAATGTAAAAGTAGACGAATCATTAGAGTTTGAAATTGATTCCGATACTGTAAAAAACCTTGATTCTGTTCAGGTTAATAAAAATTCATTTCATCTTTTAGAAGAAAACAAACCTTTTAAAGTTGAAATTACAGAACATGATTTTAATAAAAAATCGTACAAAGTAAAAGTCAACAATAACCTATATACTATCCAAATTGAAGACCAATTAGACACTTTAATAAAAGCGTTAGGGTTTGAAGTTGGTGCCTCAAAAAAGATAGACAATATAAAAGCACCAATGCCAGGGTTAATTCTAGATATTATGGTAAAACCTGGTGACGAAGTTGCAATAGACACCCCTTTACTTATATTAGAAGCCATGAAAATGGAAAACAGTATTATATCTCCAAGAGCAGGTGTTATAAAGTCCGTTTCTGGAATAAAAGGAAACACAGTAGATAAAGGTGAATTGTTAATTGAATTTGAATAGAATGAAAAAAATATTAGTCGCCAATCGTGGCGAAATCGCTATAAGAGTCATGAGTACAGCCCAGAAAATGGGAATTAAAACCGTAGCAGTCTACTCCACTGTTGACCGTAATGCACCTCATGTAAAATTTGCTGACGAAGCTGTTTTAATAGGAGAAGCGCCTTCAAATCAATCCTATTTATTAGGTGATAAAATTATTGAAGTAGCTAAAAGCTTAAACGTCGATGGTATACATCCAGGGTATGGTTTTTTAAGTGAAAATGCAGAGTTTGCAGAATTATGCGAAAAAAACAACATTACGTTTATTGGCCCAAAATCGCATGCTATAAGGGTTATGGGAAGCAAATTAGCAGCTAAAGAAGCTGTAAAAGCCTATGACATACCAATGGTACCCGGAACAGATCAAGCCATTACGGATATACCTGAAGCTAAAAAAATAGCCAAAACCATCGGCTTTCCTATATTGATAAAAGCCTCGGCAGGTGGTGGTGGAAAAGGAATGCGTATTGTTGAAAAAGAAGAAGAATTTGAATCGCAAATGAATCGTGCTATCAGTGAAGCAGTAAATGCTTTTGGTGATGGTTCTGTTTTTATTGAAAAATACGTTGGTTCTCCGCGTCACATCGAAATACAAGTTATGGCTGATGCACACGGTAATGTTATTCATCTTTTTGAACGCGAATGTAGTATACAACGTCGTCACCAAAAAGTAGTCGAAGAAGCGCCAAGTGTAGTGTTGACGCCAGAATTAAGAGAAAAAATGGGGCAAGCAGCTATTAAAGTTGCTAAAGCTTGTGATTATTTAGGTGCTGGTACAGTCGAGTTTTTATTAGATGAAAACAAAAACTTTTACTTCCTTGAAATGAATACTAGACTACAAGTTGAGCATCCCGTCAGTGAAATTATTGCAGGTGTTGATTTAGTAGAATTACAAATAAAAGTGGCTCGTGGCGAAGCTTTAGATATTAAACAAGACTATTTAAAAATTAATGGTCACGCTTTAGAGCTTCGTATTTATGCTGAAGATCCATTAAATGATTTTCTACCAAGTGTTGGTCATTTGGAGGTTTATAAATTACCTGAAGGAAAAGGCATTAGAGTAGATAATGGTTTTGAACAAGGAATGGATATACCAATTTATTATGATCCTATGTTGGCCAAGCTAATTACATACGGTAAAACGCGTGAAGAAGCGATCCAGTTAATGCTAAAAGCAATTGCCGATTATGATGTAAAAGGGATACAAACTACATTACCTTTTGGAACATTTGTTTTTAATCACGAGGCCTTTAAATCAGGAAATTTTGACACTCATTTTGTAAAAAAATACTATTCACCAGACGCTTTAAAACAAGACGCAGAACATGAGGCTAGATTAGCTGCTCTATTTGCTGTAAAGCAATACTTAGAAGACCAAAAGCAACTTAGATTACCAACTAATTAGAAAACCACATACGCTTTGCGCATAGCGACTTTGCGAGAATAAAATTATAACATGGAATCCAAAATAAAAACATTAAAAGAAAAACTTGAGCTTTCCAAATTAGGAGGTGGTCAAGCAAGAATAGATAAACAACACCAAAAGAAAAAACTAACTGCTAGAGAGCGTGTTACCTACTTAATGGATAAAGGTTCTTTTGAAGAAATTGGTGCTTTAGTAACACACAGAACCGTTGATTTTGGAATGCAAAATCAAAAATTTTATGGAGATGGTGTTATTACTGGTTACGGGACTATAAATGGTAGATTAGTGTATGTTTTTGCACAAGATTTTACTGTTTTTGGTGGGGCTTTATCAGAAACCCATGCCGAAAAGATTTGTAAAATTATGGACCTTGCTCTTAAAGTCGGTGCCCCATTAATTGGGCTTAATGACTCTGGTGGTGCACGTATCCAAGAAGGGGTACGCTCCTTAGGTGGTTATGCAGATATATTTCATAGAAACGTAAAAGCATCTGGTGTCATACCACAATTATCAGCTATTATGGGACCATGTGCAGGAGGTGCGGTTTACAGTCCCGCAATGACCGATTTTACTATGATGGTAGAAGATACTAGTTATATGTTTGTAACCGGTCCAAACGTTGTTAAAACAGTAACCAACGAGGAGGTAACAAGCGAAGAGTTAGGTGGTGCAAGTACACACTCGACAAAATCAGGTGTTGCACATGTCACGTCTTCAAATGATGTAGAATGTTTAGAAGATGTTAAACGCTTACTTAGCTATTTACCACAAAGTAATTTAGAAAAACCTAAAGATTTACCTTTTGAATTAGGTGAAGAAATTAGAGAAGAATTAAAAACTATTATTCCTAATAACGCTAACAAACCCTATGACATGCATCATGTTATTAAGGGGTTAATTGATGCGGATAGCTTTTTTGAAATCCATAAGGATTTTGCTGAAAATATTATTGTAGGATTTGCAAGAATCGGAGGAAAAAGTGTTGGTATTGTTGCCAATCAACCGTTGTTTTTAGCTGGAGTTTTAGATGTTAACAGTTCGCGTAAAGCAGCTCGTTTTACTCGTTTTTGTGACGCGTTTAATATTCCGTTATTAGTACTAGTAGATGTCCCTGGATTTTTACCAGGAACTGACCAAGAATGGAACGGAATTATAGTGCATGGTGCTAAATTATTATATGCTTTAAGTGAAGCTACTGTACCAAAAGTGACTGTAATTACCAGAAAAGCTTATGGAGGCGCTTATGATGTGATGAACTCTAAACACATTGGTGCTGACCTAAATTATGCTTGGCCAAGTGCAGAAATTGCGGTTATGGGAGCAAAAGGCGCAAGTGAAATTATTTTTAGAAAAGAGATTAAAGCTTCGGAAGATCCAGAAGCTAAGCTTTTAGAAAAAGAAGCAGAATATGCAGAGTTGTTTGCTAACCCATATAAAGCTGCAGAACGTGGTTTTATTGATGAAGTTATTCTTCCAGAAAATACAAGACGTAAACTAATTAAAGCGTTTACTATGTTAGAAGACAAAGAAGAAGTATTACCAAACAGAAAACATGGTAATATTCCGTTGTAAAACAACTTATTTAAACACAAAAAAGAGCCTCAATAGAGGCTCTTTTTATTTCCCATAAAAATTAACAATTATTAGCTATGATCTTATTTAATTATCACTTTTTGTGATGACACCGTTTTTCCATCAGTCATTCTAACAACATAAATTCCGGTTGCTATATTACTAACGTCAATGGTATTAAGACCAGTTACTAAAATTCCCTTTTTAACTAATCCTCCAATTACATTATACATTTGGTAATTAAAGTTATTGTAAGAATCATTTAATTTAATGTTTAATACACCCGCTTCCACTGGGTTAGGATAAAGAATTGGTGATGCTAAATCACTAACTTCTACTTCGTCAAGACCAAGTGTGTTATTTAAGATACTAACTTCCCATAAGCCTCTTCCATAAGTCCCTACAACCAATTTATCTTGCGTATAGTTAATTTCGATATCATTAATTATAACATTAGGTAATCCCTGTCCTAGTTTAGTCCAACTTGAGCTTCCTAATTTATAATAAACACCCAACTCTGTTCCTAAAAACAGAATTTCTTGGCCTTGATTTTGTTTTAAAACAACTTGTTTTGCAATAATGTTAGGTAATCCAGCAGATATGTTAATCCAAGTACTACCACCATCTGTAGATTTAAAAACTTTTGATCCATCTACATACCCGTTAACCGTTGTATATAATGTGTTAATGTTATTTTGGTCTAATGACACCGAATTTATTTTAGCACTTGCTTCTGGTTGGTTAATTGTACTCCAATTAACACCATCATCTGTTGATTTTTTAGCTGAGTTTTGACCTATTATAATCAAATTATTACCAAAAGTCTCAATATATTCTATTGCGCCTGCACCAGAATTTAAGTTTGACCAGGTATCTCCTTTATCTGTGGATTTATATACATCAGCAAATCCTCCATAAAGAGTTTCTGGAATTGTTGAATGCATTTTTAAAGTCCAAACAAATGGTGCTCCCGCAGTAGGTGTATTAAGACTTGTCCCCCAAACATCACCTAAAAAACCATTATTTGCTCTAGTCAATCCTCCATTTTGCGCTCCTAAATATCTAATTTGTGGATTTGAGTAATCTATAGCAGTACAAGTACCATCTCCTGCTCCTGCTGTTACCCATGTTGGGCTTCCTCCAACCATTTCTAAACTGTAACCATCATTATCTTGGTTTCCCATAATAATATTATCTGTACTAGTTTGAGGTGTAATTGCTACCGAGTACAACTGTGTTACTATCACGCCATTTGATTTATACTCTACAGTTGGTTTTTCGTCTGCAATAGAGGAATAAGTTACAAAATTTAAACCACCATCATTAACATTCCAGAAAGAGTATCCTGAGTCTAATGTACCTATTTCATGTATATCTGCATGACCATAAGATCCAGCAGAAGTATTATCTGACCATGAGTTGTTTAAGGTTACATACCAAGTGTTACCAGAATCGTCTGAGTTTATTCCATCAACTACTCCACTAATAATCAATCCATCCTTTACAGCTAAACATTGGTTATATGAGCCTTGCGTGCTGTAACCAACTGCAGGCACACCAAGATTAGATAATGAAGGTGTAGCATCAGCGGGGTTATAAGTAGAAACTTGACCATTGTCATTTTGCACATAAAAGATACCCGCTTGGTCAGTAGTAATTGCATGACGAGCACTACTTGTCCCTTCAGGTATTAAAACACTCCAAGTCACACCATTGTTGGATGAGAAAAATAAACCACCCCAACTGTCAGAACACATAATATTGTTACCATTTCTATGAAACTTTCCTAAAACTGCATCATCATAATTATGTGCAAATACATTAGTCCATGTTGCACCTCCATTTGTAGTTTTTTTGATGTATTTATTTGTTCCAACAATTACTGTATTAGCATCAATAACAATTAAATTAGAAGTAATTTCTTTCTCGTCTAAACTAAACGTAAGGCTTGTTGGTTGATAAGTTTCTCCAAAATCTGTAGACTTATATACTCCGATAGAATTTATATGTTTGGCATCATAATCTCCAGTTGAGATATAAATTGTCCCAGGATTATTAATGTCTGAAGAGCTACTTTTAATATCTGTAACACCAATACCAGCAATTTGGTCTAATTTTGGTGTCCAAGATGTCCCGTTATCAATTGATTTCCAAACGCCCCCAACTGGAGCACTTACAAACAATACATTTTGACTTGCATCTGTAGCATGCTTATATCTTAAAAAATTAGTTAAACGACCTAATTGCGGATTATTTGGATAACCATTAGCATCTGGCACCTCTTGAGGTCCAATATTTGTCCAAGTTTGTCCACTGTTTGACACTTTGTTATTTTGGTTTGCAGAGTTAGATGAGTTTTTTATCCTTCCTCTACTATCAATTATACCTGCATTATACCATCCAGAGAATGCATTAGGAAAATTACCATTAATATCAACTCTGTCTTTCCAAAAATAAGCCCATCTTTCAAATTGCTTATGTTTTTTTATTTCTGTTTTAGAAGCGTTTTTATTAAAAGCTCCTAGCTCTTGACGTACTTGAGCAACTATATCATAATAGTTACTGCCCTTTTTTGCAGTAGCAGCTTTATAATCTATAGATTGTGAAAAAGTCACAATTGAGAAGACCATAATTAAAAGAGTAGTTATGTTTTTCATGTTTTATTATTTAATTATTTGAACTATACAAATATCTACTATCATGTTTATACTAATACAAAAAACTACTACGCAATTACTACGCACTTTTATATTAGCATGTATTTAAAATAAATAAGCCCTCAAGATTAGTAACACTTGAGGACTTAATAATTTATAACTTGTTAATTAATCTACTAATAGTTTTTTGGTAACAATCCCATTTTTATTATTGATTCTTACAAAATACATACCTGTTGCATATTGTGAAATATCAATTTTAAATTCATTGTTTAAATTAACATTTTCAGTAAAATACATTAATTTACCTATTGAATTAAATACTCTAATAGATGCAGTTTCGTTTTTAGAAGAGACTAAGCTAAAACTATCTGAAGCAGGATTTGGAAACATTGTAATACCTTCAATTAAATCTAAATTTTCTACACTTAAAGTATTAATATCATAACGTGGTGTACGCCATACGCCACGACCATAGGTTGCAACATATAATTTATCATCAGCGTAGTTAACTTCAAGCTCGCTAATTTTAACATTTGGTAAATTATTTACAAAAGGTTTCCAATTGTTATTAGTTGTGTTATCTAAATAATAAACTCCGTAATCCATACCTACATACAAACCTTCATTAGCATTATTATCCCATACTACTGCTAATGCGCTAAAGTCAGGTAAATCATATTTAGACATTGTCCAAGTAGCACCTCCGTCTGATGTTATATAAACTTTACCAGAACCTACTGTTGTTAAAGCTACTTTGTTAGGGTTAGTTGGGTGAATAGCAATTGAGTTAATATAATCATCACTATAACTTGTTAACTCTGTCCAAGTACCATTACCAGTTGTTGTTTTAAAAATTTTGTCTTGGTAAACTGCATACATTGTTGTTGGCAATGATTGTGCTATTTTTAAATGATTTAATTTAGCATCAAAAACTTGAGAGATTGCTGTCCAGCTTCCCCCACCATCTAGAGATTTATATACTTGATCGTACCCACTGTATATTACATCTGTTGCAATAGGGTCTTGTTCAAAAGGTGTAACCCAGTTTCCTGTTTTGTTATCTGGTCTACTAATTCCTGTTAGACTAATTCCTCCATCAATTGATTTTTCTAAGCTTCCATTTTGTTCTGTACCATAAATAATTTGGTTATTATTTTTGTCGACGAAACCTTCCATACCATCACCACCAAGCCAATCTCTCCATACACCAGTTGATGTACGTGTAGCACTACCATTATCCTGGGCACCTCCGGTAATTACTACTGGGTCTGTTTGACTAATTCCAAAAGCATAAAATTGTCTAATTCCTAATCCAGTTGTTAAGTCTGTAAAATATGATGATGACAAAGGTCCACCACTATTAGTTGCTTTAAATATACCTCCATCTGTTGTTGTATACAGCGTACTACCAACAAAGTGTAATAAGTCTACATCTGCATGCGAATATCCTAAATTATTAGATTGACTAGTTGAGATATTCCAGTTTGTAGTTGGATTAAAAGTAAGTCCTCCATCTAAAGAGCGCCAAGTATTAATTCCGGCTATATGTACTTCGTCAGCATTAGTGTGACTAACAGCAATATCCATGTCTCTAGGTGCTTGACCTTTGTTTTCGTCTCCAACCGCTGTAGCAGTTAAGCTATAACCAAAATAGTTTTTTCCAGTATGGTTTAAAGCTGTAAAATGTGTACCACTATCTGTAGACTTATAAAGCGCTTTAAAATGTGCTCCTGAAGTACCACTAGCTTCTACAATATATACAGTTGAAGGGCTGTTTTCTGTAACTGCAATCATTTTTGCACCAGTACCAAAATTGTTTGGAGTTGGTGTTTCAAAACCATCACTAAAAAACACATTTGAATTTAAATCTTCAACAGAAATATCATCTAAAGTAACACCTCCTCCATTGTTTGGAGTATGTATTTCTCCTTCAAAAGCCACATAATAATCAGCAGAAGGATTAGGTAAATTTAATGTAACATCTAACCAAGATTCTTGTGCTATAGTGTAATTAGCACCAGGTAACAACGTCCAAGTTCCTGAAGCAGATGTTTTATAGTATACATTTAAAACATCTACATCCCCAAAATAATCAGGTTGAGCGTAAGAAAATTTAACCACAGGATTAGTAGCTGAGCTTAGGTCTAACGCTGGTGTTATTATTTTAGTAATATTTCCAGCGCTACCATCCCCTAATTCAAATAATCCAAGACCATCTCCTGTTTTTGGTGATATTAAAGTAACACCAAAATGTTCAGAGCCTTTAGCTACAGATTTCCAATCTGTAAAACCATTTACATATTCTGTTGTATAATTAGGGACACCAGTTGCAGTTGTAACTTTATCAAAAGTTGCACCTCCATCAATTGATTTAAAAACAGACGTTCCGGACGCATAGACTGTAGATGGGTCTTGTGGTTTAAATTCAAAATCATAACCTCTATCAATAGCTTCTGGGTGTATTAATGACCAAGAAGTACCGGAGTTTGTAGATTTAAAAAGTCCACCATGCTCGATACTACAGTACATTTTTGAAGGAGTATTTGGGTCTATAATAATTCTATTTACTTCTCCAGTAGCGATACTAGTTGTTAAAATATTCCAAGTTGTACCACCATCTAAAGATTTAAAAATTGTACCATTATCAGAACCCCAAAAATAAATTGAAGCATTAGTTGGGTGCATAGCTAAAGAATAGACCTTCATGTTAATATAATTATCCGTTAAAGGCATCCAGGTTGCTGCACCATCGGTTGTTTTCCAAACACCTCCAGTTTGGGCACCAACTATAATATGGTCTTCATTACCGGTTTCAAAAGCTAAAGAAGTAATTCTACCAGTACCTGGGTTCCAACCAGAAGTGGCATTCCATGAATATGGTCCTAATTGCTCCCAGTTGCCATTATCAGCTAACATGCTTTTTGAACTTACTGCTGCTTGATTACGATAGTTGTTGTAACGTTCTAATTCTCTAAAATAAAAAGATGGTGATTTTAAAATACCATTATCTTTCATTGAACGTAAAGCATGATATTCCCATCGTTTATATTGTTTGTAACCGCTTCCCTTTCCTTTTCCTTTAATTTCAAAATGTGCTTTAGCAGTTTCTTGAATTTCTTCAACAGTATAAGTTCCTAAACTTATCATCTCTTTATAATCTTTAGATTGAGAGAACATAAATGTTGTTGATAAAAGAAAAATAATTAAGTAGATTTTTTTCATTATTAAGTAGATTTATAAATTATATCTACAAATATCTACAGGTATCAAATAGTATAAAAATTTAATACTACGCATTGACTACGCACTTTGTAAAATGCCTTAATAAATAGTAAAACTGTATTAAATAGTTCTTGTTTTAGAATCTTTAAAAGTGTCGTTTAGATACTCTACAAGAGTATAATTGTTATCTAAATTGTCTATTTTTTTAGAAATACGATAACGTTTACTTTCTATTGCGCGGGTAGAAGAGTTTAAAAATGCAGCAATTTCTTTGTTTTTAAAACCTAAAAATAAATAATAACAAATAATAATCTCGGAATCATTTAACTTAGGATGTAAAGTTTTTATTTGAGTAAAAAACTCAATATTTAAATCATTGATTAGGTCTAAATAGTTTTCTTCTTTAGCTAAAAATGTTGAAGAGTGATGATGGATGTTTTTATATAATTCTTTTATTTTTTCTTTATGCTCAGTGGAGTTATCTATTGAAGTAATTGTTCTAAGTTCTTTTTTAAGCTCAGAGATATAATCTTCTAGTCCACGAACTTTTACTTTTAGTTTTTCGTGATTAGTTTGCATAAACTCAAACTCGTCATTACGTTTAGTAAACTGATTAAATTTATATTTTATTTTTTTATACCTCAAAGCTATAAATACCCCTAATCCAAATAAAATAATTACTAGAATTATAATTAATAGCCTATTATTATCGCTGATTTTTGTTGCCTTTACTAACTTATCATCTGTGTTTGCTAAAGCATTATTAATTTCTAAACTAGCATTTACGCTTTTTTCATATTGCTGCTGATTAATTAGTTGCAAAGAATCTAGATAATTATTTTTAGCTTCTTCATTATTTAATTGACTGTAATAATCTACATATAAATTAAAATATGCTTTAGCATCCGAAACGTTCATGGCTTTTCTAAAATTACCCGAAGTTTTAAGATAAAACAATGTAGAATCTAAATTTTTCTGATTTAAATGTGTTTCAGCAAAACAAGTGTTTAATGTCACAAAATGAGTTAAGTATAACGATTTAGGTATGGTTTTATCGTTTTTTAAAGATTTTAGTAGATTAAAATAATGATGCGCCTTATTTAAATCATTTTGATGAGTATAGTTTGACGATAGCATAAATAAAGAGTACATGTAATAATACTGATCCTCTTTAATATTTTTAAACCGGTCTAAGCTACCTAATAATAACTTATTACTTTTTGCATAATTATTATTATAAAACTCTACGTATGCATACATTTGGTCTACCTCTGCTAATCCATTTGTATTATTACTAATAGAATAAAAGTGTTTTGCTTTATCTAAATATTTAAAAGCTGTTGTATCTTTTTTAATAATATAAGTATTAAAAAACAACTCCAATGCCACCCATCCAGCAATATCATAATCCTTTTCTAGTTTTGCATGTTTTAATGCCTGAGAAAAATTTTGAAACTCGATAATAGGATTATCATTTTTATTATTAATCAATCCGCTTAATTGATAATAATGAGCCAGACGACCTTTGATTGATTTTTCTAGGGGTTGTGGTATAGCGTTTAAAAAGCCTTTAGCTGCTTTAGGATTATCATCCACGTAGACTTCTGCAGAATCTAATAAACTATAATAATTAGTATCCTCCTGATTTTGACCAAATGCAAAACCAAAACATGCAAAAAATATAATATAAAAAAAGAAATTATTTTTTATTGAATAATACTTATCTGTCATTAAAAACAATTGACTTGAAGGTTAAAATCAAAATTAAGAAATTAATTTTTTTATTTAGGTTAAATATTAAATTTGCTATGTTAAATTTTAAAATAAAAATAAATAAATTTTTGAGGACAACACTATTTTTTTAGCAGTAGAATTGTAAAAATTAACTAAAAAAAAATTTCAAAATTTACAAATCTTTGCTATCACTAATACTTGCTATATTTAAGTTAATTAAATTTTAACACTTTAACTACTAGTATTTTACATACATTTGCTATATTATTTACAGCTTATATATCATCGATGTAAACAAAACATAATTTTTGTGAAAGTTAAACGTTAATAACTAACACAGTTAAAAACCAATAGAAGCAATATTATTAATATATTCAACTTACTAAAATTCATTTTTAAAATTGTAACGTTGGTATAGTTATTGTTCAAATAATCAAATTAATAACAACTAAAATCTAAAATATTGACATTAATAAAATATAGTATAATCCTTTTTATATTTTTTATAGGATTCGCAATGTTCACACCAAATACTACTACAGACATTACAATAAAAGATATAGCTGTTAATTCAGAACCCTTTTTAAACATCAAGAAAAAGGACACCTCAAAAATTTTACCCTTACATATTAATGCTGAAGTTAAACCAATTTCAGACATTAAAGATGACAAATTAGAAGCGCTTTTAAAAACAGAAATTAACGCAAACCCAACTTGGAAAGGGCTTGTCGCTAAAAAATTAATGTCTGTTGCAATAATAGATTTAAGCGACAATACCAATTTTAAATATGCTGGAATTAATGACGAGCATATGATGTATGCTGCTAGTCTGCCTAAAATAGCTATATTATTAGCTGCAATGGATGCTATTGAAAATAAAGAGTTAGCTTATACTAAAGAAATTAAAAAAGATTTACGCTTAATGATTAGTAAATCTAATAATCAAGCATCAACACGTATGATTGACCGTTTGGGTTACGATAAAATTGAAGCTGTTTTACGTGCTCCAAAACATAAATTTTATGATGAAGAAGTTGGTGGTGGATTATGGGTAGGAAAACGTTACGCTGCTGGTGGAAAAAGACATCCAGAACCACTTAAAGGCCTAAGTCATGCTGCAACTACAATGCAAGTTTGTAGTTTTTATTATCAATTAGCTTTAGGTAATTTGGTTAGTACAGATGCTTCAAAAGAGATGCTTAGTATAATGAAAAAACCTGCTTTACATCATAAATTTGTTAACACATTACTTAGAATTGCTCCTAAAGCTGATATCTACAGAAAATCAGGATCTTGGAAAAATTACCATTCAGATTCTGCATTAGTTTGGGGACCTGACAGAAAGTATATTATTGTAGCACTTATTGATAATGCTTTTGGCGAACAAATTATTAGGGATTTAGTTAAGCCAATTGAAAAAGTTATGAAAAAATCTCAAAATTTATAAAAAGAAGATTAAATTGCTTAGGTGTTAAGCAAGATTTTAAATAAGACATTTGGATTAAGAGATGGTGAAATATACATCTCTTTTTTAATGCAGTTATATATATTTATTATTATAACTGTTTTATTGGTTGTAAAACCAACTGTAAACGCCTTGTTTTTGTCTCAATTAGGTGCAGACAGCTTACCTTATGGTTATTTATTAGTAGCTGTAGTAGCAGTCATAACTTCCTTTTTTTATAATAAAGCTATAAGGCAGTTTTCAATTTTAAAAGTGACAATTTTAT
Organism: uncultured Olleya sp.; assembly: GCA_947503885.1. Lineage (GTDB taxonomy): Bacteria > Bacteroidota > Bacteroidia > Flavobacteriales > Flavobacteriaceae > Olleya. Next base: position 20,160 of record CANNFD010000010.1, on the reverse strand, counting down.
CACTTGTTTTTTTTAGTCTTAGTTTTCTTGGTTTAAGTGTTATACTAGAATATTCTTTATTAACAGACTGGGTACTTTACGTCTACTATTTGGGTGTTTCTTTATTTGCTGTTATGGCTACATCACAGTTTTGGGTGTTAGCAAACATGGTTTTTAATGCTAGAGAAGCCAAACGTCTGTTTGGTTTTATTGGTGCAGGTGCAATAGCAGGTGGTATTTTTGGAGGATATTTAACTAGTGTTATCGTATCCAACTTTAATAATAAAGTGGTTATAATAATAGCTGCATTATTAATTTTATGTTGCATACCAGTAATTAGAAAAATTTGGAAACTTAGGATAAACAAATTAAATGTTTATGTTAGAATGCAGCGTAAACAAGAAGAAAATACATTTGAACAAAGTTCGTTTTCATTAATTTCAAAATCAAAACATTTAACTTATCTCGCATTAATAACAGGTATAAGTGTTATTGTTGCCAAATTAGTAGATTTTCAGTTTAGTGACTTTGCTAATAAAGCCATCTCTGACCCTGATGAGCTTGCCTCATTTTTTGGTTTTTGGTTTTCTACATTTAATGTTCTAGCTTTAACTATACAGCTTTTTATTACTAATCGTGTATTAAGTAGACTTGGCGTAGCTTCTACCCTATTAATATTACCATTAGTAATTGCCTTAGGTAGTTTATTGTTTTTAACCTTCCCAGAACTTTGGGTTTTAATAATTATAAAAGGTGTAGATGGAAGTTTTAAACAATCCATAAATAAGTCAGCTACAGAGTTGTCTATTATGCCAATACCGCTGTTAGTTAAAAATCAAGCTAAATCTTATATTGATGTTGCTGTAGATAGTATTGCTACAGGTATTGCAGGTTTTATGCTAATATTTTTAATTAGAAAATTAGATTTAAGCACCTCATACATTACGGTAATTATTTTACTTTTTGTGTTTATATGGATTGTTTTAATATTTAGATTACGAGAAGCCTATTTTGAATCTTTTAGAACAAATATCCAACGCACCTTATTAAATAACAAAGAGAAAGAAGTCAATAAAAAACGTGAAACAACGATTAAATCTGCTTTAAGAATTTTAAATGAAGGTAACCCTAATGAAATATTATCGCTTTTAGAATATATAGGTATTAATAAACAGAAGGTCCTTAAATCAAGTATTATTGGGCTAATTAACCACCCATCAAACGAAGTTAAAACAGCTGCTATAAAGCATTTTTATCTTTTTGATAAAGGGACTGCTTTAAACAAAGTAGAACCTTTAGTTAACTCTGACGATGAAAATTTAGTGTTTACTGCATTAGAATATATATTAAATCACTCCTCAATAAAAGACTTTAATTTTTTTAAAAAATACCTTGATCATCCAAATACAAAAATAGCAAATGCAGCTTTATTATGTTTGGCAAAAGAAGCTTCAGATAATCAAAAAACAGCATTGCAGTTTGATTTATATAATAGAATTGATAAACGAGTTAAAAACTTATACTTACCGGAAAATCTTGACAATAGTGATCAAATAGGCTCATTAGTAACTACTATTGCTGCTTCTGGAATGTCTAAACATTTTTCGTTTATAAACATACACCTTAATAACAGAAATCCAATAATTGTTGAACAAGCAATACAAGCTGCAGGCGTTACATCAAACCAACTTTTTATCCCTACTTTATTAGAGCTTCTTTCTGAAAAAGCCTACCGTAAGCCTGTTATTAATGCTTTAAAAAATTATGGAGTAAAAATTATTGATCATATTATCAAATTAGAAAAGGAAGAGTCATTAAATAATAAAATGGCTAAACACCTTCCTAAAATAATAGAAGCCTTTAAAACTCAAAAAGCTGTTAATATTTTAATTAGATTACTTAATAGTAAAGATGTGGTTATTAGACTAGCTGCATCAAAGTCGTTATCTAAACTAGAAAAAAGTAACGCTAAACTAAATTTTAATAAGCGTTATATTAGAAATAGAATTTTAAAAGAAAGTAATTACTACAAACGTAGTATTAGTGCTATTGCATCCATACAAAACATTATTAATAATACTTTATTAGAAGGAGATACAAGTGATAATGATACGGAGTTATTAATTGCACGTCAAAGTATTATTGAGATTGTTGAAGAGCAAGCACAAACCAGTATGGAAAGTGTATTTAACTTATTAAGTTTAGTTTATGAAGATTCTGATATAGAAATCTCATACACTGCACTATTAAGCGATGTAAAGGAAGCTAGAGTAAATGCTTTAGAGTTTTTAGACAACCTATTACAAAGTCAATTAAAACAAACTATACTACCGTTAATAGAGTATTATGTATTAAACAATAATGACGTAGAGTCTTCTCACACATTAAAACTTAATATAATGAAAGAAAGAGCTTGTCTATCTATGTTAGCAAAAAATAGAGACAAGAAAATTAAGTTAGAAGTGTTGCACTTAATTATCTTATTAAAAGATGCTAAATATAAACCACTACTTAATAGACTTAAAAAACATAAAAATAAAGATGTAAAATTCTTTGCTTATGACGCTTTAGATAAAATTAGAAACTAAATTAATCATCAGTTTCATCTTTATCATTTTTATATTCAGTTTCCTTAATTTCTTCTTTATATTTATTATTATCTCGGTTAATTATATCATCTATTTTACTTGCTAAATACATATGTGCTCCTGCCGAGTTTTTATTTAATACGTTAGTCATTAAACACACAATATATTTAACATTGTTAGGATGCTCTACAATAATTACAGAGTTCATATAATTAAAAACATTTCCAGCATAGTCTTTACAGTTTGGGTTTTTAGTACGATCACATTTGTAGTAACTACCAGATTTAAAATACACCGCAGCACTATCTAATCTTGATGATCTTGCATATCTAATTCTACGGTCTGTAGAGTACATTAAACGTTTCATTTCCAAGCTTGACTTTTCATCAATAACCTTTCCTTGCTCTAACTGTACTAAAAACTTCATTAATCCTTTTGGGGTCCCTATACTTCCTCCTTTTCTTCCTACATATTTTCCTGGACCTCTAGTAAACATACCACCAAGCCTCCAATCGTCTTCAGTAATTCCTAATTTGCGTAAAGGCTCATTTACTACTCTATTAGCTAAATTTGTTAGTGAGTCTCTTGGTGTATCTTTAAAATATTGTTCAGCTTTTTCTGCAGTTAAGTTTACATATTCAGGTCCAAAAGCAGACATTAACATTGCCTCACGATACATAACACTAGCAGCACCATTATTACTTACGGATACCATATGGTCTAACCATTCGTATAATGAAAACTCATCACTCTCTACAACTTGACGTTTGGTAAGTCTATCTTTTTCTATATCGTAAATAGGGATTGTATGATGGTCTCCTGTCCCCCAATATCTAGAAGTCACACGTATATCTCTTAAATACATTGTCCTATCCTCCCAAGAGTCTGGGCATATCTTAGCCATTTGATCCATTACCGCTATTAAAACAGCCAATTTACCAACACTTCCAGGTTGATAGCCTACGTTTTCTCTAAAAGCAGCATATCTTAATTTATCCGGATTTGACATATCCATTATACTTGCAGAATAACCAGCACCAGGAAAAAGCCTATTCATATCCTTAGCAAAAGCGCCATCTTCAACCAATAATTGATCAATACTATCTTTTATAGTTGTCAAGTTTAATTTAATATCCTTTAAGCCTAAATAAGCGCCATGCGGAATTCTAGTATACTTTACGCTATCCAATTGCATTTTACGTAATTGATACAGTCTGTTTATACCAGTAGTTTCATAACCATCAATAGGATAAGGTCTAGTTGTAAAACTAAATGATATTATAATAGCCAAAAAAGTAAATATGTAAAATAACTGTTTCATAAATTTATATTTTAGTGTTTAAACTTATTAATTGCTCAGTGTCTGTTTTAGTCGAAATTGAAGCTAAATACTCAGAGCTTTTTGCTTGTTTATTTTCTACAAATGGACGTATTTGAAACAGCCATAAATTGTCATCTTTAAAACCAAACTCTACATCATAAGCTTGGTTTTTATTATCTGAATGACTAGACATTAACTTCCTTATTTTGCTAGCCAACTCTCTAATATCTTTAATATTATTTTGATTTAAAATCGGAGACTCAAAAGTGGTTTGATATTTTTTAGTACCACCAGAAGTTGGTAGTCTAATATAGTCTGGTTGTCTTGCTGGCGCTAATAATTGATTATCTGTACTAGTAATTAATCTAGTCTCTGCTAACTGGCCATCTACTGCGCCTCCTGCCCCACGACTAAAAGCTACAGTTAAATCATTGTCGTTTCCGGAGTTAATCCCTTTTGTAATCATAACACCAGAATAATCGACATCTACACTTGGTATAATTAATATTGATGGAAAAACATTTTCAGGATTTGACAAGTATTTTTGTCTCCATTTAAAGCTACGCTCTGTATAAGCAGATGCCCAAACACGCTTTACACCATCAATAATTTTGTCCTCATCTTTAATATTGAAAAGTGTTAAGTTTAAACCTGCACCTGTAAACTCCTTTAAATCTTCCATGTTTGTATCGCTTCTTAAAAAGACAGGAACATTACCAATAGTATTTTTAAAAACTGTTTTAAAACTGTTTCTTAAGTCCGAAATAAAACTATTGTCCAACGGAATCTCTAAAATAGCTTTATGCAATTTATCCAACGCTTTTAATTGAAACGTTTCAATTTCAGTTTCAGATTTACCTTGGGATTTCATGATATTTGCTTCTTTAAAAGTATCATTTAAATAAGCCCAATAGCTTTTACCTTGTAAAGGCATCTCTTTATTCATATGAGATCTAAAAATTCCGAAAGGAATAATCAATCCCTCTACTACCAGTTCTGGAAACTGTTTTTTTAACTCTCCTAAATTAGCTGCTTTTGGACCACATAATTTTCCAGAATCACTAGCATCAACATCACGCATATTAACTATATTATTAACATCTAACTTTATGTCTTTGGTTGGTACTTCAATCACATTTTTATTGCGTTCTTTTTTACCAAACAACTCCGTTTCAGAAGTTAGCATATTAGCTTTAGCTTTTAATATAACATTACCTTTATTAGACACTGCATAAAATACTTCTTGACCATCAAACTTTTTAAGGTCTTTTAAATTTTCATAAGATAATGCTGCATTAGGAATACCTAGATTTCTGGCTAACAACTGTACATGAGAAACTAAATTACCTTCAGATACAGTCATGATTCCAGCAACTGGTTTTAAATCTGATGGTGGTTTTTCAAAAATGTAAATGTTATTTGTATTTACCTCTACTTCATCAGGATTTCCATCAATAACTACCAAAGTCCCAAACGCATATCCAGGATTTAATCCTCTAATTGAAGACTGGTTATCAATAGACATTACTTTATTTTCAATATTAGATATTTTAGCGACTAAAACCCCCAAGTCTCCAACTGTTGTCCCCATTGAAAGTGCAATACTACTTCGGACACGATCATCAATAAAACCATAAGCTAAAGGCTCAAATTTGGTGTAATTATCTACAGTCTCTTGGTAAATTGCTTTAGTGGTAGATGCCCCCCATTCTACAATACTTCTAGCACTTATTAATAAATCATTTAACTGATTTATGGATACATTATCTGTTAATAAATGCTTGTTTAGTTGTTTTTCTATTGCAGCATATTCCCATTGTTCAATTAGCCCAGTACCTAAAGACACACATGCTAAGGTGTTTATTTTATAAAGGTTATCAGATAGTGTTTCTGTGGTCCAATTCTGAGTTTCGATTAATAATTTTTTTTCTAATTGATTAGATAAGTCTAACAATCTTAAACGTGTACTTCCTCCTTTAACAGCTACCAAATCTTGTCTGATATTAAATAAAACGTTTGCTATATCGGTTACTATTTGTTCAGAATTAGCACCTTGTTTTACAGTTTCAATCAACGTAACAAAACTAGTATTGATTGCTTGTGATACGTTTAAAGCTTTAATTTCTTTTTCTAAAGAAGTAATATCCAATGGTGCATAAAACGCTTCCATCGTTTCTATCAATTCTTCAAATTCTTTTTTTTGGGAGTCTGTTATTTTAGCATTAGTAGTTTTTAAAAAATCTTTAACTAATACAATATCTGAGGCTTCGGGTTGACCATGGATTTTTATTCTAGCATCCATAAATTTTGGAATAGCTTCAGATAAAATTTTGGATTGACTACGCATTGTTTGTGCCAAATTATCATCACCATTATGCGGAATATCTTTTAAAGCCTGTCTAATAAAATAATAGTTAGACTGAACTAAATTATCATCTCTTAAAATGGTTTCAAAAAAGGTTTTACCCCATGCTTCTTCATCTTCGCTTTGTAATGCTCCTCTGTAATATTGACCTTTTCTTAATATCCAACCATCGTCTATACTTGCTAAATATTTATTAATTTGATATTGTTTTAATCTACTATAATTGTTGGTTACATCTAAAAAATTAGGAATAGAGTTACTTGCTAAAATTTCTCCAAAAAACAAATGATTGTTCTTTCTTAAATTTATTACAGACTCTTTTAAACTTGCATGCTGTATACCCTCTACATCATCCGGACAAGGGTCTTTAGCGTCTCTAACTGTACCATCTTCACAAAACCATTTAATACGATAGTATGGTCCTCTAATATCATTTTTATAAGATTCAATTAATGATTTAATTTCTGAAATAGATTTTACTTGTGCTTTAACTTCAGATTGAAAACTCATACTAAGTAAAAAAAATAAAACAAATAATTTTTTCATGTGTGAATGATGGTTTAGTGTTTAGAAAAATTAACTTCTAAATGTATTATTAATAGTTATTATAAAGGTAATTATAATAATATAAAAAAATAACATTTATAATCACAACAAACTGCATAGGAATAATTAAACCTCTATTTTTGCAACATGCAAAATCAACCTATTTATAAAAAAGAATTTATTGCATTAATGGCCTCTTTAATGTCCATTGTAGCCATATCTATTGATGCATTACTTCCTGCTTTACCAGAAATTGGAGCAGCTTTTAATGTTACCAATCCTGCCGAAAACCAAAAATTAATCACCATGATTTTTTTAGGCTTGGGGTTTGGCCAACTTATTTTTGGGCCTTTATCGGATAGCTTTGGTAGAAAACCAATGGTTTATATTGGATTTGCAATATTTGTTATAGCTAGCTTTATTTGTATTACAACAAAAAGCTTTGAGATGATGATTTTTGGGCGTATCCTTCAAGGAATTGGACTATCATCGCCTAGAACAATTTCTATTGCGATGATTAGAGATAGTTTTAGCGGAGATTTAATGGCTAAAATATTATCTATAGTGGTTATGTTTTTTATTTTAATCCCTATAGTTGCACCAACTTTTGGACAACTTTTATTAAACTTATTTGACTGGCAGACTATTTTTTACGCCAATGTTATTTTTGGTGCTTTTATATTATTATGGTTTTGGAAACGACAACCTGAAACATTAACTAAGCAAAAACGCATCAAATTTACACCTACTATCTTTTTAACTGGGCTTAAAGAATTTATCCGTTATAAAGAAGCAGTTGCCTTTACTTTAACTTCAGGTTTTATTACGGGGTCTTTTATGGTGTATTTAAGTACTTCTCAACAAATATTTCAGGTGCAATATGACTTAGGAGAATTGTTTCCGTACATTTTTGCAAGCACCGCTTTTGCTGTCGGATTTTCAACATTTACTAACAGTCGTTTTGTAATGCGTTTTGGATCTTATAACATAGCCTACTATGCTACTATTGCCTTTTTTGCTGTGTCTTTACTTTATGTTATTTTATTTTATTCTGGAGTAAATCCTAGCTTACCAGTTTTAATGTTGTTTTTTTTAATGCAGTTTTTTGCAATAGGTTTTTTATTTGGGAATTACCGCTCATTAGCAATGCAACCTTTAGGACATATTGCAGGTATAGGTGCTGCTATAAACGGGTTTGTATCTACTGTTATGGCTGTTCCAATAGCAAATTATATTGGTAGTTTTGTGACAACATCTGTGTTACCTCTTTTTATTGGATTTAGCGTCTTTGGCTTTTTAGCTCTTCTAATTTTTGTGTTTTTAAAACTATCCAATCGCTAATTAATTTAATAAATAACATTCCTATATAATTTAACAAAATGATAATAATACTCCGGTTTTATCAGCTTAATTTTGCATAAATTAGTAGTATGAAAAACACTATTGCCCAACGTATTTTAGATTTTCTTAAAGGCTTTCCTCCTTTTAATGCTTTAAACCATGAGCAACTATTTGCAATAGCATCTGAGGTTAAGGTGTTATACTTAGAAAAGGATACTTTTGTTTTTCAAGAAAACGACACTTTACACGATTCATTTTATGTTGTAAAAGATGGTGCAATAGGTGTGTTTAAAGGAGAAAAGCTTGTTGATAAATGTGATGAAGGTGATATTTTTGGACTACGTGCTTTAATCCGTAAAGATCATTATTTACTAGACGCAAAAGCTATTGAGGAAAGTATCGTTTACAGTATATCAGCTAAGTTATTAGAAGAAATTATTAATAACAACCCAAAAGCAAACCAGTTTTTAATAGCTAGTTTTGCAACAAATACACGTAACCCTTATAATATTGAAGGTAGAGGTACGTTGTATGCTACAGAAGCTATTTTACAACCTGAAGCTTCTAGTTTTACAGAAGTGCAATCTGCTAATTACTCTAAAAATCCAGTAGTTTGTAATCCTGAAATTACTATAAAGGAAGCATCTTTAATTATGAGCCAAAATAAAGTAGGCTCTATAATAATTACTAAAAACAAATTACCAATAGGTATTATTACGGATAAAGATTTAAGGAATAAAATTGCTACCGGACTTCATGCTATTACAGAAAATGTAAAAGCTATAATGTCCTCTCCTGTGATTACTTTTCCTGAAGATATATCTGTTGCAGAAGCACAAATAGCAATGCTGAAAAATGATATTTCACATTTGTGTATTACTAAAGATGGTACTACTAACTCTGAGTTGATAGGCATCCTGTCTGAACATGATATAATTGTTATTAATGGCAATAACCCTTCGGTTTTATTAAAAGAAATTAAACGAGCAAACTCTGCCGAATCCTTAAAATATATACGAGAAAAAGCTCAAGAGCTACTTAAAGGCTACCTTAAAAAAAACATGCCTATTAGTTTTATTTCTAAAATAATTTCGGCAATTAATGATGCCATTACTAAGCGTATTATTGATTTATCTATTACCGAAATTGGTAAAGAACCGCCTGTATCTTTTGCTTGGTTAGCTATTGGTAGTCAAGGTAGAAAAGAACAATTATTGTTTACAGATCAAGATAATGCATTGGTTTATGAAGATGTAATTGAAGAAAGTAAAACCAAAGCCTATTTTTTAAAACTAGCAACATTGGTAAATGATAAGTTGGCTATTGTTGGTTTTAAATTATGTCCTAAAAACATGATGGCTAGCAATACAAAATGGTGTTTATCTGTATCGGATTGGAACTCTCAATTTACCAATTGGATTACACAACCCGACGAGGAGAAAATACAATTATGTAATATCTTTTTTGATTATAATTTTGTTTACGGAAACCAAAAGTTGGTAAATCAGCTCTCTGAAAGTATTTATAAAGCAATAGATAATCATAAAATTTTCTTGAATTTTATGGGGCGTAATGCCTTAAAAAGTCCGCCTCCACTAAGCTTTTTTAGACACTTTTTAGTTGAAGATTCTGGTGAACATAAATATCAATTTGATATTAAATTTCGTGCGATAATACCTCTAGTGGATGCTGCTCGTGTTTTAATTTTATCTCACAATGTAAAAGATTTTAATAGTACTATTGCACGCTACCAAAAACTTATAGAGTTAGAACCACAAAACAAAGACATCTTTGAGTCTTGTATTTATGCGTTTAGGTTATTACTTCGTTTTAGAACCAAGCAAGGTTTAAAACACAATGATTCTGGTCAATTTATTGACGTAAAAAATCTAAGTAAATCTAAAAAGTTAAAACTTAAAGGCTGTTTTAAACCTATTAAAGATGTACAAGAATTGTTAAACGCACGCTTTAAACTGTCGCAATTATTATAATGCAACTGTTAACCTTTAAAGATTTTTATTTTTTGCGTTTTGACTTCACCTCTTTTATTCTTACATAAATTAGTTTAGTACGCCCTTTTGAAGCTTCTCGTCTTTCAATCTCGATTGCAGGAATTGATTTTATTAACGGTGTAAGTTTTTGAAAACCGTAATTTCTGGAATCAAAATTAGGTTGCTTTTTTTGTAATAAACTTCCAACATCACCTAAAAAAGCCCAACCATCATCATCTGCAACATCGTCTATGGTAGAGGTTATAAATTTAATTTCTTTTTGTGTAATGGTGTCATAATTACTTTTAGAAGTTGATGACTTAGTTGTGGTCTCTGAAGAACTATCCTCTGTTAGATTTTTAAGTATTTCGATATAAATAAACTTATCGCAGGCTACTATAAATGGGTTTGGAGTTTTCTTCTCGCCAATTCCGTATACTTTCATTCCTGCCTCACGTAAACGTGTTGCCAAACGTGTAAAATCGCTGTCACTAGATACTAAGCAAAATCCATCTACCTTACCTGAATATAATATATCCATAGCATCGATAATCATTGCAGAGTCGGTAGCATTTTTACCTGTTGTATATCCATATTGTTGGATTGGTGTTATGGCATTTTCTAACAACATATTTTTCCATTTTGACAAATGTGGTTTTGTCCAATCTCCATAAATACGCTTAATGGTAGGGTTACCATATTTAGCAATTTCTTCCATCATCTCTTTTACATAAGCAGATGGTATATTATCACCATCAATAAGTACTGCTAATTTTATATCCATAAGTAATTATATTGTTTTGTGACCTAAAGATAATTGCTTTAAACCAAAAAACCACTCAAAATTGAGTGGTTTTTTAGTTAAAATAATACTACTATTTACGTGCTGCTTTTTTAGCTAATTTTGCTGCCTTTTTTTCTTTAGGAGTTAATGTTGCTTCTTTTTTTATATTTTTTTTTGAGTCTTGTGATTTAGCCATGATATTATGTTTTAAATTTTGCTTTAATAGTTATTATTAAATGTAGTGAAAAGGTTGCTATTATTACCTTAATAATCAATATAAAAGGGTAAAACAACAAAGCGCAACCTTTTGGGTTGCGCTTTGTTGTTTTTGCATTAAGGATGGTAGTGACATCCTTTTGCTTTTTTTAGCAAAAGATATAACGAACAGCCTGACGTTTTGCCTTTTTCAGGCAAAAGGTAATGCCCAAATTAACAGGCTACTATTTTAATTAGACTGTCTTTTTTATTTTAATAACACGTAGCTTGTCTAAAACGACCATTATTAGGTAGGTAAAATCTATCTCGAACCAACGTACTCCAAAATTTGCACGTCCACTGTGCGAGTGGTGGTTGTTATGATAACCTTCGCCCATCATTAAAATGTCTATTGGCAATAGGTTTTTAGAGGTGTCGCTAACTTTAAAATTACGATAGCCATAAATGTGTGCAAACCAGTTAATAATTACCCCATGTATTGGTGCCATTAAAAATGCTACTGGTAAGAATAACCATTGCCACCAAGCGGTTGCAAATAGTATAAAAAACACGGTATATAATGCTGCCCATAATAATCTTGATACTCTTGAGCTTGCTATTTTGTCAAAAGACGACCATTGTGGGACGTTTTTTGTAAACTTATCTGCTACAGCTATACGCTTTAGGTTTATGTCTTGATAGATGTTTTTGGTACGCCACATCATTGTAAAAAGATTAGCGTCGTATTTTGGAGAATGTGGGTCTTTGTCTGTGTCTGCATAGGCATGATGCATCCTGTGCATAACGCCATAACCATAAGCGCTTAAATAGTTTGAACCTTGAAACACCCACGTTAATACAAAACAAACACGTTCTGTAAATTTTGACATTGTAAAGGTTTGGTGTGCTGCGTAACGGTGTAAAAAGAAGGTTTGAAAAAACAAACCTGTGTACCATAAAATGATAATAAATATTAAAATAGCCATAGACTGTAATTTTTACAAAGGTCTACAAACTATCTATGATTTAAAATGAACCTAAGTTAAGAAATACGCTTTCTAATCCTGCTTAATGCTTGTGGTGTCACACCAATATATGAGGCTACATATTTTAAAGGAATCTCTTTTATTAGCTTGGGGCGCTCTGTAAATAATTTTAGATAACGCTGTTCTGCGGTTTCGTTTAAAAGGGATTGTTCTCGTTTTGATTTAATAAGAAATAAACGCTCTGAGGATAAACGACCAATGACATTACCTGCAAAACTTTTTTCGTAAACTTCCTGAAGGTCATCGTAGGAGATACTCCACATAGAAATATCTGTTAATGCTTGTAACTTATAAAGTGAAGGTTTTCTGGTCAAAAAGGAATCGTAAGCACTGACAAATTCGTTATTGAAACAAAATCCAAAAGTGATGTCGTTTTCTTTTTCTTCTTTAGGAATTAAAAAACGTGCAATACCATTTTCTATAAATGAAATATAATTTTCTTGCTCGCCAACATCTAATATGGTGCTTTTCTTTTTAAAGATTCTATTTTCTAATTTAGAAGAAAACAGTTGCCAATCTTGATCAGAAATGGCAACTGTTTTTTCTATGTATTCTCTAATGTTTATCATATTTGCTTATCCAATACAAATATCGCTAAATAATTTTATTTTTCTACACGTTGACCAGGTAATACTTGACCATTTTGGAATAAAGTCATACTGTCAATTTTTCCTTCAGAATTAGCATAAAAATCTACACTAGCTTCTACTACTTTTAAATAGAATTTGTTAACATCGGATGGAAATAACTCTAACTGAGATTGTCCTGTCGCCTGTGCAAATAAACGTCCATCTTTAGTTGTGATTTCTATATTAAAAGTTGGAGATAATTGGTATTTACCAACATAGGTGTCTAAAATATCTTTAGAAACTGATACTTCTTTAATACTTTCTCCAAGAGTTTTTAATACCTCTCTTGCATTATCATTTCCTGGATTTAACTCTAAAGATTTTTTATAGTTTTTAATAGCTTCGGGTTTATCTCCTTTTTCTAATAGTGCCTCGCCATAGGAATCGTAGGGGTTTGAAGCTTCTGGATATGTTTCTACATTAAGTTTAAAAAGCGCTAAAGCAGTGTCTAGTTGTTTTTTATTTAATAACATCTCATATCCCAAACCGTTTAATACTTGTTCATCAAAATGGTATTGGCTAGTTTCCTTATTTTTCTCTTTCTTAAATAAATCTATTGCAGCAGCAATCCCGTTAGTTTCTATTTCATTTTGCAAAACAGGTACTATCGATTTTTTAGGTGCTACTAATGGTGTTGGTCCACCAAGACTTCTAAAACTTAAGGCACCAATATCTGCAGTGTTATTGGTTAATATAACAACCCCTTTATTGGTTTTTGGAACAAAACCTACAAATGCAGAATAACCACCAGTACGTCCATTATGCCATATTACAGATTTATTGTTTTCAAATTGCCATGCCAAACCAATTTCAAAATCACCGTTTTTGTTTTTAAAAGCAGGTTGATGAGTTAATTGCATCGCATTATATAATGATGATTTTTTTATTCCCATATTAGCTTGGATAAATTTTACCATATCGCTTACAGTTGAGCGAATTCCTCCAGCACCTGCCAATGATATTATATCCCAATTTTCTACTTCATTGAAACCGTTGTGTCCTTTTGCTAAACGCTTTTTCATCGATGCGTTTAAAGCAACTGCTGTGTCGTTCATTCCTAAAGGTTTTGCTATATTTTCTATCACCAACTCCTCGTAGGGTTTACCACTTTGAAGCTCTAAAATATGACCTAATAATCCCATTCCTAAATTAGAATATTCGGATCGCTCACCAATATCACGTGTTAACTCATAATTTGACAGAAAGCTATATAAATTCTGGTAAGTGTAATCTACAAAAGGGTTTTTTGGATTTGCTGGGTTAAAATTATCTGGCATTCTTGGTAATGCAGAAGCATGTGTTGCTAAATCACGTATGGTAATATTTTTACCATTTCTAGATGGGATTTTAACTTTTTCTGGCAAATATTTTGAAATAGGATCGTCTAAACTCATCTCTCCAGAAATAATTTTTTGCGCTAAAAGAATGGTGGTAAATGTTTTTGAAATGGAACCAATTTCGAAAACAGAATGTTCATTAACTGCTGTTCCATTTTTTAAAGCTGTATTACCTGCACTAAAATACTCAACAGTATCTCCATCTATAAATCCCATAGAAATAGCAACATCTGTTTGTGTATCTATTCTTGCTTTTATATGTTCTTTTACTTCTTTAGTAATCCCTTTTTGCTGTGCATAAGTAGTAAAACTAATAACAATTAAACCAAGTAATAAGAAGATTTTTTTCATAATAGTGTTATTAGTTTTAAAAATGATTACTGTTTATACGACGTGTACATTAAATTATTGTTACAACTAAAGCGCATTATCTTTTATATCTTGTACACATTCCGGATTTAATAATGTACTAATATCGCCTAAGTTACTAGTATCTTTTTCTGCTATTTTACGCAAAATACGACGCATAATCTTTCCACTACGAGTTTTTGGTAAGCCATCTGTAAACTGTATTTTATTGAGTTTTGCAATTGGTCCAATACGATCAGAAATTAATTGATTAATTTCATTACGTAAGTTATCATGGTCTCTACTTTCTCCTGCATCTTTTAAAGTAATATAACCATACAGCGCACTACCTTTTATATCATGAGGATACCCAACAATTGCACTTTCTGCAACAGCAGGATGCTCATTAATAGCGTCTTCAATTGGTGCGGTTCCTAAATTGTGACCAGAAACGATAATAACATCGTCTACTCGACCTGTGATTCTGTAATAACCAACATCGTCTCTTAACGCTCCATCACCTGTAAAATACATGTTTTTATAAGTTGAAAAATAGGTGTCTTTATAACGCTGATGGTTTCCCCAAATGGTTCGTGCAATACTTGGCCAAGGGAATTTTATGCATAAGCGACCATCTACTTGATTGCCTTTTAATTCTTCTCCATTTTCATCCATCAAACACGGTTGAATACCAATAAATGGTAAAGTTGCATAGGTTGGTTTTGTTGGTGTAACATAAGGTATTGGTGTTATCATTATTCCACCAGTTTCGGTTTGCCACCAAGAATCTATAATCGGACTTTTTTTCTTTCCAACGTTTTCATTGTACCAATGCCAAGCTTCTTCATTAATAGGTTCTCCAACACTTCCTAAAACTTTAAGGGATGATAAATCGTATTTTTCTACTAATTCTACTCCTTGTTTTGCTAATGCACGAATGGCGGTTGGTGCTGTATAAAACTGATTGACTTTATGTTTGTCTATAATATCCCAAAAACGACCAAAATCAGGATAACTTGGTACACCTTCAAATAATACTGTTGTGGCCCCATTTGCTAACGGACCGTAAACTATATAACTGTGACCTGTAATCCATCCAATATCTGCGGTACACCAATACACATCGTTTTCTCTATATTGAAAGGCATTTTTAAAAGTATAAGCTGTGTAAACCATATAACCAGCAGTAGTATGTACCATCCCTTTTGGTTTACCAGTAGAACCAGAAGTATATAAAATAAATAATGGGTCTTCTGCATCCATAACCTCAGCTTTGCAATCTGCTGAAGCTTTATCCAATAAAGGTTGTAGCCATTTATCACGCCCTTCTTTCATGTTAATCTCTGAATGAATTCGTTTAGCAACTAAAACTGTTTTTACACCTGGACAAGACTGTAAAGCGTCGTCTACAATTCCTTTTAAATCAATCGTTTTTGCACCACGATACGACCCATCTGCAGTAATTACCATTTTGCAATCACTATCATTAATCCTTGTAGATAATGCAGTTGCAGAAAAGCCTGCAAAAACCACAGAATGTATTGCGCCTATCCTAGCACATGCTAATAATGCAATTGCTAATTCTGGAATCATTGGCACATATATGCAAACGCGATCGCCTTTTTTTACGCCTTGCTGTTTTAAAACATTGGCAAATTGATTGACACGATGGTGTAATTGTTTGTAAGTAATATGCTCCGCAGCTTCGTTAGGGGCATTTGGTTCAAACAGTATTGCTGTTTTATCAGCGCGAGTCGCTAAATGTCTATCTATACAGTTTTCGGTAATATTTAGTTGTGCACCTTCAAACCATTTTACTTCTGGTTTATTAAAGTCCCAGTCTAAAACTTTATTCCATTTTTTACGCCATAAAAAATGTTCTTCGGCTATTTCTTCCCAAAAATTTTCTGGTTCTCTTATTGATTTTCTATATACTTGGTAGTATTCTTCTAGGTGTTTTATATGGTAATTACTCATGCTTTATTGGTTTATGACACCAATTTAAGCATAATCAATAAGAAGAAAAAGTTCTAGATATAAATACTAACGCTATTTATTTTTTGGAGTCTTTTAACCTACTAAAATAAGATTTAGCTTCTTTTATAACTTTTGGAGACAACAAAATAGTTGCAGTCATTGTTGGTATTGCCATTAAAGCAAACACACCATCAATTAAGTTAATCATTAATGCTAATGATGTTGTAGCACCTAAAACAATACTTAAAATATAGAAGTAGTTATAATAATGTTTGTTTTTATCTCCAATTAAAAATGACAAACATTTACCTCCATAATACGCATAAGAGAATAAAGAAGACACACTAAACACCACAATACAAAGTAATAGCAAATACCTACCATATACTGGCATTGCTGCTCCAAAAGCATTTGCAGTAAGGCTTACCCCATTGGCTTCTGTTGTTTGCCAAACGCCTGTTACTAAAATTGCTAAAGCTGTAAGTGTACATACTAATAGCGTATCTATTGCAGGTCCTAACATTGCAACTAAACCTTCGCGAATAGGCTCGTTAGTTTTTGCAGCTCCATGGGCTAAAGGTGCTGTACCTATACCAGCTTCGTTAGAGAATGCACCACGTCGGATTCCTAATACTATTAATCCACCTAAAACTCCTCCTAAAAACGCATCGCCTTTATAGTTTTGAGCAGCAAATGCATCTGTAAATATTAATTTGAAATAGGTTGGCACAACTTCCGCATTAGCGAATAAAATAATTAATATTAATACAAAGTAAAGTAACACCATACTTGGTACCAATTTGGAAGCAACTTTACTTATTCTATTTAATCCTCCTAAAATTACTACAGAGGTAATAAGCACTAAAACAATCCCAATAATTAGGTTTGAAGTAAAGTTAACCTCTACTCCGTTTGGCTTTAAAACAATATCATTTATAGCTTGTGTTAACTGATTAACATTAAAAACTGGCAAAGCTCCAATTAGACCACAAAAACTAAAAAATATAGCTAATGGTTTCCAATGTTTACCTAATCCTTCAATAATAAAATACATTGGTCCACCTTGGGTATTACCTGCACTATCTTTACCACGATACATTATTGCTAAACTGGAGGTGAAAAATTTTGTTGACATACCAATAATTGCACTTATCCACATCCAAAATACTGCGCCTGGTCCACCTATTGAAATGGCTACTGCGACACCAGCGATATTACCCATACCTATGGTAGATGATAGTGCTGTTGTTAAGGCTTGAAAGTGAGAAATCTCTCCAGAATCATCTTTATTATCATACTTGCCACGAAGTACTTGTATGGCATGCCCTAAATATCTAAATGGTAAAAATCTTGATAAAACTAGAAGGTAAAAACCACCGCCTATTAATAAAATTAACAAAGGTAAACCCCAAACGAATGAGGCAAAATTTTCAATTAACTGGTTTATTTTATCGTACATATTATCTTAACATATTTAGACTTTAAATATAACTATTATCTTTACACCATTAACAAACTAACCTAATTGAAACCAACACGCTTATTTTTTCTGGATGCTGTCAGGGCTTTTGCTATTTTAATGATGTTACAAGGTCATTTTATAGATACTTTATTAGACCCTATTTACAGAGACACAACAAACACAATTTATAATATTTGGGCCTATTTTAGAGGTATTACTGCACCAACTTTTTTTACTATTACAGGTTTAGTTTTTGTTTTTTTACTATTAAAAGCTAAAGAAAAAGGAACCGAGAAGGCACGTATAAAAAAAGGTATTAATAGAGGTGTCTTGCTTATTGTTTTAGGATACGCACTTCGCTTTTCTTTTATAAGTTTAATGAATGGTAAAGTTAATATGAATTTTTTGCAAGTTGATGTGCTACAATGCATAGGCTTGTCCCTAATTATATTAATTGTATTATATAAAGTTAGTTTTAAAAATGAATGGCTTTTAGCTACACTATTTTTAATAATTGGTTTTGGCATATTTGTATCAGAACCTCTATACAGGTCTTTAAATCTAGAAAACATACCTATACTATTTGCGAATTATCTTAGTGTGCGAAATGGTTCTGTTTTTACAATCATACCATGGTTTGGATATGTTGCATTTGGTGGTTTTATTGCAGTATTGTTTTCTAAGTTTGGACATAAAAACAACTATAAAACCTTTAAAATTATTGGCTTCTTAATTATTGGTTTACTACTTATTTTATACTCGTCAATAGCATTGATAAAATTAGATCAACTATTTAATATTCCGTTATTTACCAAAAGTGCAAATTATAATTATTTGTTTAGCCGATTGGGTAATGTGTTAGTTTTATTCGGTATATTTTATGCTTTTGAAAGTTTACTTAAACAAGCCATCATAACTAAAATTGGACAAAAGACTTTGTCTATTTATGTAATACATTTTATGATCATTTATGGAAGCTTTACAGGTATTAGCCTAAAACACTTTTTTTATAAAAGCTTAACACCAACCCAAGCTATTATTGGCGCAATACTATTTATTATTTTGGTTTGCTTTATTTCTTTCTATTATGTTAAGACTAATACTTACGTGTATAAAAAGATTACCCGTTTTTATAACAAGCTAAAATCAAAATAAATATAAAAAAAACAGCCCTAATTGATATCAAAAAGGGCTGGTTTATTGGTTTAAGAACTCAACTTATTTTAAATAAGCCAGAACATTGTCTTCTATACGTTTAGTAATATTAGAGACATCTGCTTTAACAAAAGGTTCTCCCATTATGTTTTCATAAAGCTCTATATACCTTTCAGAGACGGTATTTATATACTCGTCACTCATTACTGGTACTTTTTGGCCTTCTAAACCTTGAAAATCGTTGGCAATTAACCACTGACGTACAAACTCTTTAGATAATTGTTTTTGTGTCTCGCCTTTATCTTGACGTTCTTGATAGCCATCAGCATAAAAATAACGAGAAGAATCAGGTGTATGTATCTCGTCAATCAAAACAATTTTACCGTCTTTAGTTTTACCAAATTCATATTTAGTGTCTACTAATATTAATCCTCTAGAGGCAGCTATTTCTGTCCCACGTTTAAACAACTTTCTTGTATAATCCTCTAAAACAAGATAATCTTCCTGACTAACAATTCCTTTTTTAAGGATGTCTTCTCTAGAAATGTCTTCGTCATGGTCACCCATCTCTGCTTTAGTTGCAGGGGTAATTATAGGTGTTGGAAACTTATCATTTTCTTTTAATCCTTCTGGCATTTGTATACCACAAAGCATACGTTTTCCTGCTTTATATTCTCGGGCTGCATGCCCAGACATGTAGCCTCTAATAACCATTTCTACTTTAAAGGGTGTGCATAAATGACCTACTGCTACATTAGGATCTGGTGTTGCAGTTAACCAATTTGGGACAATATCTTCAGTAGCCTTCATCATGCTTGTTGCTATCTGGTTTAATATTTGTCCTTTATAAGGGATGCCTTTTGGCATCACAACATCAAACGCGCTTAAACGGTCTGTTGCTATCATGACTAACTCTTCGTCATTAATATTATAAACTGCTCTAACTTTTCCTTTGTATAAACTTTTTTGATTTGGAAAATTAAAATTAGTATCGGTAATAGTATTACTCATTAGTTGTATTGTTGTTGTTGTTGTTGTTGTTGTTGTTGTTGTTGTTGTTGTTGTTGTTGTTGTTGTTGTTGTTGTTGTTGTTGTT
>CANNFD010000009.1 GCA_947503885.1 uncultured Olleya sp. | reverse complement strand
TGTCCCTGCAAACTCGCCTGGTGTAGCCGTCTCCGTTAAAGTAATCGTTTCACTTTCTCCTGTAACATCATTGACTACTGTTACTGTGATCGTTCCTGATCCTGCTAAATCAGCATCCGTTACAACAACGTCTAATGTATCACCTGGTACTGAAGTAGCGGTGATATCTACTGTTCCATTTGCTCCTCCACAAGCAGTTAAATCCATGTTATCTGTAACTCCAGATGTGGTAGCTTGTTGGTAAGAATTATTACTTGCATCCTCAGGAATACCATTAGCATCAACTTGACCTTCATCTGCATCTGCTAAGTTATTACTTGAAGTTAAGTCTGTACTAGAAAAACTACCAGCTCCTTCAATAGCATCGTAACATCCATCACCATCACTGTCTACGTCTAAATAGTCTGGTATATTGTCGTTATCTGTATCAGTACTTTGACAAGCAGAAAGTATTATTTCTATTCCATCTGTACCTGTACCAAACAATCCACCTTGAACAAATTCTATAGTAAAAGTAGAAACTTCTCCATTTATTTGTAGAGTTCCAGCTGCTGTTCCGTCAGGATCATTTTGTGTACTTTCTTGAGTATGTGCTGGATCTGCTGAAGTATTAATACCGGCATCTGAAGCTGTTGTAGAAGTTGTATTAAAATCTGAAGTTCCTGTTATATTATTCCATGTTAACCCACCTTGTAAAGTTACAATAGCTCCGTTTTGAGTAGTCACTCCATCGGTACCACCTAACCTATCTAAATGGATGATTGGATTTGTAATTAAAACTGGATTACCAATAGCATCTACATAGTTTACTGTAAGTGTGCTTCCCCAAACAAAAGAACTTTGTAAAGAAGGATCATTTGCTAAAGCTTCTGACCAAAACGCTTGGTTAGTAAAATTACCTGAAGTAAAATTATTTGCACTTGTAGTTGTTGCTTGTGCTATTATACCATTACCAAAGTCATATGATGCTGTAGTACCAGAAATAGTCCATGTTCCAGATTGGATCTGAGTTGCACATTTACCTTCGTCTGTATCTAATATTCCATCATTATCGTTATCTAAATCACAACCATCTGGGACTAAATCCCCATCAATATCTGCAGAATCATCAAAACCATTACAAACATCGTTAATATCAATAACTCCATCTCCATCAGAATCACATTGATTAAATGAATCTGAAGGAGTCCCATCGACTGCTCCACCAATTGCTTGACCGGTAGCTTGGTTACTAACATTGTTAGGAACACCATTAGCATCAACTGCCCCAGTTAAAGTACCATTAACACTATTAACTTCATTTAATGGTATGTTATCTGCGCCTTCAAGAGCATCAAAACATCCATCGTTATCACTATCTGAGTCTAAGTAATTTGGTGTACCATCATTATCAGTGTCTAAAGCAGCACAACCTTCAAAAATAAAATCAATCCCATCTCCTGCAGTAAAGTCTACTGCTCCAGTACTATTGTATTGGATAACGTTAAATGTGTATGAGCTTAAAACCCCATTCAGACTTGTTGTTCCTGAAGCTTCACCACCTGCACAATCGGGAGCACCTTGACCATTGTCAGTTCCTAATCCTGCTTTCCTTACTGTTGTAGCATCATTTACAATCTCTAATCCTTGAAAAGAGCTTAACACGTTAGCAGTTATTCCTCCTTGAATTGTCCATTCTGAGGTATTTATATCATTTCCGTTGGTACCACCAACACCTGCCCAATGCATTTTTGGGTTTTCAATTAGTACTGGATTATTTAACCCATCTAAATATTCTACTGTAAAATTAGTATTTAAAACTGCTGGTTGTGAAGGCTGAAAACCAACTAAAATTTGAAGTCCATCTGTACCAGGTAAAGGACCATAATCTGTTGTAAAGTTTGCACATGTATTATCAAAAGTTCCACTAAATGGAAAACCTGCAGCATTCCAATAAGTTGTTAAATCTTCCATAGTTACACGAACCTTCAAATTTGCTGATATTGAAGATTCCCAAACCCCATTTCCTAGGTCTGTCCAAACTCCTGTTCTACCACAATCACCGGTTTCATCAGTATCCAAGATACCATCATTGTCATCATCTAAATCATCAATATCTGCTACACCATCACTATCAGTATCTTCTAATACACGAACAGAAGCAAATGCAGTTGAGCAGTTAGTAGGAATTGCAGTCTCACAAATAGTATAAGGATAAGAATAAGTACCAGGAGTAGTTCCAGCTGCTACTGAAATTGTCCCATCAGCATTCATTGTAATGCTTCCAGCTGCTGGTGTTGGTGCTGTTCCTGGTGTTAACGTAACATTAGAAGTATTAACTGGGTTACCATTTAAGGTATCGTTAACCAATACTGAAGGTGTAGAACCTCCTGTAAATCCATTAACAGGAGAGGATGATGTAAAGTTGTCATCTACAGCATCTATAAACATAGCTATACCAGTCATTACTAATTCAATCGCATCACCCCCATCTGGACCTCCAGGTGCTTGACTAGTATTAATTGTATAACCTGTATTTGGACTATCAAAACCCATAGATCCTGCTGCTGTACCATTATTTGGGTCACCACATTCACCAACCGCAGCTGCTACATCACCAGTACGTCTATTAAATGTAGTTGTAGTACTTTCAAAATGCACATCATTTTGAGATAATTCTGTCCATGTACCAGAAGCCAATGTATATAATGCAGAGTTAGAATCTCCTGCAACAACTCCTCCTACTCTATCTACGTGAAGAATTGGTGCACCTACTGTAACCGGATTTGTAGAAGTAGGTCCGTCAAAAAATCCAACTACAATATTTCCAACTGCAGGTGTATTTGCCGTAAGCCTTAATGAAGGACTTCCATCAACTGCAGGGTCTGAATAAGAACCAGCACAACCCATAGTTTCTGCTCCATTAACAACTACATTAGAGGTTGAGACTATTCTTACATAAACATTTCCAGCTTGAGCTTGCCATTCACCACCTGGTCCAGATGTTGACCAAGCACCAGTAATTTGAGCAAAAGAAGCTACAATACTGGTAAAAAAGAAAATAATTGTGAATAAAACTTTTAGATATGCTAATTTACTAAACATAGATTGGTTAGAGGTTTTCATATTATTTATGGGTAAAATTATTTTATAATCTAATTTTTTTAAAGTGTAATCTAGTTGATTTGTGATATAAAAATCATCACGAATTTATTATATAGTCTTCTGTTTAAATTTGAATTGATAACAATTCATTTATATTTTCGATAAAATACTATTTTTATCGCTGAAATTCAATTTCAAAATTTTTCAAAATGTTAAATATAATCATTCAAAATACACACAAATTATAGATGAATTACGAATATATTCGATAATATGTAATTAACAAAATATTTGAAAGAATTTTCCTTTTAAAACAACAAAAGATAAACATTTATAACTAACTACGAAATAAAATTACAAATGGTTTTATTTAAAGATTAGTACCCATAAGTTTATATTTGCACAAATTGTTAAAATGAAATTTTTAGAAGAAATAAAAAGAAGAAGAACGTTTGGGATTATTTCACACCCAGATGCTGGTAAAACAACACTAACAGAAAAATTATTATTATTTGGTGGTGCCATTACTGAAGCAGGTGCTGTAAAAAGTAATAAAATAAAAAAAGGGGCTACAAGTGACTTTATGGAGATTGAGCGCCAACGTGGGATTTCTGTTGCTACCTCTGTATTAGCTTTTGAGTATAATGGTATTAAAATAAATATTTTAGACACACCTGGACACAAGGATTTTGCAGAAGACACTTTTAGAACTTTAACTGCTGTAGATAGTGTTATTGTTGTAATAGATGTTGCAAAAGGTGTAGAGGAACAAACAGAAAAATTAGTAGAAGTCTGTCGTATGCGTAATATACCTATGATTGTGTTTATAAATAAAATGGACAGAGAAGGTAAAGATGCATTTGAATTATTAGATGAAATAGAACAGAAACTTAAATTAACAGTTACCCCTTTAAGCTCCCCAATTGGTATGGGTTATGATTTTAAAGGAATATATAATATTTGGGAGAAAAATATTAATTTATTTAGTGGTGATAGCAGAAAAAACATTGAGGAAACTATTGAAATTAACGATTTAAATTCGGATGAATTAAATAAGTTAGTTGGTGATAATGCTGCAGAAACTCTGCGTGAAGAGTTAGAATTAGTTGAAGGTATTTATCCAAGTTTTAATCATGAAGATTATTTGAAAGGTGAATTACAACCTGTATTTTTTGGTTCTGCTTTAAATAGTTTTGGTGTTAGAGAATTATTAGATTGTTTTGTAGAAATAGCCCCTAAACCCAGAGCTAAACAAAGTGAAGAACGTTTGGTAAAACCAGATGAAGATAATTTTTCTGGTTTTGTATTTAAAATTCATGCAAATATGGATCCTAACCATAGAAACAGATTAGCTTTTGTTAAAATTGTTTCTGGTCAGTTTAAACGTAACACACCCTATTTACATGTTAGACATAATAAAAAAGTGAAATTTTCTAGTCCAAATGCTTTTTTTGCTGAAAAAAAAGAAATTGTAGATGTTTCTTATCCTGGCGATATTGTTGGTTTACAAGATACTGGAACTTTTAAAATTGGAGATACACTAACAGAGGGAGAAGTACTTAACTATAAAGGAATCCCAAGTTTTTCTCCTGAACATTTTAGATATATTAATAATGCTGATCCATTAAAATCTAAACAATTATTTAAAGGTATTGATCAATTAATGGATGAGGGAGTAGCCCAATTATTTACTTTAGAATTAAATGGAAGAAAGGTTATTGGGACAGTTGGAGCATTACAATATGAAGTTATACAGTATAGATTAGAGCATGAATATGGTGCAAAATGTACTTATGAAAATTTAAATGTACACAAAGCATGTTGGGTTGATCCTGAAGATAAAAAAAATGAGGAGTTCAAAGAATTTTTAAGAGTAAAACAACGCTTTTTAGCAAAAGACAAAAGAGGGCAATTGGTATTTTTAGCCGATTCTGCTTTTTCTTTACAAATGACAGAACAAAAATACCCAAGTATTAAATTTCACTACGTATCAGAGTTTGATTAAGCCAAAACTTATTTTAAAGCGATTTAAAAGCGTTTTATGTTTTAACACGAAGAAATATACTGCTTAAAAATATTAATTCGTTTTTTAACCATTAAATAAAGTTGAAATTTACCACTACATAAATTTTAATTATGAAAATATAAATGTGTTATAATTTTTGATTATAACTAATCCATTTAAAAAAAATGCCTTTTTACAAATTTGTAAAAAGGCATTTTTTTTAACTCTAAACTTTGGACTAAAATTTAAGAGAATAGGATCTTGCTGAAAAAAAATATTTTGAGCACCTACTAAATAATAAATTGTTTTTAAATAATTAGGCTTGACCTGTAGGCCCAAAATTCAAAGGTATTGGAGGTTGCTCATAATCTTTGATTTCACCATGGGCTTTTTCAAATCGTTTTACATTTTCGCCTAAAGCTTTCAACAATCGTTTTGCATGTTGAGGCGTCAAAATAATTCTAGACTTAACTTTACTTTTTGGTGTACCAGGCATTATACTAACAAAATCTACTACAAACTCTGAAACTGAATGATTGATTATTGCTAAGTTAGAATAGGTTCCTTCAGCAACTTTTTCGTCTAATTCTATATTTATTTGTCCTTGTTTTGGTTTATTATCTTTATTATCTGCCATGTTTAATTTGTTTTAAACAAAGAATCCTGCAATAACGCAGGATTCTTTAAATTATTTAATAAGAATTTAATGTATGATGTTGACTATACAATTAGTTATAATTTACTTCTTGTTTAGCTTTCATCATTTGATCAAACTCTTCTTTAGATCCTACTATAATGCTTTCGTAAGCACGCATTCCTGTTCCTGCTGGAATACGGTGCCCTACTATAACATTTTCTTTAAGACCTTCTAATGTATCTACTTTACCAGCTACTGCTGCTTCGTTTAATACCTTTGTAGTTTCTTGGAAAGACGCTGCAGATATAAACGATTTAGTTTGTAAAGAAGCTCTTGTAATACCTTGTAAGATTGGCGTTGCTGTTGCTGGCTGCGCGTCTCTTGCTACTACAAGTTTTTTGTCTTCACGACGTAAGATTGAATTTTCATCTCTTAATTGGAAAGCAGATATTATCTGACCTTCTTTTAAGTTAGAAGAATCTCCAGCGTCCTCAACGACTTTCATTCCGAAAATGTTATCATTTTCTTCAATAAAGTCAGATTTGTGTGCTAATTGATCTTCTAAGAAGATTGTATCTCCAGAGTCAATAATTCTTACTTTACGCATCATTTGTCTTACAACAACCTCGAAGTGCTTGTCATTAATTTTCACACCTTGTAAACGATATACTTCTTGTACCTCGTTAACTAAGTATTGTTGTACAGCAGATGGTCCTTTAATATTAAGGATATCGTTAGGAGTTACAGAACCATCAGATAAAGGCATTCCGGCTTTAATAAAGTCATTTTCTTGCACTAAAATCTGGCTAGATAACTTAACTAAATACTTCTTGATTTCACCTAATTTAGATTCTACAATAATCTCACGATTACCTCTCTTAATTTTACCAAAAGATACTACACCATCAATTGCACTAACAACAGCTGGGTTAGAAGGGTTACGCGCTTCAAACAATTCTGTTACACGTGGTAAACCTCCTGTAATATCACCTGCTTTAGCAGATTTACGAGGGATTTTAACTAAGATTTTTCCAATCTTAACTTTCTCTCCGTCATCAATCATGATGTGTGCACCTACTGGTAAGTTGTAAGAACGAATTACTTCACCTTTACCATCTTCAACAATAAGTGTTGGAATTAATTTTTTGTTTCTTGATTCTGAAATTACTTTTTCTTGGAAACCTGTTTGCTCATCAATTTCTACTTGATAAGTAACCCCTTGTTCGATATTTTCATATCTCACTTTTCCTGCAAATTCAGAAATAATAACACCGTTATATGGATCCCAAGAACAAACAACATCTCCTGCTTTTAAAGCATCTCCGTTTTTAACAAACACATGAGATCCGTAAGGGATATTGTTAGTACTTAAAGTGATTCCTGTTTTCTTATCTACTAATTTAAGTTCTGATGTACGAGAGATAACAACATCTACTGCTTTACCTTCTCCATCAACACTTTTAACAGTTTTTAAATCTTCGATTTCTGCAATACCGTCAAATTTAACAGCAAGTTTATTTTCTTCAGATATGTTTCCTGCAATACCTCCAACGTGGAAAGTACGTAGTGTTAACTGTGTACCAGGTTCTCCAATAGATTGTGCTGCAACAACACCTACTGCTTCACCACGTTGTACCATTTTGTTAGTAGCTAAATTACGACCGTAACATTGTGCACAGATTCCTTTTTTAGCTTCACAAGATAATGGTGAACGTACTTCTACAGAGTCAATTGGTGAATTTTCTATTCTAGCTGCAACTTCTTCGTCAATTAATTGACCGGCTTTAGCTAAAACTTCTTCACTTAAAGGATCGTAAATATCATTTAATGAAATACGACCTACAATACGTGCCTCTAATTTTTCAACAACTTCATCATTCTTTTTAAGAGCAGAAACTTCCACTCCTCTTAACGTACCACAGTCTTCGCTATTTACAATAACATCCTGTGAAACATCAACTAAACGACGTGTTAAATAACCTGCATCGGCTGTTTTAAGTGCTGTATCGGCAAGACCTTTACGTGCACCGTGTGTTGATATAAAGTATTCTAAAATTGAAAGACCTTCTTTAAAGTTAGAAAGAATCGGGTTTTCAATAATAGATCCTCCACCTGCAGTAGATTTTTTAGGCTTAGCCATTAATCCACGCATTCCGGTTAACTGACGAATCTGTTCTTTAGATCCACGTGCTCCAGAATCAAGCATCATATACACCGAGTTAAATCCTTGTTGGTCTTCTCTAATACGTTTCATTGACAATTCTGTCAGCTCTGCATTTGTAGAAGTCCAAATATCAATAACTTGGTTATAACGTTCGTTATTTGTAATTAATCCCATGTTATAATTACCAGTAATACCGTCAACCTTTTTATTGGCTGCGTCAATCATTGATTGTTTTTCTGGTGGGATAATAATATCTCCTAAACTAAATGATAATCCACCTCTAAAGGCGAAGTTATATCCTAAAGTTTTGATTTCGTCTAAGAAAGCTGCAGTTTCTGGTACACTAGTTACCTTTAAAATATTACCAATAATATCTCTAAGAGATTTTTTAGTTAATACTTCGTTTATGTATCCTGCTGCTGCTGGTACTTTTTCGTTAAATAACACACGACCTACAGTAGTTTCAATAATCTGAGGTACTAAATCTCCTGCTTCATTAAAGTCCATTGTTCTAACTTTAATACCTGCATTTAATTCAACTCTCTTTTCATTATAAGCTATTGTAACTTCTTCTGCAGAATAGAATGTTAATCCTTCACCTCTAACAGGTACTTCTGGTGTAGAGAATCTGTGCTTAGTCATATAATATAGACCAAGTACCATATCCTGAGAAGGTACTGTTACTGGAGACCCATTTGCTGGATTTAAAATATTGTGAGATGCCAACATTAATAATTGACATTCTAAAATAGCTTCTGGCCCTAATGGTAAGTGAACAGCCATCTGGTCACCATCAAAATCGGCGTTGAATGCAGTACACACTAATGGGTGTAACTGGATTGCTTTACCTTCAATTAATTTAGGTTGGAATGCTTGTATACCTAGTCTGTGTAATGTAGGAGCACGGTTTAAAAGCACTGGATGTCCTTTTAAAACATTTTCTAAAATATCCCAAACAACAGGTTCTCTTTTATCAATAATTTTCTTAGCAGATTTTACAGTTTTAACAATACCTCTTTCAATTAGTTTTCTAATTACAAAAGGTTTGTATAATTCTGCTGCCATATTTTTTGGCAATCCACATTCAAATAATTTTAACTCTGGTCCAACGACAATTACAGAACGTGCTGAATAATCTACACGCTTACCAAGTAAGTTTTGACGGAAACGTCCTTGCTTACCTTTAAGTGAATCTGATAATGATTTTAATGGTCTATTAGAGTCTGTTTTTACTGCAGATGACTTACGCGTGTTATCAAATAATGAATCTACTGATTCTTGTAACATACGTTTTTCATTACGTAAAATAACTTCTGGTGCTTTTATCTCAACTAATCTTTTAAGACGGTTGTTACGGATAATTACACGACGGTATAAATCATTTAAATCTGAAGTAGCAAAACGTCCACCATCTAAAGGCACTAATGGTCTTAATTCTGGTGGGATAATTGGCACTACTTTCATGATCATCCATTCTGGACGATTCTCTCTATTTTCATTAGATTCACGTAATGCTTCAACAACTTGTAAACGTTTTAAAGCTTCAGTCTTACGTTGTTTAGACGTTTCTGTATTTGCTTTGTGACGTAACTCGTATGATAATGTATCTAAGTCTATTCTTGATAATAAATCAATTAAACATTCAGCTCCCATTTTAGCAATAAATTTGCTAGGGTCTGTATCGTCTAAGTATTGATTATCTTGAGGAAGTGTTTCTAAAATATTTAGATACTCTTCTTCAGTTAAAAAATCTAATTTTTGTAACGGTTCTCCTTCTTCATTTTTAGCATTACCTGGTTGTATTACTACATAACGCTCGTAGTAAATAATCATATCTAATTTCTTAGATGGTAACCCTAAAATATATCCAATTTTGTTTGGTAAAGAACGGAAATACCAAATATGCGCTACTGGTACTACTAAATTGATGTGTCCAACTCTGTCGCGACGTACTTTCTTTTCAGTTACTTCAACTCCACAACGGTCACAAACGATACCTTTATATCTAATACGCTTATATTTACCACAAGCACATTCGTAATCCTTTACAGGACCAAAAATACGCTCACAGAATAAACCATCACGTTCTGGTTTATGTGTACGATAATTGATAGTTTCTGGCTTTAATACTTCACCTCTAGATTCTGCTAAAATAGATTCTGGTGATGCTAGACCAATAGAGATTTTATTAAATCTCTGTACTGTATTCTTATCTTGTTTTTTTGCCATAATTCATATAGTGTTCAGTTTGTAAAGCAGTTTTAAAATAAATTAAAACTGCTCTACTCACTTAAAATTATTCTTCTAATCTAATGTCTAATCCTAATCCTTTCAATTCGTGCATTAATACGTTGAAAGATTCTGGTAATCCAGGTTCTGGCATTGGCTCTCCTTTAACGATTGCTTCGTAAGTTTTAGCTCTACCAACTACATCATCAGATTTTACTGTTAAGATTTCTCTTAATGTTGCAGATGCTCCGTAAGCCTCTAGTGCCCATACTTCCATCTCTCCAAAACGTTGTCCTCCAAATTGTGCTTTACCACCTAAAGGTTGTTGTGTAATTAAAGAGTATGGTCCTATTGAACGTGCGTGCATCTTATCGTCTACCATATGCCCTAATTTAAGCATGTAGATAACTCCAACAGTTGCAGGTTGATCAAAACGATCTCCTGTACCACCGTCATAAAGATAAGTATGTCCGTATCTTGGTATACCAGCTTCGTCAGTTAATTCATTAATTTGATCTATAGTTGCTCCATCAAAAATTGGGGTTGCATATGTACGACCTAAATCTTGACCAGCCCAACCTAAAACAGTTTCATAAATTTGACCAATGTTCATACGAGACGGTACACCTAATGGATTTAATACGATATCAACCGGAGTTCCATCTTCTAAGAAAGGCATATCTTCTTGACGTACAATACGTGCAACAATACCTTTGTTACCATGTCGTCCAGCCATTTTATCACCAACTTTTAACTTACGTTTTTTAGCGATATAAACTTTAGCTAATTTAATGATACCTGCTGGTAACTCATCTCCTACAGAAATAGTAAACTTCTCACGTCTTAAAGACCCTTGTAAGTCGTTTTCTTTAATCTTATAGTTATGTATTAAATCAGCAACTAATTTATTAGTATGCTCGTCTGTAGTCCATGTCCCTCCTGTTAAGTGCGTATAATCATCAACAGCATTTAACATTTTTAAAGTGAATTTTTTACCTTTTGGTAATACTTCTTCTCCTAAATCATTAAATATACCTTGAGATGTTTTACCATTAACAATAGTAAATAGTTTTTCAACTAAAACTGATTGTAATTCGTCAAACTTAGTATAATATAAGTTTTCTAATTTAGCAATATCTTCTTTATCTTGAGCTCTCTTTCTCTTGTCTTTTACTGCTCTAGAAAATAATTTTTTATTAATTACTACACCATGTAAAGAAGGTGATGCTTTTAATGAAGCATCTTTAACATCTCCAGCTTTATCACCAAAGATTGCACGTAAAAGTTTCTCTTCAGGAGTTGGGTCAGATTCACCTTTAGGTGTAATCTTACCAATTAAAATATCTCCAGGTTTAACTTCTGCTCCAATACGAATCATTCCATTTTCATCAAGGTCTTTAGTAGCCTCTTCAGAAACGTTAGGAATGTCATTTGTTAATTCTTCATTACCTAATTTAGTATCTCTAACATCTAAAGAATATTCATCAATATGAATAGAAGTAAAAATATCTTCACGTACAACTTTTTCAGAAATTACAATTGCATCCTCAAAGTTATACCCCTTCCAAGGCATAAAGGCTACTTTCATATTTCTTCCTAAAGCTAACTCTCCTTTTTGAGTTGCATAACCTTCAGATAATACTTGTCCTTTAGTAATTTTATCACCTTTTTTAACAATAGGCTTTAAATTTATAGAAGTTCCTTGGTTAGTTTTTCTAAACTTAACTAATGGGTATGTTTTAATATCACTATCAAAACTAACTTTAGCTTCATCTTCTGTTCTTTCGTACTTAATTACAATTTCATTAGCATCTACATATTGTACAACACCATCTCCTTCTGCATTAATTAACACACGAGAATCTGAAGCCACTTGTCTTTCTAATCCAGTACCAACAATTGGTGCTTGTGGACGTAATAAAGGTACTGCTTGACGCATCATGTTTGATCCCATCAATGCACGGTTGGCATCATCATGCTCTAAGAATGGAATTAGAGATGCTGATATAGATGAGATTTGGTTTGGTGCAACATCCGTGTAATGAATCTCTTTTGGATCTATTACTGGAAAATCACCTTCCATACGAGCAATTACTTTGTCGTGTAAAATTTTACCTTTATCATCAACTTTAACTGTTGCTTGTGCAATTAGTTTCTCTTCTTCTTCTTCAGCACTTAAGTAAATAGGCTCTCCTTTAATATCAACAACACCATCAGTAACTTTTCTATATGGTGTTTCAATGAATCCCATAGAATTTACTTTAGCATATACAGATAAAGATGAAATTAATCCAATGTTTGGTCCCTCTGGAGTTTCAATTGGACAAAGTCTTCCGTAGTGTGTATAGTGAACATCACGTACTTCGAATCCTGCTCTCTCTCTTGATAAACCACCTGGTCCTAATGCTGATAAACGACGCTTGTGCGTAATTTCAGCAAGTGGATTGGTTTGATCCATAAATTGAGATAACTGGTTTGTACCAAAGAAAGAATTAATTACAGACGATAACGTCTTAGCATTAATTAAATCGATAGGTGTAAACACTTCGTTATCACGAACATTCATACGCTCACGGATTGTACGCGCCATACGTGCTAATCCAACACCAAATTGAGAAGATAATTGCTCACCTACTGTACGTACACGACGGTTAGATAAGTGGTCAATATCATCAATCTCTGCTTTAGAGTTGATTAATTCAATTAAGTATTTAATTATAGTAATAATATCTTCTTTGGTAAGCACTTGCTTATCCATTCCGATATCTAATTGTAATTTTTTGTTCATTCTATAACGACCTACTTCTCCTAAAGAGTAACGTTGATCACTAAAGAATAATTTATCTATAATACCACGTGCTGTTTCCTCATCTGGCGGCTCAGCATTACGTAATTGTCTATAGATATGTTCTACAGCTTCTTTTTCAGAATTTGTTGGATCCTTTTGAAGTGTATTATGTATGATTGCATAGTCTCCTTGTTGTGCACTTTCTTTATGTAAAAGAATTGTTTTTACATCGATGTCAAGGATTTCCTCAATATTTTCTTTATCTAATTCTGTATCACGGTCTAATACAATCTCGTTACGCTCGATAGATACAACTTCACCTGTATCTTCATCAACGAAATCTTCATGCCAAGTGTTAAGTACACGTGCAGCAAGTTTACGACCGATTACTTTTTTAAGACCTGATTTAGAAACTTTAACTTCTTCTGCTAAGTCAAAAATTTCTAAAATATCTTTATCACGCTCAAAACCAATAGCTCTAAAGAGAGTAGTTACAGGTAACTTTTTCTTTCTATCAATGTAAGCATACATTACTTGGTTAATATCTGTAGCGAATTCTATCCATGATCCTTTAAAAGGAATAACTCTAGCTGAATATAATTTGGTTCCATTTGCATGGAAAGACTGTCCAAAAAATACACCCGGAGATCTATGTAATTGAGAAACAACAACACGTTCTGCTCCATTGATACAAAATGTACCAGATGGTGTCATGTAAGGTATAGTTCCTAAATACACATCCTGGACAATGGTCTCGAAATCCTCATGTTCAGGGTCTGTACAATATAACTTTAACCTTGCTTTAAGCGGAACGCTATAGGTTAGTCCTCTTTCAATACACTCTTCAATGGTATATCTTGGTGGATCAATAAAGTAATCTAAAAATTCTAATACGAATTGATTACGTGTGTCTGTAATTGGAAAGTTCTCCATGAAGGTATTATATAGACCTTCATCACCTCTTTCTTCAGATTTTGTTTCTAACTGGAAAAAATCCTGAAAGGATTTAATCTGAATATCCATGAAATCTGGGTATTCTGTTCTATTTACAATAGACGAGAAATTTAATCTTTCAGCTTGTGTTACTAACATCAATGGACGAAATTTTGATTAAAAAAAATGTGATTATATATAGCTTATGACTATATACGACAAATGGTTTAGGTCGTAAAGCGCGTGCTTCAGACCTAAACCTTTGTAAAATTATTTGGTAAGCTTACTTAAGCTCAACCTCTGCTCCTGCTTCTTCTAATGAAGTTTTTAATGCATCAGCTTCGTCTTTAGAAACTCCTTCTTTGATTGCACTTGGTGCATCATCAACTAAACCTTTAGCTTCTTTTAAACCTAAACCAGTTAATTCTTTAACTAATTTTACTACTGCTAATTTAGAAGCACCTGCTGCTTTTAAAATAACATCAAATTCAGTTTGAGCTTCAGCAGCTTCACCACCTGCAGCTGGTCCAGCTGCAACAGCTACTGCAGCAGCAGCAGGCTCGATACCATACTCATCTTTTAAAATAGTTGCTAACTCATTTACTTCTTTAACTGTAAGGTTAACTAATTGTTCTGCGAAATCTTTTAAATCTGCCATTTTTCTATCGTTTTAATAAATTTTAATAATATATAATTGTAAAAGTGCCTAATTTGAAATTATCCCTCTTTTTGAGATAAAGTTTTTAAGATACCTGAAAGTGTTCCACCACTAGATTTAAGAGCCGAAATAACGTTCTTAGCTGGCGATTGTAATAATCCTACTATATCACCAATTAACTCTTCTCTAGACTTGATGTCTACTAACATATCTAACTGGTCGTCTCCTAAATAAACTGCTTCTTCAATAAAAGCACCTTTTAATAAAGGTTTTTCAGATTTTTTTCTGAAAGCTTTGATTAATTTAGCTGGAGCATTTCCAGTTTCTGAATACATCACTGATGTATTTCCTTTTAATATTGATGGTAAGTTTCCAAAATCTCTTTCAGATGCTTCCATCGCTTTTTCAAGTAATGTATTTTTAACTACTGATAACTGTATGTTTGCTTTAAAACAAGCACGACGTAAGTCAGAAGTAACTCCTGCGTTTAAACCTGAAATATCTGCTATATAGATATTTGAGTTTTCGGCTAATTGTGCAGTTAATTCTTTAATTACTTGTGATTTATCTTCTCTAGTCATAATATAAAGTTTTTAACTACTTAACCTATTTTAGTGTCAACAGCTATACTAGGACTCATTGTAGAAGACATGAAAATGCTTTTTACATAAATTCCTTTAGCTGAAGTCGGTTTAAGCTTCATTATTGTTGTTAATAATTCGTTTGCATTGTCTTTAATCTTATCAGCACTAAAAGATGCTTTTCCAATTGAAGCATGAACGATACCTGTTTTATCAACTTTAAAGTCAATTTTACCAGCTTTAACTTCAGTTACAGCTTTTGCAACATCCATAGTAACCGTTCCTGTTTTTGGGTTAGGCATTAAACCACGAGGACCTAATACACGTCCTAAAGGACCTAATTTACCCATAACACTAGGCATAGTAATAATTACATCTACATCTGTCCAACCACTCTTGATCTTGTCAAGGTACTCGTCTAAACCAACATAATCAGCACCAGCTTCTTTTGCTTCTGCTTCTTTGTCCGGAGTAACTAAAGCTAATACTTTAGTATCCTTACCAGTTCCATGGGGAAGAGATACTACACCTCTAACCATTTGATTAGCTTTTCTTGGGTCAACCCCTAAACGAATTGCTAAATCTACAGACGCATCAAACTTAGTGTTTGTGATATCTTTTATTAATACTGAAGCTTCTTGAAGAGAATATATTTTATCCTTATCAATTTTTGCTACAGCTTCTTTTTGTTTTCTTGTTAATCTTGCCATTTTTTAAAATCTTTTTAGGTTAATTTGGTGCATCACCACCTTTAACAGTTATACCCATAGATCTTGCAGTACCAGCAATCATCTTCATTGCAGAATCTATCGTAAATGCATTTAAATCTACCATTTTGTCTTCTGCAATAGTTTTGACTTGATCCCAAGAAACTTTTGCTACTTTTTTAACGTGTGGTTCACCAGAACCTTTTTTTACTTTGGCCGCTTCTAGTAACTGTACAGCAGCAGGTGGAGTCTTGATTACAAAGTCAAATGATTTGTCTTTGTAAACAGAAATCACCACTGGTAATACTTTACCAGCTTTATCTTGGGTTCTAGCATTAAATTGCTTACAAAACTCCATGATATTTACTCCTGCAGCACCTAGAGCGGGTCCAACCGGTGGCGAAGGATTCGCTGCACCTCCCCTAACTTGTAGTTTAACTACTTTTCCTAGTTCTTTTGCCATTTTAAATAAATTAATTTGATGCTAGTTTAAGTGGAAGCTTAAAAAAGCATTTATTATTAGTGTAACAATTATTATATTTTTTCAACTTGCATGTAACTTAACTCTAATGGAGTTTTTCTTCCGAAAATCTTAACCATTACTTCTAACTTACGTTTTTCTTCATTTATGTTTTCAATCGTACCGTCAAAACCATTAAAAGGACCATCAATAACTTTGACAGTTTCTCCTTTAGTGAAAGGTATTGCTACATTTACATCAGCGTCAACAGATAGTTCATCTACTTTACCTAACATTCTATTAACTTCTGATTGTCTTAAAGGTAAAGGATCCCCTCCTTTAGTTGCACCTAAAAAACCAATTACATTTGTTATTGATTTTATAATATGAGGAATTTCTCCTGATAGATTAGCTTTAATCATAATGTAACCACTGAAGTAAACTTTTTCTTTGTTTACTTTTTTACCATTTCTAATTTGAACGACATTTTCAGTAGGCACTAGCACTTGTTCTACATAATCTTGTAGACCTAATCTAGCGATTTCATTTTCGATATAAGTTTTAATCTTATTTTCTTGACCACTTACAGCTCTTACTACGTACCATTTTTTTTCTCCAACTTCAGCCATATCAATCTATCCTATTAGGTTAAAGTATAAACTAATTACTTTACTAAAAACAGTATCTATACCCCAGACAGCTAAAGAGAAAATAATTGAGAAAACAGCCACAAGGATAGTTAAACTTTGCGCTTCAGACCATGGTGTCCATGTTACATTGTTTTTTAACTCTCCGAATGATTCTTTAATATAGTTTACTATTCCAGCCATGTTATTTTATTTTATGTCTTCCTTTGGAGCGGACAACTTTAATATTTTTATAAAACAAACTTATTCCGTTTATTTTAAGTTGCACGGGTTGAGAGACTCGAACTCCCGACACCTGGTTTTGGAGACCAGTGCTCTACCAACTGAGCTAAACCCGTAAATATGAATCAAGGCACTTCGATATGAAGCGCCTTAATTCTATATTTTATAAACTATAATTTAGTCTAAAATTTCAGTTACCTGACCTGCACCTACTGTTCTACCACCTTCACGTATAGCGAAACGTAGTCCAACATTCATTGCAATTTTCTGAATTAAATCAACGTGGATTGTTAAGTTATCACCAGGCATAACCATCTCTACTCCTTCAGGTAACGCAATGTTTCCTGTTACGTCAGTTGTACGTACGTAGAACTGAGGACGGTAGTTATTATGGAATGGAGTGTGACGTCCACCTTCTTCTTTTTTAAGGATATAAACCTCAGCTTTAAATTTAGCATGTGGTGTTACTGAACCAGGCTTAGTAATTACCATACCTCTAGAGATTTGAGACTTCTCAATACCTCTTAATAAGATACCTGCATTATCTCCTGCTTCTCCTCTGTCTAATATTTGACGGAACATTTCAATTCCTGTAATAGTAGAAGTTAATTTTTCAGCACCCATACCGATGATCTCAACTGGATCTCCAGTATTAGCTACACCAGTTTCGATACGTCCAGTTGCTACTGTACCACGACCTGTAATAGAAAATACATCTTCAATAGGCATTAAGAAAGGCTTGTCCATATCACGTACTGGCTCTTCAATCCAAGCATCTACAGCTTCCATTAACTCCATTACTGTATCAACCCATTTTTGCTCACCATTTAAAGCTCCTAAAGCAGAACCAGAAACTACAGGTCCATTATCACCATCATACTCATAGAATGATAATAATTCTCTAACCTCCATGTCAACTAATTCTAAAAGCTCTTCATCATCAACCATATCCACTTTGTTTAAGAATACTACGATTCTTGGGATACCTACTTGACGACCTAATAAGATGTGCTCACGAGTTTGTGGCATTGGACCATCTGTTGCAGCTACTACTAATATAGCTCCATCCATTTGTGCAGCACCAGTTACCATGTTTTTTACGTAATCGGCGTGACCTGGACAATCTACGTGTGCATAGTGACGATTTGCTGTTGAATATTCTACGTGTGATGTATTAATTGTAATACCTCTTTCTTTTTCCTCTGGAGCGTTATCAATCTGATCGAATGATCTTGCTTCTGATAAACCTGCATCAGCTAATACTTTAGTAATAGCAGCAGTTAAAGTTGTTTTACCGTGATCTACGTGTCCAATTGTACCAATATTTAAGTGTGGTTTTGAACGATCGAAAGTTGCCTTTGCCATGTTTTAATAATTTAATCTTAGTTATATAATAATATTAGTGTATTCTTAATTTTTATGTCTTTTATCAGAGCCAATGACGGGAATTGAACCCGTGACCTCTTCCTTACCAAGGAAACGCTCTACCCCTGAGCTACACCGGCTTAAATAATTAGAGCGAGAGACCGGGTTCGAACCGGCGACATTCAGCTTGGAAGGCTGACGCTCTACCAACTGAGCTACTCTCGCAATTATTTAAATCCTTTTAAATTTAAAATCCTCTTTTTATAAAAAAAGTGGGGAGAGCAGGATTCGAACCTGCGAAGACGTAGTCAGCAGATTTACAGTCTGCCCTCGTTGGCCGCTTGAGTATCTCCCCAATTTTAAATTTTTCACTCTTTTAAAGAACTTAACAAAGCTAAACAAGTATTAATTTGTTGTCACTTTATTTTGAGCCGATGGAGGGACTCGAACCCACGACCTGCTGATTACAAATCAGCTGCTCTAGCCAGCTGAGCTACATCGGCTTTTTGCTGCTCTTTTTACTTCTAAAAAAAGCCCGCTATTTCTAACGGACTGCAAATGTATATATTTATTTATTTATTCAAAACATTTTTATGAAATATTTTTATTTTTTTCTCGTAATTTTTGTTTTCGCTTTTTCAACTGTCTTTCAAGAGAGGCTACAGCAGTATCTGCACCTTCCTCAAAAGACTTGCATTGCTTTTTAACAATTAGACTGTCTCCAGGTATATTTATTTTAGCTTCAAAAATTTTATTTAACCCATTACTACTCTTTTCTACTTTTAAATAGACTTCAGATTCTATGACTTTATCATAATACATTTCTAACTTGTCCATTCTTTTTTGAATGAATTCTAACAATTGGGGTTCGGCATTAAAATTGACTGCCTGTGTGTTTACGTTCATACTATAAATTTTATGATTAAACATTTATTTTTTGCTCCTAGGATGTGCTTTAGCATATACTTTTTTTAATTCTGATATACTATTATGAGTATACACTTGAGTAGCTGCTAAGCTTGAATGCCCTAATAACTCTTTAACTGCATTTAACTCTGCACCTTGATTTAGCAGGTGTGTTGCAAAAGAATGTCTAAGTATATGTGGACTCTTTTTTACTTTGCTAGAAGCTTTACTAAAGTAATCATTTATAATCCTGTAAACAAGAGTTTCGTAAATTTTAACGCCCTTTTTTGTTAAAAACAAAAACTCTTGATCCTTAATCCTTTCTAATTGAATACGTTCTGATTTATATTTATTAATACTATCTGTAACCATGTTTAATAATGGTATAATACGTTCTTTGTTTCTTTTTCCTAAAATCTTAATTGTATTGTTTTCTATATCAACGTCTTTTAGCTTAATATTTATTAATTCTATTCTTCTAATTCCTGTTGAATAAAACAATTCAATCATTAATTTGTTTCTTAAACCTTCAAAGTCTTGTTGATGGTTTATCTGGTCTAATACTGTTGTAATTTCTTGTTCTGAAAATGGAATTTGCACTTTTTTACTTGTTTTAAGTGCTTTATGTTTTGAAAGTGGGTTGGTTTGGACTTCTTCAATTTTTAATAGAAATTTATAAAAGCTATTTAAAGCTGATATTTTTCTGTTTATACTTCTATTAGAAATTTTATTATCTACTAGACTTATAATCCAACTTCTAATTTGCGAGTAATTAACTTCTTTAATTGTGTTTGTCTGTTCTTCTTCTTTTAAAAAAAATAGAAAAGCTTCTATGTCTTTTTTATATGCATTAACTGTTAGTGCGGAATATTTTTTTTCGAGTAACAAATAATCTAAAAAGGCTTTTAATAACATTATTGTTGAAGATTTTAGTCTTGTTAAATATACCATTTTGAATTAGATTACTTGTAAAACAAAAAAAATCCCATTAAAAAATTAATGGGATTTTAATATTAATGAAGCTATTTAAACCGCTTCTTGATCTCTTAAATGCTGAATGTATTGCGCTTTTTGAGTTTTTTCTCTGTTTTCTACAGAAGGCTTTGTAAACTGCTTACGAACTTGTAGAGCACGTCTTGTACCTGTTTTATCAAACTTTCGTTTGTACTGCTTTAAAGCTCTTTCTATATTTTCTTTTACTGGAATTACTAACATAGTGTCTTAACCTCCTCTCTTTTAAAATTTTGAGGTGCAAATATACTAAGTTATTTTAATTGTACAATCAAAATAATTTTATTGCTTAAAAAGTGTTGAACGCTTAGTTAAATCTTTAATTAACTTCTCGTCTTCTTCACTTTCTAATAATGTATTATAATTATCCCAAAACTCTTTATTATAAGGTTTTACGGAAAAAATATCTGCATCCCAATCTTGTTGCAAAGCTGCTTCAACTTTTTCTGGGTCTTGTACAATTTCCGTAAACAATATTTCTTGTACAGTGTAATAGTAGCGCTCTTCTTTATTAAACAGCGCTTGTTCTTCTTTATCAATTTTACCCGTTGGTTTATAACCTACATTGACAAGCTTTGGTGTTTCATAGTATATATAATT
The DNA here is from genome assembly GCA_947503885.1 of uncultured Olleya sp. Taxonomy (GTDB): domain Bacteria; phylum Bacteroidota; class Bacteroidia; order Flavobacteriales; family Flavobacteriaceae; genus Olleya. The sequence goes on along the minus strand of CANNFD010000009.1, from coordinate 115,151 downwards.
TGGATACATCCTGTCTTGATACTCTATATAAGATATTACTAACTTGTGATTAATTTGAGTGTCAAACAAGGTTTTACTTCTAGTTTTTTGAGCATTAGAACCTGCTTTAAGTTGGTATTCTATCTTCTTAATTGCAAAATTATCCCAGTATATATAAATCCAACCCTCTGCAATATACCCTTCGTTATATATACCTTCTGTATCTAAACCAACAAAGTCTTCACTTTTATTAATCTTAATTTTGTAAATTTTCCTTTCGTTATCTACCAATACTGTATCCAACTTAAACTGGTGTGTTTTTAATACATCTTCACCTAATAATGCTTTTGAACTTTTAGAGTTTCTAACCAAATTAAGTTTTCCCCTAAATAAATTTTCTAATCCATTTACGCGAGTATCATTCCATTTTATTGATTTTATCAAATCTGCTTTTGCTATTGTGTCTCTTCTTAAGTTTTTAGGCTTCAAATTAACATTAGCATTATATTTTAAGTAAGTAGAGTGAGAAAACAAGCTATCTACATCACGTAAATCGTAACTTTTTCTTACTTGATCTACATTTATTTTTAAATTATCTTTTCCTCCGGAAACATAACTAGAATCGTCATATAATGTGATTGCACTTTCGACCAACCATTTAAATTGTTTTTTATTACGCTCCTTGTGTCTTAAAAATCCTTTTTGAAGATAAGGTTGTTCTGGAAGGTTGGTTTGCAATCTTTCTAATGCTCTTATTACAATATCGTTTCCTGTTTTTGGTCTATTTTCTGCAACAATCAATATCTCATCTAAGGAGGCAATATCTTCTTCTAAAAAAACATCAAAACCATTATCAAACAGATCTATTGTTGATTTAAAACTTTTAAAACCTATCGAAGAAATTATAAGAGTATCCTTTTCAAACTCTTTAGGCACTAATAACACAAACTTACCGTCTGCATTTGTAATTGTTCCGATTGTGGTGTTTTGGACATATACGCTTGCGTTTTCAATCGGCATCATACTCATAAAGTCAACGACTTTATTTTTTAATTCGGTTTGAGCCACAGCGAAGCTTCCTAAAAGTAAAAAGAAAATAATTACTAAGGATTTGATTTGGGTAATCTTCATTTTAAAAATTTTAAATATTATTTGTTAGCGTATTTGTAACCATTTATATCGATTACTATTTTAGCGAAAATGACGGATCATTTTCGCTAAAAAGCTAATCAAATTATTTGGTTGCAGGTTTGTAATCTTTTCCGTCAATTACCATTTTAGCGATAATTTCTCGAAGAATTTCTGATGTACCACCACCAATTGGTCCTAGTCTGCTATCACGCAATAGTCGTGCCAATGGATATTCTTCCATGTAACCGTATCCTCCTAAAAACTGAAGACAGTCGTATATAACTTGGTCTGCAACTTTAGTAGATTTAAGCTTTGACATCGTTGCTTCTTTAACAACATACTCGCCCTTACCCAATCTATCTGCAATGGTATAATTAAATGTTTTACAGATTTCGACATCTGTTATATGATCTGCTAATCGGTGTCTTAATGCTTGAAAACGATCTATGGTTTTTCCAAAAGCGGTACGTTCTGACATATATTGCATTGTGTACTCTAAAGCATATTCTGCTCTAGCATGGGCATTTACCCCCATAATTAAACGCTCAGTAGCAAAATGTTGCATGATATACGCAAATCCTTTGTTTTCCTCTCCCATTAAATTAGTAGCAGGTATTGTTACATTATCAAATGCGATCTCTCCAGTATCCGATGCTCTCCAACCTAATTTATCCAATTTAGTTGCAGATACGCCAGGCGTGTCTCTATCAATTAAGAAAATACTAATTCCTTTATTACCTAATTCTGGGTTTGTTTTTGCAGCCACTACTAAATAGTCGCTATATATTCCGTTTGTAATAAATGTTTTTGATCCATTAATTACATAATTGTCTCCTTTTTTAACTGCAGTAGATCGCATTCCTGCAACATCACTACCTCCAAAAGGTTCTGTAATACAAAGACATCCTATCATGTCTCCTGCTATACTAGCTGATAAATATTTTTCTTTAATAGCGTCGCTACCTTCTGCTTTTAAATGGGTCATTGCAAGGTAAGCATGCGCCCACATTGCAGCTGCAAAACCAGCCGAGTTTATTTTTTGTAACTCTTCAAGTAAAATTACCATGTAGAAAATGTCTAAATCCATTCCGCCATATTGCTCTGGGTAACTAATACCAAAAAAGCCCATGTCGCCAAATTTTTTCCAAATAAAGCGTTCTATGCTACCTGTTTTTTCCCACTTATCTATATGTGGCACTACTTCTTTTTGTAAAAAATCGCGTAAACTTTCTCTAAATAAATTATGCTCTTCACTGAAGTACATATTTTCCATAATCTAATGTTTTGTTTGGTTCTAATCTAGTTGTAAAGATAACTTAATTATCTCTATTTTTTTTATTGGAAAATCTTTAACTTTTATTAATTCGTCTAAAGATTTAAATCCATCGCGCAAAGTACGCGCTTCAATAATATTATGAGCAACTTCATAATCAATAAACTTAATAGTTACTAATTGTGCTTTGGTTGCTGTATTTAATGCCACTTTAGTAATTGCTCTTGGTGTTTTAATACTAAAATTATCTTTTATATTATCAATGACTTCTGGTGTCAATCCATATACTTCTTGTAGCTCTATAAACGAATGAAACCCATTAATTTTGCGTCTAAATTTCACAATACGTTCTGAATATGAAGGACCAATACCATATACTTTTTGAAGCTGTACAGCTGTAGCTGAATTTAAATCAAGTTTTTGACTTTCCGTTTTTGGAGCGTTAGAAAACGACTTACTAAATGCTTGTTTAGGTTTAGGGTTTGTGACCCAATCTGGAAATTTAAAGTAAGGTGAAATTTTTGCCAATAATGAATCAGAAATCTTAGTCACTTCCTGAAACTGTTTAACCGAATTCACCCATTTGTCCTGCTTTCTAAACTCTAATAACCTATCTATTTCTAGATTAGTCATTCCTAAAGTGTACCCTTTATAATCTGTAATAAAATTAGGGTTGAAGGGGTAGATTTTTGGTTTTCGGTTTTCAACTTCGATAGCTTTAAGCGAGTCCACTTGTTTTACAAATGCAGAAACCTCTGAGTCGTTAGTTAAAAAATCATGATTAGTCTTTATTACTTTTGGTAGAACAAAATGATAAAAGCACAAAAGCAACAAAATAAGTAATAGCAATAAAAAAATCCCACTTCTTTGTTTTTTAGTAAACATGAGGTGGGATTTAATATTTGTCATTATAATTTATTTTTACATTTCGTCAACTAAGTCAGTTGCTCCATCTTCAATAGCATCTTCTTTTTTATTGATAGCATTCATATACTTAGTCAGCTCCTTTTTAATTACTGGAGACAACATAATAACACCAATTATATTTGGTACTACCATCGCAAAAATCATTGCATCAGAGAAGTCAATAACAGCTCCTAAGCTTATTGACGCACCAACAACAACAAATAATAAGAATAATATTTTATATACTAAATCAGTGATTTTACCTTTTCCGAATAAAAACACCCAACCTTGCATACCGTAGTAAGACCAAGATATCATAGTACTAAAAGCAAATAAGATAACCGCTATTGTTAATACTATTGAAAAGTGAGGAATAACTGTATCAAAAGCAGTAGCTGTAATTTCCACCCCTTGTTTGATTTCTACTCCATATTCCATAAATCCACCATCAAAGTTTGTAATTACAATTACTAAAGCTGTCATTGTACAAATAACTACTGTATCTACAAAAGGCTCTAATAATGCAACAATACCTTCACTAGCTGGATATTTTGTACGTACTGCAGAGTGTGCAATAGCAGCAGAACCTACACCTGCTTCGTTAGAGAAGGCTCCACGACGTACACCCTGAATCATTACTCCAATTACACCACCTAAACCTGCAGTTGGTGTAAATGCTCCATTAAAAATAGCCATAAAAGCATCATCAATTAAAGTGAAGTTAGCAAACAAAATAATTAAAGCTGCTAATACATATATACCTGCCATAAATGGCACCACTTTTTCTGTTACAGAAGCAATACGCTTAATACCTCCAATAATTACAACAGCTACTAAAACAGCCATTACAACACCAAAGTACATACCTGCATTTTCTCCTGTTAAATCAAATAATTTAGTAAACTGTGCTGCAGCTTGATTAGCTTGAAACATATTACCACCTCCAAAAGATCCACCAACAACAAATATTGCAAATAAGACAGCTAATACTTTACCTAATCCTCCAGCTCCTTTTTCTTTTAAACCTTTAGTTAAGTAATACATTGGACCACCATAAACAGTACCGTCTGCACCAACATCTCTATATTTTACACCTAAAGTACACTCTGCAAATTTAGACGCCATACCAAGTAATCCGGCAATAATCATCCAAAATGTAGCACCTGGACCACCAATAGATAATGCTACTGCAACACCTGCAATATTACCTAAACCTACAGTTGCAGATAATGCAGCTGTTAATGCTTGAAAGTGAGACACCTCTCCATCAGCACCTTCATCTTTTATTGTTTCAAAAACATCGCCTCCTGGTGTTTGATCACCATATAACGTATCAACACCGTGCTTTTCAATATCTTCATATTTACCTTGAACAACCTTTAATGCTGTTCTAAACCCTGTAAAATTAATAAACTTGAAATATAAAGTAAAAAACAATGCTCCTCCAATTAGCACTATTAAAACCCAAGGTATTCTAATAGTATCTGTGAAAGGTATTTCAGAGAAAATCCCTTCTACAAACCATCCTGTATATTTTTTAAATATTGCATCAATATTATCTGCTGTACTGCTTTGAGCAAATGTTAACAGTGGTAGTATTAAAGTGAAAATTGAAAGAAGATATTTCTTCATAATTTAGTTATTAGTTAGTTAAATTTTAAGTTAAGATTAGCAAGATGCAAAAAAATGATGAATTTTTTAAAAAAAATTCTATTAAATACGTAATTAGTCCAAACTAAAAACAGTGTTTAGTTTTTTAATTTGCTCTGGTCTACCAAGCACTATTATCTTAGAATTAGGTACTAGTTTTACATCGGCTTCGGGATTAACAACATACTCTCCGTTACCATTTTTAAAGCCAATAACTGTACATCCTGTTTTACGGCGTAAATCAAGATCTTTAATTGTTTTAACACCTGTTTTAGGGTCGTATAATTTTTCTATTTGGACTTCTTCAATATTAATATTGCTTTCTCCTACAATAGCTAGGTTATCAATAAACTCGATTAAATCAGGCACAACAACTAACGACGCCATGTGGTCACCACCAATACGGTCGGGTAAAATCACATTATTAGCACCCGCTAATTTTAGCTTTTCATATGAGGTTTCTTGAGAGGCGCGACTAATTATTCTTAACTCTTTTTTGATTTGTCGTGCCGATAGCACAACAAACAAATTATCTGCGTCATTTGGTAAAGCAGAAATTAAAGTTGTCGCACGATTAATTCCGGCTTGCATTAAAACTTCATCTTCATTAGCATTACCTAATACAAAAGGCGTGTCTTCATTCTGAAATTTTTCTATAATATCTTTATTTCTTTCTACTATTACAAAAGGTTGTTTGTGCGCCAACAACTTTGTAGCAGCTTGTTTTCCGTTTCGACCATAACCACAAATAATAATATGGTTATTAAGTGCATCAATTTTTTTCTGCATTTTCTTTTGTTTTAGTTCTTCAAGATTGTTTTTGCTTAAAATAAACTCGGTAATAACAGTTAAAGCAAAACCAACAATTATAACACTAGTTAAGATTAAAAATATTGTAAATACTTTTGAGACATCATCCAAAGGTTGTACTTCTCCAAAACCTACGGTAGTTATAGTAATTACCGTCATATACAAAGCGTCTACCCAAGAGTAATTAGACATAAATCTAAACCCTAATACACCTACTATTAACAATATTATTAGCAGTGTAATAGCAGTGTAAATTTTAGATCTGTAGAGTGTAATTAAAGGGTTTGTCATAATTTATAGGTCAAACACAGAAGAGCGTTTTGTATAGACTATATCCTTAATTCTCATCCAAAAGGCTAAAAATAAGTATAGTGCAAATCCAAAACCAAGTGTTGCAAAAGTTAGGTACATAAAACTAGTACGCACCACCTTGGCTCTAATACCTAGACGGTCTCCAATACGCTGGCACACATGGTAGCCTCGTTTTTGAAAATAGTGTAATGGTTTATATAAAAATTGCATACTGCAAGGTAATTATAAAATTTTATAATTTTATAATTAGCGTCCCGCTTTTGCGAGAATACTAATTGTTGTTATTTAATATTATAATATTGACTGTTATTTTAGGGTAAATTTTGGGTTAGTATTGTATTACCGATTGCACATTTTAAGCATCGGTTTTTATCGCAATATTCATTTTTTAATTGAATAATTGCCTGACTTTGTAATGCAGATTTAGAAGCCACTTTTAGTGTTTTAAACTTATCTACAATACTATTTCTTTCTGGATTTAACTGCTCCATTAAGCTTACAATATCATCTTCAATAGTTTTCCCTTGTTGTTTTGCGTAGCAAAATTTAAGCGGAATGATTGTATTTATTAATAGCAAGTCAATAAAAGCTTTAGTAATTCTCTTTTTACTAGTTTTTGAGGTTTTATCAAACGTGTAATGGCTATCCCAAAAGGAAGACGTTGGCACGGAAAATAACTTATAAATGTCCTCTAAATTATCCGAAGCGATAACTTTTGAAAACAAGCTATGATGTAAATGGTACAAATTGGCTAATTGAGACAATCTTATAGTTGGAAAATTTGGTGGACGCAGTCTAAAAAACTGAAAAGGACTGACACTAGCATTATCAATTTTAAATTTTTGTTTTAAAAAAGCATAATCTTTTTGTAGTGCAATATAATACGCCTCTTGTATATCGTCCTCTAGCATATTTGCTTGACCATAAAATAAAGCCTCTAAACTTTGCAAATTACTTTGTTGTTTTCTAACTACCGAAAAATCAAAACTATTTGCCAAGCTTAAAAACGCATCGCTATTAACTTTTAACCCAAAATTTTTAGCTAGTAGTTTAAATAATACAGCTTCCCAATTATTGTTTGACGCTTTTAGTGTTGCTTGAATAGCTGTAGCTTTACGTTCTAGACGTTCAAAAAACAACCGCTCTAGCCAATTATTAATGACAAAAGGGCTAACCTCTGTAATTGTGTTCTGGCAATTAATCCATGTTTGATTACTATTAAATAATTTACGGTAATTATTTATAGCACTTAAAGCAACATAGTCTTTAAGCTGGATGGTTGGGATTTGCGAGTTGTCTTTTCTAAAAACAGCTGTGTCATGTTCCCAAACCACATGCAAAATTACATTATCATAATTTGGATCTACCTCGTGGTTATGCACATACCAATCGCTAGATTTAATATGTATCTCTACATTGCCTGCCCATAATTGACCAGCAATTATAAGTTGCGCATTAAAAAAATCTGGACCAGTATGATGATTATGCGTACCTACATTTTGGATAACAACTTGCTCTCCTTTGGTTGTCTGGAGATTTAAGGTATCAAATTTTTTAAGTTTCCAGAGGTAGTGTAAAAAATCTTCTTGCATGGCTTAAAGTTACACATTTTTATGTAAGAAAAATACGTAGTTATACGTATTGATTTCTAAAATTAAAACTACTAACTTGGGTGAACATTTGATGAAATGAAAAAACTGAATGACAAATTTAGTAGAAAAGTAACACCATACTAAAACTTCATAAAATGAAAAAAACAATACTATTTGGGTTATTTACCCTAGCTTTTTTTTAAGCTGTAAGGCACAAATTACACCCATACAACAAATTGTTGCAGTAGAGCAGGTAATGTTCCTGATGAAAATGCATATATTAAAGATGTAAATAATGTTTTTAATGATTATACTGGTACCTGGACAGGTACACAACAAAATAAAAATTATACTTTTATTATAAGTAAAACTACCATTGTATTTGATGAGGAATATAATATCCTGCAAGACATACTAATAATGAAGCATTTGATTGTTAATGCTAATACATTGGAAGTCATTGAGGACACAACTAGCTTCACTGTTATTGAAGCACCATCTACTGGTATGCTATACAGAATAACGTCTCAACCAGGTCTGACCTATATTTTTAGTTATATTGGCGTTAAAGAAGATAAAGTGTCTTGTGGTCAAAACGGAGATGTTTTTATAACATTAACAAATAACAACACGCAAATGTATTTTTTACTATACCCAAACCATGAAGTTTATAGTGACTGTCAAACTGGCTTAGCCAAACAAGTTTTACCCACCGAAAAAATTTTATTAACTAAACAATAAAACTAAATACAGTAATCACTATAAGTTATACAAGTACTGATAACCTAGATGTTATTCTATCCTACTTTTTAAGTAAAGTATCTTTTTTACAATTTAGAGCACCTTATCTGTAGTAAAGATAAATGAGAAGACAAGAAGACAAACCAAAAGCGCTATTTTAAATTAATAACAAACAACTTATTAATCAAAGATAAATATGAAAAAATTAATTTTACACATTCCACATTCTGCAAAAAAAATTCCAATAACAGAAGGTTATGTTCTAAGTAAAGAAAAGATTAATAATGAAATTTTAAAACTCACAGATTGGCATACTGAAGACTTATATAACTCTAAAGACTGTGATAAAATAATTTTTGAATATTCAAGAATTTTCTGCGATCCTGAAAGATTTTCTGACGATTCAAAAGAACCTATGTCTAAAGTAGGTATGGGGGTTTTGTATAAAAAAACAGATGAAAATGAAGTTATGAGAGTAATTTCGTCAGAATTGAGAGAAAAAATTTTGAATGAGTATTATTTTAAACATCATTCAAAATTAAATAATGCTGTAAAAAAACAAATAGATTTAAATAATAGAGCATTAATTCTTGATTGTCACCCTTTCCCAGAAATACCAATGAAAAGAAGTCTACATAAAATTGTTCCAAGACCTGATTATAATATAGGAACGGATAAATTTCATACACCTAAAAAATTAATAGATATATCCGTAAATTTCTTTAAGAAAAGGAACCTTACCCTTGGAATTGACTACCCTTTTAGCGGGTCAATTGTTCCGATGGAATATTATCAAAAAAATAAAAATGTTGAATCTATAATGCTCGAAATAAATAGAAAACTTTATTTAAAAGAAGGAACAAATGAAAAATCTGAAAATTATGGAGATACAAAAAAAATAGTTCAAGAATATATTGAATTAATAAAAAACGAATTATAAAAAACTAGTATAAAAACTAAGACAATCAGCCTATTGCTTCTAATAGCAAACCAAACCTCAAAATTCTAAACAAAAAAAATCCTAATACTTTTTGTTACGATATTGCAACAAAAAGTATTAGGATGCTTATAAAATAAGTGGCTTATTTTATAAAGTGACTTAAATTATTTAATGTCTACCACTTCTAGATCAAAAACAAGATCTTTACCAGCTAATGGGTGGTTGGCATCTAAAACAATAGTTTCGTCTTTTACCTCAACTACTAATAAGTTAGTTTCGCGTCCATCTGGAGTTTTAGAAACTAATCCCATACCAACTTCTGGAGTCATATCTTGCGGTAAATCCGCTTTACTTACTTCCTGAATTAATTCTGGGTTAACATCACCATAAGCTTCTTCTTTAGCAATTGTGATGGTCTTTTTTTCGTTTAATTTCATATCAATAACTCCTTTTTCAAAACCAGGAATTAATTGTCCTTGACCTAAAGTAAACTCTAAAGGCTCTCTTCCTTCTGAAGTATCAAAAATTTGTCCATCAGATAATTTACCTGTGTAATTTACTTTAACTGTGTTGTTTTCTTTAACTTGATTCATACTATATATAAAATTTTAAAACGTACGTTTTGCATAATTTTTATGCTGTAATTATTATAGTTTAAACGTACTGACACACTAAACGCCAAAATCAAGCCAAACCTTAAAATATAATTTTATATTCCTAAAAAACGGAGTGGTTTTAGCAAAAAATTGAGTCTCAACCCTTTAATAGCAGTAAACTACAACATTAATCCCCTATTTAAAATAAAGTTTTTATGCTTTTAAAAAAGCAGAAAATATGTCAGTTAAAGCCCTAACTATTAAAATTATGTGCCATATCTGCAAAATCTAAAGTATAGATTGCTAGTCTATAATGCTCACAAAAAAAGCCCACAAGTTACTTAGTGGGCTTTTTAATATATTAAAATAAATTAGGATTAATCTATGTATCCCATTTTACGCATCCAGTCGTCATTAAACATTTTACCTACATATCTGCTACCATGGTCATGGAATAATACCACAACAACATCGTCCTTAGTAAAGTGTTCTTTTAATTGCAATACGCCTTTAATTGCTGCTCCAGCACTGTTACCTAAAAACATACCTTCCTCTTTAGATAGTCTTTGTGTATATACTGCTGCATCTTTATCGGTTACTTTTGTAAATCCATCGATAATGCTAAAGTCTACGTTTTTTGGTAGGATATCTTCTCCAATACCTTCTGTGACGTATGGGTAGATTTCGTTTTCGTCAAAAATACCTGTTTCGTGGTATTTTTTAAATACCGATCCGTAAGTATCAATACCCCAAACCTTAATGTTAGGATTTTGCTCTTTTAGGTATTTTCCAACACCAGAGATTGTCCCTCCGGTACCAACACCTACTACAAAATGTGTAATTTTACCTTCTGTTTGTTCCCAGATTTCTGGACCTGTACTTAGGTAATGCGCTTTTGCGTTGCTTGGGTTATCATATTGGTTTACGTACCAACTGTTTGGTGTTTCTTCTCCTAATCGTTTTGATACAGAGTAGTATGATCTTGGGTCGTCAGGCTCTACTGCTGTTGGGCAAACTACTACCTCTGCACCTACTGCTTTAAGCATGTCTACCTTTTCTTTACTTTGTTTGTCTGCCATTACAAAAATACATTTGTATCCTTTTATTATGGCTGCTAATGCTAATCCCATCCCAGTATTACCTGAAGTCCCTTCTATTATTGTTCCTCCTGGTTTTAGGCGTCCATCTGCTTCTGCATCTTCTATCATTTGTAATGCCATACGGTCTTTAACAGAGTTTCCTGGATTAAAGGTTTCGTATTTAGATAATACTAGACAGGGTAACTCTGCTGTTAACTTGTTTAGTTTTACTAATGGTGTGTTACCGATAGTTTCTAATATGTTATTTGCGTATTTCATTAGGGTGATTTATTATTCTTTTTTTAATATGAAATGATTCCGTTTAATAGGTTGTAACTTATCAAACTGAAGCGTTTGTATATGGCTTGTTTCATTTCGGATTTTTAACTGTGCAAAAGTACAGTAATTGTCTAAAACTGAAAGTTAAAACTACATTAATTTATTTTATGACTTTACTTTGGTTGGTTGCGTTAGCGGTAGTAACGACATCCTTTTTTGTGCGCGCTTATGCGCAAAAAAGATATAGTGGATGACGCGACCCTTGTGGTAACGCCCTAATTATTTAATCAAAACGTATGGCTTTTACTGGTGATATTTTTGAAATAATGTACGAGGGTACTAGTAGCATTAGTAAACATAATACAAAGGTCCCAACGTTTAACGCGATAATATAACCGATGTTTATGTATACTGGTACTGCCGAGACGTGATAGGTTTTTGGGTCTAATGGGAATAGTCCAAAGTATTTTTGTAGCAGTAATAAACTTAACCCGATTAGGTTACCCCAAAACAGTCCTTTTAGGATCAGATAGCCTGCGTTGTATAAAAATATTTTACGGATTGCTAGGTTATTGCTTCCTAAGGCTTTTAGGATACCTATCATTTGCGTGCGCTCTAATATTAGTACAAGCAGTGCGGTAATCATATTAATACCTGCTACCAGTATCATGATGCCGATTATGGCGTAAATGTTATTGTCAAAGATTTTAATCCACTCGAAAATAAAGGGATATTCTTTATCTACCGTTTTGGCATTTAGGTTGGAGGGCACCTCTTTAAAAATGGCAAGTCCTGTTTTTTCTAGCGTGTTATAATTGTCTATAAAAACCTCGAAACGTCCTACTTGATTATCGTCCCATTTGTTTAATCGTTGGATGTGTCTAAGGTCTCCAATTACATAAAGTTGGTCAAATTCCTGCAAACCAGAATCGTAAATACCAACTATATTATAGGTAATTACATTTGGTGGTCTTGTGGTGTCGTCCTTTAAAAAATAGGTATTTATTCGATCGTTTAATTTTAATTGCAGTCTGTTGGCTAGGTATTGCGAGATTAAAATATCCTGGTTACGGGCTTTGGTGTAATCCGGCAAACGTCCTTGTACTAAAAAGTCTTTAAAATATTGCCAGTCATAATCTGCACCAACCCCTTTGACAATGATGTACTCAAAATCGTTTTCTAATCGAATTATCCCGGATTTTGTTGCTGTACCTTGGATATGTGTTACTTCTGGTACGTTTTTAAACTCTGGATAAAAATCTTGATCTGTTGTAATTGGTCGGATACTTTCTTGCGAGTTGTTATTATCGTAATTTTGGATAATACTGTGCCCATTAAAGGCAATTACTTTTTCTCTAATTTTTTGCTGCAAACCAATACCTGTTGCAATAGCTATCATCATTACAATTATACCCAATGCAATTGCTACGATACCAATTTTTATTATTGGTGCCGATATACTACTTTTATACGCTTTACTATCAATTATGCGTTTAGCTATAAAAAACTCGAAATTCAAACTAGATTATGCAATTTAATGTTTTCAAAAATACAGTTTTATTATTTGTTTTAGTATTAATTTCTTGTGCTTCTAAAACGAAAAATAATATAAGTGAAACTAATACTGTTTTGGCTAAAACTGAAACTGAAATAGATAACCCTACTACAAAGCAAATTATTGTTGGTGCTAACCAAACTGCAGCCTATTTACCGTTATTAAAAGGTAAACGTGTTGGGATTGTTGCTAACCAAACTAGTGTGTTATTTAAAACTAATAGTAAAACACCAAGTTTTGATAGTAATGTACATATTGTGGATTCGCTTTTAGAGATAGGCGTTGCGGTTAAAAAAGTATTTGCTCCAGAACATGGTTTTAGAGGGACTGCAGATGCTGGAGAAGTAGTTAAAGATGGTATTGACACCAAAACTGGCCTACCAATTATATCGCTTTACGGAAAAAATAAAAAGCCTACTGTTGCCCAATTACAAGATCTTGATGTTGTAATTTTTGATATCCAAGATGTTGGCGCACGTTTTTATACTTACATATCGTCATTACATTATGTTATGGAAGCTTGTGCCGAACAAAACAAGACTTTAATTGTATTGGACCGACCAAACCCTAACGGACATTATATTGATGGTCCTATTTTAGAAATGGAACATACCAGTTTTGTTGGCATGCATCCTGTACCGGTTGTTCATGGATTAACTATTGGTGAGTATGCACAATTAATTAATGGCGAAAAATGGCTAAATAATGCGGTGCAATGTGATTTAAAAGTTATTACCTTAAAAAATTACAACAGACAAATGGCTTATGATTTACCTATCAAACCCTCGCCTAATTTACCAAATGCCCAGGCTATAAACTTATACCCTAGTCTGTGCTTTTTTGAAGGCACTAATGTTAGTGCTGGTCGTGGTACAGATTTACAGTTTCAGGTTTATGGCTCTCCGTTTTTACCTAAAACGGACTATGTGTTTACTCCAAAATCTAATGACGGTGCTAAATACCCAAAACATAAAAACATAGCTTGTAACGGTTATAATTTAAGTGAAGTTGAGCCACTAAATGGTTTAAACTTAAGCTACTTAATCGAAGCTTATAAGTCCACAAGTAATCCATCTGATTTTTTTGTTAAGAATGGATTTTTTACAAAACTAGCTGGAACAAAAAAATTACAACAACAAATAGAAGCGGGTTGGAGTGTGGACAAAATAAAAGCCACTTGGACAAGTGGCTTGAATGCTTTTATGGTTAAACGTAAACCTTATTTGTTATATAAATAGTATTGGTTATTCGTCGTAAGCTTTACCGTTAGGTCTTAAGTTTTGTTTTCTATAGTCTTCTCTTGTTTGTTTATCAACAGAGTCGTCATTGATTATAGAAATATTGTACTTAATAGATTTTTTATCAATTTCACTATTCGGTCTAGAACTAGTATTATCAGCTACAGTTTTATTAGATGCTTTTCTTTCTGCTTCAGCAATAGCTCTTAACTCTTGATTTCTAGCTTCAGCAATTTCTCGTTCTTTAATTGCTTTTCTGTTTGCTTCAATCTGTGCTAACTGTCTTTCTGCTTTTTCTTTTTCTGCTCTCACTCTATTAGCTTCCGCTAAAGCATGTTCTTTTTTAGCTTTTTCTTCAGCTTCTTTTTTAATTAATGCTCTTTGCTTTTCAGCTTCTGCTTCCGCTAATGCACGCTCTCTTTTAGCAGCATCATCGGCTTGTCTTTTAATTAATTCTCTTTGCTCTCTTTCTTTTGCTTCAGTTTCTGCTCTATTTTGCTTTGATGTCACCTCTGCTAAACGCGTGTCTCTTTCTGGTGCAACTCTAGGCTTGATGTTTCTTTTACGTTGTTCGTCTTTAGACAAACTTGCTCTTAAAATATCTTCTTCTAAATCTGCTATGGCATCTGCTGGTTTATTAATAACCTCAACCCTGTTTAAAGAAATAGGGTATACAGCATCTTCTCTGTAAGCTACAACAGTGTAACGACCTACTTCAAAATGATGTAAAGGTATTTTAGCCTCTTTACTATCTAAATCCATTAAAACAGATTCTTTTTGTGTGTGAAATAAAAAGCTAAATCTAAAAATAGGCGTGCTACTTTTAAGTATAATAGTATCTCCTGTTCTATTTAGTACATGAACAAGACCAGCTTTTGTAGCATTTACATTTTCAACTATAGTTGTTCTACTTCTGGTTTGAGAAAACGCAGATGCACCAATCATTAAGGTGAAAAGTAATATGTATGTTATTTTTTGCATAATCATTAACTTAAATTGAATAGTTACGCTAAAAATCAGTTTAAGGGGATACCAAATGTAGATTGAAATTGGAATATTCCATATTAATCTTAGTATAAATTAATTAATTTTAGCCAAACTACGTAAAATAGTCGATGAATAGTTAATTTAACTGATTATCAATGATTTGTAGCCTTTAAGAGCAACTACTTAACATATACTCAAAAAACATACCAAGACGATACATTTTTACTATTAATTTACACCAAATCCAAAGAATTTATCAAAATTACTCGGAAGTTGGTTTTCGATATTTATGAAAAGGTTGTTTTAATAAATGCTTTAGGCTACTGTTTTCTATTTCGTTTGGAAATGTATCGACACCATAAACAATTTCATCTCTATCTAAAACCATAAAAGTACCAAATAGGCGGTCCCAAATAGAAAATATATTTCCGTAATTAGAGTCTGTATATGGTAATCTATAATGATGATGTACTTTGTGCATATCTGGAGAAACTAACACAAAACTTAATACTTTATCAACCGTTCTTGGTAATTTTATATTAGCATGAGAAAATTGTGTTGCAATTAAAGATAATGATTGATACAAAAAGACTATTGCTATTGGTGTACCAACAATAAATACGCCAGCTAAAGTAAAAACAAAACGTATCACACTCTCTAAAGGATGGTGTCTATTTGCTGTAGTTGTGTCAACTTTATGATCCGAATGATGCACTAAGTGTATCATCCATAAGGGTTTGATTTTATGCTCTACATAATGCGCTAAATATGCACCAAAAAAATCTAAAAACAAGACCCCAAACATAACATATAACCAAAGTGGCATTTCTGGAAGCCAATTAATAATACCAAAATTATTTTGTGTTACCCAAAATGATGTAAAAACTAACAGACCTGCTAGTGCAAAGTTTATTACAACAGTAGTTGCTGTAAAAAACAAGTTTGGCCAAGCGTGGGACCACTTTTTATAGTTAAAATTAAATAATGGCAATGCACCTTCTAACACCCAAAACAAGGTAATACCACCTACAAGAATTAATGCTCTATGAGTAGAGGGAATTGTTTCAAAATAATTAATTAGGTTTTCCATTAATTAAAATTTATTAGTTAATAATACACTTGACATATATCTAAATATTTAGTCGAAGATTTCCTTAAGAAGTCTTCAACTTTATTTAATTAAGGTTTTCATCTTTTCTACAATATTAAAAGCTGCGGGACAAATAGCTACATTTTTTAAAGTTAAATTAGATATTTGCTGAAATTTTTTACGATCCGTATGCGGGAACTCGGCACATGCTTTTGGACGAACATCATATATTGAACAGTAATTATCCGCTCCTAAAAAAATACAGGGTACGGATTGTAATACGTAATCATTCTCCTCGTCAAGACGTAAATAGGTGTCAATAAACTGTTGTTGTTTTAGTCTAAAATGTTTAGAAATACGCTGTATGTCTTTATCTGTAAATAAAGGCCCTGTGGTTTTACAACAATTAGCGCAAGTCAGACAATCGGTTTTTTTAAACTCGTCTTCATGCAGCTCCTGCATCAAATAATCTAATTGTTTTGGTGGTCTCTTTTTTAGCTTTGTAAAAAAGGTTTTATTTTCCTTATGCTTATCTTTGGCAAGCTTTGGGAGACCATTTAAAAATTCTTCCATAACACAAAAATAGTATTTTAAATGAAAGACCTTTTCGGAAAAGCATTATTAGATTATCAAAATGATAATTATACTGAAGATTTAGTCACATCGACCAACATCTCTGACGAAGATGAGTTACCGCTACCCTATCTTTTTAGAGATTATAAAGACATGCCTAAACTAGAGCAAAAGGCTTTACAATTATCTAAAGGCACTGTTTTGGATGTAGGGTGTGGCTCCGGTAGTCATAGTTTGTATTTGCAAAACCAAGGACTGACGGTAAAAGCAATTGATAGTTCTGAAGGAGCAATTAAAGTTAGCAAAGCTAGAGGTGTAATTAACGCTGAGCATATTGCGCTTTTAGACGAAACTGAAACATTTGATACTATTTTAGTATTAATGAATGGTACCGGAATTTTTCAAACTTTAGATCAAGTCTCTAAATATTTAAAACATTTAAAATCACTGCTAAACAAAGGGGGACAAATACTAATTGATTCTAGTGATATTAAGTATATGTATTTAGATGAAGACGGTGGTTTTTGGCAAGATATGAATGCTAATTATTATGGCGAATTAGATTATTTTTTAAGTTATAAAAACGAAAAAGAAGCACCAATGAAATGGTTGTATCTTGATTTTAAATTATTGAATGATGCTTGTACTGCTATTGGTCTAAAATGCGAAATGCTCGCGGAAGGCGAGCATTATGACTATTTAGCAAAGCTATCTAATTAAAGATCAAAACCTTTTGCTGAAAGTTTTGCAATCATATTTTTGTATAAATCACCACTCCACATTACAGAAATATCACTCATAGAGGCATTCATAGAGTCCTGAGAGCTGACAATTTTTTGACCTGTATCACTTTGATAAAACTCTTTTAATACAATTTTATCGCCTTCAGATAAAGCTTCTGGTTTAAACATGTTTTTTCCAGCTTTAGTTTTATATAAGGCGTTCATGTTTTTTACATCTTCATGAGTAAAATGTGCTCGGTAAGCAGATACAATCATTTGTGATAATTCATCCATCGAGCTAGATTTTACCATTTTAAGCTCTGTCCAAACAGAATCAGGTACATTTTGAGACGCAAACTGCTCTTCTAACATAGAAAACATTTGATCAATTACACCTTCATAATAAGTAATTGTTCCGTTACTTTTTATACAGGTTTTAACATCCTTACTATACTGATCTGCTTGCGCAAAACTGACTGTCCCTATAGCTAAAAAGCATACTATTGCGATAATTTTTTTCATTTTAATTATGTTTATGTTATTACAAAAGAGCAACTATTGTGCCACTCCATTTATGTAGGTGTGATTTACCTTAATGTTTGGGATGTCCTTTTGATTAACGGTCATTATATTATTGTCTAAGATAATAAAATCGGCAAATTTACCTGCTTCAATGCTTCCTTTTTCTTTTTCTTCAAAGTTAGCATAAGCTGCCCAAATGGTCATTCCTTTTAAAGTTTCTTCCCTTGTTAAGGCTTCTTCTTTATTAAATCCACCTTCCGGAAATTGTTTTGTATCCTGTCTAGCTACCGCTGCATAAAAGGTTAAAAAAGGACTAACCTGCTCTATCGGAAAATCTGTTCCTAAGGCTACACGTCCACTTTTTTCTAATAATGTTTTATAGGCATAAGCACCTTTAATTCGGTCTTTCCCTAAACGGTCTTCCGCCCAATACATATCACTTGTTGCATGTGTTGGTTGTATGGAAGGTATAATGTTTTCGTTTTTAAAATAATCAAAATCATTATCAGTAATTACCTGAGCATGCTCAACTCTCCAACGTCTATTGGTCTGATTTTTTAAAATTTTATCATAAGTCTGTAATACAAATCTATTAGCCGAGTCTCCGATAGCATGCGTATTCATTTGGTAATCAGATTTTGCGATACGGTCGGCTAAGTTTTTATAAGCGTCTGTACCAATAACCAATGCGCCAAAATGCTCGTGCTGATCAGAATAATCTTGTTTTAAAGCTGCACCTCTAGATCCCAATGCACCATCTGCGTATACTTTTACAGATTGCACATTTAGTCGGTCTGTTTTAATTTTTCCTTTAGACAAATAGTAATCTAGGTTTGCTTTATTGTTACTTATCATCGCGTAAATACGCATGTCCAATTTTCCTGCTTGTTGTAAACTATCAATCAACTGGATAACTTGTTTATCTAACCCTGCATCAGACACAGTGGTCAGTCCTAAATCTGTACAAATTTTATGTGCTTCTAACAGTGCATCTACTTGCTGTTGCTTTGTTGGCTTAGGCAAGGTTGCATACACCAACTCCATTGGATTATCAATTAAAATTCCAGTTAGTTGTCTGTTTTCTTTTAATATCTCTCCACCTTCAACCTTAGTATTTACATCAATTTTAGCTAAGTCTAAAGCTGCTTGATTACATAACATGGCATGTCCATCTATTCTTGTCAAAGCAACGGGTGTATTAGGGTATAGCTTATCTAAAAGTGCTTTATTTGGATAGGTTTTGTCTTCCCAGTCGTTTTGATCCCAACCTCTTCCTATTATAAAATTAGAGGGTTTTTGATTATGAAAGTCTATGACTTTTTTCATGACGTCATCAAAACTAGTTGTACCTACTAAATTAACACGTAACTGGTTTAGCCCTAAACCATAAAAATGACAGTGAGCATCAATAAAACCTGGAAGAATAGTTTGACCTTTAGCATCCACAATATTAGCAGCTTGATATTTATTAATAATATCAGCTGACGTCCCGACCTCAACAAATTTTCCGTTTTTTATTGCAAAAGCTTCAGCGTTATTAAAATCTGAATCTACTGTATAAACCATTGCATTTGTAATAATTGTATCGACTTCTGTTTTATCTGAAGCGCATGACATTACTATTAAAAATAAAAAAAGGATTTTGGTGATTTTCATATTTTATAAATTTTGAGTAAATATAAGAATAAAAAAAGCCTCATTTTGAGGCTTTTTTTATAATTATGTTGGTGTGATTCTATAACAATTATTAAATGATACTACTTGTTAAAAATCAAACTTGTAAGTCGCTCCGGCTAAAAACTGAATCCCTTGTACAGGTGTATTTTGCCATTTAGCATATTCTTCTCCTACAATATTATTAGCTTTTACAAATACCGAAAAACGGTCATTAATATGATATCCTGCATGTGCATTAGCATCAAAATAAGCGTCTAAAGTTACCACTCCAGACATAGGAGTGATTAGATTAGGGATGTTATATTGGTCTTTACGCTCTCCGACATAAAATAGATTTGCACCTGCAAACCATTGCTCGTTAATTTGATAATCTAAAAATAAAGAGGCTTTTAATTCTGGTAAGTTCCATGCTTCAGCTTCGTTTTTAACATCATAAGAAAAATATTCCCCCTTAACTCCTAAAGTAAAGTTTCTGTTAATATCAACATTTAATTCTCCAGCAAAACCAAAAGTAGTTACATCATCATAAGTCACTCCAAATGAGTTTCCGTAGGTGTAAGGTTCTGATGTTTGTGTGATATCATTATTTACAAATAATGGTTTGTTTTTTTCTGACTTATAATTACCGCTTACAGAATAACTCATCGTATTAGACAGTTTACCTTTTATACCTGCAAACGCTTTATATTGTTGATCTGTTGGTGCAATAAAAAGATTTGGTGACACAAAAGGGTTTTCTTGTGCAAAGTCATAATAAGAGTTCTGGTTTAACCCACCGGTTACACCTCCAAAGACGATTAAAACCTCATCTACTAACCTGTAACTAGCTGCAATATTTGGATAGATAAAGAATTTACTTTTACTAGCCTCGGTATCGTTTAAATAGACAGCTTTAACACCTAAATCAACTGTTAAATCATCCTCCTTTAATTGAAACTTAGGTGCTACACCTACTTGAAAGTTTCCGTAATTAAGTTGACTAGGTGCTGCATACGCTTTATCAAAACTACCACCTAAATAATCTGTAAACACTTCTATATCTACATCGTTATCCTGAATATTAATTGTCCCAATAGCATTAGCTTTAAACCTATTTTCTCCAGAACCAAAATCATCTCCAAATCGTCTATAAAAAACACTTCCAGAAGAAACAATAGCATCTTGAAATGTAATATCTCCTCCAACATAACCATTAATAAAACTATGTCCAACATCTATATTATCTGCTGTAGCTTGATTAAATAGTGGTTGTTGTAATCCGTACCAATTATAGGTTTGGTATTGAAAACCACCTAAAACAGACCAACTATAATCACGGTCTTTTTTGGTGTAATTTAAGTTAAGTTTTGAGTCAGAAAACCCATTATCTGTTAATACATTTTCTATATCACCTTGTGAGGAGTGATGCCCAATGTAAGCGCTAAAAACTTGATCTCTTCCAATTGCCTGGTTTAGATAAGCTTCGCCTAACACTGTTGTATAAGTCCCAACTCCTAAAGTAGCGTAGTTATCATAAAGTTTTACTTTTTTTGCTTTATCTACTACTGCTGCTTTTCCTTTTGCTGGTGTAAATGTTGAGGCTACGGGAAAAGAAAAAATATTATATTTTACTTCTTTTTTAGTCGCAGTATCTGTGTCGTCCAACGATGGTGTTTCTTTTACTTTAAAGGCGTCAGAAATAGTTGGTGTATATGGTTTAACAACGTCAATAACTCCTGTTTGGATGGTGTCGCCTTCTCTTTCTTGAGCAAACGCAAAAACAGTTATTAATAATGATACTATCGCTAATATGATTTGTTTTTTTGTACTAAACATAATTTTTATTTATGAATTACGATTGTGTCGATTGATGTTTTTAGTCTTCAGATATTACTGATGAATTAGTCTTAGCTTCTTCAGTTTTTATTTTATTTAATTCGGTTTGAGCCTCTTGTTTCACATCTTCAAAATTGCCAAAGTTTTTAATCACACTTTCTAAGATATAAGTGGCTTGAAACGCATCACCTAAAGCATAAAAATTCTTAGCCATGATAACCAATCCTTTTGCGCCATAATATTTATAACCTGAATAATCTTTTGCTAAACGTTGGGTTACTTGATTAGATGCTTTAAACTGTCCTTCTTTATTTTTAAAATAAGCATTGTAATACAAGGCTTCTGCAGCAGTTTCGCCGGTTGCAAATGTTTCGACTTGTGCATAAGCAGCTTTTGCTTTAGCAGGGTCGTTAGTTTTGATTGCCGAACGTGCAATAATCACGTGGGCATCACTTCTAATTTTATTGTCCAAATTATTGTTACTAAGCACTTTTTCCGCGTAAGCGACTGCTTGATTATAATTATCTAATTGGTAATTAGCTTGCATCAAATTAGATTGTGCAAATAAACTATTTTGTGGGAAGTTAGCCTCTACCTCTAAACGTTTTAGTGTCGGGATGGCTGCGTTCCAATCTTTTTTATCTAATTGAATTTGAGACAAACGCAATAATGCTTCTTCTGAAAACTCGCTTTGCGACTTACTTACAACATAGGCATAATGAGGTTCTGCATTAGCTTTTAAGTCCTTTTTAAAATATAATTGTCCTAAGTAAAAATGAGCTTGTGTAGCATGCAACCCATTAGGAAATTGGTTTAAATACCCATTAAATTGCTTAATTGCTTCGTTTACATCCTCGTCTAAATATTGTTTCTCTGCTCCTTGATAAGTTGCATTATCTAAATCGGCATCTGTCACTTCTACAAAATCTAAGGTTCTAACCCAAGTTGCATACTCGTCTACTTTACCTAAATCTATATAAATTAGTCTTGCTGTTGCAACTGCTTGATTAGCTTCTGGCGTACTTGGATAGTCTTTTGCAACTGCTTTAAATGTAGTTAAAGCTTGTTGGTTTTGATTAGAATTATAATATACTAACCCTTGACGCAACTGTGCTTTACTGGTAAATGGACTTGTACTATATTCTTTTTTTAATTGACTATAAATTGCAATTGCTTTAGCATCTTTACCTGATTTAACATAACTATTCCCTAATGCATACATAGCATCATCACGTAGTTTTGATTTTGGATATTTAGCAATAAACTGTTCTAATTGGTTGGTCTGATTTGCTTCATTACCATTGTATCCATAACTCATTGCTTTTTGAAAAAATGCATAATCATTTTCTATTTTCCCAACTTGCATCGCATTATCATACGCTGCAATAGCTTGATTATAACGACTAGATACAAAATATCCATCTGCCAAACGTAAATAGGCATCGTTTAATCTGACTTTATCAGTTTGATTTTTATTGATAAATTGGTTAAAAAATGCGGTAGACTGGTCGTAGTTTTTTTGCTTAAAATAGGTGTATGCAATATTGTAATATATATTATCAAACTCCTTAGTAGTAGCTGCTTCAGCCTGTTGTTTAAATTGTTTAAAGCCAATTAAAGCATCTTCATAATTAGTAAGATTGTAATCGGTTTCTGCTTTCCAAAAGGTTGCTCTAGCAGTAAATTTTTGATCTTGTTGTTCTTTTAATGATTTATCAAAAAGGTCTTCTGCTTCTTGATATTTAGCTTCGTTAAACAACTCTAAACCTCTATAAAAAGCAACTTTTTGATACGCTACTTTGCTTTCAAAACTGTTTTTATTTTTTAAAAGCTCTAAGGCTTCTTTGTAATTTTTAGAAGTAATGTACGAGTCAATTAATAAAGTCTCTACTTCTTCTTTATAAGGTGTGTCTGGATATTTTTCGATATAACCCGTTAACACCTGTGGCACAGATTGATAGGCATTACCAATCTCATAACTAATTTTAGCATAATTTAACCAAGCGTCTTCTTGGATTTTTAAATCATAATCCATTTGCGACGCGTTTCTAAAAGCATTTAACGCCTCTTGCTTTTTACCTACATTTACATAACTTTCTGCTAAATGATAGTAAGCATTTTGCGCTACGCTATTATCTGCACTTACAATTTTATTAAACTCTGAGATTGCTTTATCATAGTCTTTTTGCATATAATAAGCATATCCTAATTGGTAATAATCGGTGTTATTCCATTTTCCTTTTTTCCCTTTATAACCTGTTAGGTATGGAATTGCTTCGTCATATTTTTTTAAGTTGAAGTAACTTTCACCAATAATTTTATTTAATTCTGAAACTTCGCCTCTATCACTAGTCTCTAATTTAGATTTAGCCAACTGGATAGCCTTATCAAATTTTCCTAATTTAAAGTTTAAATCCGCTTGATAATAGCTTAGTTTTTCTTTGTACTTTTCCTCATCACCAACTTGCTCAAAATACTTATTAGCACCATCGTAGTCATCACCCTCATAAGACATAAACCCTAAGTAGTACTTAGCTTGAGACCCATATTTTTGAGAGGTTTCTACACGTGTTAAATACTTTTTAGCGTCTTTATAGTTTTTGGTAGTAAAGGAAGCATACCCATTATTAAAATTATAGGTTTCTTTATCTGCTCTAGCAAGCGATCTCTCGTCTACTTTAGCATACCATTTTTGAGCGTAAGCATATTTACCGTTGGTAAAATAATACTCGGCTACATCTAAAAACGCAGTATTCTTTTTGGTGCTTGTTGGATAATCTTCAACAAAACGCTCCATTAAAACATCTGCATTTTGCTGATTTAATCTAATGGCTGCATTAGCAATATAAAACGCACAATTGCTTTGTATATTTTGGTCTTGAGTTTCCTTTTTAATTTGACTAAACAAATTTTGAGATGCTAAATATTGCTGACTGTTATAAAGCTGAAGCGCCTTTTGGTAATCACCTAAACTGTTTGTGTACACTGCTGATTCTTGTCCAAGTAACTGAAAACAAAACGCTAGGGTAATGAAAAATGTAAGTTGTTTTTTTACTAACATTGATGCTATTTTTAAATTCAAAATCAAAGATAAATTAATCTATATGTCTAACGATAGATTTAACTAATAATTATATACCATCACATTAAAAACGAAAAAACACTAGTTATTTTGGGTATTGCGTTTTAAACAATACATTTACAACTAGTTTAAAAAACACCATTATTTAACAATGCCTAAAAGCTGTATTATTATACCCTGTTACAATGAAGCCAATAGGCTAAACATTGATGCATTTAAAGCTTTTCAGGATAGTAGCATTAGTTTTGATTTGTGCTTTGTTAATGACGGTAGCCAGGACAATACTCTTAAAATTTTACAGGCATTTGCAAAAACAACTAAGCGTATTACTGTTATCCATTTAAAGAATAATGTTGGCAAAGCTGAAGCAATTAGACAAGGCGTTTTACAACTAAAAGACTATAGTTATTTGGGCTATTTGGATGCCGATTTATCAACACCACTTTCTGAAATTTCAAGATTATTAGATATCGCAAAACATGAGTCTTTAGAGTTTGTTTTAGGCTCAAGGATTAAAATTATTGGCAGCTCTATTAAACGAAAAGCGTATAGACACTTTTTTGGACGTGTTGTAGCGACATGTATAGATTCGGTTATTTTAAAACTTGAAATCTATGACACACAGTGTGGGGCTAAGATTATAAAAAATGAATTAGCGCAAACCCTTTTTAAAGCTCCTTTTAAAACAAAATGGCTTTTTGATGTCGAACTTCTAGCAAGACTAAAACAAGAAAAAGGGATTGCTTATACAAAATCTAATATTAGAGAAATCCCATTACTAGAATGGCATGACGCTGGTGATACTAGAATTACTTTTTTTGAGTTTTTAAAAACACCTCTAGATTTACTTAAAATCTATAGATATTACTAATGGTGTTTTTAAAAAAAATACAAGCAGCTATTGACTCCAAAACATTATTGGTTCTTATTGGCTATTCTGTTTTAATTAGGGTTGTTTTATTTTTTGGTTATTACGCCATTACTATTTTCCCTGACTCTCATGATTATATTTTTTTAGCAAAACAAATATCTTCTTTTGATTTAAGCACCTACTCCGGTAAACGGACTCCAGGGTATCCAATATTATTATCAATATTGCAAAACAATCTAATAGCATTAATTTTTTTACAATTACTACTTGGTATTTTAAGCACGTTATTACTATTTGATATTTCTAAAAAATTAAGTAAAAGTAAATCTATTGGTTTCTGGGTTGCAATTATATATACTTCATTTATGCATGTTGTGCTTTATGACTTTGCTGTTTTAACAGAAGCCTTAACTGTTTTTTTAGTCTTAGCTAGCGTGTGGTTAATTGTTAAATTTCAATTATTTGAAAGCAATAAAAACAAACTGTACTATATCTTTTTATCTATTGTATTGGCTTGGTTGTATCTAACTAGACCTCTTTATATATATATCCCTGTTGGTTTTGCAATCTTTTACAGTGTAAAATCTATTAAGTCGGGTAAGTCGGGATTTAAAAATGCTTTTTTTAAAAGTAGTCTTGTATTATTAATTCCGTTACTAAGTTATTTTTTATGGAATAATCATAACAAACAAACAATAGGATATTTTACTAACACACAATATTTTGGAATTAATCTAGCACAAACTGCAACTCCTTTTTTTGAAAAAGCACCAAAACAACACGCCTTAATTAGAGACATTATAGTTAAACACAGAGATTCTATTTTAAAAATAAAACCAACTTTATTACCAATGAGTGTTTGGTTAGCCCATGAAGAGCTATTAGAAAAAACACAATTATCAGAAATTGAACTCTCAAACCAGCTTGGAGAAATCTCTAAAAACCTATTTAAAGCACACCCAACACTATACCTTAAACAAGTCGCAACGTCATGGCTTTTGTTTTGGGGTAATCAAGACAGTTTAAAATGGGAATACAGTAAAATTAAACAAAAGGTATTTAAAACATTAGCGACACCTTTTTGGTTGCATTTTCAACGGTATATTTTAGTGTTGTTTAATCTTCTGTTCTTATTATTTTCAGTAATTAAGTTATTTAAATTTTTTAAAGATTATAAATCTCACTTTGATTACAACCTATTTATCGTTTGCATTGTGCTTTCTGGATCCTTAGCACAAGCCTTAGTTGCCTATGGTTCAAATAGTCGATTTTGTTTTCCTTTTTTCCCATTAATTGTTTACTTTGTCATCTATAATATTTACGCTTATAAAGGCGTTATTACAGCTAAAAAATAAAATTACTTTATGTCAAACACTGTCTTAGAATTAAAAAACGCTTCTATTTTTCAAGGTAAAAGCCTAATCCTTTCAGAAGTTAATCTGGAAGTAAAAAAAGGAGATTTTGTCTACCTGATTGGTAAAACAGGTTCTGGAAAAAGTAGTTTTATGAAAACTTTATATGGTGATTTAAAATTAACGCAAGGCGAAGGACATATTGTAGAATTTGACCTACCAACTTTAAAAGAGAAAGACATTCCGTTTTTAAGAAGAAAATTAGGCATTGTGTTTCAAGACTTTAAATTACTAACTGATCGGACTATTAACGACAACTTATTATTTGTATTAAAAGCAACTGGTTGGAAAGACAAAACTAAAATGGCAGAACGCGTTGCTTCCGTTTTAGAAAAAGTAGACATGAAAACCAAAGGTTTTAAGTTTCCGCATGAATTATCTGGTGGAGAACAACAACGTATCGCGATTGCACGTGCCTTATTAAACGATCCAGAATTAATATTAGCGGATGAGCCTACTGGTAATTTAGACCCTCAAACAAGTATTGAAGTTATGGAAGTATTACAAGACATTAATAAAAATGGTAATACTATTTTAATGGCTACTCATGATTATGCGCTGCTTTTAAAGTACCCTAGTAAAACTTTAAAATGTGATGACAATAGGATTTTTGAAGTAGTACAGCGCAAAACTACAGTATAAGCGTATTTAATATTTTAGTACATTTTTCTGCACCTTTAATATTTAAATGATTAGCATCAAAAAAATCTGAATCTTCAAAACGCTTATCTTCAAATAAATTGATATAATTGACATTTGCGTTGTTTTTAACTAAGCTATCAACTGTGCTGTACATTTTATTAACTTTTTTAGAGTTAACTAAATTTACATACCTATAATTAACCGGAAAACTAACTAAATAAACCGTAATCCCTTTTGCTTTACATTGTGTTATAATGTCCTGGATCCGAACTGTGTTTTTCTTAAAGTCCATTAAACCATCTTCATGATTTTTAGTAACACGCTTAGCAAAATCATCTAAATCTTTAGTACTATCTTCAACCAAGTTAGTAGTAATAAATCCATTTGGATAACTTGTAACCAATGCACCCTCTTTTATATAATCTCTGATATATTTAATAGTTTTAGGCAATTGGTGTACTAATGTCAAACTGTATTGCTTAGGATCGTATTTAGATATTAACGGAATCTCTAACCCCATCTGATTTTTATAAAAATACTTTCGCCATTTTAAATCTAATTTATCATCTTCTTCACTTAAAGTGGTGTAAGCAATAGTTAGAATAATGTTTTTTAATTTAGGAAAACTATCTATGTGTTTTTCAAATAGTAACTTATCAAAATATATGGATTGACTAACATTAGAAAAATTAAAAGTTTTAGTATCTAAATACTTTGGGTTTAAACCATAAAAAGCATGAGAGTCACCAAAAGCTAATGTTTCAGCAGATTTATAATAAGATTTTATTTGTTTGTTTTTATAGGAATAGTTATTTGGGACAAACCGGTAAAAACACTCTATAGCAATAATTGCCAAAGTTATTGGAACAAGAAAATATAAAATGTTTTTTAAAAATGAATTCATTAAAAGTTTAAAAATAACAATTGTAAATATATCAATTTGAAAATTATTACTTTGTCTAATTGTTAATCTATAATTTTGATTAGATTTGAAAAAAAGCCACTTACAATCATCTTGTACTTATAAAAACAATGTCCTATTTTTCTGTAATCATACCTCTTTTTAATAAGGAAAAATATGTTTTAAAAACGATTAAATCGATTTTGAATCAGACTTTTCAGGATTTTGAAATTATAATAGTTGATGATGGCAGTACTGATAATAGTGTAAACATTATTAAAAGTATAAAAAGTGAAAAGATTAAACTGATTAAACAGGTAAATCAAGGCGCGTCTGTTGCTAGAAACAATGCAATTAATGCCTCAAATGGAACGTATATTGCAACTTTAGATTCAGATGATGAATGGCAAAACAACCACCTTTCTGAATTAAAAAAATGCATAACAAGCTTTAGTAAAGCAGTTTTATTTTGTACCAATTACAATATTAAACGTCATAATGCCTTTATAACAAATACTAAATTTAATTTTCAATTTGACCAAGATTGCTTAATAATAGATGATTTTTTTAAAGCCAATATCATTAATTTTATACCAACATCATCTTCTGTTGCATTTAAAAAAGAAGATTTTTTAAAGATTAATGGCTACAATACTAATTTAAGAACCGGACAAGATATTGATTTATGGATTAAGTTTGGATTAATGGGAGCAATCGCATTTAATCCTAAAACAACGATGCTATATAACTATTACGACCAAACTAGCTTATCAAATAGCAATTATAATGAGGACAGATATTTACTAATTAGCAACTATAAACTTCAAGAAAAAGATAATGCCTCTTTAAAACTATATTTAGATATTAATAGATACGCTTTGGCCATACGTTACAAATTATTAGGTCAAACCAAGGAGGCTAAAAAGGTTATAAAAGAGATTGACTTTAGTAATCTTAATTTTAAACAAAAAATATTAGCACTGCTTCCAGCCAATATATTAGTATACTTAAAAAAAACACAACGCTTTTTAATTAAAAAAAACATTTATTTATCTGCTTTTAAATAGCTTAAAGTCGTTATAGCTTCTTATGTAATCATTTTCGTCATAAACTTCAGAAGCTAATACTAAGCAAACTGCTCCTGAAGAAAAATTTTCAAGTTCTCTCCAAATTCCAGGGACAATCATCAAACCTTTATTAGGTTTATTTAAACTAACCTTTTTGGTGTTTTCACCATCTTTTAAGATCACATCAAAGCTTCCGCTTAAAGGAATTAAAAATTGATACAGCGCCTTATGTGCATGTCCGCCTCTATAAGCATCGCTGGGTACATCGTACAAATAATACACTCGCTTAATATCAAAAGGAACACAATCGTTTTCTATAACAGACAAATTACCACGTCCTTTTTTGTCAGTGATTTTTGGAATTTCTATTATAGACACAGTGTCAACTGTAGTAGTTTTTAATTTCATCTTTAAACCTTTTCTTTTTGAGATTTAATAATCGATTTATATGTTTTTATACCTTGTAAACCTACGTTAAACTTTTTTAATAATTGATTGCTTTTAATATGGCCCTGTTGGTTGACAATATATAAATATTTACATAATTTAAGATATCCTAAATAACCTGAATATTTATAATACAAAGCGCTTCTAGCAAAAATCAACCTATCATTTCCAGAATCTTGACCAGAACTAAATGAAGGATGCGAAAGTATAATTTTAGGTTCAAATATAGTGCGCAATTTTAATTTTAAAGCTTCCCGAATAAAAATATATTCATCTGCAGTTTCAAATATAGAACCTAAACCAAAATTAACGTCAAATAGTAGTTTGTTTTTTAAAATTAATGCTGTTTTAAACGCTATAACTACAGAGTTTACTTCTTTTATAGACTCTAAGTTATGATATTTAATAGAAGGATAATTTTTAAACAGGTTACCTTCAAAATCTTCCATTTTAAAAGTAATAATAGCTGCATTAGGATTGCTTTTAAAAGCTTCAATAATATCTACATCAAAATTAGGTTTAAATACAACATCATCATCTACAAATAAACAAAACTCTCCGATTGCGTTTTGTATGGCTTTGTTTCGGCTTCTAGCCAATCCTTTATCAAAACTATTTATAACCCTAATATTATCATAATCTGATTTAAGTAGTTTAGAGCTATCAGTTTGGTTAACAACAAGAATATTATAATTTTGAAACTGACTTAGCGGAAACATTTTAGCTAAAAAATCTAAAGATGTCTGAAACATTGTTGCAACTAACAATTCTAATTTTACATCTTTTTTTTTGGCATTGCCCATTAACATC
The DNA here is from genome assembly GCA_947503885.1 of uncultured Olleya sp. Lineage (GTDB taxonomy): Bacteria > Bacteroidota > Bacteroidia > Flavobacteriales > Flavobacteriaceae > Olleya. Next base: position 84,452 of record CANNFD010000009.1, on the reverse strand, counting down.
TATCTTTGAAACAAATGTATAAAATATAAATGAGGATTTTATTAATTGGAGAGTATAGCAGGCTACATAATTCTTTAAAAGAAGGATTAGTTGCGCTTGGACATCAAGTGACCTTAGTTAGCTCTGGCGATGGCTTAAAACAGTTTGAATCTGATTTTTTATTAATTTCTAAAATAAAAAAATATAAGCTTTTCAGGTTTTTAAACAAACTATCCATTAAATTTTTAGGCGTTGATTTTATTAAAACTGAATACGCTAACCAGTTTAAAAAATTACTTCCTAAATTATCCAACTTTGACGTTGTACAGCTTATTAACGAAGATGCTATCGGCGCTAACCCAAAACAATCTATTAAGCTTTACTCGCAGCTGTTTAAGCAAAACAAAAAGGCCTTTTTATTATGTTGCGGAGAGGATTATACAACAGTTAATTATTTTTTAAATCCAGAGAATGGATATTCAGTTTTAAGCCCTTACTTAAAAGATAAACGTTTAAAACATACTTTTGAATTTTCATTAAAATACACAAATAAAGCCTACAAAAATTTACACGAATATGTAACTCATAATATTAATGGTATTATTTGCTCTGATATTGATTACCATAGGGCTTTTAAGGATAATCCTAAATATTTAGGGTTAATACCAAACCCAATTAATACAGACTTATTAGACTTTAAGCCAATTAAAATTGAAGATAAAATTAATATTTTTCATGGTATAAACTCAACATCAAGTTTAAAAAAAGGTGCTGATTTTTTCACAGAAGCATTGACTATAATTAAGTCTAAATATGCTAATCAAATCTCAATTACTAGCACTGTAGATTTACCCTATAAAAAATACATAAAAAGCTACGACAAAGCACATATTGTACTTGATCAAGTTTACTCTTACGACCAAGGATATAATGCATTAGAAGCTATGGCAAAAGGAAAAATTATCTTTACGGGTGCAGAAAAAGAATGGCTTGAATATTATAATTTAAAAGAAAACACAGTAGCTATAAACGCATTACCAGATGTTATTTATTTAGTTAATACCTTAGAATGGTTGATAAATAATCCTAAACAAATTGAAACCATTTCAACGCAAGCTAATGCATTTATAGAAACACATCATAATTATAAAAAAATAGCAGAAAAATATTTACTAACTTGGAGTAAAACGTAATTATTCGTCCTCATCTTTATCTGGTAAAACGCCAAATAATGAAGAGTAAAATATTAGTAAAATAATAGCATAATACATAACGTAAGTAACAAAATGCGCCATATTTGCACCAACCGCACCAAACTCGTCAATTAAATATTTACTAGTAAAATACAGCGTCGTTACAGAGAATGCTTCAGTTATTATATAATGCCAAAACATACGTTTTGCTAAAAATTGATAAGCAATTACAATTGATAAGACCTTGACAAAATCACCTAATAACTGCCATAAAAACAGGTCTTCAACAGGCTTAAATTCTTCAGTAAAAACAATTGCAATTATAAAGCTTCGTAAAAAATAAACCACGATTAAACCTAATCCAAATATGGGGATTATGGTTTTATAAAAGCTAAATACTTCTTTTCTAAAATCTTTAATATTATCAATTTCAGAAAACCTAGGCAAAATATACATGGTAAGTAAAGTACTAACAAACAACAAATAGTACTTAGAGATTCTATTCATGGCTTCCCAAAAACCAGCTTCTTTTAAACCTATATTATCAATTATATAACTTCTAATTAATATTGCTACTAATGGTAATATAATTGCTGAAAACAAGGCCATTCCAGAATATGAACCCAATTTTTTTGCAAAGCTAAAATCAAATCGACTTGCTTTAATTAATGGTATAAAGTTTTTTCTGTTGGCAATACCAACCAATGTTATTAAAAATAATAATGATTCTGCAACAACAACTGCTATTAAAGCGCCATCAATTTTTTCTTGCCATATCAATAAAATAGTAATGACAGCTCCTAATATTTGTCCAAAAATGTTGAATATAATCAGGTATTTATACTTAGCAAAGCCATTCATTATTGAAAACGCAAACATGTTTAATGAATAAAACGGAAGCGCTACTGCAAAAATCCTAATAATATAGGCGTAATTATTATACTCTTTAAAAATAAGATCATTAATATATTCTGATTTAAAATACACCACTATAGACATTAATATAGTAGAAGTAAATCCTAAATAAAATACAGTAGATAATGTTTTACTTAACTGAAGAGTGTCATTTTTAAATTGGGCGATGTACTTTACAACCCCTTTATATAATCCTAAAATAGAAAGTGATTGGACAGATCCAACAAAGTTACGGAGGTTACCAACTAGCGCCATACCTTCCGACCCCACAAAAAGTGCAATAAATTTTGAAGTTAAAAACCCAGCAATAATTTTTATAATTACAGACACCGAATTAAGTGATGCCACCTTAACTAAGACGTTATTATTTATATATGCTAGGACTTTTTTCAATTAGTAACTATTAAGGGATTTAATTACTTTATCTACTTCTAAATCAGTCATTACAGGACTGATAGGCAAACTTACACAAGTTTCGTGAATTTTTTCTGTTATAGGAAATTTTAAATGATTAAATCGTTTTAGCGCCTTTTGTTTATGTGGCGGAATTGGGTAATGAATACCAGTTTCTATACCGTTTTTAAATAAATATTGAATAAAATCCTCACGATTTTTAACTAACACCACAAACAAATGAAACACATGGTTTTGTGTCCCATTATATTGCGGAAGCTTTATTTTATTGTTATTAACCTCTGCAATATATCTTTTAGCAATAGTTTGCCTATGTAAATTATCATTGTTTAATGCCTGCAATTTAACATTCAAAAACAATGCTTGAACTTCATCAAGTCTGTTATTTACACCTAAAACATCATTTTTATATTTAGAAGAGGTACCGTAGTTTCTTAATTTTAAAATAACTTTAGCCAAATCTGTATTATTGGTGGTGATTGCACCCGCATCGCCTAAAGCGCCTAAGTTTTTACTAGGGTAAAAACTAAAGGCTGCTGCATTAACTAGGTTACCAGCCTTTGCATTTAAAGATTCATTTAAAGCCCCATGTGCTTGTGCTGCATCCTCGACAACTAACAATTTATTTTGATTAGCTAGTTTTAATATAGCTTCAGTATTACATAATTGTCCATATAAATGCACTATCAAAATCGCCTTGGTTTTTTTAGATATATGTTTTTTAATTTCTGAAGCTTCTATATTAAAAGTTTCAGAATTTGGCTCGACAAAAACAGGTTGTAAACCTGCTTCAATAAGCGCTAAAACCGAAGCTATAAATGTGTTAGCGGGCACTAAAACTTCATCTCCTTTTTTTAGTAAACCAAGCTCTAAATAGCCTTTAAATATTAATGTTAAAGCATCAAAACCGTTACTGACTCCAATGCAATATTTTGTGCCGCAAAAGGATGCAAAATTTGTTTCAAATATTTTTACACCCTCTCCTAAAATATAATGTCCTGAATCTAAAAATGATGAAAACTCAGTTTTAAATTGCGATTCAAAACGTGCATTTATTTTTGGTAAGTCTAAAAACTTAATCATATAAAAACCGAATTTAAAAGATGGTGATTTGTAGTCTTAATTGAATAAAAATCTTGAGTAATTGTTCTAGCTCCAAAACTTTCTTTCCAATATAACAAACCGTCGTTTATATTTAAACCTTGATTTAAATTAGATATCCCAAAATCAAAATATAATTTATCAGCAAACACATCATTAATTAAATGTTGAAATAAAATATCTAAACTTCCTAATTCTTGTTTGTTTTCTGTAGCAGAAATATATTGGGCATGGGCGACTGTTTTAGTTTCAAAAATAGTAACTCCTGCTACTATTTGTTGGTCTTTATAAACATTAAATTGTCTAATATTTTTAGGGAAAAGTGAATGTAGCAACTTTATCTCAGCAAGAGAATGTACTGGGTCTGCCTTGTGTTGTAATTTTAGATTTGGAATCAACACTGAGTTCCAAAACCCTTCAAAATCTACTTCTTCCTTTACTATCAAACTATTTGCTTTAGCTTTTTTCACCCCTCTTTTTCTATTATTTGATAGTTTTACAGACTTAAATCTACAATCTAATACAGACAACACATCCCGTCTTTTTAATGTCGCTTTAATTAAAAACATTAAATAATCTAATTGATTATTAGGTGTCGACGCGTAAATAGAGGGTAAAGATTTTATATTTAAAACTAAAACGCCTTGATTATTAAGAAAAATAAGAATTGATTTAAAGACTTCTAAGACCTCTTTTAATTTTAATGACGGATGTGTTACTAATCCCCCATAAGTTAATCCTTGATGAGTGAAAACCGTATCACCAACCCTATTTGCTGGTAGTACAGCAACAAGTTTTTCTGCTTTATAAATTAGTAAAGAATAATCTTCAAATCTGTCTTTATGGTAATCCATAAAGTTTCTATCAAATAAAAATGTGGCATTATTGGATGCAGCGATAAAACTGTTCCAAAGCATTTTTGAATTGACGGAATATTTAATTATAGAAAAAATAGTAAATCTTTTATTTAAGCCTTGAAAGTACTAATTTTTCTTGAAGTTTAGGTAATAAAAATTAATTCTAAGAAGTACTAACTTTAATTAATGCTTTTTGTTTTAACATCTCCATTAATACGCCAATCAAAATAAGTAAGTATTGCATTAACAATATAAAACATGTACTTAACCACATTTGCTAGGTTACCTTGAATAACATTTTTAATAATTTGAGCTAGATTATAAAAGGACCAAGTTAAAAATGTTTGTTCATATTTAAAGGCTGTACTTACATTACCAACTAAAGATATACCAAATATAATGGCGACTGTGTGTTTAAAAAATGGGTTAGTAATACTTGTTCCAAACCAATAAAAACCTAAAAACACTAAAGAATAAGACACTGTAAAAGCCAAAACAATTAGCAACCAGTATTTAGCATCTGCTTTTTTTACTTGCTCACCATCACTCCACTTTTTTGTGGCAATAATAGCAATAATAAAAGTTAAAGGATAGGTTATAATGGCTGAATGGTTTCCAAACAGGTAATCGATCACCCCAGAGTTTACAGTAGTAAATACCCCTATAAGATTTCCTAGATTTTGTTGTTTTACAATCATCCGGGCTGCTAACAAAGAGATTACTGCTCCAAATGTGGATAGCAAACCAATTGGAAAAGCACCTTTAGATATGTAATCACTAAAACCAGAAAGAGGTACCCCAAATTGGATACCTCCCTGATAATATATAGTTTCATGAAATCCTCTGTAAAAACAGATTACGGTTACCAAAACAACTCCAATTATATCAATATATTTAGAGTGGACTACACGTCTAAGTGTTGGGTTTGATAACTGAATTGATTTCAATTATTAAGCAATCTTATTTCTCTTACGATCGTTTTCTGTCAACCAGATTTTACGTAAACGAATATGGTTTGGTGTTACCTCAACATACTCATCTTTTTGGATATATTCTAAAGCTTCTTCTAAACTAAATTTAATTGCTGGTACAATCTTAGCTTTATCATCTGCTCCAGAACTACGTACATTACTTTGCTTTTTAGCTTTAGTAATATTTACAGCCATATCATCTTGACGAGAGTTTTCTCCAATTACCTGACCTTCGTAAATATTTTCTCCAGGTTCAACAAAAAACTTACCTCTATCTTGTAATTTATCAATAGAGTAAGGGATAGCTGTACCATTTTCCATAGATATTAAAGAGCCTGAAATACGTCCAGGAATATCACCTTTTAAAGGTTGATACTCTTTAAAACGGTGTGCCATAATTGCTTCTCCAGCAGTAGCTGTTAGTAATTGGTTACGTAAACCAATAATACCACGAGAAGGGATTAAAAACTCACATATCATACGTTCTCCTTTAGCCTCCATGCTTAACATTTCACCTTTACGCATCGTAACAAATTCTACAGCTTTTCCAGAAACAGTTTCTGGAAGATCAATTGTTAACTCTTCAATTGGCTCACATTTAACACCATCAATTTCTTTAATGATTACTTGTGGTTGGCCAATTTGTAACTCATAACCTTCACGACGCATAGTTTCGATTAATACCGATAAGTGTAAGACACCACGTCCAAAAACCATAAATTTATCTGCACTACCAGTTTCTCCTAATTTAAGTGCTAAGTTTTTTTCTAATTCTTTTTCTAAACGATCTTTGATATGACGAGACGTTACATACTTACCATCTTTACCAAAGAAAGGAGAGTCGTTAATTGTAAATAACATACTCATAGTAGGCTCATCAATTGCGATAGATTTTAAACCTTCTGGGTTTTCAATATCTGCAATAGTATCTCCAATTTCAAATCCTTCAATACCAACTAATGCGCAGATATCTCCAGTTTGAACGCTTTCTACTCTCTTACGTCCTAATCCTTCAAATACAAATAATTCTTTAACTCTACTTTTAGTTATAGAACCATCTCTTTTTACAAGTGCTATTTGCTGACCTTCAACAAGACTTCCTCTTTGTAATCTACCAATCGCGATACGACCTGTAAAAGATGAAAAGTCTAAAGATGTAATTAACATTTGTGTTGTTCCTTCTTCAAAAACTGGTGTAGGAACATGCTCTATAACCATATCTAATAATGGTTCAACATTTTTAGTTTCTACTTTCCAATCATCACTCATCCAGTTATTTTTAGCCGATCCGTAAACGGTTGGAAAATCTAACTGCCACTCTTCTGCTCCTAATTCGAACATTAGATCAAAAACTTTTTCATGTACTTCTTCTGGAGTACAGTTTTCTTTATCTACTTTATTTACAACCACACAAGGTTTTAAACCTAAGTCAATCGCTTTTTGTAATACAAAACGCGTTTGAGGCATTGGTCCTTCAAAAGCATCAACTAATAACACAACACCATCTGCCATGTTTAATACACGCTCTACTTCTCCTCCAAAATCGGCGTGACCTGGTGTATCAATAATATTAATCTTAGTGTCTTTATAAATAACTGAAACGTTTTTAGAGGTAATTGTAATTCCTCTTTCACGTTCTAAATCATTATTATCCAAAATTAAATCTCCCGTATTTTCGTTTTCACGAAACAGTTGACAGTGATACATGATTTTATCAACCAACGTCGTTTTACCGTGGTCAACGTGTGCAATAATTGCAATGTTTTTAATATTAGCCATATGTGTGCCTTATTTTAAGCGTGCAAAGGTACTTATTTTTTAAATAAAATAGCTATTTTATTTTATTTTGACAAATTCAATATAAAACAGTGTAACATTTATAACCATACAGATACAGATACTTATGACTATATAACGGGTATTAACTGCGTTTAAATCAATTATATTTCTTAAAAAAATAAATCATTAGATTTGTTATCTTATTAATCAATAATATTAAAAAACCCCATTAACCCATGAGAAAATTTATTTATCTAATTGCCATCACTTTTCTATTTTCTAGTTGCAGTAAGACAGTTGAAGAGTCCTATTTTATCCCTAAAGATGCAATTGGAGTAATGTATATTAATCTTGAAAATTTATCTAAAAAAAGTAAAAAATTAGATTTTAACAATTTAACTATCAATTCTTTAATAAAAGACAAAGCCCCAAAAGAGTTAAAACAATTTACTAATAAATTGATGTCCTCTGAAAATTTAAACAACACCTTTAGAAAAGATTATATCCTAGGTTTTACAACCTATAAAAGACTATCTGCTGTTGGTGGTGTTATCCTACCTATTAAAGATGCTGCTTCTTTTGAGAATTTTATAAAACCAATGTTAGACAAAGTACCTAATATAGAAAAGGAAACTAATGTTGGTAAAAATGAAGCCTTCACGGTTTACTCTACTAGAGAATTAGCTATTGGGTTTAACGATAAAACTGCGCTAATAATTGGGGCTAATAAATATGCTGCTGCAGAATTAAAAGACCTAACAAACTTAGACAAAGAAGATTGTATATTATCTACAAGTTATTATAACTCTTTTTTTGATACAGATCAAGACATAGGATTACATATTACCTCTACTCCCTTAGGCGATGCTTTTGACGGTTTACTAAATGCTTATGCAGGTTTAGATATTGATTTAGAAAATAACAACCTAACCTATTATGGTAGTTTTGAAGATGACCATATACACACAGACACTAAATTAAAACTTAATAAAGATATCAAATCTTTAATTGGTTATGACAAGTGGATTAAAACTTCATACAACAGGTCTATGTTAAATGCTTTGCCAAATAACCCAATACTAGTTGCAAAGCTATCGTTAGACACTCAAAATTTATTTCAGCATATTGTAAATTTAGAAGAAAACAGAATACTTCCAGTAGAAGTCAGAGAAGAACTAAAGAAAAACATAAAAAGAGCCAATCGTGAATTTCAAAAAGACATAGGCATGGATATCAAAGATTTTACTAAAATTTTTGAAGGTTCATTATTATTTGCAATGACTAAAGGCATATCTACTAAAGACACTGTATATAGTTACAATTATTATAACAGAAAAGAGAACTTTAAAATAGTTACAAAAAACACACCTTATATATATAGTACCATTGCATTAAATGATAGAGCTAAGTTTGATAGGCTATTTAGCAAAATCAAAGAAAAAAACTCTGATATTAAAGAAATTAGTAAAGATTATTATCAAATAGAATCCGATATTTTTATGGTTATAAACGGTGATTTTATCTTTTTTACTAATAATGCAAATAAAGCAGATGAAGTTAAAAACAATGGAAAACTAGCAAGTAACCTTTCTGATTTTAAACATAAGGACAAATTTGCACATCCTTTATACTTATACACAAAGGAAAACTTTGCAGAGTTTAGTGATGACTTTTCTAAAGATTTAAACAAAATAATTAACCCTTACAACAGATATAGATCTTATCAAAACAATGATGCAATTGATGAGTTGTCTGAAAAAAGCGGAGTACTATACAGCAAATATTTTGGAGATAATCACTATTTTATCGATACTGATGGGGCGGAATCTTTTACTTACACTAAAGGTGATAAAAACTCATTAATACAAACCATTTTATATGGTGATGAGCTTTCTAAAATAATGAGTGATATAGAAGATTAATAATTGATTTATTAATTTCAAAGAAAAAAAGTACATTAAAGACTCACAATTCAAACTAGTTTAGGTGCAAATAACTATACAATCTATTATACCAGAATATTTTACTCCAAACTCATCAGAAGTTTGGAGTAAAAATTTTGAGTTTCAACCTAACTCTAAATACTTAGTTAAAGCAGTTTCAGGAAGTGGAAAAAGCTCTTTATTTAACTTTATTTACGGATTAAACAACAGGTTTTCTGGAACTATTTTATTTAATAATACTGCAATTGCTTCATTAGCGGAAAGTGATTGGACCACTATTAGAAAAGAAAAAATATCAATTGTGTTTCAAGGATTAAGGTTGTTTCCAGAGTTGACTGCTTTGGAAAACATTCAGCTAAAAAACGTTTTAACACATCATAAATCCGAAACCGATATTTTAAAAATGATGTCACAATTAGATGTGGACCAATTGGCAAACAAAAAAGCTGAAACACTATCCTATGGACAACAACAACGTGTTGCAATTGTCAGAGCATTATGCCAGCCATTTAAAGTACTATTACTAGACGAACCTTTTAGCCATATAGACCAAGCTCAAATAACAAACGCAATTAAACTAGTTAATCAAGAAGTAGAAAACAATAAAGCAACTTTAATTATCGCTAGTTTGGGCGACACATACAATATCAATTATACAAAAACACTATTGTTATGATTGAGCAATTATTAAAAAAGCAAGTCCACAAATCTCAACTCCTATTTTTTGCATTAAGCTCTAGTTTAGGATTAGCTATATTGTTAATCGTGGTCCAATTATTTATTGACACACAATCTATTTTTAATTCTAAAAACGATTTGTTAGGCAACCAAAACCTAATTATTTATAAAGATTTAGGTCGTGACAATGCATTTACAGCATCAGAAATTGAAACATTAAATGCACAAGACTTTATTAATAAAACGGGAAGTTTTACGCATGGCACTTACAGGGTTTTAGCTAGTGTAACTTTTCCCAATCATGCAGGCATTTCTACCGAAATGTTTCTGGAAGCAGTCTCTGACCAATTTATAGATATTACCAATAAAGATTGGAAATGGAAACCTGGAGATAAAGAAGTCCCTATAATTATCCCTAAAAATTATATTAATTTGTACAATTTTGGTTATGCAGCTAGTTCTGGATTACCACAAGTTAACGAGAAAATTATAAGACAAGTACCAATAGATTTAACCCTAACCGGAACTCATTACACTCAAAATTATCGTGCTTATATTTTAGATGCTTCAGAAAAAATCAACTCTATATTAGTGCCGGAGTCTTTTTTAAACTATACTAATAGTAAACTAAGCCCAAATAAAGAGCATAAAGTTTCAAGAATCATTCTGGATGTTATCAATCCGTCAGACCCAAAATTATTAGAGTTTTTAGCTTCAAAAAAATACAATTATTTATCTAACGACATCCAAAACTCTAAACTTAGTTATGTATTAAAGCTAATACTAAGTATTGTTTTAGGGATTGGTTTATTAATCACTATACTTTCAATTTATCTTGTTATTACAAATATTAACTTACTAATATTAAAAAATAAACAAACAATTACTCAGCTTCATTTTTTAGGTTATTCTAAGACTCAAATAGCAAAAGTATATCATGCTATTGCGTATAAAATCTTAGCTATTTCAATTGTAGTTGCCTTATTATTAAGTATTATCTGTAAGTTTATTTTTTCACCTTATTTAAGTGTTTTACAAGTAGAACACACGTTGACCTCTATACTATATTTAATAATTTTAAGTTTATTTATTTTTATTGGTTTAGCGCTTTATTATCGTAAACATACAAACAGTAAAATACAGCAAATGATTAGTCCAAACACGAGTCTTTTAACTACTGAAAATTAACTTATCTTTGCACTTTAAATTATCATAATTATGACACTTCAAGATATTCCTAAAATAAAACATACAGATAGTAATAATTTCTTTTTGCTTTGTGGGCCTTGTGCTATTGAAGGAGAAGACATGGCTTTTAGAATTGCCGAAAAAGTTTTAAACATTACCAATAAGCTTGAAATTCCTTATATTTTTAAAGGCAGTTTTAAAAAGGCTAACAGAAGTAGAATAGATAGTTTTACTGGTATTGGTGACGAAAAAGCTTTAGAGATTCTAGCTAAAGTATCTGAAAAATTTGACGTCCCAACCGTTACAGACATACATGAAGTTAGTGACGCTGCAAAAGCTGCACAATATGTGGATGTTTTACAAATCCCCGCTTTTTTAGTACGTCAAACAGATCTAGTTGTTGCTGCTGCAAAAACAGGAAAAGTAGTTAACCTTAAAAAAGGTCAATTTATGAGCCCTGAAGCTATGAAACACGCAGTACAAAAGGTAAAAGATGCCGGAAGTGACAAAGCTTGGATTACAGACCGAGGGACAATGTTTGGCTACCAAGATATGATTGTAGACTTTAGAGGCATCCCTACTATGCGTCAATTTGCACCTACGGTTTTAGATGTTACACACTCTTTACAACAGCCTAACCAAAGTGCTGGTGTAACTGGTGGGCGACCAGATATGATTGAAACTATTGCGCGTGCAGGAATCGTAAACAACGTTGATGGTTTATTTATAGAAACACATTTTGATCCTGCTAATGCTAAAAGTGATGGTGCAAACATGTTACATTTAGATAACTTGGAAGGTTTACTGACTAACTTAACCGCTATTAGAAAATTAGTAACTAGCTTTAAATAGTAAGTTTGAAATTTTAAGATATATCATTTTAAAGCTTAAATATTCTAATAAACAAAAACACCAGTATTGTAATTATTTTTTATAAAAACTTTTGTCTTTATAATAATACACTTCTTTAAGTACATCTTTTAAAACAACATCATTAATATCTTCAAGCGTCCTATAACGAAGTGATTTTACAACCTTACGGTTTTCAGTAACCAAACACTCTAAATGTTTAGTAATGTAAGCTGAATGCCAAAAACCTACATCAATATAATCTTTAGATTGATGCAAATAACAAATAGGGCGCTTCCCAAAATAATAGCAAGGCATAGCCCATTTATATTTTAATTCTGTAGTAGGCAAAGTGGCTTCAATTACTACTTTTAGATGTATTAATATTGATCGATAGGGTTCCTTTTGTTTTAATATGTAATCTTCTGCTGGATTCATTTTATTTAATTGATGGTACAAAATAATTAATTTATTACAAAAAACAATCGTCTTAAAAACCACAACAATGCTGATTTAGAGCAAATTACATGTTATTTATCAAGTTTTTAACTATATTTACAATAGAGATTGATTAGTAGCAAACATTATCCCTTTCTACCAACGATGACTATTATGTTAGAATAAATTACACTTAATTTAATCTAGTAATATATGTTAATCAATACTCAAGTAAAAAAAAGGCAATTGGCCTGTATCATGTTTACAGACATTGTTAGCTTTACTTCTTTAATGTCTAAAGATGAAGGTTTAGCGTTAAAAACACTTGATGAAAATAGATTAATCCATCGTGCAATCATAAAAAAATATGAGGGCGAGTTTATTAAAGAACTTGGTGATGGTGTACTAGCCATATTTTCTACTGCCACAGCTGCTGTTTCTGCTGCTTCCGAAATACATCTTGCAACAAAAAAAAACACCAATCTAAACATCAGAATTGGAATACACCTTAGTGAAATAATTTACGAAAATGGCGATATTTTTGGAGATGGGGTAAATATTGCTGCTAGAGTAGAACCTACTGCGCCTTCTGGCGGGACACATATCACACATTCGGTATTTAGCAATCTTTACAATAAAAAAGGTATTGAAACTAAATTTATAGGAGAAGTAAATTTAAAAAATGTCAAAGATGACATGAAAATTTATCAAGTATTAGTTACTGATGAGTTTGAAAGCCTTATCGATATAAAAGAAGACAGTTTTGATCCTAAAAATACAGAAACCTTAAAAAAAAGTATTGCAGTCATGCCTTTTTTAAACATGACTAATGACCCCGATCAAGATTATTTTTGCGAAGGAATTGCAGAGGATATTTTAATTATCCTATCTAATGTAAAGGACTTGAAAATTGTTGGTCGAAGCTCTTCATTTCAATTTAAAAACAGTGATTTATCTCAAAAAGAAATTAGTACAATACTTAACGTTAATAATATTTTAGAAGGAAGCGTAAGAAGAAGCGGTAATAGATTAAGGATAAATGCGCATCTGATCAACACAACAGAAAATAGGCAAATCTGGGCAGAGCGCTACGATAGAGAGTTAATCGATATTTTTGAAATCCAAGATGATATTGCTTCAAAAATTTCAAAAAAACTTAAAGTAACCTTAATAGACAATTCCAAAAAAGTAAACCCTGTAAACATGGAAGCTTATGAGATGCTTCTGAAAGGAAGATATTACGAAGACAAATTTATTCAAGGATTTGACAAAGCACTTGCCTGCTATACAAGAGCAATAGAATTAGAACCTGACTATGCCGAAGCTTATTCTGCTTTAGCAAACATACATTTTCTGTTTACAATGTATTTAATCCATCCTCCTAGAGATGGCTTTAAAAGAGCACAACATTATGCAAACAAAGCCCTATCCATTAACAATGAAATTGCTGAAGCCCATTTTTTAATTGGTCAGATTAATTTTTGGTTTCATTGGGACTTCCATAAAGCTAAAGAACAATACATAAAAGCAACACAGGCTAGTGTGCCTTTTTACTTTACAGGCGTAACAATGGACCCCTGGTACTATGCTTTTGTTAAAGGCGATTTTGAAAGTGCTGTAAATGCTACTTTAACAATTATGGAAACCAATCCACTATCCTATTTTTATCAGTTTTTATTAAGCTGTTATTACACCTGGGGGAGACAAGCCTTTAAAGCTAGAGAGGTATTAAACAACTTATTACTAGCAATCCCTAACCACTCGGACGCACAACGTTTATTAGCATACAATAGCTTGCTAGAAAACGATAGCGCAAGAGCGGTTAAAGAAGCTAGAAAAGCGGTAGAATTAGCACATGGGTTAGGCTGGTCACAGATAACATTAAGTATTGCTTTAGCACAAAACGGAGAAAAAGAAGAAGCGTTTACAATTCTAAATAATTTACAATCAAACCAAGATCAGGTTAATATTTCGCCTTTAGGTATCGGGCTTATTTACACCTATTTAAACGACTTTGACAAAGCTTTTTTTTACCTCAACAAAGCTATTGTTTACAAAGATATTTGGATGGTATCTCTAAAATTTGGACCTGAATTTGACCCTTTACGTAACGACCCAAGATTTGATATGCTTTTAGAGCAAATTGGCTATCCTGAGGTTTATGAAAACCAAACGTAATACTAAAAATGCAAATCATACAATCATGAAAAAACAACCCTCCAGTAGTTTAGAATTAGGGCAAGAATACGTTTTAGCTAATGAAGATGCAATCATTAAAGAAATGATTGACCAAATGGAGGCACAAATGGACCGGTTATATGTAGACAAAAAAATGCCACGTCAAATACACACCAAAATGCATGGGTGTGTAAAAGCAAAATTTATAATAGAATCAAAACTGACTAATAATTTAAAAGTCGGTGTGTTTAAAGACCCTAAAACTTATAATTGTTGGGTGCGTTTTTCCAACTCACAATCTAAACCGCAAGCAGATAAAAAAAAGGATATTAGAGGGATTGCAATAAAACTTTTAGGGGTTCCAGGCGAGAAAATTCTAAACAATAAAAAAGACGAAACAACACACGATTTTTTATTAATGAGTAGTGAAACGTTCTTTTCAAAAAATATAAAAGAATTTAGAGGCACACTAAAAGCATCAACCGCAAAAAGCAAATTAAAACTTGCCCTTTATTTTTTAAACCCAAAACACTGGAGTATTTTAAAAAGGCTAATAGGCACTTTTATTAAATGCGACAACCCTTTAAACATACCCTATTGGAGCACACAACCCTATCGTTTTGGTGCTTTAGACAAAGCAGTTAAGTATTTAATAAAACCATCACCCGATAATTATATATTAAACCAAAGTCTTAAGGATCCAAATTACTTAAGATATAACATGGCGCAAACACTACACAATAACTGTATTAAGTTTGATTTTTTTGTGCAATTTCAAACCGACGCTAATAACATGCCTATTGAGGATCCAACCGTACCATGGGATTCTCAATATATAAAATTAGCCACTTTAGAAATTCCGCCACAGCGTTTTAACAGCAAAAAACAAATAGAATTTGGCGAAAATCTATCTTTTAACAGTTGGCATGCGCTACCAGAACATAGACCATTAGGAAGCTTTAATCGGGCAAGAAAACGTGTGTATGATTATATGTCTAGTTATCGACATAAAAAAAATGGAATCCCGGAAGTTGAACCTAAAGATGATGCTAATTTTTTAGCAGATACACATCATCTTAATATGGATATTATTAATGTAGAAATTCCTAAAAAGCAAGTAATAAGTCGGACTGCTCAAGTAACTGTTAATTGTTCAAATAAAATTGCGTTTCAATTTATTTCTAGTGATGAAGAATTGCCTAATTGGTTAAAAAAACATGGTTCGATACCTGCTGCTTTATATACAGAAAAAATCACTAAAACCTATGATTTTATAGGCGCTAAACGGAGGGTCTATTTTGACCATAACGCGTCTACTTTAGAGGAGCTTTTAAGTTACAATCCTTATGCCAATTATAGTTACAGAATAACAGAGTTTACAACTGCATTAAGGCATTTTTCTAAAGTTGCTTATGCGCAAGTTTGGTTTGACACTATAGATGATAAAACCAGAATTACTTGGGACTACACGTTTAAGTATAAAAACATATTTTCAAGACTTATACTAAGTTTCATTTTAACTTTTGTGTTTAAAAAGTTTATGCAGTCAAGCTTAAATAACGCGAAAGCCTATATTGAAAATGGTGATTAACTTCATTTAAAATCTTTCAAATTTCGTATTACAGAAAACTACTTTTAATAAATTATAACAGCATGAAAAAAACTAACACCGATCCAATAAACTTACAAAATATTTTTTCGCTTAAATCCATATTATGGAAAGTATTTGGAGTCACATTTGCTGTGATTGCCATTAAAGGCTTTATGATACCTAATCACTTTTTAGATGGTGGTTTGTTAGGTATTTCAATACTTGTACACGAATTTTATCATATTAATGTTGCAATCCCATTAATCCTACTTAATATTCCGTTTGTATATCTTGGTTATAATAAAATTAGTAAAAACTTCGGTATCCACTCATTACTTTCTTTATTGCTACTTGGTATTTTAATTAGTTTTTTACCTGTACCTACTGTTACTAACGATCATTTTTTAACAGCAGCATTTGGAGGTGTTTTTGTTGGACTTGGTATTGGTTTTGTAATTAGGGGTGGTGGCGTAATTGATGGTTTAGAAGTGCTTGCAGATTTTACACATAAAGAATTTGGACTAAGCACCTCAGAAATTATAATAGCCATTAATACCCTAGTATTTTTAGTCATTGCTTTTTATTTAGGTATAGAAAAAGCAATGTATTCTATCTTAACATTTTTTACTGCTGTAAAAGTATCTGATTATGTTGTTGATGGTTTTGAAAAAATGATTTCTCTAACTATTATATCCCCAAACCCTGAAATAATTAAAAAACTTATCGTTAATGATTTTAACAAAGCCATTACCGTTTATAAAGGAGAACGTGGTAATTTACCAGGTCATTTTGGCGTTAAACACGATTGCGATATTGTAGTTACTGTTGTAACAAGGCTAGAAGTACATAAAATAAAAAAAGCTATTAAAGCAATAGACCCTAGAGCTTTTATGTTTGTTTTAAATATAAAAGAAGTGGGAGGCGGAGTCACTAGTAGAAAAAGCCATCATTAGATATGTTTAAAAGTTTTAAATCATTACAAAATCATATAATTAGTATGCTTGATAAAAAGCTACCAAGTTATTTGACATATCATAATAGCGAACACACATTATATGTTTTAGAAAAAACAATTTATATCGCTAATAAAGAAGGGGTTTCAAAAAACGAGTTGTTATTATTAAAAATCGCAGCTTTATTTCATGATACTGGTTACATCAACACCTATGATGGACATGAAGAAGAAAGTTGTAGAATAGCAAAATATGAATTAAAAAATTATAATATTTCTAAAGACGAAATTGAAGTCGTTTGTGATTTAATTAGAGCTACTAAGTTACCACATAACCCTAGGTCTAAATTAGAAATGATATTTACAGATGCCGATTTAGAATATCTATCTACAAATAACTTTAAACCCTTTGGTGACTTATTATTCCAAGAGATGAAACATTTTAAACCAGAATTAACTAGAAAAGCATGGGACGCTATACAAATTGAGTTTTTACAAAACCATAAATACCATACTGATTTCTGTAAACGTTATAAATCTCATAGAAAACAAAAACATTTAAAGCAACTATTAACTTTAAACCAATGATTATTAACAATAACTTGGTTATAAACTACAAAAGTATCTAATAGTGGTTATAGAAGGAAAAAAGAAGTAAGCACCACCTTTTATAGTAACAAATCGTTTTAAGTTTTTAACCGTTTTATTTATTGGATCGCCTTGTATTGTAAACTGTTGCTCTTCGTCTTTTTCTGGGTTTTCTACCACTCCAATTATAGGATCTGGATCACTATATAATTGTTTGATTTTTGGATAATTAGACCAAGTGTATTGTAAAAACTCAAACTGTCTGCTTATATCTGCACTAAAACAATTAAAATACAGCCCTACTTCGCCTTTAGGCTTATTATGTGTTGGCGTCCCAATAATTTGATCCCCATACATTCTTGCCCGACGTATTAATCGGTGTCTATTACTTAATAATAATGATTTTTTTGGGGTATCCATTTCAAAATTATCTCTAGGATTCATGCGTCTTAAATGTGACCCATAAGGGCATTTTAAACCTTTTGGATCATCTTTAGCGTATAAAAAATCGTTTTCATCACTTGCTCCTCCAGGGTCTTTATCTGGGAATTTAGAAAGTGGTGCACCACTAGGCCATCTTCCCACCATTTTTGAAGCCAGCTTTATACTTTCAGCTTCATTTAACGTACCATCTTTATCTGCTGTACGTGCATTCATAAACTCCCAAAAACCCTCAACATCTTGTTGCATTTGTCTGACTATAAAATAGCTTCCGTTTTTACCTAAATCTTTTTTACCTGGTCGCGCAGGGTTTGGGGATAATAAATTCATATTACCTTGTGGCTCTAAAATTGTTGGAGAGTCCGGATATACTTTATAATTGTTTTTATAGCCTAAAATAAACTCGCCAGGATTTACACAATTATGCTCTGGCCCTGTCCTTCCGCTTCCTTTAATTGTTGGCTGTGCAATACCGTCCCTAAACCCAAAATGCTCTTTATTATCTTTTAGTGATAGACCATCAAGATTTTTTTGCACTTCTAATCCATGAGATTCAAATCCTGTTTTTAAAGTGTTATAATAGTTTAAACAAGTGGTTTCGTCTTTTCCAAAAGTTAATAAAATAAGATGAACAGCTTCGGTTTTTAATCCTCCCCAAACCCAATGTTCAGGCGAACTACTATCAATATCCCCCAACAAACTGCTTCTATGCTCTGTAATCATCCCTTCCTTAAACGGTGGAGAAAATGTATTAATATTTGTTTGTGATAAGCCTAATTTATTTAGACCTGCAGGTGCAAAAGCTATATTTAGACACGTATCTGGCAATTGGTCTTTAGCAACAATTGACGCATTGGTTAATTGACTGCTAATAGAATTTATCCAGTGTTTTGCTGCAATTGGGTCAATAATTTTTAACAAAGTAAACCTAGAATATTGCATGTTTCCATAGGCTCTAATTATATAACCTTGTACGTCTTCTAGTTCTATTGTATCCATTGTATTATATTAATTGAAAAAGCTTTAATACTTTTTTATTATTAAGGTTTTTAGAAAACAACACTCTTATTTGCGAATTGTTGTTTACATTTTTAATTGACAAACTAGGATAAGCAGAGTACCATATTTGTGTGGATAGCTCTGTGGCTCTACTCCATGCTAAAAAATGCTCTTCGTCGTATGCTCCTCCAGTAAATAAAAACCTAGTTTTAGGAAACACTTTTGTGTTAGAAAAAATACCGGTTAGTCCCCAGCCACTTTGATCAATAAAATCCCCTAAGTATTGCTGCCAGCTTCCATCAAAATTACTAAAAAACAAAACCCGTTTATTGTCATCAAACAACACCCAACGTGCAAAATGTATGGTTGGAATCCCCATTAGCTCGCCATCAACAAATTTTATAGGAATTAAATTTTTAGCAAACAGCATCATCCCTTTAAATGTAATCAAACGGACTTTACCGGGTTTCATTTCTACTAATTGCGAAAACTGATTTTGATAATTAATTTGTTTATTTTTTACCAAATCACCTTCATAATTTCTTTTACCTAAATCTTCACCACTTGTCAAGTCTTCATACTCTTCTAGCACTTTAATCTTTTTAGGATCAAGCTCGCTTCTAGTTTTAGTAAAATATTCGTCTTTTCTTTCATAACCAAACTCGACAATTAATATCCAAATGATTATTATTGGTAACAAAGCAAGTAATACAAGTACAAGCAAAGCAAACTTAAACCAGTTCATTTTAGGCATTTTAAAGGGCTCTTTTAACCATTCAAAACGGGACTCTGACTTCACTTCTTTTTTTAATTGTTTATGTATTTGTAAAGCGGACTTACCTTCCCAGTTTTGGGTGTCTAATTTTTGCCTTAAAAACATCCTTAAATCTTGTTCTTGTCTAATTTGTACTAGACTTCTTCCTGGACTTCCTTTATAAAAGGCAGAGACTTTAATCATTGATTTTTTTAAATAATCTGCTCTAGATATTAAGTTACGATTGGCTACATCTGGAAAATTTACACAGCAGGAATAAATCTGATCAATTAAATGGTGCTCCATATCTCCACACAAATCATCGATATGCCCTTCTATACTACCATCAAAATTAGAAGAAAAAATTAATTTTGGTAACCGCTTAGTGCCTTCAAAAAACACACTATTTTTATCGTCAATAATAAGCCATCTTAAATAATGTATGTTATTAGACTTTTCAAACAGCTCATGCTCTCCTTTTTCTAATTTATATTTCATATCAGAAAGCAACTGATATAGTTGTCCTATTTTTTCAGGAATTATTGGTGTAATAAGCGTTAATGGATTTTGCTGGCTCATTTTACAATTGGTTGATTAGCGTCTTGTTGTCGTTTTTTATATTCAAAATACTTTATTGCTCCAGCACTACCTGAATTAACAAGATTAGTTTTTTCTTGGTCGGTAAGATTAAAATTAGTTGCAGATATCCCTAAATCGTCAATAAAAATAGTCCGATCTACAAGGTGACTCTCTTCAAATAAATCCACATCTTGAGAGTTCATTAGGGCTTCAAATAGATGTTTTATGTATAAAAAAATCCACATTCCATATTTAAATTCGACCTTATAAACTAACTTTTTAAACCCATGTATTTTCTCTGTTGCTAATTCAGTTTCGTCATAATCTTGATTTAATTCATAGACCTTTTTGGGCTCTAAAAAAAGACCTAAAGACTCTTGATGATATTCTACCTTATTGTCATGAAAACGAGGTTTATCAAAAAATGACAATGGGTAGTTAAACATAACACCACCATCAACATAAATATGATTATTTGGAATATTATTAGAAAATTGCCATCCCTTGAAGAATAGTGGAATTGACATGGAAGCTCTAATTGCTTCTGCTACGATACATTTTGGTGTTTTATAATAGGAAAACTCGCAAATATTATGTGTATTAAGGTCTGAGGCAAAAACAATAATTTCTTTACAGCCTGCGTTTTTAAAATCTTCAAATGTGGCTATTTTGGTTAAGTTTTTGGAAGAGGCTTCATAACACTTATAGATGAATTTTAGAATTTCATCACCACTATACAATCCATATTTTGTAAATATCCTTAATGGATTCCATCCGCTTTTAAACGCTTTAAAATTAAGCTTTCTCATCAACCCTTCAATTTCAGAGGGCGACAACTGTAATGCAATCATTAACGCAACTATAGCGCCTGCAGACGTACCAGAGACTCGCTCAAGCCCTTTATAAAGCCCCGCTTTATCTAATTCTTTTAAAGCACCAACATAAGCGATACCTTTAACGCCTCCTCCTTTAAGAGCTAAGTTCTTGATATACATACAGTTAATTTAACTAAATTTACAATAAATTAGTTAAAAAATTGGCTTTTTATAATAAAATAAAAAGTCAATTCTGAGAAAATCAAATACTATATAGAATGCTTATAAAATCTGTAATAAGCTTAAAACACCAATTGCTAATAATACAATACCAATTATGGCTTTAAAAGGCATCAATCTGTCGGATAGTTTTCTTAACGTTTCTTCAAAAGCTGGAACTTTTCCAAAAACATGAGTTAGTAATAGTAAACCTCCAATAATACTGACAATCCAAAAAATACTAAATCCTCCAAAAAGGATTCCTAATATTGGCAAAACAATTAATGCTCCACCAATTACAGTTTGAAAAGGAGCTAATACACCTGCTATTTTATTAAAATAGTTAGCCTCTCCATCCCATTTGTCTAAAGTTGCTAAACCTAATAATACACCTCCTGAAATGTTTGCGATGTCTAATAGTAAACCTGTCAATGCCATAATATTGTATAATTTAAATGTTGAGGTATAAATTTATGAAAAAAAATAACCTGAAACTATATTTATCAAACAATTGAGTTTTTACAAAAAAAACTTCCTAAACGGAAGCTTTTTTTTTATGTAATGCATATTATATATTAAAAATCTAATGGATCGTTTGGATCAGTCCCTTGCTGTGCTTCTACACAATCATCAACCATATCTCCATCACTATCTGCATTGTTAGGATCTGTAATGTTTCCGTTTGGATCACAATTAGAATTAGGACTGTTTACACCTGTAGTCTCCTCACAATCTGTTAAACCATCTCCATCTGAGTCTATATATTCTTCATAAAAATAAACCATAGCAATATCTGATTGGTTAGTGATTGTATTAGTTGCTTTTACAAATACTGAATTGGTTGAGCCATCATCTGTATATGTGTTTGGTATTGGATTGACATCTGCTTGCGCATCTGCTTCTGTTAAATAAAACGCATAAGTGTTATTAATTAAACCTGAATATACTTGAGCTATAATAGCATCAAAATCATAAACTAAATTAGGCACACAACCTGATCCTGCAACTTCTGACTCGTAGATTAATACATCTAGCTCGTCTAAATAATCTGGTATTTGATCGCCATCACTATCTTCATTCATTGGATTACCATCATTATCATAATCTTCGTCAATTGTATTAATGCCATCACCATCGTCATCGACATCTAAATAGTCAGGTGTACCGTCTTGATCTGTATCATCATCATCTAGATTATTGTTTCCGTTTAAATCTTCATTAAAATCTAAAACACCATCACCATCTGTATCAGCTAAATCTACACATGACATTTGATTACCAATATCCGTATTTGGACTACTAAAGTTGCCTGATATAACGTCGGTGCTTTGCCCATTTACTAAATCAAAAAACTGGGCAGTAAAACTAGTATCTGTACCACAATAATCAATTACCAAGTCTAGAACACCATTAGTAACAGGTACTATTGATGTGGTATTATTATAATAAAATTGTACATAACCGTTAGTTGCTGGGTTACCATCACAATCATTAAATATGCCAGAAAAATTGGTTGTTAATGCATTACCGTCAGAAACTGTAATAGTAATATTTGTATCTGTATTAAAAGGCCCTATACTTGTTGAAAAATTATTTGCAATACAGCCATAATCTGGAACAACTAACGTTAACATATCGTCTTGTGGCACCAAACCACATTCTACTCCGTTTGAGTTAGTATAACCATATGTCCCTACAGAGTTTAATGCTGGCGAATACAAGCTTAATTGTTGGTTTGGTAAAGGACTACCATTATCATCAACTAAAGTAATACAAACAGTCACTGAAGGATAAGGATAATCCCAGTTCCAGAAACTAAAATGAGACACTTCACCTACATATTTATTACCTTCTAAGTTAGCAAAACCGTCTTCTTTCCAATAACCATAAACCTCATCAAAATGCCAAAGAGGCATTATTGCTGGTGGGTTTGTTACATGTGAGGGAACAGGAACAGAAACTTGTGCTACAGTACCTTCCGCTATATTTAAAGCTTCTCCATTTTCTCCAATTAGCTCAACCGCAATCATCCCATAAGTTTCCAAAACTCGTAAGTCGCCATCAACATTTTCTGCAATTAAAGATCCAGGCATTTGTAATGCCATATTATCATCTTCAGGACTTAAATGTTTTAAAACTACTTGAACATCTCCTTGATAAACATAACCAAGATCTGTTTCAAAATCTCCAGAAAAATTTACAGATGTACCATTAGGCAACCCAATAGTTAGTTCTTGTCCAGAAGCAATAGTTGCAATAGGTGTTTTATCTAACAACATTATAGCTACTTGGTTTACACCATCTGTTGGTACTAAAGCTCTAGAGCCATCAATAAATCCATTTTTCTTTGCTTTTATATATGCAAATTTCTCGTAAACGGTTGCTGCTTCAATAGAAAAAACACCATTTACATCTGTTACAGCCATAGAGTTACCAATGTTTATAGTAACACCAGAAATTGGATTACCGGCTTCATTAACAACACTTCCCATAAAACGAGCTGTAATAGTATCACCAAAATTTTCTAAAAAAGCATTATTTGTAAGACCATCAACCTGTTGCTGATTTAATGGTACATTATTATCTTTTTCGCAAGAATTAATTGAGATAAAAAATATTAAGAAGACTACTAATTTTAATAATTTCATAAATTGATTGTTAGTTAATACTATACTTTAATACGCATTGATTATTATTTATATTTTATTAAAAAATGTAACACAATGCTATATTAATAAAACAAGCTAACTAGAAAAACACCTAGTTAACAACTATTCTTTTCCGTCAACATAATCTTGCAAATAGCTAAAACGCTTAGTTAACTTACCATTTTCTGTAATTTTGGCGCGTTTTAAAACACCGTCTTCATCACCATTAAAAAAAGCAGGGATTACGTGCTTTAAAAACATATCTCCAAAGCCTTCGCTTGCATCTTTAGGCAACTCACATGGTAAATTATCTACAGCCATAACTGTTATCGCATCCTTATCGTCAAAAGCGACCTCTTTTTCTGTTTTAGGGTTGTAACCATAAAAAGGATCTGCAATGGTAGAAGGACGTATTGTTGTAGCCACAGGACCATCAATATCGCATGATATGTCTGCAACTAAGTTTATTTTAAACTCTGGATGTTTAGCATCTTCTCTTGTAAATAAATACGGTGCTCCATCACCATAAAAGTGTCCAGCAATAAAAAAGTCTGTTTGCTTAGCGTAAGGCATAAAGTTACTTTGATACCCTGAAGGATCTTTATAAAACTGCAACTTATTACCTACTTTTCCGTCAGTACGTTTATTATACTCCATTACATCTGCCATACAGTAAACAGGCTCTGTAAACTGTGACGTTAAATATAAAGCATCACTAACTTCTTTAATTTTTAGATGGTCTAAAATTTCTTTTGCTCCTTTTGCTACTTTTCCAGTTCCGGATAACAAAATTTTAATATTAGGTAACGTAATCTTATCAAGCTCACGTTTTACTGCATCTAAATCTTTTAAATTTTCAACTTTAGGTAAGTTAAATAGTTTATCACGTAACCCTAAAGCTCTAAATCCATTGTAGGCACCAACTAAACCAGCATAACGTCCAAAACCAATTAATCTAGTACCGCTCTGCTTTACAATAGTTTCATGGTCGTACATTTCGATATTCTTATCCAAAATAGCTTTTAAAAGCTTTCTGTTATAAGGTTGCTTTTTAATGGTATGACTAAAGAAAAAATATTTTTTATTAGGAATCAGTGCCTCAATTGGCACTTCTTTAACACCAAACATAACATCTGCATCCGAAACATCTTGCACAACTGGAAACCCTTGTGCTTTATAATTAGCATCGTCAAATACTCTTATATCTGAAGCTTCAACAACTAATTCTGCATCAGGATAATTGGTTTTAAATTGCTTTAAATCGTCTGGAGAAAATACCACGCGTCTATCTGGCGGATTTTTACGTTCTTTTATAATTGCAAATTTCATATCTATCTTTATTTATTCTTGCTAAAATACCTTTAAAATTAGGCTTTAGCAAATCAAATTTAGTCCATCCGTTTGACTTCGTCCTCACTTTTTAAAACATAGTCACCATCTTCTTGTTTTATATATAGTGGTTTATTGCCTTGTTCGCCATTTATAGTAACTTTAGCGGCTTTAATAGTTTTAGTTAATTTTCAGTCAATACCTCTACCACTTTACCTTTAGCTATACCATTACCCCATTTCCATTGTACTAGTGTTCCTGTTTTTAGCATTGTATTATTTTATACCCAAATTAATTAAAAGACAGCTGTTTTTATCTTAAGTTTATTATAAAATTTGAATGGCATACCTTTTGCACTATAATTTTTAGTAATTTTGCAATCCTTAATTATTTAATTAAAATGGGGTCGACTGGTTTTGACAGCGAGATTAATTAAATTGTAAGCACGTCGAGTAATGATTTTGAACTCGTAAAACCCTTGATCAACTTTTTAATCGGCGAGAATAACTACGCTTTAGCTGCCTAATCCGAATTATAGTAGGATTAAGCCTCGGTACACAAGGTGTACGAGCTTTATGTCTCCGGAAAGCTTTGATTGACAGCGTTCCATTAGAGGCATCGAAAATGTCAATATAGACTTAGTAGCGCTTTGATGCTTTGTTGAAACTAAAAAAGATAAGTTAAAAGTGGGTTGTCTTTAACCAGCTTTTAATCGAAAACCTAAGAAAAGAATAAACGTGTAGAAAGCTCTTTGGTTACTTGTTTGGACGAGAGTTCGATTCTCTCCGACTCCACTTTAAGAGAATTATCATAATTTTTATGGTAATTCTCTTTTTTATTTCCGCCCATATCACCTGATATACTTGCTATTGCAGAGAAAATAGAATTAACTCTAAAAGTTCGAACTCGGTGGTTTTTGAAGTCATACGAAATACCATCAGGAAAGACCATATATTGAATAGAGCGTTTCGTTTCTATATTCCCTGAAGCCCACAATGACGGTAGATCCAAAGCATAATCAAGTGCTCTCTCTATTGCTTTTTTAAGGTTCGAACTACTAAAATTAGTAGCTACAGTATCTTGTTCGATTTCTCGCTTTTCTAGCACTAGTTTCTCCTTAAACTTATCATATTGAGACTTAGAAATCTCTTCAAAAACAAATCTTTCCTCCAGTCGCTCTATTCTTTTCTCAATCTTATCAATATCATCTTTCGTGTTTTTTTCATCTTCTATTCGGTCTGAATTAAGCTCAAGAAACTTATTATGAATTAGTTCTTTTAATGGCTCGACATACTTCCTATCAGAAAGTTGATAGTCTCCTAAAAATTCTAAAAATGTTTGATGTAATTTTTTAGCACTTCTATTCTCTTTACTTCCCTTACGTCTATTTTTATAGTAATAAAGGTTTTTTGATTTTACGAGATAGCCAGTATACGGCGTGTCGCATTTTAAAGAACGAATGAATGTCTTTAAAGGTAAATGTTCGTCTTCCGAATTATAAACACTACCTTTTGGTCTTGTTTGCAGAATATCATTGATTTGTAAAAACATTTCTGGAGTAACCAAAGGCTCTTGCTTTCCTTCTACGATTTCGTCTGGTATTAAGGGGCTAATTATAATACCACAATAAAAAGGGTTTCTTAAATATTTACTGAGATACTTTTCTGTAATCTTTAATCCTTTTTTCTTTAGTTTTTTTACTATTTCTGAATTTGCCATACCTAGATTAGCCTTCATCAAAAAGGCTTTGCGTAATAGCTTTCCTTGGTCGTTAAGTATATACTCAGGCGTTTTTCCATTACCTGGGTTTAAGTTTGTGTAACCGAACGGTAATGGCCCGATATAATATCCTTTTCTAATCTTCTCCTTCATTCCTGTAACACACTTATCTCTTCTAAGTTCGTTATCAAACTGAGAAAACAAATAGTATAAATTCTGTTGAAATGAACCCGCACTTGTAGACGCGTCAACTTCTTGTGTTGCAGAAATAGTGACAATCCCCTGCTTTTTTAACTGGTCGCTTATGTAAGCACCATTTGCACCAGTCCTGGAAAAGCGGTCATATGAGTAAACAATAATATAACCTACATCCTTTCGTCGTTTTACATACGTTAACATCTTCTGAAATTGCTTGCGCTCATCACTTTTTGCAGATTCGTATGTACCACCAAAATACTCTAGTACATCAATATTCTTTTTCTTTGCTAGCTCCTTACAGTACTTTAATTGAGTTTCTAAACTCGCATTATTTTCTGCCTGCTCTTTACTCGACACTCGTGTGTAGATAACAGCTTTACCGTCTGTTCTAAATTGAATACCTTTTTTCTTCTTAGCAAACTGATTGAATATTGTTAGGTCTTTCATTTAATTCGTATTATGTATGTGTTGACAGAGTATTCTTGACAACTCATCTAATTCTTTTAATTCTTTTTCAGCCTTTTGGTCATTGTAGTTTTCAAAACCTTTGAATTTACGCAACCAGTCTGGACTAATATTTCTTTTTCCTTTTTTAACTTTTAAAGTAGACATTCATTTTCAATAATCAATTGCTCCACTTTTATCTTTGGTTACAACTGAATCTGAATCTTGACCCTTATGGTCTTTTTCAATACATAGCTTTCTTTTTTGAAATCACTATACAATATGCTAATGAGGTTTACTTAACCTTTGTCTTTACAGTTCTATTAATATGAACAATACGTCCGTCACTCTGTTTTATTTCTATATTCTGATAATTATGCTGTTTCAGAATGTCTACGATTCGTGTTCTATCTTCTATACGCTCTGTACTTTCAATCATATCAATGCGTCCATCTCTTTTTATGATTTTTAACGATTGAAAATTCTGATTTCGCGTCATTTCAATAAGTTGTATTTCTTCTTCGCTAAAAGTGTTCAGAAATTCAACTTTTTCTGCTTTGGAACTGGTCTGGCTCATTTTCTTCCTTCTAGTATTTCTCTCAATAATTCAACTTCTCGCTTTAAAGCTTCATCTAACTTAACCCTAGTCTCCTTCAGTTCCTCTCGCATTGAACTAATATCCTCTTTAAAAGAAAGTCGCATTTCTTTAATTTCTTCAGATTTCTCAATTAAAATTCGTTCTAGCTTTTGGGCTGTAGATTTATTTTCTGCTTGTATTTGAGAGATAATAGTTAGGAATTGCTGAACACGCTCTGTGTCCATTTGAGATATAAAGTTATTAATCATCGTGTTCACTTCAACAACTTCAACCAACGTATTCTTTGATCCAGCCTCAGCTGTATTAATACCTTTTATTTTTCCTTTTCCAGCACTGATATTTGTCGTGTTATTACCAGTACTATGAATCCCATTTCCTTTAACCGAAATATTTGTTATCGTCGGAGGTTGATACTGTAACGGTGAATCTGTGTAAAAGTAATTCATATCTACATTAAATTGTTTTGCGAAATTTATGAGAGCTAAATGAGGGATATGTTTTGACCTACTTCTTACTGCGGACACTATACTGCGATTCGTAGGATAAACGATTTTGCCTAGCGAGCTATCATTATTAGGTTTTATGCCTAATTCCAAGTTTACTGCAATTACTTCGTCTACAGCTTGAACAAACTTGATATCTATATCATCATATACTGGATTTTCTTTCATTTATATCATTTAGTTAATCTATTAATTATTTTTTGTTTTCATTTTTAAGACAAATTATTTTAAATTTTATGTCGAATAAAAGACAATATTACATATATTTGACAACAAATATAACTATTTAGATGTTTTATTTGCTTTAAATATAAAAAAAATGTTGTCAAATAACTAAACTATAAATATGTATCCACAAGAAGATATTAGAAAGGTTATCTCAAGAATGGGACAACTATATGACAGTCCATCGAGTACTATTTGCGAGAAAACAAACCTATCTCGACCCACTATCAATAAATTTTTCAATCTACAATCCATAAGACCAAGTAGCATTGAAATTATCTATGAGCTTTGCTTAGACCTTATTGAAGTGAAAGAAAAAAAGCTTGAGAAAGCAAATGAAAAGAAGAGATTACTCTTCAAAGAAGTTTAAAATTATAAGATGCTGAGACCAGCACTTCATTCGTATCACCAGTACTGACAGTAAAAAACTGAATGCTGGCTATTGCGACTACAATGGCCATTATACAATATTCAACTGCATTTCATTCGTTAGACAATTACGTTCTTCAACATAATGCTAAAACAAAAGACCTCTCTTCTCAAATAAGGCAGGCAATGATTTTAACCGCAAGGGAAATCATAAAAATTTACTCACTATCACTTCTTAAAGCAAATAGCGTTGAGGCTGTAGATTTTCAGAATCTACCGCCTTTAAAGACTAACAATGTCCAATTAGCTAAACGCGCAAAAGCAAGCACTAGAACCATACAGAGACATCTCAATCGTCTTATCGAGGCTAATATCATTACTAAAAAGATATGGCACGGTTCCAACTCTGGATATGAGCTTTTTATCAACCCAAGCATATTGTTAATAGGTGGTTTAAAAGCGGTTGATAAACCCAAAAAGGAAAGTAAAACTAAAAAATCAGAACCTACTGACAATCAGGTTTTTAAAAAAACTAGAACGACAACTTGTCCTCATACAGATACTAGTAACAATGGTTACATAAATAATATAATAATAGGCGTTCATAACTTGAAGACTAAAGCGAGTTCGTTACCTCTCACGTCTGGTTATGCGTCACGCAACGCTACCGGTAATACTTTTACAGGATACACAGGCAAAATAGACCCTATAAAAAATAGTGATGCAGGGGAAATAGAGCGGATAAAACGAGTCACAGATCAAACTGGCGCCGAAATTTCAGGTGTCGATGAGGCTCGTTCCGCTTCCCTATCATTCTACGTTGGTTTGTTATGGAAATTGGCGCGAAATACCATTTACAAAGAACACTACCTCACTCAAAGTCAAATAAAAAAAGCAAAAAAACTGCTGTTTCTATGGTACAATCCTGTATCAGACAGGAAATTAGCAGATGTGCATCAAGTCTATATTGATCGACTTGGTCTGGTGCAAAAATATATTAGTAAAGATCCCGAAAAACGATACGTACAACTACCCGATAAATATTTTGACCCTAAAAATCCGTCAGGTTTTACAGGTACAAAAACCTGGTATTATCAGCAAAAAAAACGAGAATTTGAAATTAGACAGAAGCTTATTCTTCAAGCTCAAATAAGACGATTTCTAAATAACGAGAAGAAAGAAACCGCAAAACAAAAGCCTAGACTAGAGTTATTTAGATCTTGTGAAACACGATTAGGAAAACTAGGCAAACCAGAACTAGTTGATGCGTTTCACGCGTCGGTTTTAAATCACTCTACACACAAATTTTTACAATTTAACACATAAAATATGAATCCATTAAAGAAAAAAAATGGCGCTTTGGGCAAAAAACTCAAAGGAGCTCTAACAGATTTAACCGTTGATATTTTTGGTTATGAAAAGATGGTTACAAAAAATATCATCAATCGTACAGAATACTTTTCCAAACGTTTGCAAATACCACAGGAGCGACTTTACATAAGAATCTTTCAAAAAGATCATATTATAAAGTCTTTTCTCTACGACCAAAGCAAACCAATTATTGCAATACCTACTGGAGAGCTTCCTTATTTCTTTATGGAAGAGCAAATTGCTTCATTAGGCGATTATAAAAATAAGATTGCATTTAGCATCAAACAATATCTTAAAGAATTTGCAGATGCAAATCGGATAGACGAAGAAAGCATTCGTATTTGGATTCACGTAAAAGATGAAAAAGTACAAGTGAGAGCTTTTCAAGGCGAAGAATTTATTAAAGCATTACCACTTAATTCACTAATTAAATATTTTAAATAATGGCACAAAAAAAGGGATGGAAACTAGGACAAGATTCATTTACAAAAATGATTGTTTGGTTTAAGGACGGAAACGTAAGAACGATGTATTCAATAGATTGGAAGCACAAACTTTCTAAAACGATAAGTAAAGAAACTGGGCTTGCACGCTTTCGCAAAAAGATAAAAGAATATGGTTCACTAGCAGGAACTATTGAGATTTATGACAAAACTACAGGACAGCGCATCGCAAAATTTTATGAAGGTATTGAGAAACCTCTTGACAACACAGAGCTATGAGGCGTATAAAAGAACTTCAAGAAAGGCTCAACCCTAAAAATAGTTTTGAGCAACGATTTAATATTGAGAAAGATGACAAAATACACTTGCTGTATGTGAGTCCGCGATTAAACGCAACCGGCTATTATAGGATGATTGCGCCAGCTGTGGAAATTAATAAAACGACCACACATAGAGCAATTGTAACAAGCATCGAAAGATATGACTTTTCGAGTCGATTATCTGACTTTGTAAATCAGTTAGACGAACGTTTAATTACCTGGGCAGATTATATCATATTGCCAGCACTTTTTAGTGATGTAAGTTATCTCGTGAGGGCAATTAAAACTCTAAATCCAACCATACAGCTCGTAATGGACGTCGATAAAAATTATTTTGCGGTACCAGATACTTTTCCGCTTTCGCGAAAGCTGACTCAAGAGAAATTACAATCATTCCAGTTTAACTTAGGTTTGATGGATTTGGTTACTGTGGCAAATAAACCATTTCAAAATTTTCTTCAAAGACTTATTGATGACCGACTTGAAAATGCAAATACACTTGTGCAGCACATTCCCTCATTAGTATCAAGATTCGGTTATGAAGAAATGCTACCAATACAAAAAAACAAAACTGGTAAATTACGTATTGGAATCATTAAACCAACCGAAGAAGATTTGCTACCTCTTAAGGAAGTACTTTTTCTTTTGAGAAAAACTTTTGAGGATAAAATTGAGATTATTTACTTCGGAAAACCGCATTCCTCTAAGGAAGTAGCAAAACTTTTGAAGGATTTAGATTGTGAAATTCACAACACAGTTTCGTTTCTGAACTATTTTGAAAAGCTAAACAGTTTGCAACTCGATGTAGTGTTGTTACCTAGTATAGAAAGTCTTTTTAATCGACATCAAAATAATCAGTTATATCTGGAGCTTTCAGTATTTGGAATTCCTGTAATCGCCTCAATGTATCATCCAGCAAAACTGCTTATCAAAGAAGAAGAAACTGGTTTTATTGCAAGTGAAGTTCCTGAATGGATTGAAGCAGTTCAACTTTTAATAACCGATAAAGAACTAATACAGAAAATGTCTTCAGCATTGATTAAGGAAGTCTGGAGAAACGCAAGCTATTCAGCTAAAAATCTCAAAGAATTCAATTCAATGTTTATTTAAAAACAAGCCCTGAAATTGTATATATTCAGTTTCAGGGTTTTAAGAAATGTACCTGTAAAATCGTATCAATTTACCCCACCCATAAATTCAAAACCCTTAGCATTCCAACGATTACCCATTTTAAGCAATTCTCAAAATAATCCCAACGTACCAAACGACAATTCCTCACAGTCAATACAACTCCTCACAAATCTATATTTATCCTAAATCAAAAAGAAAACGACCTTCCTTAGCAAGTAGTTTTCCTATTCAGGATATAGATGGAAATATCGATTACAGAGAACGAAAAGAAAAACGGAATAGAATTACTATTCAATGAAAACCTCCCGGCAGCGTTTTCGACCTTCCTTAGGGAATTGGGCTTTAAGGAACATAATAACGAAAAAAACAAGTGGTATGCAGATGCACATCCAGCCTACAAAAGTTTTGCTACTTCCTTAGCGATGGCGTTTTCTAATGGGGACGACTGGCAAACTGTGAATGTCTATCCATCGTTTCAACCTTCCTTAGAAAACATTGATAAAAGCAACTTCAGTTTTGTTACCATTTCATATCGAGGCGAGCAAAAAGCCGAAAAGGAAGAATACGTTTTATTCGACTCTTACAAGAAGGTCGCTTTAGAAATAGCTACTCGATTTGCTATTATGAAACACGGAGACGATTTACAACACGTCGAAGTCTCTCCTAGAAATTATAAGCGCAAAGCTCGCATTCTATATGACAAAGAGCAAATTATTAATCCGAAAGAAAGCGTAGAGCAAATCAATAAAGAAAACGAACTTACTAAGGAACTAGAAAACGACCTTCTTATAGAAGATAGCAACACTCAAGAAGAAACAACTCTTGAGACAATGAATAGCGAAGAGCAAATAAAAAAAGAAAATGAACCTGCTAAGGAAGTGGAAAATGACCTTCCTATAGAAGATAGCAACACTCAAGAAGAAACAACTCTTGAGACAATGAATAGCGAAAAGCAAATTAAAAAAGAAAACGAACTTGCTAAAGAAGTAGAAAATGAGCTTTCTATAGAAGATGGCGAAACTCAAAAAGAAACACCTCTTGAAGAAACGACTACCGAAAACGAATCTGGCTACAAAACAGATGCAGAACGTCAACTCTCAACTCGTGAAATTTTAAACGAGGTCATTAACAAGCTTCGCAAAGTTGAAGAAACACTTGATGGCGAAGATGAAACTATTCTTGCAACATCAGTAATGGATTTTGAAGATGCAATTGCGCAAACTGGACATACACGTTTTGAAAATGAGCTTTTTAAAGCATTACAGAATTTTCAAGACTGGATGTACGACCTCACATTTTCTATTCGCACAATGGTATTAATGGAAGTCAACCGACTGAATCAATCGCTCAATCTTCCATTATTTCCTTTAAGGAAAGACGTTCCGAAATCGCTTTCAGTTTCTAAAGACATTTTCAGTCGAGACCACATTGTTCCGAACGTATTAGTTCCTGTAAAAGCTGGCGAGCCATTTCAATCTGGTGGTTTAAATCTAGGAGATGCCAGCTTTATTAGAATGAAGTTTAAGACGCTTCATCAACTTACGGACGATACTATCGACCAAGCTTCTGGACTAAATCTGTTTCGCTTATCACAAATGGCACATCCTAATGATTACGGAATTAGTGTTAATCGTTCCACAGTACTTAGCGAATGGGAAAATCGAGGTCAAGAAGCGTTTGAGGCGATTGGATTCCCTATAGATTTAGACTATCCGTATGTAAATATTCACGTAGGTTATAGAAGTGTTTCGACGTTAGCGTCTCAACTAGGTACTTATGATGATAGACACAACTGGTGGTCTGCGGTTGAACATTCTAGACCTGTTGCAAATTTAGATCGAGGCTTAGAAGTTTGTGATGAATTGTTACTAGAACTAGTAGAAAAGAAGACAGAATTTAATAACCCAAAAACAGGTAAGCCTAAAAAAGACAAAACCTCTAAAGATGCAATCAACGATATAGAATGGAGAATGAAGCGTATTGAAGCTTCTAAACAAACCATCCAAGATTACATCAATAAAGACAAGGACGAGCAAAAATCACCTTCCTTACCTGAATCTGAACCCCAACCTGAAAAGCAAAAAAGTAATCCTAAAACCGATTATATAGACCGAGTAATAGCTGTAATGCATACTGCCTTCAATAAAGCGCAACGCCTATCTAAAAAGAAAGTTGAAGCTATAAAAGAAGAAACAGGAACGCCTAGTTTAGGAATGCTTTGGGAAGCAGTAGAACTAAGTTGGTTGTTATGGTACAAAATGCTTTACAAAGAACCAATACCATTTGAAGCACGCTTGAGAAAAATGGTGCAATTCTGGAATAACGTGCAACCTACCTACGCTTATTCTGATAGCAGTAAAGAACTCTACAAACAATATTCCACACCTTGTCCCATTGGTGCAATCGTCGCCCAATACACAGGAATGGATGAAGCAGAATTCATCTTTGAGCCAAGTGCTGGAAACGGGTTGCTACTCGTGGGTGCAAATCCAAGAATTACGCACGTCAACGAGATTGACAAAAGCAGAAAACAATCTTTAAAGCATCAAGGTTTTGGTCGTATTACATCAGAAAACGCTGCTGAACCATTTCCAGAAATGATGAACAAGGTTCACGATGTCGTTGTGACCAATCCACCTTTTGCGCGTTGGGAAGCTTCTAAGTTTGATAAAGAACGTATTGCCAATAAATATTTCAATAAACAACGTGGTATTGCCAATCATATTCGATTAGAACATCTAATGGCTGGACTTGCCTTACACACAATGAAGGATGCTGGCAAAGCAGCAATCATCATTATGGGTCACGTCTATTTTGGCGAAGATGGACTCTTTGCAAAATACAGACCGTTTTTCAACTGGTTGTATCGTCACTACAAAGTGGATGATATTATCAATATGAATAGTTATAAGCTCTACAACAAACAAGGAGCAGTAACTAAAACAATGCTTATTCTCATTGGTGGACGTAAATCGACACCATCAGGAGTAGCACCAAACAAAAGTGAACAACCACATTTAGAAAATATGGTCGAAACTTTTGAAGATCTCTGGGAAGAAGTCAAGCTTCACATAAAACCCAATATAAACACCATCATAAAACAACTTAAAATAGCACGTACAAAATGATTTATTTCAATAACCAATTAATGCCAAACGATACTAGTGCAAAGTTGTTTCTAGTCACAAACACAAAATCTTTTGAACGCTATGAAGATCACGAAGCAGCCATTTATATTCAGCTTCACGAATTGGTGGAACACGCTTTTGCAAAAGGCGAAAACCCAATTGCTCTTATTGAAGATTATTTGGAGTTGGTCTATACCGAAGGAAAATCGATAGCAGAAATTGCTGACTTCCTTGCCAATACAGACAAAATGCAACTCGCACTTTGGACGCTCAAAGAAAGTTGGGATAAGTTAGATGAAACTGCACCACAAGATTCTTTGCTTTATGGCAGTGGCTTAGACAAAGAAGAAGCCATCCAAATCTTTTCAGAAATCACACTTCGCACGTATCTCGAAGCTTTAGCACTACATAAAAATGAATAATCAAGAACTAAAAATTGAAGAAGCAGAGTTTAAACAGAATGCTGCCGAAGTCGCAAAGTTGGCTACACAAGAAAGTGCTTTAGTTCCGTATGTTCCAAAATCAAAAGCACCTTACAGAATGAATACACTCATTCCGAGAAATATGGCTTTTGAGGTTCAAAAATCATTGAACATAATTGTCAAGACTCAAGGTAATATTGATAATTATGTACGTAACCAGCTCAAATATGAATCGACCAAACAACTTTGGAAAGGTTTAGGCGCAGAGCAAGTAGATGCTGTTGGGTTGTATCTCAAACAATTTGAAAACGAGCAAGGTATCATTATAGCAGATCAGACAGGAATTGGTAAAGGTCGGCAGGCTGCTGCTGTAATACGACACGCAGTTATGCAAGGCTATCTTCCCATATTTTTCACTAAGAAGCCAGACTTGTTTACAGATATGTATCGCGATCTTAAAGCCATTGGTTTTGATAACATAAATCCCTTTATCGTGAATACAGATACGAATGCAAAAATCAAAGATGCAGATGGTAATGTAGTTTTTAGTCCAATGAGTAGTAAAGCGCAAGCTGAACTTATTGCTAATGAAATTGAATATCCAACGGAGAGTCCTGAATCTATTGAATACCATAAAAAGATAGGTAAGAAATTACCAGATCCAGATAAAGTGCCAACGATTAAAATACCATTAACACTCGACCATTTACCATTAGGTTACGATATGATTTTTGCTACCTATTCACAAGTGCAATCTGCACATCCTTACAAGCGAATGTGGATAGAAAAAATGGTGCTCAATGGTATCGATGGTAGTAAAAAATATAAGAAGTGCATCTTCATTTTAGATGAATCACACATGGCTGGCGGTTTCGATTCTATTATCGGTACCTGGATGCGTGAAGTGTTGCCAAGCACAAAAGCCTGTTGTTTTCTAAGCGCCACTTTTGCTAAATATCCCGAAGTGATGCCTTTCTATGCAAAGAAAACTGCTATTGCAGAAACAGGATTAACCGACGCTAATTTCGTTCGTGCTATGACAAGTGGTGGATTAGCACTTCAAGAAATTGTAGCTTCTAACCTTTCAGAAAGTGGTCAGCTTATAAGACGTCAACGTTCCAACGAAGGTATCAATGTAGATTATATCACGTTAGACCAAGAACCACAACGGAGTAAAAGTCGTGAGAGTGTGAATCGCATCATCACTTTAATGAATGAAGTGGTTGCTTTTGAACAAGAATTTGTTGCACCACTCTTGGCGGAAGTTCACTCGTCTGCAAAAGCGCAAGGCGAACACATGTCTTCTAAACCAAGAGGTCTTGGTGTAAAACAATCGCCATATTTCTCACGTGTATTCAACATTATTGACCAGATGTTATTTGCATTAAAAGTGAAAGATGTTGTGAAGCACACCATCAAATTATTAAAAGAAGATAAGAAAGTCGTCATTGCTTTTAAGTCCACAATGGGTGCTTTTCTAAAAGACTTAAATCTTGTAAGTGGCGATGTGATTCCTAATGAACAACTAGATTTTACAAGGACTTTGGTAAAAGGACTCGATGGCATATTCAACTATAATTATGTAGCCATTGATGGCGAAAAAACCAGAGAACGCATTCAACTTTACGAGCTTCCAAAAAACGGAATTGAGAAATATAATGATATAAAAAAGCGAATGTTATTAGAAAGTTCTGGACTTTCCATTTCGCCAATAGATGAATTAATTCATTTGTTACAAACTGAAAAGAAACCAAAGCACTTAGGCGGTCATTCTGATATCTATTTCAAAATAGCTGAAGTTACAGGACGTAATCAACGTATTGATTTAACAGATGATGAAGCAGTTGTAGAATCTTTTCGAAGTAATACAGAAAAATCCTTTCGTCTTTTTAATAGTGGCGAATATGACGTATTACTAATTAACCAAAGTGGTAGTACTGGCTCTTCTGCTCACGCAAGTAAGGATTTTAAAGACCAACGTCAACGTGCAATGATTGTACATCAGTTTGAATTGGATATTAATACTGAAGTTCAGAAACGTGGACGTATCAATCGTACAGGTCAAGTCAATCTACCTGAGTATTATTACATCACAAGTGATATTCCAACAGAAAAACGATTGATGACTATGCTTAAAGCGAAATTAAAATCGCTAGATGCCAATACCACAGGTTCTCAAAAAACAAATGATGATACATTGAAGAGTGCCGATTTCTTAAACAAATATGGAGACATCGCAGCGTGGAATTGGGTCGATGAGAATCAGGAAATGATGGAACAATTAGGTTATCCTACCTATCAAAAGAAAACCGACAAATTAGGAAATGTTTTTTATGAACGTAATGGTTTTAAAGATGGTGCTATTCGCCAACTCACAGGACGTGCAGGATTACTTAAAGTTGAAGATCAAGATGCGTTGTATGATGATTTATTAGAACGCTACGACCATCAAATTAAGTTAGAAAAGCAACAAGGCACGTATGATCTGGAAACAGAGTTCTTACCGCTTGATGCTGAAGTAAAAAAACGATTCTTGTTTCAGAAAGGTCAAGGCGGTAAGACACCATTTGGAAAAGATACTGTCCGTGACATTACCATCGTAAACAATTTGAAACGTCCGTTTACAAAACAAGATATTGATGAACGGATTCAAGATGCGCTTGAAGGCGAAAAGCCAGTTCAAGTAAGATTAAAAATTGAAGATTCTATAAACGAAGCCTATCCTAAACTTTTAGAAGAGCGCAAAGCAAAGCGTTTTAAAGTCATTGAAAAGTTGAAAGAGGACAGAGAACTTTTACCACAACGAGGAAGTGGCGAAACCGAAGAAGAAAATGAAAAAATCCTATCCGATTGGAACAAACTTGAAGCACTTATCAATCAAAAAACGTCGCAGCTCGCTACTTACATTGCTGGATTAGAAAACATCCAACGCATCATATTGCGCTATATCAATATGTGGAATATTGGCGATATCATCCGTGTACCATTTATTGGCACAACCATCAAGCCGTCTTGGGGATTTTTTCTTGGTGTGAGTATTGGAAAGTCTGGAAAGAACCCATACACATTAAGTAATATCAGTTTAAAATTTGGCGTTACGGATTCCCGTAAGATTTTAACCTACAGTTTGCAGCCTGCAGAACAAAGTTTCATTAGTCAGGTGTTTACAGAAAGTCGAGATATTACCGATGCAGATGTGCAGATGGTAAATTTAGAATGGAACGAGCTGATTAAAAAGGCATCATCTAAACGAGAACGCAGACATATTCTGACCGAAAATATTGTAGGTGCTTCAGGTCAAATTGGGACTCAAAACAAGCTAATTAAATACAATACCAAAGAAGGAACGATTAAGAATGGGATATTACTTCACAGGGATTTTGGTAAAGAAGGCGAAGCAGATACAGCCTTATTACCTATTTCAGAAGCCTATCCTATCATCAGTAAATTAGACCTTGACGACTTCTTTGCAGATCATAAGTTAAGTTTTCGTGCAAAGCGGATTAGTGATAATTATTATCAAGTCTATCTTGATAAACGTGATTTATATCCAGCGATTATTGATGAGAAATTAAGAACGCTTTTAAAACGAGAATCTGGACAATCGCAAGATGAATTGCCAGACTTTGTTCAGAATGCTGGAGATATGACAGGTGCATTGCATATTGAAAATCTACAAGCATTTCTGAATCGATTGGATGCATTTCAAGTTCAGTATTTGGGAAAAGCTCGTGAATTGGAAGATTGGGAAATTGAAAATGAAACCGATTGGAAAGCACAAACCAAACAGAAAAAAGGTAACTATAAATATCAATTAGGTCGTGCTTATGGTCAAGGTAGTAATCCTACTATCGGCTTTGTAAGTTACGAAGAGCCAAATGCAGAATATCAATTCGGAACGGTTATTTACAATCGACCATTAACAGATAAAGAGAAGTATAATTATTCGTTGATTCCCATATTCAAAAATGTGGAAGAACCTTATCAAGAATGGAAAACTGTAATTATTCAGACAGGTATAAAAGAAGATTTCAACGTTTTAGTTGACGAAGCAAGAGACTTACCACTTCACGAAGCGATTGAATCGATGGGCTACTTCATTTTGAATAACTTACACG
Source organism: uncultured Olleya sp. (assembly GCA_947503885.1). Lineage (GTDB taxonomy): Bacteria > Bacteroidota > Bacteroidia > Flavobacteriales > Flavobacteriaceae > Olleya. Next base: position 44,065 of record CANNFD010000009.1, on the reverse strand, counting down.
AAGATGGGAATGCAGAGTTTGTCTTCGGAACTTATACTGCACAGGAATTAGGTCGTGTTTTTTATGAAGATACCATCGCTCAAATTTCATTGATTGATGAATTGATTAACCAACTACAAATAGCCTTGAAATAGATGAAAGTCAATCCCAATAAAATGTATGTGGTTTACAAAGCTACCTACAATACTCGAAAAGGAATCTTTAGCGGAAACCCAACAACAATGCAAGAACTCAAAAACAAGTTCAAACGTGGTATGGATGCTAGTGTTATTGAAGCTATTTATTCAACCAAGAAAGAAGCCAATGATGCAGCTGACAAACTATTCAAAAAATCACAAAGACGTTAAGAATGAATAATAGAAAATTAGATATTCCAGAAGTACAGCAAATCCCTCAGTTTATGAAAATAATGGATGATTTGAGTGTTGGCAACAATCCTTATTTAGTAGGAAGTGCTGGAACAGGAAAAACCACAATTGGCGAAAAGGTCGCTTACGCCATAAAAGGACGTGCTGAAAATGATGGACAAGAGTTACCTTTTACGATTGTAAACTGCAATCAATGGACATCACCTATTGACATTAAAGGCGGACAAACCATTTCTGGTTATAAAGAAGGTGCTCTTATAGAAGCTTGGCGTGATGGAAAAGTTTTAATCCTGGACGAAATGCCGAAGCTCGATGCCAACACAGCAGGATTATTAAACGACGCATTAGCAAAAAGTGCTCGTGAAGATGCCATTATCTTCAATGGAAATAATGAGCCAATCAAAAAGCATAGAAACTTTGGTTGCATAGCCACAGGTAACGTTATTGGTAAAGGTGCAAGTGGTAATTATGTTGGAAACAACAAACAAGATGCTTCGTTACTAGACCGTTTTAGTGGTTGTATTTATCGTATTGGTTTTAATGAAACTTTAGAACGTCAGCTCGTTTATCCAGCTGTTGTCGATATCTGCTTGACTATCCGAAAATCCATCTTAAAATATGAAGGAAAAGAATCTGGCGATGACGATACTGAAGATATTATGACACTTCGTACAATGCTCAACTTCGAGCGAGCTTACGAGCTTGAAATGAAACGAGAAACAGGAATGAAAGATGAGTTTGGTAAAACCTATCGCAAAATGCCAAATGGTAAAACTTTAAAAGATTCGTTACACAGTTACTTCATAGCAATGACTAAGGAAAAGGCAGAACATATCAAGACTGAAATTAATCTAGAAGGTTTCTTAAATTCTTATAAAAGTAGTGGGATGAAGCAGGCTTTTATTGTTGAGTTTAAGAGACGTATTGGGTAAATGTATTAATCACAATGAATAAGGCAGGAGGTATTGTTACTAGCAAGAAATACCATCCATAAACATTCCAATAATATCGAAGCGTAATTTCATTTTTATTTAGATTCTTAACCTTGTCAGGATTTGTTCTTTTCATATATTCTATATTGGTCATTAAAAACCTATCATAATCTATACGAGAGTGATTACCAGAAGTATTTAAAACACTTTCATACCTTTTTGTTATATCTTTTGCGAAACTGAGCATTTCGTATCGAGAAGGGTTTTCTTTTAGCGTCTTGAATATTCTTAACTCATTATATAATTCTGATATTTTTAATCCACTATCGTGATGCATTTTCGCATTTAATTCATAATTCTGGGCATTTTCAAATTGACTAAAAACGAGAACCAAAATAGAGAGACCAGTTATTATAAAGTTGAGTGCATTTTTACTGATACCTAGTTCTAAACCAAAAACTGTAATTAAACTCGCAATTATTAAATATGCTGAAATGATAGCTAAACCAACATTTGAAGTCTTGCCTTTAGTTCTAAGTCTTTTGTCACAGTTGAATCGCGCTCCTTTTGTTGACCACATTTTATAATTTAACTCCTCAAAAAAGCTTTTGCTTAAATAATCGTTAGGTGCAGTCTCATTTTGTCTATTATTTTCTTCCTTCATTATATTTTTTATTTTAAGCCTGGAAGTAAACGTTGAAGCCATCTTAACTGCTCGTCTTTATTTGTATTACCCCAAAAATCTTCTTGATTATTTTTAATATTTCTAATTGCTGTATTTACATCTGAACGCTCACCAGCTATACTATTTAGGGTCTTCAAAAAGCGATCATATAAGTTTTCGTGACCAAAATACCACAAGCTTACAATATCTTTCTCCATTAGATATGAAGACAACGGATAACCTGCACTTGCGTTCCAATGTTTACATAGTCTTATAACTTGTCTGATTACATTATCTCCAACATATTGATTTTTTTGAGATAAGGCATTATTTAAATCATTTGGAATGGTTTGTTGCCACCCATTATGCCTGTTAGGAATATAATATTTATCTCCAGACCAACTATTAATTTCCTTTCTTGCTGGAACTAAATCGAACATAATATGGTTTAGTTCCAATTTTATGGCTGGATAATCTTTTTTAGATATTGAATTAGGATAGGCACTGGACACAGCATTAATTAACTGTCTTCTATAGGTCTCACTAGTCAAATTACCCTCAAATACGATTAATAAATCTACGTCAGATCTTATATCATATTTTCGTGGTAGAATTGTGTTTCTGGTGTAAGAACCGAAACGTATAATCTCCTTTACTCCAGTTAATCTATATCGTAAAACACTCTCTAATTGAGTTAGTGATCTGTTTATTTTATCTCTTTCGGCTGCACTTCTTGCTAAAACTAAATCAGTATTAGCAAACTTTTGTAATCTATAATTCATATTCTATTTTACAAACCAATTATTTGTTTCGTTATATTTTTTAATAGCTGCTTGCGCCCATTTTCTTGCTAAAAAAGGAATGTCAGGTTTCGATTTTTGACTGTCAAGAGTTCTTACTTTAGTGCTAAGTTTTTTAATTTCTTCATCTGTCGTACTCTTTAATAAATAGGCCTCTCTAATTTTTTTATGAAGGCTTAAATACTCTTCTCCACATTCTTTATGATTCTCACGATAGCTCTTTTCATCTCCTTCATTCCACATTAATAGAGCCATTGTTCCAAAAAAGCCTAAACCAGAAATCCATTTCCCACTTGTAACGTCTTCTATGAAAATACCCATAACACTTAGTAACGCACATATCCAAATAGTTGATTTTACCTGTATCCTCCTCAAATCACTCGATTTAAAATGGCCTTTTGCAGAGTAGATAGTTTCTTCTCCCAAAGTTCGTAATAGGTTTTTGCTCATTGAAATCTATATTTTTTCTAAAGTTAAAAATATCAATCTAAGTAGATAGATAAAATTTCGAATTTTTAAAAAACACGTCCCAAACTACAATACCAAACCGTAACCATCACGCCTTCAAAAATTACTTTTATAAGAATTCGTGAATCGTCCATTAAAACATACCGTCCAGACTACTGATGGCAAATACAATTATCTCTTATTTGATAGTGTGTTTGCCTTTAATTTGTTTGTAGATGATGAAATCAAACAATTATCAAGCACTAATGCTTCCAGATGGAATTTGGTAAAAGGAAGCACAAGCGACCAATTAAAAAACGGTACAGATTGGTACGGAACACCTACACCAAAAGACGTTGAAGAACTTGAAGCACATCGCACGTTTTTAGGAATGAAATTGGTAGAGAAAATTCAACCACAAATAAAAGAAAAGCTTGCCAAGTATCTGGAATATCTAGAAGATTCTGTTTTGCCAAAACCTAAAATGGCATACAATGATCTTGGTCTTGGCGTGTTCTCTTTTGAACGTGCTGCGATGGGAATGTATAAAAACTTTCCTGTGAATACTCAGAGTCCTGTAAATATAGCAGTAAGCCAAATGACTATTGAGCTTAGAAAGCATCAAATTCAGACTTCGGTAAAAAGTGTGTTTGCCTACTTTCAAGATAAAGAATCCTCTTATCCATCGCTTCAACTTTACATTATGGCTGGTGCGAATGCGCACGTTGAGGGAAATGATTTACTCTATGTAGGTCTCGCTTGTGCAGAACTTGTTGAATTTATGGAGCTGCGAGGCATTTCGGTTGAAGTAAATATAATGCTTGGTACTTCTTTTAATAATCAGGTTGCAATGGCTTGTATTCGTGTGAAGCGTTTTCAAGATAAACTGGACAAAAATCAGCTTTTACTCATAAGTAGTGATCCAAGATATTTCCGTTATCGTGGTTTTAAAGGTTTGGTAGCTTTAAGTAATTATTTCGGCTTGACCATTCCGTCTGGATTAGGAACTATTTCTGCGAGTATGGGTAACGTTTTCGCTAAAGCAGTGAACCAAAAAGGATTTGTGTTTGAGCAAAGTTATTCTATGGATTCAGCAGTTAAAGAAGTCTCGCAAATCATTACGAATTATAAAAATGGACTGAATGGAAACGGATAAGAGAACCTTAAAACAAAGTGTGATTCATAAGATAATGGATCGTGCGATAGATATTAATAAAGCGTGTAAAGAGCGATGTAGAGATTTTCACATTATGGTTTCTCAAAAGCGAGAAAACACATTAATTCTGCGTTGGACAACTATAGATATTTCCAATGTTGATAATCCTGTGCAATGCTATCGTTACGAATGTTTTAAAACCGATGGTACTTCACAAATGTGTTCCATTCATTATGCAGATCAAGATGAAGCCAATGATTTTATTTGGTCGTTAGAACCGCTGTATCATCAACAATTTGCCATAGATCATAAATTATAGAATATGTATAAAACAAAAGATATTACACCTAAAGAACTCAAATCGCTTAAGGTTATTAACCAAGATGAAATAGAAGACTTAACAGGAAGTAAATTAGATCCTGTTAAGGCTTGGAAAGTGATTAAGGATGTTTCTGATAATTTCAAAAACACAGATGAAAAAGCTTTGGAAGCCGATCAGCTTTTATTTGAAATGTTGAATCCTGAAATGAAAAAAGCAAAGAAAACAGAAGGAAATAAAGAAACCATTCGTCTTCAAGAAAAAGAACGTGCCAGAGCATTAGAGCTACTGGAATTAGAATTATTAATAGCAGCATAAAAACTATGACCATACAAAAATTACAAGCGCTCGATATGAGCAAAGTGCAACCAGAAGCTTTAAACAAGGCTGTTCAGGATATACTGGACGACTATAAAGAAACGACTGATAAAAAGGCTTTTGAAGAGATTGCTAAAGTGAATATTGAAAAGGTATTTCTTTTGGTAGAACGTCTTTCGCCAAAGGCTATTAAAGTTGTGGAAACGGAAAAGAAGGAGACTAAAGACAATGTGAAAAAAGAAACTCCTGAGCCTAAAAAAGAGGTAGCGAAAAAAGATAAAAAAGCATCTAAAACAGTCAAGAAAGAACTCGATAGTCTGAGTAAAGACATAAAGGCGTGTCGGTTAAAAATTAAACGCTTTAATGAAGAAAAGCGTAAGAACGAACCAAAGAAACCTAAGCCAATGCGTCATACCAAAATCAAGAATCATTTTATAGCTATTGCAAATTTAATTCCGCCAGCACACAAGGACAATGTGAAGATGCAAAAGGAAGCCGAAAAAATTCTACTGCGAGCGCATAGAGGTATTATGAACACCTACGGAATCAACTTTGTTCGTGCCGAAGCAGGAGAACTAGCCATCAAAGAGAAGTATGATAAAATGGAAGAAAAAGCTACAAAATAATTATGAATAAAAAAGTATTAATCATCACAGGCGCAGGATTAGCCATAGGTATTGCTGAAGCACTTATTTATTATAATCTGGGTAAGAATGAGAACAAAGAAAAGTTTGCATTTCAAATCCCAAAAGGTGTTGAATTGCTAAAAACAACAGGTATCATAATCGCAACGTCTTTAGCAACTGCTGCACTTTCTAATATTATCGAAAATGCTATGACAGAAAAAGAACAACTCATCCCAATAACAACTTAATCTTATGAAGAAAATAGAACATAAAACGTTTTTAAAAAACAACAATCTTGACAAAAAGCTTTTACTTCAACCTATTCAAGAAAAAATTGAGATTTTTGATAGAATGTATAAACTATTAGAAACAGTTTCCGATTGTGAAAAAGGAAATCTCTTAGAACAATTAGAGTCTCTTGACTTGGAAATCCTCGAAGACATTGACGAAGAGTATGCCGATAAATTAGAGTTCAATGATATTGAGGAAGCTTTGGATGAACAACCTAAACTTGAAAAAGTGGTAACCGAGAAAACTGTAGTTACCTCTAAAAAAGTAACTGACGAATCCATTTTAGACGAATTGGTTAAAATGGGACGCACTCAAGATATTGGACGTTCTACTTTTAAGGATCTTGGCGTAAAAGCTACTTTGGGCTGGGAAACTGTAATTGGGAAGTATCGTGTGATTCGAACTAGTGTTTTTAGGTATCGGTACGAGGTTAAGAGGATATAGAAATGTTAGTTTTCAGGTATGCTATCTGAATTAACTATTCGCACATCATTTCCGAACTTATTTTTTATTTGATTTTCACTAATAGTTGAAGGGAATGCCATTGCTAATAGATGTTTTGCACGTGACATAGCAACATAAATTATACGCTTCTTTTCCGATATAAATCCATCTTTTTCTGGTATTATATCTCGAAAATTAATATTCTCTTTGTGATTTTTTTCATCAAAGAATACCAAAATAGCATCTAATGTTTTCCCTTTTACTTGGTGTACAGTAGTAAGTGAGTGTGTTTGTTTAATGTCAACACGTTTGAAATGACTATTTACTGGTTCGCATCTAGTTTTTTTATCGAACTTAGTGGAGGCTCTTTTTATTTTAAACAATGGCTCTGTATCAACCATTAATTTTCCATCAAGATATTCCTTGCAAAGCCTTGACCATTCTTCAACTGTATTAGATAGGCAAGGAAGATTTTTGATAAGTTTTATTAGCCTAGCATTATTTGCATAATCTTGCTTTAATTCCTCTCTTAATTGAGCTTTAAATGAATGATTTGCATCTGGATTTTCGAGATCAATAACTATAGACCTCATTGCTCGAATTGAATCTTTTAAGTTTGAATCTTCATATTCAATACGAGCGGTAATTAACTCATAAGGTAAGCTATTTTTCCAAGGTTCTTGCACGGCATTTCTACCAAGCATTTTGTTTCTAACTGTATTTCCACGAACAACTATTTTTCGATTATTAAAACTATTTATATAGCAATAATCATCAAAATTTTTAATAACCTTACTTCTGTCATCAGAATTATTATATCTATAAACCAAAACTGGTTCTTCTAAATTTTCTGAAGAAGCAGAATTTATAGTTGAAGCGGTGTCAGGTCTTAGTAAAGAAAAACAATTGATGATATGTTGAGGAGATCTTCTATTGTTTGTCAATTCAAGTCCATTATAATTTTTGTTGTTAAACTTATCGATAAATAGCTGCGGATTTGCATCCCTAAATTCATAAAGACTTTGATATGGGTCACCTATAAATTCGATATTTTTAAGTCCTTGGTTTTCGAGTATTTCAAAAATCTTATGCTGTAATAATGAATTATCTTGGGCTTCGTCGTTAATTATATGAGGAAAGCGTCTCGCAAGCCAAGTTCCAATTTTAGGAAATTTCCGTAATAATGTTAAAGCTATAAATGAAGAATCATTAGTAGTTATTAAACCTCTTTTAAATTGCCATTCTTTAATATATTTACAATAGTTTTTAAAAACCTCAGGATCAACCTTATCCTCAGAAGGTACACTTCCCTTTATTGTAAATCTCCCATCAGGTTCAATTCTTATATCCGAAGGTGGATATACAAAGTAGGTATATTTTCCTTCTTTAGTTTTGAATTTTAATAAAGCTCGATTGATACCATCTTTAATTTTACCATCCTGCTCGTACTTTATATTCCAAAATTTATTGAGTTTTTTATTGTTTTCTAAAATTCTCGGCCTAGCAAAACCTCTCTTTAATAAATGATAATAAGGCAGCGTAATATAAATATTTATAAAACTATCGATAGTGCTTACTAGATGAGGGTAACTTAATGATTTGCCATTAAGTTCACTGTATTTTTCATTGAGTTCGTTTTTAGCAGCATTGGTAAATGACAAACAGGCAATTCCAGAATAAGCATCGTACTTTTTACGGTATACAGGCTCAAGGTTAATAATCTTTTGAACGATGGCAGTTGTCTTTCCACCACCAGGACAAGCATTCAAAACAATTTTGCCTTCTGCATCGAGATAGGCTTTAAGTTCGGGAGTGATATCTAGATTCATACACCTTGCCTTAAATGTTGTAAACCATCAGTAATGTATTTTGGAACTTTAAACTCTTTTCTCGCTTTCTTTATGTGCTTTAATAGGTAAAGAGAGAAGTTTTGAGCGAATGCACCTTTTGAAGTAAACGATTTCCATAATAGAATAGCGGTTTTTCTTCTATAACTATCATCCCAGTCTTCATCGTCAATAATTTCTGTGTACTCTATGATGCTAGCCGCTTTATCTTCGTCTTTTTTTCTAATATACTTGAACAAAAAGTTATTTTTCAAAGCATCTTTATCTTCTGGAATATTTGCAAGTGCAAGTTCGTATTCTAATGTTTTCTCAGCATCAAATACTTTTATGTGATCTTGACCATTTGCGACAGATTTTAAATTAGCAACTCTTGAATTTGCATCAGCATTTTGAATTTCTTTGTCAAGCGCGTCTAGTACTTTGTAATCATCCGCAATAAGGTTATCAAATTTGTAATCTTTATTTTTTGATTTAGGGAACTTATCATTATCTGTAAGTATAGTAATAGGCTTTTTAATCGCCTTTATTTCTTTGGAAGAATTAAAAAGATGCATAAATGGATAAAAACTTGTACCTCCTACATTTACTAATTCAATCCTATAATCTTCTAAACGGTACTTTTCCAGTTCGGCAAATGCAGTTATGAGTAATTCCTCGGAAATCCCTTCTACAAAAAGTACCGCTTTTGCAAATAATAACTGAGACTTCGTAACATCTATATAGCGTTCTAGTTGGTCTTTCCTAAATTTGAATCTAGCATCGTTAATTGTACTACCCTTTTTGGTGTTTTCTATAATAGCTTCATCCTCTCTATCTTCAAATTGTTTCGAAAGTCTAAACGCATTTTCATTTAAAAGAATAAGGTTCTTTAAAGGGACTTTTGATGTAAGTGTAGGTGAATGGCTCGTTATGAATAGTTGGCTATTTTTAGAAGTACTGGAGTCTCTTAAAAAACCATACAAACTTAGCTGTAGTTGTGGATGTAAATGCGCTTCTGGTTCTTCTATTAAAAGCGCGAAATGAGGGATTTTATTTTCTTCAATTTGATGCTTTATATCTCCTAAAACAGTTGCAATGTAAATCAAATTATTTTGCCCTAGACTGTTTTGCCACAATGAAAAACCGTCTCCAGTTAGTAAGGTTCTGTTATGAGGTAAATAAGGTTTGATTGCATTTACAATATATTCTGTCTTAGATTGTTCAATTTGTAGTCCTATTTGGTTATCTCTAAAGCGTTGGTAGATTCCAGATAAATTATCATTTACACCAGAACGAGTCTCAGACACTTCTGGCTGTTCTAGTAACCTATCATTTGCGTCTGTCATAATTTGCTCAATGGTAGCCTCAGACTCATTTTTTTCAACACGCCTTTTTATTACACGTCCCAAAACATTCCCTCTATTGCTCAGTAGATCCTTCGTGCTATCTCTCAAGCCACTTAGGTAATAGTGTTGGAATATTTCAAAAGTTTTATAATCTGCACGTTGTCCTTCTACATTACCAGTATAGTATGAAGATATAGGGTATTTACCACCTTTATTTTCAAAGGTTAATGTTATGCCTGCATACTCATTTGTATCATCATCTGGGTCAATTACCATATACTCGTAAAGCGCTCCTTTTTGTGAAGCAGACAATCCTCTAAACTCAAATGATATTATAATTTTATCTGAGCGTTCGATTGTAATAGACTCATCTTCGTTTTTAGTAACGCTTTCGTGAAAATCTGAAAAACCAACCGATAAATCTCTAAGTTGTTCTCCCATATTATATAGTAAGCGTATAGAATCAATTACAGCAGATTTATTGCTTCCGTTCTCTCCAATAAGTATATTGATTCGCTTGTGGAATTCCAACACCATTTTCTTAATACCTCTAAAATTTTCTATGCTTAGTTTTGATAAATACATTCTGTTTTTAATTTATTAAGAGATCAAACCTCAATTATCATTTTTACTCAAATTATAAAGATGATTTGGTTTGGTAGTAATCTGTTGCAACTAGGTTAAAAAGGATACAAGTTAAAAAAGATTCCCACCTACTCAAATGAAAATCAAAATAAATCTTCTGTAAACTTTTTAACAACTTATTGAAAAACAACTTTTAGTAATTTGCCTGTCAAACAATTCGGCACTTGCCTAATGAAAAAGACAGCATACAATTATCACGATTTACAACAGAGTATAGATTCCTTAATCGGGAAGTTTGGTTTAAATAAAACCATTGAAGTCATAGATAGCTTGACCAGTAATACAGAGCTTACAACTAAAGACAAAGAAAAAGTCAAACTACTACTTGTTTTTATTATCTCTCAAAGCATTGAAGTTTTCGATTTAAAGGAAGAGAATTTTTATGAGAGTTCTGTACAAGAATATCGTGAGGCACGAATGTCTTGTTATTTTCTACTGAAGAAATATACAGATTCTAGCTATGCCAAAATTGGAGAGAGTTTTAATCAATCTAAGCGCGCTATTTTATACAATTATCACAAGTGCGATGAGATTCTTTCCATCCCACAATTCTACAAACCATTCGTAGAGAAATTCAAAATCCTCGAAAACAATATTATCAATTTTATTGCAAAATTGAACTAAGCCTATGCAAGATAAAATAGCCCAAGAGGTACAAGATGCCCTTACTACAAATCCAGAAGAAATCGCTTTTGAACAACTTCAAAATGAAGATAGCAGTCCACTTAATCAACCTGTCCTAGAAAAAGATATTGGTGGAGAACGTCCAGTAAATGAAGATGAAAAACAGAAAAGTTGGAACGTTTGGAAACCAGAACAAGAAAAAAAGACGCTTGACGAATTAGAACCTGGACGAAGTGGCAATACCAAAAAAGATTTTAGAAGTACTGTTGAAGAAAATGTGAGGCAAGAAAAAGCACAGGAACCACTAGATGCGCCAGAGCAAGAAATAAATAGTAACGGTTTTGAAGCTCAGGATGATGAAGATGATAGTGTAACGGATAAAGATTTTGAAGTGCCACTTGCACAAGCCAATCAAGCTGCAGATGCTTTATTAGGAATGACCAATAATGTTATGGCAGTTGGTGGTGGTTACTTCGTTAAAATAAATAAGCACAAAGAATTTTTTGAGTTCGATGAAATTATTGAAGTTGTAGATAAACAGAATGATAAGAATGTAGAACGTGTAAAGCTCGACAAGGAAGATCAAGCATTATTACGTCCTTTATTGGCTCAAGTATTGCGTAAAAAAGCAAAAAAGCTCACACCAGAACAGCAATTAATGGGTGCTGTAGTTTCTGTTTTAATGAAAAAAGCACAAGTGGTAATGGAAGTGCGAGCAGAGAATAATCTTTTGGAAGAACGCATACTTGATATCATTCGTGAGGAAAAAGGCTATTCAGATCAAGACGAAGTAGAAGAAGAAATTGAAAATTCAGAGAATAATGATGAATTCGCTGAAGTTTATACTCAACAAACTCAAAGTGAGAAAGCGGAAAAAGAAATCATCAAAAAGCCGAAACCTGAACCATCAATCCAAGACATTGAAGCCGAAGAAGTAGATGACGATGTGTCCATATTAGAAGTAGCTGAAGAACAAAAATCGGAAGCATAATGGCAGAATCAAAATCTAACAGAGGTCGTAAACCAATAGCTTATAAAAAAGAAGACCTTGAACGACAACCAATGATTATGCTCGTTTGTGGAGAAACAGGAGTTGGAAAAACCTATCGAAACAAACAAGAGATCAAACATTATATGATGGATCACCTAGTTATGGGAAAGAAAGGTCGTAAAGTATTAGCTTTTGATACCAATGATGATGATTATCCGCAATTTAGAACCGTAAGTCCAAACCATCTAAAGGCGCTTACTAAAGTGTCATCGCGCAGAATACGTCCATATAATAGTGATGGTTCGCCAATGGATAATGAAGAGAAAAAGGAAGTCATTACCAAGATTATGAAACACTATAAGAATGGTCTTGTTGTGTTAGATGATATTGACCATTATATGACAGGTGCAAAAGGACAATCAATGATTGGTGCATTATGTACTGTGCGTCACAAAGGCATTGATATTGTGCTTACACACCAATCTGTTGCAAAAATTACAACCTCAGAGTGGCAAAACTGTACGTGGTTGCGACTGCATCATCAAGTGGATGATGTCACACGTTATCGAGAGCGTATTCCAAAATATCAAATGGTTCGCATTGGTCAGCTTATTGTAGATGAACAATATGAATTATGTTCCAATGCTTTTGCAATGGGTAAAATTACAGAACTGGAATATAAAATTCAAAAGAGCTTTTTCGTTTATATAAATATGAGGGAACAGCGCATTAAAGGTTGTAGTCGTGCTGCCTTTATTCGTGCTTGTAAAAAGTTTATCGACCAAGAAGAAAGCCGAAAAGTGAAAATGCTACTTAACGAGCAAGATTTTGATGGGAATAATATCTACAAAACCAAGAATGAAGCTATTGTTAAAATGATTTCAGAGAAGTTACGGTATCACGAGGATGGATTGTCTAGTCCTTTATAGTGGAAAATATTTAACGTTTTTAGGCTTATAATGGAAAATATTTAGCAAATCATCAGTTGATACTCATTATAAAGGAAAAGATTTGATTTATTTATAGTGGAAAATATTTATCAAAAATAGCGTTATAATGGAAAATATTTATCAATTTTGTGTTATTAAGCACTTATAATGGAAAAAAATAGTCAATTACACCTTCAAGAAATTATCTACGGATCTCCAGATTCTACTATTTCAAGGCAAATATCAAAACTAGAAAAAGAAGGTCAGATCAAAAAAATTGCCTCAAGAATTTATACGTCTAATCTTGAAGATACTCCCGAAGATATTATACAACGTAATATTTTTCCAATTTTAGGACATCAATATCCAGGTGCTGTATTGAGTCATCGATCTGCTTTTGAATTTAAACCCACTTCATCTGGACAATTATTTGTAACCTATACATACACAAAGAAAGTTAAGTTACCAGGAGTGACTATTCGATTTATGGATGGTAGTGCAGCAATTGATGGCGATACTAATTTTTCAAGTGAATTAATGGTGTCTCAAAAAGAAAGAGCTTTTCTTGAAAACCTTCAAGTATCAAGACGACCTGGTCCTGATTCTAAAACACTCACATTTCCGCAAATTGAAGAAAAATTAGAGCAGATTATTCGTGTAAATGGCGAAGACGAATTAAATAGATTAAGAGATAGAGCACGAGAAATTTCAGAAGAAATTGGAATGCAAAAAGAGTTTAAAAAACTTAATCAAATGATAAGTGCATTGCTCACTACCAAAGCGTCAAGTATATTAAAATCGCCTGTAGCAACGGCAAGAGCATTTGGTGTACCTTATGATCCTGCTCGTGTTGAATTATTTGAAATTCTATTTAGAGAATTAAAACAACAAGAATTTAAAAACTTTGAAGAACAAAATACAACGACTGGTTCTTATAGAAATTTTGCTTTTTACGAAAGCTACTTCTCAAACTATATTGAAGGGACTGTTTTTGAAATAGAGGAAGCAAGAAAAATAATAGCGACACAAAAGCCATTACCATCAAGAAATGAAGATTCACACGATGTTTTAGGGACTTATCAATTAGTGTCTAATAGGCGAGAAATGCAAATTGTACCACATTCAAAAGAAAATTTTGTAGAGATACTTCAATACAGACATAAAATTCTTTTAGCTGCGCGTGAAGATAAAAAGCCAGGAAAATTTAAAGATGAAAATAACAGAGCTGGGAATTCCTATTTTGTTGACAAGGAATTAGTATTAGGTACTTTATATAAGAGTTTTGATTATTACCAAGCATTAAAAAGTCCTTTTGCAAAAGCAGCTTACATTATGTTTGTAGTAAGCGAAGTACATCCATTTCTTGATGGTAATGGACGTATTTCTCGTGTGATGATGAATGCTGAATTAACCACAGCAAAGCAAACTAAAATTATAATTCCAACGGTATATCGAGAAGATTATTTAGGAGCTTTACACAGATTAACAAGAGCAAAAGAGCCTACTGTATTTATAAGAATGCTTAATAGGGCACAAACTTTTAGTCATACCTTAAATGGTAATGATATGGAAGAAATGGAGACTACACTTGAAAAAAGTGGTGCTTTTAAAGAGAGTAATGAAGGTGTACTGAAAATCATAAAATAAAGTAACACTATCGACATATTCAAAACGTCTTAACTTAATAGTTAAGGCGTTTTTTATTACCGTTGTCCCAAAGTCCCTTTCTGCACAGCGGAAAAACAAGCATTCATTCCCAACTTCGCACTCAATCAAGGTTTAGAGACCTCGCCAAGTATTTACAATTATCAATTAATAACAAAACGAATGGCAAACAACAAAGACATCGCCTGGACACCAATTCTATATTGTGTGGGAGCAGGAATCGCTGGAATTGCATTAGGAACATTTTTGGTCGCACCAATGGTTCAAAAGATGAAAGCAAAAAAGTTAGCTGACAAGAAAAAACCAGCTATCGCTAGTCCAACAAAAAAGTAGTGTTTAGAGACACTCGTGGACACCTCTAAAAAGTATAATCCTGTTTTTTCTAAACAGGCAAAAAAAAGACAATCATTATGAGTGATTATAACGACGAATTAATGCGTTACGAAGAAGCTGCTGAAGATCAGTATGATGACTACGATAACAATGATATGTACGATGACGAAGACGACTTCGATTCTGGTTTTGAAGGGCTGGAAGACGGATATGACGACGAGTACGAAGATGAATATGACGATTACGACGACTATGCTGATGAAGGTGAGTACGACGATGACGCCTACGATGATTACACCAAATCAAGTATTGGTAAAATTGATCCCAACGACAGAACCCTTACTGTAGTCGTTACCAACAAATCTGGAGCTTCTGCCGAAGCTGTTATTTTTGGTGGTAATGCAGAATCGCCTCAACCCAATGGCGTTGTGGTAGATATCGAAGAATCGAGCCACAAAGAAGTGCGTGAAGAAAGTAAATCGAACCCGTTTAAAATTGCGGGAATGAAATACTCGGTAAGTAGCCCATTACAGTTTGATAACGTACTACGTATTGACCGTAGAACAGCATCTGGATCTAAAACCACCAGAGTGTATCAACCACGAAATGCGACTTCGCCACAAAACTTTACACAATCTCTAATCGATGACGATAACTTTGAGATGGATGTTACAGGACAAGATTCTTTAAGAGTAGTTGTAGAAGATGGTGTCACAGCTGTATTTACATTTACAATTAAAGCAAGAGCAAATCTTGGAAACTTATTAAAAGGTAGTAACGTCGCAGAAATGTCACGAGCGCCAAGAACCACTGGACTTCCTCAATTAGATTTAATCCGAAGAAAAAGACCAACTGCATTAGGTTTACGTCCTAGACGTAGAGTGAGACGTCCTACTCGCAGAGTAGTTAAACGTCGTAGATTAGTCAGAAAACCGGTGGCGAGACGTCCAGTTTCTCGATTGGTAAGACGTCGCAGACGATAACCCCTAAAAAGGAAATCGTTCAGACTTTGTACCTAATACTAGACAGCCAGAGTCGGTTTTTATAAACCATAAACTCTGGCTGTATTTATTTCCAAGAACAATGAAAAAACAATCACATTCAAATACCTTAGGTCAAAATAAGATAGACTATATCGTTTATCATAATGCAGATGCTGTTTCGAATTTATTGGAACAGTATGGTTTTGAAGTGCCAGAAAACCCAAAACATCTTGCCGAAGCTATTAAAGAGCTTGCTCGAAAAAAGGGTAGAAAGGTCATTAAAGAGCTACTACTATTACACCCAGATAAGGATATTATTTTAAAACTGAATCTTCCTAAAGAAGATGGCTTTTGTGGTGCATGTAGTAATGATTCATATAATAATGAAAACAATTATTGTACGAGCTGCGGACATTCCAATTATGCTGGATCAGGTACTGAGGATAGTTTTTTAAGTCAGTTTGAAAGTTATAAGGACAAAGAACTAGAACGCTACTATCAAACAATAGTAAAAAAGTCTAATGCAAATCCACAAGATAAAAATCTAGCGCAAGAAGTACAAATGGTCTGGAATGAGATTCGTACCAGAAAACTTACGCTTAAAAAAGAAGACGAACCTAAACCAGAAGCCTCAAAAAGTTTCAGTATTACAAAAGATGAAATGCTACTCTTTGGAGTCGTTTTCATTGCTGGAGCACTCGTAGGACATGGTTTAAAATTCAATTTTAGCAATGTCAAATAAACAATCACAATACAATCAGGCAATTGATAACCTTACTTATTTGGTGCTCAATTATCAAAAACCTGTACAAGAATTACTTGCTAAAAGCAATGTATTCTTTCAAGGAAAACCATCAAAAGAACAACTCATTAATGAAGTTGTAGAACTACTGAAGGATGGCGATTCAACTTTTGCGAAAGCCTTAGAAAACTTAATCCAACGATTTTCATCTCAAGAGAACGATCAGTTTTGGGGAGCCATTGCCAAAGGTGCTGTTGGTGTTTTGGGAGGACTTTTTAAAAAGAAGAAACGACATAGTTCATCTAATAACGTAGCTGCACAAGCAGCAGCACAAGCACGAGCTTCAGCCCAAGCTGCGGCTGCAAAACGTGATATGGAAATGCGTATGCAACGTATGCGAGAAGAGCAAGAACGTAAACGTCGAGAAGCTGAAGAAAGACGAAGACAGGAAGAAGAGCGTCGTCGAGAAGAAGCAAAACAGAAAGCAGAAGCAGCCAAAAAGAAAACCAATATGATGCTAATGATTGGTGGAGGTGTCGCTGTTCTTGGAATAGGAGCTGTAGTTTTAATGAAATCAAGACGACCACCAATGCCCAATCCTTATGGACAAACTTCGATGCCAATGCCAATGCCAAGATAATTATGACAAATACTTTCGCACTTACAGATTACGATGTTTATGAGGATGAAACGTGTGACAATTTTAGATCTAATCGTTGTATAAGCAAAAGAAGACAAAAAAGACGTAAAAAACCTATAAGACCAATGTTAGGTCATACTCAAAATTTTATTAGAAAAGCAATTCCTAAAAGACTTCCGTCTAAGCACATAAAAATTAGACCCAAAATAGTTCGTGGTCGCCCTATGAAGCTACCTCCTATTAAAGTCAAACGTTTACCTATTGTGCCAAAGAGAGCAGTTAAACCAAAAACATCAACAATCAAAGTAAAAAGAGTTTCAACAGTACAGGCAAAGACACCAATTAGTCATTTAATTAAAGTAACACGTCCAACCATTGTAAAAAAGCCACTTTCAAAAACTTCTAAAGTTGAAGTAAAACAGGCAGAATCTGCTCAAAGGAAAGCAATGGAATCTGATAGTAAAACAAGTAAAATAGTGAAAATTGTCGCTATAGTTGGAGTCGTTGGTGTCGCAGGGTTTAGTATTTATAAATTCATTCAAAACAAAAAATTAAGCAATGAACATATTAGCAGAAGTAAATGAAATTGATGTGGATAAAGCTGGAGAATTAAAAGAAGGGTTTCTAGTAGCATCCATTAAAAATGTAGGTTTAGAAGAAGCAACTGTAAATGGTGTGGCTTTAGAACCTGGAGAAGCAAAAGGCTACCCTTTTGTTGGTAAAGGGTATAAAAAAATCGCTTACGATCCAAACAGAAGTACGTTGCGGATAATGCAAATTCTTTAACACTGTATATGATAACAGGAGAAACAAAACAAATATTAGATCGTTACTTACAAGTCGAGTACGATGATTTCTTTAGTAATGATAAGCAACGTAGAGCACGAAGAGCAAAGCGAAAAGCAAAACGACTTGCTAGACGAACCCTAAGACGTTCTGCACCAAAACGAATTGAACGCAAACAAAAACAACAACGCTTTTTTAAGGATGTGGGTCAAGTCTACAGAGAAATAGGTGGTGCAACTGCCATAGGCGCAGCAATAGATTCTATAACGAAACCTAAACTTCCAACTGATTATGGTACTTCTAGTCTTCCAGAACAGTCTGATTTTTCCATAGATATAGGAGCACCAAAAGAACCTGAAAAAGAAAAAAAAGGTAGTCCAACCATAGTATTTGTTTTAGGTGGTGTTGTGGTGGTGGTTGGCGTCATAGGTTTAGCAGTAATGAGTCGTAATAAAAATAAACAATACCAACACTACCTGAAGTGATAACAACCATTCCATCAAATAGAGAACGCTTTAAAATAAAACTTACTGTTTTGGCTATACTCCCTTTTCAGTTAGGAATCCGTGTGTATGATCCTCGTTTTACGAATTCATATTATTTCAGAAGAAAAGCAGCTTTCGCAAAAGCGGGAACGAAAAGGGAGTTTATAATCTCTTTACCAGTATCGCCAGAAGTATTGGAAATGGATGTGTATGATAAAAGTTCGGGAAATGATAATGCGTTTGAAATAGTAAATGTAAAAATTGAAAAAATGCCACCTGTAGAACTTTGGGCAACAGACGAGCAACATCGCTTTTTAGAATTTGCGATTCAGTTTGCCCAAAAAGCAGGTTATGTACCACCAGGATTTTACGAGAGTTCAGATCACGAGTTTTTGTTTCAGTATTTAAACAAGATTACAGATCCTTTTGGTGGCGAGTTAGTAACACCCGCAAGAACACATCGTAAAATGCCACGTGTTCAAATTTCACAGCGCTTATTCAAGTCGTACACGATACCAATTCGTGTTGCCATTCTCGCTCACGAAGGTTGTCATTGGTTTTTAAATACACGAAGCCAAACAACTGCCGATTTATGTGGAATGAAACAATACCTCGATTATGGTTTTCCAACAATCGAAGCTGTATATGCAGTAACTAAAGTATTTGGTAAAAATCCTGAAATGGTTGGTGCATCACAAATAGAGCGTACAAAAGATATTATTGATTTTATAGAAAATTATAGAGCAAATGCGTAGAGCAAAATACAATTGGTTTGATAAGCAAGCTGCACTCCGCAACTACTATCAACGGTTACAAAAAGATAATGATGTTACTCAAATTACAGTAACAAATCATACTGCTGATATTAGAAAAGTGAGTCTTTGGGGCGCAAATTCTTTAGTTCCATTGGCAGATCCAATGTTTTTAGATGAAGAAACAACTGAATCTATTAACGTAGAAAAGCATCCTCAAGACCTTGCCTATAATCCTGTAAATGATTCGTTTTATAGTGCCAATCAATTAGGGAATTCGGTCTCGGTTATTAGTCCACATGGACAGTTGATAAAAACAATTTCTTTAGGTGTTTCTGTTTTGCCAGGAAGCATAAGTCCAGTAGCAATTGCTGTAAATACTAAAAACGATAGTCCTGAATATGGAATGACAGCGATAGCTTGTTCTTTATCTAACGAAGTGGTTTTTATTAATACCAATAATATAATTGAGCGAAGAGAAGCAGTAGGAACTCGACCTACTGATATTGTTTACAACCCATTGGATGATTGTTTTTTCACTACAAATCTTGTTTCTGGTACGATATCAAAATTGGGTGTTAATACTATAAATAATTTTCCACCAATAGAAGTTGCTAGAGCTATAGGAGTAAATACAGATAATGGCGATCTATATATCCATAATCTTAAAGATGGTGCTATCAATATTTATGATTCTATAGGTAAATTCAGAGGAAGAGCAGGATCTGTAGGTTCCGATATTGTCTCATTTGCTTTTCATCCCGTAAACAAGATGATGTATGTCGGCTTGAATGATATTGATTCTGTTATCGTCATAGATCCTATAACTTTTGTCTCAACTACCAAAATTGATGTTGGTAGTAATCCTGTGGCATTAGCATACAATGTTCATAATGGATTAATGTATGTAGGTAATCGCGACAATCAAACGTTTACCAGAATAAATGCTACACATCAAATCGTAGATACTATTCCTTTGGAAAGCTTTAGTCTTGGTTTAGCAATTAGTACAAAAGAAGATATTGTAGCAGTTAGTAATTCAGCAAATGATACTGTAACAATCTCAGGTAAACAAGGTGGTCCAACGGTAACTGTAAACGATGAATATTACGAATATCGAGAAGACTTTCAGCATAACCCAACATTGATGTCACATTTAAAAATTGTGGCTTCAGGAGAAGATCGTATTAATGCTTTACAACTCATTGAAAAATCTGTAGCAGGTAAAGAAACCTGTCAAACCTTATCATTAAGTAGCCATCAAAGTCCACAAAATTTCGGAAACATTTCTGAAGTTTTTGATATCGATGGAGACATTATCGATGGGCATTCCATCTGGTGTTTCAAAATCAATCCAAAACAAGTAGTGACTTTTCTTATCTACCATAAACAGTTCGAGATGTATAGTATGCTTCCCGACAAATCAAGAATATCTACTGGTGTCCAAATGAGTGAGGGCATTCCAGCATCGTGGCTCGAAACTAACGAAAACAAGCCACCAGATGAGTCAGCTTATTAATATTGCATTAAGTCAGTACGGAGTTACTGAAATTGTAGGGTATCAACACAATCCTGTTGTCCTTAATTACTTCAAAGACATAGGTCATAAGTGGGTTGCCACAGATGAAACTGCTTGGTGTTCTTCCTTTGTAAATTGGGTAGCACTTCGGGCAAACGTAGAACGCAGTCATAAATTAACTGCTCGTTCTTGGCTCAATGTTGGTACTACAATTAAACAACCAAAAATTAATGATGTGGTCATTTTCTGGAGACATAAAAAGTCGAGTTGGAAAGGTCACGTAGGATTCTTTATTAGTTATTCCGAAGACAAAAAGCACATTTACGTCTTGGGTGGCAACCAGAACAATCAAGTGAACATTAAAAAATATCCTGTCTATCGTCTTTTGGGCTTTAGACGCTTATCAAGTATTAACCCTTAAATCTAAACAAATGCAAAAAGTAGATTATCTCATTATACAAAGTACAAATACTTCTGAAGCTAAAGATTTTGACAAGGAAGTGATTATTAAACAACACACAGCGTCGATTCGCGATGGTGGTTTTAATTGGAACCGTCCAGGTATAGATTATCTCGTGCTTCAAGATGGTTCTCTACAGACCATTATCGATGAAGATAACCCAACAGCTATTGACCTTTGGGGAATTTCACACGGTAAAAATGCAGTTACAGGTCAGGCAAAACATATTGCTTACGTAGGTGGCAGAACACTTAAAGAAGCTTGGGACAAAGACACGCGTACCGATGAACAAAAACAGGCGCTTGAAGCCATCGTAAAATTCTATATACTTCGCTTTCCAAATATCATTATCGCAGGCTTTAATGAAATTCCAGCCAAAGCAGATGAAGATAATCCAGGGTTTGAAGTCGCAGAATGGCTTAGAGAATTAGAGATTCCTGAGCATAATATTTTCAAAAGATAACAGATGAAAACGATACTCACTTTGGGTGTAGGCTTTTGGCTTGGTAGGCAGATTTATGTCAACTATGATAAACGTACTGCACTCAAAAAAGAAGCACAACTCAAAGCACGTCTTCGGAAGTTTTTAGAGGATAATGATTTTAGTAAAACCGAAAGTAAAAAACAGAGCAACCGTATTATAGGGTAAAGCAAAATGGCCATTCAAGTAAACGTAGATAATCGTATTTTTTTAGTTCCAGAAGCAGACGATCCGTGTGACTTCTGGACAAGCTATTTTACTAAACTGAAAAGCGAACTCGGTCAAGAAAATGCAAAAATGATTTGGCTTATTACTTGGAAAAATAATGGCTCGACTTCGTGTACTACAAGTCCGAACTTTAACAAGTGGCTTAATCAAAACAAGCTCGATGTCTCAAATATGGCAACCAGAACAATTTCCGATTTATCTGAAATAGGTGGTAATATCTTTGGACTTGGTAAGAATTTGACCAAGATATTATCCATAGGCGTTCCTGTGATTCTCGCCATTGTTTTGGTTGGTATTATCGTATTGCTGCGTAACACCTCTAAAAATGCGGACTTATCTGACGTAACAATGCTAACGCCTGTTGGTCGTGGCTTAAAACTTTTAGGTAAATGAATCTAAGCTATAAAATCATAGGAGCAAGTGTTGGAACACTTTTAATAGGAACGACATTGTTTTCTGTGAGAAAACGCAGTCGTGATATACGTACAAGTAAATTATTATCAGCGATTAAGGCTCAAATTCAACCTATATCAAATGGATTGATGGCTCAAAATGCTTTTGACATTCATTATCTGAACAAAGTATTACAAGCTGTAAATCGAGAAGTTTTAGTTCTTAAAACAAGCACAGCATCGCGATTTGCAGACCAGATTCATAAAGCTTGGGGAAGCTGGTACCAAGGAGGTGACGATGAAGAAAAAGTATATGGCATATTTAGGAAAATGAAAGATAAAGTTCAAGTGTCTCAAGTGGCGAAAGCTTATCAAGAAACCTACTCTAAAAACCTAATTGATACACTTAAAGACCGTTTTGAAAAAGATGAAATAACCATAGTGCTCAACATTATCAAGACACTACCAAACTACAGAACCGCATAATATGGAAATATCAAAAACAGGTTGGTGGATGATGGGAGGCGCTGGAATAGCAGTTGTCGGGATTGGTGTTTTTGTTACGATTTCGCGAAAGCGTAAACAATCACAATCGAGTAATACCGTATCTACAACTTCTATTGGAAAAGGTATACAAGTCACTACGGGAAATGTAGGTACAACTAAACAAGAACCCAATTGGAACAGTCCATTTGATATGAATTACCTGACCGACGTTCAAAAATGGGTGGCTCCAAAAAGTATTCAAGTTCTAGATACTGTTTCAGCTAAAAAGTATGCGAAAATCATCAAGGAGGCGAAAGGAACTTTCAATGATGATGAAGATGCTGTAAAAAGTGTCTTCGGAAAAAAGCTGAGAGATAAAACGCAAGTAGCGAGTTTATCTAAAGCCTTTTATCAACTCTATAAAAAAGATATGTGGCAACACTTAAATAGCTTTTTGAGCCAGAGTGAAATGAAAGAATATGTCTCAAAATATGTAAATCGATTACCAAATTATCAATCATAAAACGAATCAATGAAACAAATTAAACCTAAAGTAGCACCTACTTTTATATCAAAGAATAAAGATATTTTGGTCGTAGGTGGTGTTATCGTGGTGCTTTCAAGTGCAGCAATTGCTTACTATTATATGGCTAAGAAAAAAGTCAAAAACGAAGAGAAAGATTCAAGTGTTACTGGTACAATAGTATCAAATAGTTCAGAAACTTCTGCAACGTATAATTCGCCGCCATTTGTTCCTGTTAATACTGGAGGTTCATCTTCAAGCACTAAGCCTATAATCACTAGAGGTTATCCAATAAAATTAGGAAGTCGTCACGCAGACGTAAAAGTCTTACAACGCTACCTAAAAATCTACAAAGAAGATTTAGGAAAAACTGGTGTAAAACGGGATGGTGTGGATGGCATTTTTGGTCCAAAAACATTAAGAGCTGCCCAAAAGAGATTAAATAAAACAATATTCGCACAAGCCGATATTGCAGGAATGCGAAAAGCGCTTTTAAGTCTTGGAAAATAATGAATGAACAAACTATAAATAAAGGATTAATGATTGCTGGAGGATTACTCGGCTTAGGATTATTGGGTTATTTATTTTTCAGAGAGAAAGAAGAAACGATTGTAGATGCAGAGTTTACTATTGTGGACAACTCAAAACCTAATAAAACAGAAAAGCCTGTCATTATTAAAAAAGACGTTTCTGTAGTTAAGATGAAACCTGAAATTCCTGTTCAAAAGGAAAAGAAAGCAATCATTATAAAACCCGAAGTGATACCAGAACCAAATGATGATTTTCCTTTAAAATTGGGAAGTAAAGGAGAACGCGTACAACAGCTTCGCGTGTATTTGTTGAAAAATCACGGAACTGCGGGAATCATTACTAATGAATTTGATACCGTTACCCAAGAACGTGTGTTGAAATTTTTAAAGGTAAAAGAAGTTTCAGAACAATTATTCAAAGAACGCAATATGGCTAATCTAAAAAGCAAAACAAAAAATGTCCGAGAAAAGAAGTATTAAAGACCTCATTGACGGATTGGTAGATAAAGATGGACTAAAAACAGAGGTTACGGTCACTTTAACAAACAACACATTGACGAAGATTATTTTGGCATTATTAGCCTCGGGTACTACGATTGTTATTGTGGCTCATATCACAAAAAACGTATTTCCTAATCATCAATTAACAGCATTACAAGCAGATATTTCTGCAATAAAATCAACATTAAAAAACAATTAAAATGATAGAAATTTTACATCACATTTCAAATTACCTCAATAGCCTTGATTGGACATATATACTAACTTTTATTGTTATTGCATATGGTTTAAACCATTACCGAGCTACAGATTTTTTCTATGAAGTTTTAAAGATTAAAATAGCCACTCGCTATCGTGTTTTCATTATAGGATTATTGTATGGTATCGCTTTGTATTTCATTAGAGATTATCAGCTAAAAATGATAGAGTGTCTATTACAATCCTTTGCTTTTGCATTGGTGTTTCACAAACTACTTCTTGATAAATTTTTAAACAAATTGTTTCAAACTAAACCCAAAGACTAATGAAATTTTGGAAACCTGTTGTGTCAATACTTTGGCTTGTTGCACTCATATTATTGTTGAAATTTTATATCATTCCACAAGAAGAAACTCTACGAAATGATGTTATTGAAAAATTAGAGGAAGCTAATAACGTTTTAGAAGTTAAAAATATAAACCTTGATTTTGAAATTGAAGAATTAAAACAACAAGCAGATAGTTTGAGTAGTGTTATTACTTATAATAATGAAGCTATACAACATCTAAAAAAACAACTTAATGAAAAGATTAATACTATTAATACTATGCCTGATATGGAGCTGTATAGGTACTTCACAAGATTTAAAACCATTAGTAAAGACCATTGATAATCAAAAGTATTTCTGTTTTACGATTGAGCAGTCTCGTTTTGTTGCTAAGCGAATGGAAATGGGATTATTTCAAGATAGCATCATCGATGTGATGAATTTAAGAAACTATAAA
Source organism: uncultured Olleya sp. (assembly GCA_947503885.1). Taxonomy (GTDB): domain Bacteria; phylum Bacteroidota; class Bacteroidia; order Flavobacteriales; family Flavobacteriaceae; genus Olleya. The sequence goes on along the minus strand of CANNFD010000009.1, from coordinate 18,850 downwards.
TGGCAATTATTTACTCAAAAAAAAGATACCATAATTTTTAAATTAGATGCTAAAGTTGAAAATCTGTCGCTTGTTCATCAAAATGATAAAGCCCAAATTAAGGAACTTAACATCACAATCAAAAAACAAAATAAACGACTAAAAAGAAGTAAGCTAGAACGCTGGTTTTTTAGTGGAGGCTTACTTGTATTAACCGGAATAATAATAGCAAAATAATGAATGTAACAGGATATCAAAGTGATATGCCAAAAGGAAATGGTATACTAGAAAATAAACAACAATTATTTGAAATACTGACGAATCATCTTAATCCAAATTTGGAACATTCTCCTTTTCAAAATGTTTATGCAGTAATTAATGGCAATCTAATTATAGGCAAGGATATAAGGCTGCGTGCTAAAGATATTGAAAAGGAAATTGTGGGTTGGCAGGTAAGTCTACCAGCGCCTCTAGATAATGATCCTATTATTAAAGGTGTTGGAACACTCTTAAGCACAAGCGGAAGTCCATTTTTCTATACTATCGATAAAGACGGTAAGGTTTTCCTTAAAGGAAAATTTGAGAATATAAATGATGAAGTTATTTTAAATATAAATCCATATTTGGCAGAGTTACCGCTTCGGTTTGTACCTTTCTCAGTTACAAAGCCACCAAAAAACAGATAGATAATGGATGTGTTAAAAATTCTAGCCATAGTTCTTGGAGCAACAGGGTTTTGGAAACTCATTGAAGTCTTACTTCAATTAGGAATGCAAAAAAAGCTAAAAAATGCCGAAATACGAAACCTAAATGTTCAAGCCAATAGTCTCGTGGTAGAAAACTATAAGCTTTGGTCTGAAAATATGGAAAAACGACTAAAGCAGTTAGAGAGTAAGAATGCCTTAATGAATAAAACAATTACCAAACAAAAAGATCGTATTACTGAACTAGAAAAATACGTAGATCAATTAGAAGCAGAAATTCAATTATTTAATAAAAAGAAAAACGATGAACGTGGACAAAGGAAATAATACATTGAATTACATTTTTGGTACATTTATTTTACTAAGTGCAATAAAAATTGGTTCGGATTTATACTTAAGGTATAAGAAAAGTAAAGCACCTGTAAATGGTTGTGGCTGTGATAAAAAATGATAATCAACATATTTATTTTGGTTTAGGCACTTTATCCTTGTTACTTTTGGGTGCTTTTGTGGTTTACAAAAAACAAAAAACCACAATAAATCGAACTAAAATTATTAGACATCAACCCATTGATTTATCTGTGTTTGATAGTCCAGATGTGCCTGGTTCGGGTAATTGTATGGATCGACAATTAATTTTTATGCTTCAGCAATTGGAAGCTAGAACTGGTTATCCTATTTTTAGCTGGATTAATTCAGGTGCTCGCACTCCATCTCATAATAAAAAGGTTGGTGGTGTTTCAAATTCTTCTCATAAAATGCCAACCTGTAAAGCGGTTGATATTAAGGCGTATTCTAAAACAATTCGTAATAATTTGGTACAAGCTGCTCGTGATGTTGGTTTTAAACGAATTGGTGTTGGTAAGACATTTGTGCATTTGGATATAGATAATTTAAAATCACAGTATGTGGCTTGGGGTTATCCTAGTGGGACTCCTGCAGAAGTTAATCCTTTTGTTTGAGTTTAATGAGTCTGAATTTAATTTTTGGGGTTTATTCCAAAAATTTCAAATTTATTGTGCCTAAAATCTGAGCTACTAGACATTTTTGAATTTTTAAAATACTCAAACTCTTCTTGAATTTGAGTGGCATTTTCAATAAATTCCTCTGTTAGATTTGGAATGTAAAAGTGGTATAAATCAAAAACACTATTACCTTGAGTGTTAGAACCAATAGCAATCACATTATGTACAGATGGATTTAGTTTTCTTGCTACTATACATCTCAATTCAAGTTCCTGTTCTTTTCCTTCCCCATTAGATTGGGTTAAAGTAATAAATACATACAGATGGTTAGCACCTTCTTGGGGCAACAAGATCCTACCATTAGACTGCTTATTAATTGCATCATCTAAACATATTCCTAGTTCTATTCTATTCATTCTGTTTTCCTGATTTATTAACCTTACTGCAAACTCTATACTATCTCTTCTTTCTTGATTAGTAGCGTCTGTTATATGCTAATTGAAAAGATGATTTATCATATAACCCCATATAAAACTAGGTTTAATGGTCTTTTGCCAATCGTAATACTCTAGAGATGAAATATAGCTCTTCCATAAATCATTAGGACAGTTAAGAACATTTATAGGTTGTTTAAACTCTAAAGCTGTCTCGATATAAACTGCTAAAAAGTCAACCTCGCGCGCCACGAGCAAATTGCAATTTTGAAGAAATGCTTCTTTTGCTCTTAAGTAGTTTGTAAAATCAGTTATTGTATCTAGCTCTGAAAGGATAGTTGCAGTAGATTTTTCGTCAAAAACATCTACGAACTCCTCTTCATAATTTCCAATAGGAATTTGGTAATCTTTGTCGCTTCCAAAAGCAATGGCAATTCTATAAATCACCCTTTTATCTTTATCAGATAATTTAATTGATGTCTTTCTGTCTTTTAAAAGAATACTATCTACAAAATTTAAATACTGCTCAGCTCCTATAAACTGATTTATAGAGCTCTCTATAGCTTTATTTGACCAACGCTTTTGCTGAATTTCTATATCTTTATGTTCTGAAAACTTAATGTCTTTACAGATATAATAATGACTGTATTAGCGCATACTACAAGCAAGTCACAAAATTCTTTTCCATTTCTTCCTATTGGATTTGGAAAACTCCAAAAAGGTAAAAACGATATTCTGCATAATTTTTCTATGTCCTTTTCTGAAGGTGTCATCATATTTTAATCAGACCTTTACCCTTAACTTTTTTCTCACTGATGTAAGAATATACTTTAGGTAGATTAACAATATGCCCAGAGAATCCAGAGGCTTTTAAAAGTAAAATCGCTGTAAGCTTATGCACAATCATACTGATGTGAAATAACCCTTTGAATTCTGCCTCATAGTCTATACTACTTGAAAGAAAATCATCACCGTGTAAAAACTTATTACGCTCAATAAATATTGCATCAGATTCATCTTGACTTAGTTTATAGTTGAATTTATCAAATGGTTCAGAAAGCTTTTTATTATTTGTGCCACGATTAAGACCATCTAATTTTGAACATATTCGGGCATAATTGGCTTTGTATGCTTTTAAATCTGCATCAGATAGATTTAAAGGCTGGTTGTCTCTTTTTAGTTGGTTAACTTCTTTCTTAGCACAATGGGCAATTTTTTTGATCTTTTTAATGATTGTAGTTTCTTCAATAAGTAAAGAATTTCCTTTATCTTCTTGAACAAACATTTTTGATATATTTTCTAATGCAACAAATAGAGAAGGTACCTTTAGTTCTAAAGTGTTAGAATGACTATTAATCAGTATTACTATACATCTTAATACCTGTCCATTAGAATTAATCAAAGTGCAAAGATTTGAAAAGTTCTCCGTAGGAAATTCATTCATATATTCTAAAGACGTATTACGATTAACTCTTTGAGGAGTACCGTTTTTATCTTTTTCAATTTTCATTTCTTGAAACTTCATATACTTATGAGGACTTGCAGTATGAAGTTCAAAACCTTTTAAATTACTTTTTGTATAGCTTATGGTTTTAATACCTGCAGGACTTTCAAAATTTTTATTCTCATAAGAAAAAATGTAGCCTTCACCACCAAAGTATTTGCCCTTTAAAAAAGCATAAGTCATTAAAATAGAATTACAAACTCTAGTAAATTGATCATAACTCATTTTGGACAGCGCATCTATGCATAGAAAACTATTTTCCTTCTTTTTCACAGTATAAAAATGATATCCCTGTAAATCTATTTTTAACTTGATTAATATATCTGAACTTTTGAGTTGATCTATGTTTATATTCCAGCTTGGATGAAAGTCTCTCATCAAAACAATTGCGTTATTTATAGGTAACAATAATCGGTAGTATTTTGTATTCTTAAAGTGAGTTTTACTCTTATTTGAAATAGAGTAAACATTTGAAATAACTTTTTTAGTAATTGAAGTATTTGTGACTGTTGGATCATCAAAATTAGGCAGAGATATATGATTGGGGATTATATGCTTTCCTAATATGTAGTAATCAATATCTGTACAACTTAGTTTTAATTCAGTTTCAGGTTTTAATTTGTAATCTGCATCATTCAGTTTTTGTGTTATATAAGGATCGGGATTTACAGTTATATTATCAGTAAAATCTATATTACAGTTTAGATTTGTATAAGGGTGTTTTGCCGATGTGCGTACTGATAGGGTACCATTACGGTTTGTCTTAAGTAGTTTTATAAGCTCAAGATTTGGTGCTATTATTTTGTTAATTACTGCCATTAGTTATTTTATGAATTACTGGTCTCTATCATTATTTTAAGGTTATTTCCTTCCTCTGTAATCCAATGGTCACTTTTTATAAGATTTCTAATCAAAGTTTTGTCTCTTTCAGTATACAAAGATGGTGTAAGTCCTGAAATTGCATCTGGGTCTTCTGGATATTTCCAATGGCTTTTATGATCTGTAGATGTAATACTTTTAGACTGCCCATTGGGATATAGTAGTTCAATATCTGGTATATGCTTTTTTGCAAGTTCAAATATTTCTAACCCATCTTTATCCCAATCTCCAGAATAGTATATAGGCAGTCCTCTCCTTATTTCTGGAGTATATGCTAGCTTAGGTACGTTTCTACCACCAGCATACCATAACTCATATTTATTTTCTCTGGGTAATTTGTCCTTTCTTAAAAAGTCTAAATTTTCGCAAAGTACAATCAATTTAGGGTTCTCACATTGCAATACGTACAGATATTGCTGGTCTTTATTACTGACTAGTTTGATATTTAAAATCAAATTTATAGCATCTATTAAAGAGTCTTTTTTATCTAGATACTTATCATTTTTAAAAAACATTAATGAAAATCCTCGTACAGACTCTTGGGCTTTAATTAGCTCTGACCGACTAGGAACTAGCGTGTCATTATTTACTTTTTTTTCTAAGTCTATAAGTTTATTAATATCATCTTCTTCAAAACGTTTTTTATCTAACTCTAAGCGTTCTAGAAAATCTTTATATATGTCGTATTTATTGCTATGTTTTTCCCTATAAAGCCCTTCATATTTATCTGTGCTATTATAAAATTTACCAACTTCATAAACTTCTCCAGTCTGAAGAAACATCTGAAAATACGGATCTGATGACAGGGTTATTGTTTTTTTTATACGTCTTGTCTCGTAGAGTTTATGTAAGGCTTTAAGGACTGTCCAGTTCATACTAATTTTGAGTTCTTTTTAGATAAAAAAATAATTGCTCGTTATCTTCATTTGTCTTGTAAGAACTATTAGGTGTCGGGTAGTTTATGTTCTTATCATCTACACCTTCAATAAGCTGGTGTAGATACCAACCGCCTTCTGAGTCTGAACCAAATGGTCTTGGTGTCATTGTAATGATTTGATAATTAAAATCCTCCGCTATACTTGGGAACGTACTAAAATTAGACGAATCAAGATTTGAAACTTCTTCTAATATTAAAAACCTGAGTCCAGGCCTGTTTTTCTTAACTACAATTGATAGTCTACCTATACCTAATAACACTAGTGCAGTATAACTTTCTCCTGTGCTTCCTGGTTTTTCATTGTTGTTCTTATCTGTAAACTTTGTCTTTAAATTAAAATAAGATTTAGGATCTAATAGGTCTGAAAAACGAATATCATTTTTTACTGAGGTCACTTCTTTAAAGAAGTTTTCTACATAAGATTCTATTGAATCTGCCTCAAACAGTTCTCCTTCTTCACCTACTATTTGAGCTCGCATTTGTAGGTCATTAATCCAGTCTATTTTAAATTCTTTTTTTGGATTAAATTCGATTTGAAAATAATATTTCTGGCTAATAATTCTTCCCTTAAAAAAGGTATTGAGGTCAAAAACTACTGAGCGATATTTTGCAAATTCATCTCGTGTTTTTTGAAATATTTTAAGCATTGTCTCGTGAATAGTTTTTCGCATTTTATAACGCTCACTATTTGCTTTTTCTAATGCCTCCGTAATATTTTTTATCTCTTTTATATTTTTACCTAAAAGCTTAAACTCTAAGATTTCATAGCTAAAACTATTTAGTTCTATTTGTTCTTTAATTTCAATATCATCCTTAATCTCGCTAAAAATTTCTACGATAGACTCATATTTCGATTTGTATCTAATCTCAAGAGCATTTAATGTTTTTTCTGCTTCTTTAAGCTCGCTTTCTTGACCTTCTTCTTCATTTATAGTTAATGAAATATCAGGGTGTTTTTTATTGAGTATAGCTCCTAAACTATCACTTGTGCTTTTTAAATTTCCTACTTCTACTTGTAGTTTTTTTGGCAATTTCCTTTTTTCCTCAATAGTGTTCTCCAGCAATTCTAGAGTGGTCTCTGCTACAGTTAATTTTCTAGTTGCCTCATTTAATTGCTTATGAAGTTTCTCCTCTTTTTCTTCTGCTTTAGATATGGACTTTGTAATTGTTGCGTTTTCAAACTCTAAATCAATTTGCTCTTTTAATCCATTTAATACGGATAATTGATCTTTATATGATTGCTCATACTCATCCTTTTTAGATGAAATGTTTTTAATAATCTTAATAGCATCTTTATAGCTATTAACTTTTGTATTGTTAAGTATATCTTGGTCTAAAACAATATCTACCTTAATAAGCTCTTTGTTGAAAGTGGTGTCATCTTCAAAATTTTTAATAGCATTTAATTCGTTCTCTATTAAGTCTATTGACTTGTTTACTTCTTTAGCTTTGTTTTGAAGTAGTTGTTTTAAATTTTTTGGATCTTTTAAAACTTGACTGTCCTTAGAGTAATTTACAAATGTATTAAGAGCTCCCGTTTTAAGCCAATAGCCTTTATTTTCCTTATCCTCTATAATATTTTCATCTTTATAAATAGATAGTAAATCTGTGTACTGTATACCTTCCTCAACATTATCTGGCTTAAACCAACTCACGTTTTTTAATAATTTTAAAAGAACTGTTTCTTGACGTTTAGTTAATGGCTTTTTTTCTTTAATTATCTGAGAAAACAAAGAGTTATCAGTGTTCAAGGAGAGTATAGATTTTAGATCACTTTGTACTTTAAGTTGATTATGTAAGGTGGTTTTTCTATCATTTAATGCTTTTTGCTGAAGCACATATTTATTTTCTATATCTGATAGTGTTTTGTGTTTTTTAATAAGTGGTGTTAGTACTGCAACACTATTCTTTATATCTAAAAGGGTATGATTTTTAATATCTACTACCTCCTTCTTTTCTTTAGATAAATCAGGTAGGTTAAGCTCATTTAATTCTCCTAAACTTTTTTCTGAAATTAAATATGGTTGTAGATGACTTGAGTAATTGTATAGTGCCTTGACCGATGCAGATGCTCTTTTATGTGTTGAGCTAGCAGTCGTTTTGTTATTCTTCAGTTTAGGTATTTGTTTACCTAAATCTACTATCTGAGCTTCGTCTTTTTTTAATATTTCATTTGCGCTTTTAAATTCCTCTTGCTTAGAAGCGTACTGGGTTTTAGCGTCAAAATATTCGGCAATACTATATTCTTTTTGAGCATTTTCTTGAAGTTTTTTTAATTTGCTTAGATCTTCTAGGCTATTTCTTTTTGAAGTTAGTAAAGTGGTAAACTTTTTAAGATCACCATATTTCTTTATTAAGTTCTTTAGTTTTGCTTTATTGTTTTTGTATTCTCCTTCAATTTCTGCTTTTTTATCTTCAAAGAGAAAACTTTTTAGACTAGAATCACTCTCTGTATTAAGTGTATTTGCTTTTGAAAAGGCCTGAATAACTTTCGCGAAAGCGGACAGATGACTTTTAATAGAAAGGTTAATAGGAAAGACCTTTTTATGAAATAAGAACTCATAGAATTCCTTTTTAGAACTTGTATCAGCAAAACTTCTTAAATAAAGTTCTTTGCTTCTAAGATGAACAATTAAATTTTCTATAGATGGTATCTCCCCATTTACAATAAAGTCCTGGTTGTATGGAATCTTGTCTTTAGGAATTAACAAATGCGATATCTCATCTCGTTTGGGATTGTTATCAGTAATAAAACTATAGGCTTTATTGAGTATCCAAAAAGACTTAATGGGTTTACTACTCTTATTAGGAATATTTGCTCCTATTGTAATATACTCACCTTTTTTAATTTCTATGTTTATAAAAACATATGCATCGTCTGTATCATAAGGTAGTGTGTGGATCTGTCTATGTTCTTTTTTCACACTATCTGTTCCAAATGTTATGTTCTTTTTATCTGCAATAAACAGTATTTGAAGTAAATCTGCTATAAGAGATTTACCTATACCGTTTTTACCTGTAAAGTCTGTTCTTACTGGATGTAAAAGGTAGTCTTGATTATAATGCATTACTATACCGACAGTAGATATGGAGTGTATTACAGGATAATTAGTCATTGTATTGCAATAAATAGTTTGAGACAAACTCGTTATAGTTTTTTATTTCATTTTCGTAGAGGATTTGAAATCTATGGATAGATTCCTTAATCTTAAATTTAAAATTTTTCTCGTCGTCAATAGGTATTTTTTCTACCCACCCTAGTTGGTCAAAATCGCTAATCACATTTTTTAAATTTTTAAAAACATTTATCCATTCTGTAGAGGTATAATGATCTTTTATCATTCCTTTAAAGAAAGCAGACTTAAATGCATCACTGTGTTCACTAGTTTCAATTTTTTCTTTAATGTCTACGTATGTTACTTCTTTCTCTCGTTCAAAAAGCTTTTCATAATACATATTGAGTATCGTAATTGCTGTAATAGTTTCTATAGCTGAAAGTTCCTTATGCCGTTTTTGAGAAGATAGTACACCTTTTGAATCACCTACAAATGTTAGGTAGAAATAGGAAATAGTATTAAAAGATATCCTTTCTAACTCAAGATTATAAAAATGTAAATAATAATATTTTAACTCTTCTTCATACTTATCTAATATCTTGAATATGTAAAATTCATCTTCCTGAATATGACGTCCCTTTAAAAGCTCTATATTCAGGTTAGCAAAATGATCCTTAACATCAGAATTATTTAAAAACTGTAGTGGGTTGTCTAAACTGTCTTTTGTATCACTAATTGCCATATTAATATATCTTTTAATTTGTAGTTCTTGGATAATTCTCTGTTAATGTTAATTGTATAACCTTTAGTTTCGTTTGCAAATCGAACAAGGTCATAGCAAACCGTTAGGGCTACCTCAGAATCTTTTTCATCTTCTAAAATGTTGTAAAAATGATTTGTAAAATCGAGTCGTTTAGTTTTTACTAGAATGTCTTTGTACTTTCTTAATAGTTTTGCTGAGAGTTCTTGCTTACGTAATAACTCTGATGCTTTTTTGTTCTCCTTCTCGGCATATTGTTGGTTATAAACAACAGGCTTTATAAAATTTCTTTTTTTAAAAAAATCATCATAATACTTAGGCGATATGAACTTAAAATCTTGATTAGGAATTGATTTTAAAGGAAACTTATCTGACAACTCAACAAGATTAGATTTTGAATAAGTAGCATTCTCTAAAGTAAATTGCAAGAATTTTTTCAGGTTGATTCTAAAGATAGAATGATTTCTAAAATTCTCTTTAAATTGCTCAAGTTGGTCACTTGCATATAGTGAACGATCTACTATTTGTTGTAACTTAAGATCAATTAAATTAAAAAATGAGGTTACTTCTTCTTGAATATCCAAAGCATCATCATATTCTAACTTTATAGAATTGAGTAATTCTTTTTCAACCTTAGTTTCTGGATGTGGGAAATCTATGATTTTATTACCAAAAAAATCTGTTACCTTAAGAATCTCAATGTTAAGTATACTACTTAGACGTAAAATTTCGGCAATTTCATCAGACTTAGAGGCGATGTCCTTAAACCTGCTCACAAATTCATCCAGATTATTAATAGCCTCGGTATCACTCGTATTTGAAAGCTCATTAAGTTTAATAACTGATTTGTTTACTAAATCCTTAAGGGCTTCAAGATGGTCGAGGATATTCTCTTTACTACTGTTTTGAAAATTGTATTGATACCAAGCCCTAAAATCTTCAATAGTTTTTATTTTTTCAGATTTGAATAGACCATAATCTTTAAAGGTTTTCCTGAGTGGAAAATGTGTATGCTCGTTAAATAATTTCTTTCCAATAAGTTTAAGAAACCTATGAGCATAATCACTTAGTATATAAGAATAAGAATCATTGGGTGGATTCTCTAAGAAAAAGACGGTAAGGTTATGCAGTATTTTTTCTGTTTGAGGCTGACCTGTTTGAAAATAGTTTGTTGCCTCTATAATTGCGCGCTCAAGATCAATATCTTTAAAAATTGGCTCTATATAGTCTAGGTCAATATGCTTGTGTAATATATAAAGAGCTAGTCCTTCTATTTTAGAAGGAACTAGCTTATCATAAAAATCGTGTATGTCTTTTAAATCGGTTTCTATATTAATTTTATTTTATGGTAAAGTTTCTAAGATAATAATAATTAGACGTTTGCTGTTAGTATTTGACAATTTTCTAATACAAAATAAAAATTGAACCTTTATGGGATCTAACTATAGCCTAGTCAAATATACGAGATAGCTTTCTTCTATATTAAATTACAGTACTATTCTTAGAGTGGTAAAAGAAATTAAAAACTCTTTCCTAAGGTTATTTTAATATAATACCAATAGTATTAGCAATAAGCATTTCCAACTTATTATTGGCATCAATGTTTTCTGTTTGCTTTTTTCATTTTTTTACAACTACTTTATTGTTATTCAAATCATCATTTATTAGACTTAAAATCGCCCTACACCATGACAATAAACAAGAATCAAATTAGCTTACTCATTAATTACTTTAATAATCATATAGAACTGATATTTATCATTGGAGTCTTCTTTTTGTAGAGACATATTCGATAAAAGGATTAAGGGTATTTAACCTTGATACACCAATTTGTTTAGTGACCTTATTTCATAATCATTTTTTTAGACATGCAATAGTACCTAATTCTTATTAGCTTTTTTTAAAAGTTAAAATAGCTAAACCAAGAGACTTCAAAATCTAAATACAAAGCTTATATCTCTAATAATTCTTGCAAATAAACATTAAAGTTTTAGCAAAAACTAACCCAAAACACTACTCAACTTAAACATTGGTAAATACATTGCAATTAAAATAACACCAACCAGAAAACCAACTATCAAGATAATTATGGGTTCCATGATGGTTGATAGTAATTTAGATTTTTGTTGTACTTGAGTGTTATATTGAGTATTTAAACGTTCGAAAATAAACTCATTTTGATTGGTTTCTTCTGCTACTTTGACTAATGCAACCATTTTATCATCGAAAAAGGTATGCTGACTTAAACTTTCACTTAAAGAATTTCCTTTTAGGATGTTTTGCTCTACTTGTGTTAATGCATTTTTAAGCGGATAGAAATCAACCATTTCTTTTACTAGTTGGATACTATTTACAACAGGTACTTTAGACGCTGTTAACAATGAAACTGCTTGAGTGAATTGAGAGAGATAAACTGTTTTAATAAAGTCCCCTATAAAAGGAAGTTTTAAAATGAATTTATCTTTCGCTTTTTTAAACCAAGTCTTTCTGTTTAAAATTGGTTTAGAAATAATCAAACCAATAATTAAAACCAAAATTAACCAACCATAACTTTTAACCAACTCCGAGAGGTAAATAATAAACTTAGTAATTGTAGGAAGCTCTACTTTTTGTTGTTGGAAAATATCCTGAAACATTGGTACAACAAATTGCAACATAAAAACAACAACTAACACTGCTGTAGTCAATATAATTGCTGGATAGGTTAAAGCACTAACTAAGTTTCGACGTTGTTCGTTTTTTCTTAGAAAGAAAGCGCCTAATTGCTCTACTACTTTTGCTAAAGTACCTGTCTCCTCTCCTATTTTTATGGAGTAATATTCGTAATCAGTAAATTCTTTTTGCTTTTTTAATGCTTCAGACAGGCTTAAACCAGATACAATATCTTCTAAAATTAATTTAAGTTTAGCTTGATGCTTTTCTTTTTTAAACGCTTTCTGAATTAACTCTAATGTGTCTTTAAGGGTAATACCAGCTTTAAGCAATACACTGATTTCTGTATAAAAATCTTCCTTGATTTTATTAGAAAAAGAATTACCAAATAAGGTAATCTCCTTTTGTAAAAAAGAAGTTTTATTAGACACTTCTTTGTTTGTTTGCTCCTCGCTTATTATGTTTTCTAACTTAAATCCCATTATTTCATAAAAACTGTTGCATCATTAGGTTTAAAAATGAAAACTTGTTGGTTTTGTAACACTTTAGTTGTTTCTAATTTAATTGCATCTATTTTACCTTCTTCTACTGGATTTGTAACAAAATATAACCATTTGTTTTTTAATGCTATTTTAAAAGTATCTTCTTCTTTTATAATATACTGCTCATTAAATTTATATGAAACTGAATCTAAAGCAGTACTAAATTTTAACTCATTTTCTAAAGCATCAAAACTAATGTTGTTATATCTATTAAAATCTAACCACAATGACGTTTCTAGCTTATTTAAGCCAGTATTATTTGTATAATTCTGTTGGATACTAAACATATGTTTTTGCACCATATTTAAAACCGAAAACGCTAAACCAACAACAATACTTGTCAATATAAGTACCACAATCATTTCGCTTAAAGTAAAGGCTTTTATTTTTTTATTTGGCTTCATGCTGTTTAACGACAATTATTTTATTTGTTACTGTATTATTGGCTTCAAATTCTATAACCATTTGTTTATTATCTTCATATTGATCTGTACTTATATTCCAATCTCCTAAAGTGTTTTGATAAGGTAGTTCTAATTTATTATTGATGTTTAGATATTGCAACTCATTTAATTCTGCTTCAATTGCTCTTATGTTATTTTTTATACTGCTAGAAAATATCGAGTTTAATATCATACTCGCAATCATAAATACAATAATTATTAAAACAGTTGCCACCAATGTTTCCATTAGTGTTGACCCTCTTACTCTTTTTAGTATAACCATTTCAACACCCCTTTTTTAGAATTATTAAATGATAAACCTACATACTCTTCGGGTAATTGGCTTACTATTATTGTTCCATTATAAATATGGTTTTGATAGATTGCTCCGGATTGTTTAGCTATAAAATTATTGGCAAACACACTTCCGTAAACTGTCCCTTTAAGTTCAATATTTTCGGTACAATACACTTCACCAATGACTGTTGTTTTTTCTTTTAGTTCTATTTGGGGATTGTAATTGTTTGTTTTAGGTTCGGAAATAAAAACTACAACCCCTTTTATAGTTGAATTATCATCGATAAAAATCTTATTTTGATTTGGGATTACAATAGAATCATTTACTTGCTGAATTTCCTTTTCATTTAAAACCAAAGCTGAGGGATATTCCAAATCAACTTGCTTTCCTATATTAATATTTTTTGAAGCGATTGCCTGAAAATTACCTTTAACATTATTTTCAATTTCAATTTCTGGAGCAATTAAAATCACATCTTTTAAGGTAGCAGACGCTTCAATACTAATTTTAGTTTTAGATTGAATCACAATATTACCAATTAAGCTAATATTGATTAGTCTTATTTCTGAATTTGAAAATGCTAATTGCTTTGGGTTTAGAAAAGAGTTTGTAAATGTTTCACCATTTTCTAAGGTTAAAAAATTAATTGATTGTGTTTTACTAATATCATTATCAATAGATGCTAATCGAATAACTGTCTCTTTAAATAATTTAGGTACACTTGATGATCTTCTTGTTGCACCATAGATAAGTTGAGAACCATAGTACGATTGACCAGAAATAGTTCCAGGTTTCACTCCTCTATCAGATAAATAAACTACACCTTCAATTTTAGTATTACCAACTATAACTAAAGGTTTGTTATTATCTTGAACATATAAGGCAACTCTATTCTTTTTTGGTTGTATACCACCAATTAAAGCAACACATTTTAACTTGTTCTTTTTGATTGTTGCTACTGAAGTTATTTTTTCAAAAACACCCCAAAACTCGCGATAGACTTTTAAGGTTTTATTATCTTCACTTTCTATATTAATTGAATCGCCTAAAGGTATAGTATTAATAAGTGCTTGGTGTATTCCTTTATTTGTGTTTTGGGAAGTTTCTATTATATAATCGGTTTGAATATTAAACCGCTTGTGGGTATGCACTAATAATATAAATCCTGCAAGAATCAAAGCAATTACAACTGCAATAAATAGCGTTAATTGCAAAGCACCTGCTTTTAACTTTAACCTAAACATTAGTTACGTGTTATGGTTTGCGGTTTATTTTTATAACGAATAGTAATCGTTTTTGTATTTCCTTTTAGCAAAGTAACACTATCAACAACTTGTCCTTTTTTTAAAAGATGCTGATTGTTATTAATATTAACAACAAATACTTGATCTGAAGCATTTTGTTTCTTTATTAAACCTCCATACGTTATTTTAGGATTGTTTTCTGGTAGTTTGGTTTTGGGTAGTACCCTAGCAGCCATATCTCCTGTTTTTTTATTTGAAGCTAAAGTTCCTAAAAAAGGATCTTTCTCAACATTTTGAATAGAAAACGTATCAATTTGTGTGCTTATTTTTGGATTAAAAACAACATTATAGTTTTGTTCAATCGTTACTGGATTATCTGGACTTAAACCATTAATTATTTTGTAACCAATAGTTCCCCATATGCCTAAAACAGCAGCAATAAGTATATATGTTTTTGTTTTATTCAATAGTAAAACTTTGTGTTGTATAACTTGTTTGGTAAACTGAATTTTCTGCTCTTATGCGCCATTCATAATTACCAACATCTAGTGTTTTGTTAAAATTAGTTATTGTAATTATTGTATCTAAAAGGATTTGAGTAGCCTCCTCAAAAGTTGGTGTTGCAATTTGTAGTTTGTATTTCTCAGCATCGTCCAACATATCCCAAGAAAAATTGACTTCTGTTGTGGTTAATGTAGCATTATTGGTTGGTGCTAATATTAAAACTGTTCCATCTGAAATGTCCTCTACTTCAATAATATCGTCGCAACTAAGCATTAAAAATAATATTAATATAAATTTTACTTTTCGCATCTTTAAAAATTATAATAATTAATCTTTTGTTTAGCTCGTTTTGCAGATTGGTAAGATTTACTTGGACACTTATCATTACTTTCTACTAAATCTACAATTTGTAATTGGTATTTGTTGTCTTCTTTCCAACAGGTATTTGAGGTTTGGTAAGCAAACACTACACCATCAGTAAACTTAATGGTTTGCTGTAATACTTTATTTTTATACGTTTTTAAAACATAATTTTTTATACCTGATGTTTCCAAAAAGACTTCATCTGCATTTGTTATGGCGCTTTGATGGTCTTGATTTAAAGCAATAGAAATACTAGTTATAACATGTGCCTCATTATTGTCTTCTAAAAACTGAAAGACTTCTGTATTGGTTTTACTTTTTAAGGTCTTAATTACACCTACTCTATCTGCAATTTCCAACTTTAAAAAAGTTGGTTGGTTGGTTTTTAAAGAGTCTATATAATTAACATCAACATTTTTGCTTTGTGTCTGTTTAGCTTTTTTAAAAGCATTAAATGCTTTATTATTAAAGGTAACTAAACTAGGTTGTATTTTTATTGGTTGATTATAGTCTGGTAATGCTAGGTGATTATAATCTTGCTCTAAGACAAATGTTTTTTGATTGCCTATAACACCCAACATGATGTTTTGTGTTGTGGTTTGTTGGGTTTCTTTTTGGATTGATATGGTTTTACAACTTGAAAAACTTATTACTAGTATAAAAATATATAGGTGTTTATGCATTGATAATGTTATTTATGTAAATATAAAATAAAAAACCAATTACTACAATGGTTTTAAGGCAACATTTGGTGTCACTTTATCATCTACTTCATAAGCTGGATAACTACTATTTTTCCAATTACGCTCATGGTAAACCAACTCTGATGAGACTAGATTTTTGCGACTAGATTATAGTGTATGTAATTTATACGTTGCTCTATCTTTATATGATTGTCTAAAATTACTGGATGAAAACCATCTTTCCAAACTTTATAGTTTGATCCTTTTACTACTCTATTAGCTGCTTAACTAAATTTATTTAAAAACCAATCTCTTCTGCTTTCTGGATACTCTTTTATAGCTTTAATAATTTGTTTTGATGTGTGCTTTTTAAAATCTCTAATAATACCTTGTAATTGATTATCATGAGAACTTATAATCATATGTATATGGCTGCTCATATACACGTAAGCATGTACATTTAAGCCTTTATTTTCTATACAATAATTTAAAGAATCGTCTAGTATTTTAAAATATAGTGGACGTATAAATAAATCTACCCAATCTATTATGGTTATGGTTACAAATGTGGGTTCTGCACTATCTATTACTTTATAGCGTTGCGACATAGCTTAAAGATAACAAAGGTATTGCAAATACTAAAGAAGATTAGACACGCTTTACAAAAGCGCGCCAGAGTACGTGTTACAAATGCCGCACGAGTGGGTTACTTGTTTTCTTACTAATACCTCACTCGTCAAAGACGAGCGTTAGCTGGCGGACTCTATTTCTTTTAGATTAATAATATTATTTGTGTTTTATTTCTTAATCAATACGACACTCGTAACAGACGAGCGCTAACTGGGGTTTAACGAGGAAGATAAAAGGTACATTCTCTATACGCTTGATGCCCTTATTAAATCCGTGAAGCTTAAATCTATTGCATAAAAAAAGCTACTTTTTACAGTAGCTTTTAATTTAATAATTCCTTGGAATCATAATCGGTATAATAATGAACATTACTAAAAACGTAAGAATAAGATAAATCCAAAAAAGAGCATCTAATATCTTCTTTTTACTCCTATCTATCTCATCAAATTTATTTTCTATTTTCAGATATTTTTTCTCTTTTATAAACACATAATAACCCAATAAGTATAATATAATTACCAAAAAAACAGCGTGAAGAATATTTAATGATGTTCCTCTAACTTTATTAGAAAAAAGAATTAAAACAGAAACTGTATTCAGAATAAACAATACTAATAAACCGTGAAGAGCTGTCCAACCTACAATTTGATGAGCTGAAGCCCATTGCTTTTCTGTTCTTAAAGAAAACTTATATAGTTTATAGTAAAGATATTTTAACAGACACATTATTCTGATTCTAACTTATTATGTACCAGTATCCCATTTGCAAAAAACGTATGATTCTTTTTTACGTATTCAACATTATACATTTCTATATATTTTCCCATATCTATCAAATTTATAATTTTAGTTTCTTTTAACTTACCTTTTTCATAATATAAAACAATATCTTCTTTCTCAAGTTTTTTTACTGAAAAAGTCAATTCTTTTTTTGCTTCTTCTAAATCATAAACACACCAACCTTTATTTTTTACCCAATATGGATGTGCTGGGGAAAACTCGTTTATAATACCATTATTGAATTCTCCTCTAATAAGTCTATATTTCTTTAAAGCATTAGGGATATTAACCACTAAATCAGGTTCTAATTCCATGGTATTAATATTTACACTCATTATTTTATCCCCAACTAAAATATCTTCTATATTTTTTTCAGATTTATCTGCCATTAAAATTTTAGTTCCTTTAACAAAACAAGACCCTCTTCTAATGGTTTCTTGAACACTTAAATTTTGGTCTCTATATCTTTGAAATCTAGCTTGCTGTATAGGTGTAGCATATGTCCCATAAATATCTGCTGCAAAATAAGTACCTGAAACAATCCAACCTGCAGGTCCTCCATACAGACCTACACCAGTCATAACAGTATTTAAACCAAATTTAGCAGGATGAACTGAAAAAGCATTTGGGTCATTTGGATTTGCGTAATAATTATATACACCAACAGCATCAATTCCTATACCTAATACAGCAGTACCACCACTTACAGTTCTTACAAGTCTTGCTTGTAGTCCAAAAGTTGCAGCTCTAGCTGACCTAGCCGTTCCATTTGGAAGATAAATAGGTTTTCTAATCCCTTTAGTAGTTAAATAAGTTCCTGTAGAAAAATTTAAATCAACAGCTCCCCAAACAGTTCCTACAATAGCTGTCATTCTAGACATATCACTAAAAGTTGTTACAGATTCATTAGAAAAATTATATTGAGGTGTAAGTTGTCTAAATTCTGGATTTTGCGCAAAAAGACTAGAGCTAAAATTAAAATCAAAACTTGGATTAGAAGAGTTGCTGTTGCCACCAATAACAACTTCATCTAACGTGATACCTACATCTGTCATTGATTGACCATTATCTCCACCATATTGATTACAAGGTGGGTCAGGACAATCACTACCTCCATCTGGGTCAACATTAACTATTGGATTATTCCCCATTCCTAAATATGGCGAAGGATATTGACGATAAGGGTCAGGACTCAACCATCTACCTATACGATTATCCCACATCCTTAACTGGAACGCATTGTGTCCAGTTTCTAGGTCTTTCTCTGCGTATTCTCCTTGATATCCATAACGATAGTTTCCTTCAACATTCCTGTTGGGCATTGGCATACCAAAAGGATAGTAGTCTGTCTTTTGCGTTAAGGCTACTGCGCTTGTACCACTCTTGGCTATGACTGCGCGTACATTACCTAAATGATCTGATAACTGGTACACATAACTACCTCCTGCTCTTGAGCCATCTCTGGTAAAGATACCAATTCTACTATTACCATA
>CANNFD010000008.1 GCA_947503885.1 uncultured Olleya sp. | reverse complement strand
AACACCAAATATGGTATATAAATTATCAGCGTAAATCAATTTTAACCTGTAGCCATATTTCAGGACAAGACATAGCGCGACAGAAACTAAAAAGAATAAATATCTTACAATGGGAAACAATTTTATTATGCATATTATATTATGCATACCATTAATTCTCTATGGTACTTGGCTTGTAAGAAAGGCTGTTAACAAATATAAACTTAAATCCTATTATGATTTCCAAATGTTAGGTGCTGGCATAGGCTCAATAATTATTGGGGTTTATTTCTTCTATAGAGTTGTTAGTGATATCATAACAACATTTTGAATTTAAAAGTACAACGCTGGAATCTTAAACTAATAGAATAATTTAAACCGAACAGTTTTCGATAAAATTGCGGATTGAAAAACAACAACGACCGAATAAAAAACGCTGGAATTATTTTCGAATTTTTTTTATGGTTTTTTAAGTGCAAAATTCCAAACGTAACTTCCGATTTATTTGCAACGTCGGATTTATAAACTTTATGAATAATTAAAACCGAATAGTTTGAAGAAAATTGCGAACTGAAAAACAAAAACAATATCGGAATTAAAACAAAACTTGTAAATTTGGAACTAAA
Organism: uncultured Olleya sp.; assembly: GCA_947503885.1. Taxonomy (GTDB): domain Bacteria; phylum Bacteroidota; class Bacteroidia; order Flavobacteriales; family Flavobacteriaceae; genus Olleya. The sequence goes on along the minus strand of CANNFD010000008.1, from coordinate 158,373 downwards.
CAAAAAATAAAACGGACGAATAACAGAAACTACTACTGGCAACACCGTGTATAATTAATTGCTTGGTTCACTGCCGACTTACGAACATTCCTGCGGAATATTCTATCTGTGATTTATTTGCTAAATTAGTTGCTTAACCACGCAACTTTCCATATACAAACACGTTGGCAATAAAAACCTGACAAAACTTTACTAATGAAAAAAATTAGACTCACTATTTTATTAATTTTCGTTTTAAACTTATTATCAGCACAGATTAAATCTGATATTATCCAATTTGATAAATCACTAAATCAGTTTTATAATGTGCGTGATTTTAGTATTTCAAAAGACGGAAATGAAGCATATTTCACTATTCAAAGTCCAAATCAAGAAATCTCGCAAATAGCCTATATTAAAAAAGAAAATAAAACATGGTCAACACCAAAGTTATTACCTTTTTGTGATTCATATATGTATTTAGAACCATTTTTATCATTTAATAATAACCGATTGTTTTTTGTATCAGATAGACCATTAAATGATTCTATTAGTACCAAAAAAGATTTTGATATCTGGTATGTAGACAGAAAAAACAAAAATGATGAATGGTCTAAACCCATTAACATAGGAGAGCCCATTAATTCAGAATTAGATCAGTTTTATCCTTCCGTTAGTAAAAACAACAATTTATACTTCACAATGGTATCTCCTAAAGGTTATGGAAAAGATGATATTTATTTTTGTAAATGGGAAGGCGATAAGTATTCAAGCCCTATTTTATTAAACGAAAATATAAATAGTTCTGGTTATGAGTTTAATGCCTTTATATCAGAAAAAGAAGATTTTATAATATTCTCAAAATACAAAGAAGAAGATGGTCAAGGAAGTGGTGATTTATACATTTCCATAAAGGATGAAAATGGAAAATGGAAAAAAGCAACAAATTTAGGGATTCCTATAAATTCTGAATATATGGAATATTGTCCATTTTATGATGAAAAAAACCACACATTGTATTTTACAAGTAAAAGAAATGATTTAAAACCAATAAAGTTTAATACTATTTCAGATTTCAGTAAACATATTAACGAAAGCAATAATGGTCTAAGTAAAATATATATGACCACTTTTAAAATTGAATAACCACCCCTAATATCGTATATAAATTATCAGCTTGATTCAATTGAAACTGATTTTGGATTTTTAAGCGTTTCAAAAGTTGAGGACAAAACTATACTTACTAGCAAAAACAAAAACGTTGAATTAATTTTGCAAAAGTTAATTACCGGATTATCGGGCGGAAATCTAACCGAATTACATTTTATCGAAAACCCAATGGAATACAATTCAGTAGCAACAATTGCTCATAAGTATTCAGAAGGAGAAAGATTTACGTTACATAAAAAACAATAGAAGTTTTATGTACTACTTTTATTGGTGGTAAAAAATAAAAAACGTTGCACAGTACCCTATGTAATTAATTGGTATGTCACCGCCCACTCATCAATATCCCTGCAGGATAATACTGGCTTGTTAGCTAGGCTAGGGTCTATCTATGATTAATTTACTAAATTAGATGCATATCCACGCAACTAACCATACACAAAACCAATGTGTTTGATTACTACTAAACGCTAACCAATGATAAAGTTATTTAGAAAAATTAGACAAAACTTGCTTTTAAAAAACAAAACTGGAAAGTATTTAAAATATGCATTTGGAGAAATAGTCCTTGTCGTTATTGGTATTTTAATTGCGCTACAAATTAATAATTGGAATGAAAATCGCAAAATTAAAAATGCCGAAATAGAAATTCTTCATAATTTAAAAACTGAATTAGAATTTAATCTTAAAGAACTTAAAGATATAAATAATCAACATAAGTCAGAATTTGAAGACGGTATGTACCTTTTGCATCTTTTTGGAACTGATGTATCAAATATATCTGAATCAAAATTGGATTCGCTGACTTCAAATGCTTTTAGCGGATTTTCATTTGAAGCAAAAGATGGGTATATCAAATCACTTATTGCATCTAACAAAATCGATTACATACAAAACTCTGAATTGAAATCATACATATCATCTTTTGAATCAATGATTATAGATGCTGACCAAGAAGATGGATACATAAGAAGACTGTTGAATGAACGTTTTTGGCCTTCAACCGATGGTAAATTAAGTGCTTTAAATACCATTTCATCTTCAGAAAGGTATAAAGAGTTTCCTAAGGGAACATACACATCAGACTATCAATGGTTTTTTAATAATCGTGAAATGGAAGATTTGACAGCAAATATATTTGCCTGGAAAAAAGAGAATGTAATAGATGAACAAATTTTTATGGATAAAATCAAAATAATGATTCAGATTGTCAATTCTGAATTAAAAGAAAAATAGCAAAACACAACAACACGAGTTATAATTTATTGCTATCAAAAACCGCTAACCAATGATAAAGTTATTTAGAAAAATTAGACAAAACTTGCTTTTAAAAAACAAAACTGGAAAGTATTTAAAATACGCATTTGGAGAAATAGTCCTTGTCGTTATTGGTATTTTAATAGCGCTACAAATTAATAATTGGAATGAAGGCAGAAAAGTTGACGGAGAAATCTTGAAAGCACTAACTGAAATACGAAGTAATCTAATCAGCGATAGTATAAGTATTAATCTAACTAGTAAGGAAAAGTCTGAGGATATCAACATCCAGTTTGCAGTTATTAAAGAATTAGAAAGTAAAAATATTCCATACGACTCTATAGAATATCATCTTGGAAGAGTAATGATAGCAAGACGAATAGTCCTTATCGACAATGGTTATCAGTTTATCAAAAAATTTGGGTTAGAGCGATTAAAAAATCAAGAACTTAGAAATGAATTGATAAACTACTACACCAATTTTACAAAAAGGATAAATGAGGATACCGCAGACGACGACTCCGAGTTCATTACAGTATTCCTTCCCTATGTTCGCAGCAATTTTATCGATTGGGACTGGGGTAAACGAGGCGTACCTAAAGATTATCAACAACTAAAGTCGGACCAATACTTTCTTACTTGTTTAAAAATCAATATAAAAAACCAAGAAATTACATTAGAAGCCTTGCAGAATGGTGCGAGTAAAATTCAGGAAATTCTTCCAATGCTAGACCAAACAATACTGGCTTACAAATAAGATATTTATAAAAAAATATAACTTAATGAAACAAATCTAAAATTATAGATTTGCACAATGAAAACAAAAAACATCTACTTATGAATAATATAATAGACCGAATTACAAAAATGGAAAACATATTAGACAAACTTACTTTAGTAGTTGAAAAATCTGACAAAGTAATGAATGAACTTTCAGATTCTTTAAAAGATTTAAAAACATTAAAGAAATATTATGAATCGCAATATATGAAAGATGTTATGGCAGAGAAAAGGAATGAAGTCCCACATGACCTGAAACGAGGAGTTTTAAGTGAGGATGCTGTACATATGTTGCTTACCGATTTGGTTGAATTATCAAACAAAATGGAACATTTAAGCAAAAAAATAAGATGATTTTAATATAAAATTGCACTAATGGTAATAAAAAAACAAAATGAGAGTTAAAAAAAGTTATCTTCTTTTTATAGTATTTATGTTATTTATTAGTAGTTATACTTTTAGGGATTACATAGTTGCTTTTTATTACACCCACTTATACAAGAATAAAGAAATTAAAATTGTAGAAATTGACCCTAATCAGTTTAATACATATCAAGATATTTTAAAGATTGACAATTTTAAAAACAAGCCCAGTTTTATATATTTCAACACCCGCTTTGACTTTGAAAGACTAAAAAAAGATGCGCCAATATTAAGAGCAATTTATAAACAATATGGCAAAAAATTAAACTTGATATATATTGCAAATGGATTGGATGATGAACCTAAAGAAGAAAAAAAATGGATTGTTAAAATCAATACCCTTAACCTAAAAGGAACGCATATAAGTTTACCAGATAATTACAGAGATTTTGACTCCTATTTTAAAGAAACAACTAATACTAATGGATTAGAGACAATCCATATACCGCACTATCTTCTTGCCAATAAAAATGGAGTAATTACAGACACAATATTTAAAGGTAAAATTGACAAAGTACAAATCAATAAAATGTTTAAATAAAAACGACATCAAAACACTTACCACAACTAATTAACTGGTTACCTTTTACTTACCAAAACACTTACTGAGTTCTATTTGGTTTTTATTTGCTAAATTAGATACTTAAAAGCGCTACTAATCTTATATAAATACATTGTAACGCCTAATTAAAATCCTCAAACGTTTAGAATTTATATGAAAACTAAATATACAAAAAGTGGTGATTTTAATATTGCTTATCAAGTGATAGGTGAAGGATCTATAGACATTTTATATATTCCTGGTTGGGTTTCAAACATTGATATGATGTGGGCAGAACCTAGACTTGCAGCCTTTTTGACTAGACTTTCTTTATTTGCTAGACTAATTATTTTTGATAAAAGAGGTACAGGGCTTTCAGATCGTTCCGATCAATACTCTACTATGGAAGAACGGATGGACGACATCAATGCTGTTTTAGATGCTACATATTCTAAAAAGGCATTTTTATTTAGTCATTCTGAAGGTGGATCAGTGAGTTTGTTATTTTCGTTAAATTATCCTCAAAGAACTCTTGGTGTCATTGGTTTTGGAATATTTGCTAAACGTAGACACTCAAAAGATTATCCTTGGGCACCTAAAGATCAACAACGAGAAGAGTCATATAGATTAATAGAAGATAATTGGGCACATGGTAACCTTGGTGGGCTTAAAGCTCTTGTTCCTTCTCTTGCTCAAGACAGCAGATTTATGGATTGGTTAGCAAGTTATTTACGTTCTGGCGCAAGTCCTAAAGCAGCTTTAATACTACAAAAACAGAATACCTTTATCGACGTAACTAATATTCTAAAATTAATAAAAGCACCTGTATTGCTCCTGTTTAGAACACATGATAAAGAAATACAAATCGAAGAAGGTTATTACCTAGCAGAGCATATACCAAATTCTAAATTTGTTGCACTTAATGGTAAAGACCATCTTTTTTGGACAGGTGACACCTATCCTATTATAGCAGAAATAGAAGAGTTTGTTACAGGTAATCGACCTCACAAATCAGAGTTTAAAAGCACAAAGAAAAAAAGCAGTAAAACAGGAATAAATCTAGAAGCTGTAATGTCTGAAAACTTTTTATATAATTTAAAAATTGAAGAATTTGCCAAATTATGTGGCAGAAGCTTGTCTGCATTTAAAAGAGATTTTAAAAATACATTTAATACGACACCTTCTAGATGGATAATGTCCAAACGTCTAGAACATGCAAAAAAATTATTACTTAATAGTGATTTAAACGTAAACCAAATTTGTTATGATAGTGGATTTAAAAACAACTCTCATTTTATTCAATCGTTTAAAAAAAAGTTCCAACTCACTCCTAATCAATACAAGTCAAAATCAATTTTAAAGATTTACACATAAGCAATTTGGACCTTAAAACACATTTATTGGATTTATAAGGACATCAAAATCACTTCTATTTTCTGAATTTTGTGTCATAACCAAAAACACAAATTATGAAAAAGTTAATCATCTTTATTTATGGAATAGCAGCTTATTGTATTTTTCTAATTGCTTTTTTATATGCAATAGGCTTTGTTGGTAATTTATTTGTACCAAAAACAATAGACTCTGGCGCTACCCCTACTTTGCTTAAAGCAATACTAACCAATACCATTCTTTTAAGTGTGTTTGCTTTGCAACACAGTATTATGGCGCGACCAAAATTTAAAACATGGTTTACATCTATCTTTAGTCACGCGATGGAACGTAGTACTTATATTTTACTCTCAAGTTTGGCGTTGTTATTAGTGTATTGGAAGTGGCAACCTATAACAACTCTTGTTTGGGAAGTGGAAAACACTATACTTTCTAGTATTCTAACAGTAATATTTTTTCTTGGTTGGTTTATTGTTTTACTTTCTACATTTATGATTAATCATTTTGAGCTTTTTGGTCTTGCGCAAATCTTTGATAATCTAAATAATAAGAAAACTTCAAATCCAAAATTTCAAACAAATTATTTTTATAAATTGGTAAGACATCCTATAATGTTAGGTTTTTTAATTGCTTTTTGGGCAACACCTGTAATGACAGTAGGACATTTATTGTTTAGTGTTGTAACCACACTTTACATTTTTGTAGCTGTAAAATATTTAGAAGAAAAAGATCTTCGTAAAATTATTGGAGAAAAATATGAAGCCTATCAAAAAGAAGTACCTATGATAATTCCCTTTATAAAAAAATAATGCAATAAGAATAACAGTTTAAAAAGCTTAAGTTTATTCATCATTACAATTGGACTTTTAATTACCAATTGCAAAAATCATCAAGTAAAACAATCAAAATGGAGATCAAACGCGAAAATCCAATCGAAATAAATAAGGCAGATTTTAAAAAAATCGGCTACAAACTCATTGATTCAATTTCCGATTATCTTGATGATATATCTAAAAAACCACTCACAACAAGTAAATCTCCTAAAGAATTACAACAAATATTAGGCAATCAATCCTTACCAGAAAATGGATTGCCAGCAGAACAATTACTTTCTACTACTTCAAAATTATTATTTGACTATTCTCTATTTAATGGTCATCCAAAGTTTTTTGGCTTTATTACCTCATCTGCAGCTCCAATTGGCGCATTAGCAGATCTTTTAGCAGCTTCTATTAACGCAAATGTTGGTGGACAAATACTTAGTCCAATAGCTACAGAAATAGAAAAACAAACTATTAGATGGTTGGCTGAATTTATTGGGGTGTCACCAAATTATGGAGGCATTTTAGTAAGTGGCGGAAACATGGCAAATTTTACTGCTTTTTTAGCAGCAAGAACTGCAAAAGCACCTAAAAGCATAAAAGAAGATGGACTTTCAAGCACTTCAAACAAGTTAATTACATACTGTTCTAAGTCTACACATACTTGGATTGACAAAGCAGCCATTTTATTTGGACATGGTACAAAGTCTATTCGCTGGATTCCAACGGACTCATCCAATAAAATGGATACCATCATTTTAGAGCAAACTATTAAAGATGATATTAAAAAGGGACATCAACCTTTTATGGTTGTTGGAACCGCAGGGGATGTAAGCACAGGCATTGTGGATAACCTTGAAACTATTGCAGTTATTTGTAAATCAAATGATTTATGGTTTCATATAGATGGTGCTTATGGTGCGCCTGCTGCTGTTATACCTGAATTAAAATCATTATTTAATGGTATAAAAGAAGCAGACTCAATTGCTTTAGACCCACATAAATGGTTGTATAGTCCTTTAGAAGCTGGTTGTACTTTAGTAAAAAACCCAAAGCATCTTATTGACACCTATAGTTCGCATCCAGAATATTATAATTTTAGTTTAACGGAAGAAGGTGGCTCTTTAAATTACTTTGAATATGGTCTTCAAAATTCTCGTGGTTTTAGAGCTTTAAAAGTATGGTTAGCATTACAACAGATGGGTAGTAAAGGTTATGTAAAACTGATGAAAGAAGATATAGAATTATCAAAATATTTCTATAATCTTGCAAAAAAAAATACTGAGTTAGAACCTATTACTCAAAATTTAAGCATTGCAACACTAAGGTACATCCCGGAAAATTTTCAGCAAAACGGTAAAAAAAATGAAACGTATTTAAATACATTAAATGAAGCGTTAGTGACTGCTTTACAAAATAGTGGAGAAATGTTTTTATCAAATGCCATAGTTGTCAATAAATATTGCCTAAGAACATGTATTGTAAACTTTAGAACTACAAAAAAAGATATAGAAGAGTCTATTAAAATAATAGTTAAAGAAGGACGAAAAACGCACATAAAACTTCAAAATGAAGAACATCAGGGAAAGGTGTAATAGAAGTCTTAACTCTATTATAAAATTGCAGAGAAACGTTTTACTACAAAACTCAGAGTTTAAAACTGGCCTTTTTAAGCTAATTTAAAGCAAGAATCTTATCATTATAAATGAAATAATTGATCTGTGTTATTATTAGAATTGACAACCAACTTAATTTAATGCATGCTGTATATTCAATTTGTGTTTTAATTGCTAACTTACTAGCTTAACACTAACCTAACCCTCCACAAGCACATTATTATTAAAGAAAACTCTATATTAAATGGAAGTAAATGTTTAGACACCAAGGTAAAAGCAGAACAATAACACACAATCTGCGAATTGCAACTATTTTATCATTTGTTGCTGGAATTGTCAATATTACCGGCTTTTTAGCTTTTAATCAATTAACAACAAATGTAACTGGACATTTTGCGCTATTTATAAGTGATGTTGCAAATTTTAAAATTTGGAACGGTACAATATATTTTCTATATATATTCTCTTTTCTTTTTGGATCTTTTTTATCAAGTTTTTTAATTGAAAAATTTAAAGAAAACAAAAAGCTTAATGTTTTTGTTTTACCAACAATAATTGAGTGTCTAATTTTAGTATCAATTTCTGTTGTAAGTAATATTAAAGAAATAATATATCCTGATGTTATTATTTGCTTGCTCCTTTTTGCAATGGGACTTCAAAACTCATTAGTGACAAAAATATCTGATGCAATTGTTAGAACAACCCATCTTACAGGATTGTTTACAGATTTAGGTATCGAATTATCGCAACTATTATTTCCTAAATCTCATCCACATAGAAAAAAAATTAAAGAGACCATAAAGCTACGTGTTTATATAATTTGCTTCTTTTTTCTTGGCGGAATAATTGGTGGGTTTTTATACTCTAAACTTGACATGAAATTAAACACTCTAATTTTAGGAGCAGCAATTTTACTTTTAAGCTTGTTTTATGATGATTTCAGAATCAAATTAACAAGAGCCAAAAGAAGGTATAGACAAAGAAAAAAAACTGTAAATAATGTATAAAGACTAAAAATTACTTTAGCCTTAAACAAAAGACAACACAGTATTACGGCGCCTAATTGACTTGATAACAACCGTTGCACAAAAACACGTTATTATTGATAATATAAAAAAACCAATACTACTTTTTACAGTAGTATTGGTATAAAATTATTATCTTCCTTAATTAAGCCTTAATAAAACCAAATTTCTAGAGTTAACCGTAAATATCCCTGAGGTTGTTTTAACTCTAACATCAATTGTTTGAGAACCGTTAACCGTAACAATTGATTGAGAATGTAAGGATAAATTAACAGAATCTAACGCAGATCCACCATTGGAGAATATTTCCCGTTCTGAATCCGATACTAGAATGCCATCATTAAAAATAGAATAGAAAGTATCACTAGAAGCATCTGAAGCATTTCCACTGGCCGAAAATGAAACCATATAGGTACCGGCTACCGGAGTTGTTGTCATATCAGACATTCCCGTGTAAACATTTGAAATTGTAGAAAATTGTGATGTTGAATAAACCATATTATTAGAAATTGTAGATGATGGTAGTTGACTAACAGGTATCTTCCCATCAATACCTAATGTCGCTACACCATTAGAAATTCCTTTTTCAGATAATGGTATTTGTTGAACATTATCTACATCGGATAAACCAATCTGTGATCTAGTAACTGCATGAGGGTTTGCTGTTGACACAAGATGTGTATCAATTTGGGCATGGGTATTGGTGCCAGTTCCAGATAAACTTTGATGGACTAAAGAACCAACGTGTTGCGTTACGTTAGATGCCGCAATTCTGGCATCAGAAAATAATCCAGTAGTAATATCTCCCGCATCAAGAATTAGTGTATTATTGGCAGTATCGATTGTTTTATTCGTTAAAATATCTGATGTATCACTACCAACTAAGATTGTTGTTGCATCAGGCAAAGTTATTGTTCTATTATCTGTTTGCGCAGATTGAATTAGCATAGTTGTATTATATGCTCCATTGGTATTTAATGATATAACTGGATCATCGTCCCCAATATGGTTTGCTATAATATTATCTAATAGTGTTAATTCAGGAAATGATAATACTGAATTAAAAACTATATAAATTGTATCATCAATGCGATCTACATCTAATAAATTACTTGTAATTCCAGCTTCATCTACAATTTCATCATATAATTGGTTTTGGTTAATTGATCCAATAAAATCTGAACCAACTGAATATGCATATGTATTACCAGTCGCTACAGGATCTGTGTAATCAACTTTTTCCCACACTGTTCCGTTGAACATAATCCAATGTCCAGGTTCCCAATAATTAATACCATTGATATTAGTACTACCAGCCGTAGATACAACATAATAATTTCCTTTTGTTCCAATTCCACTTGATAGTGTTGGTGTATTGGTTTGTGCATTCCAAGGTCCAATATATTTAGTGCTTGTTGGTAATAAATTCCACACAGCGTCTTGATATATATATTTTTCATTGCTTGTTGAATTTACCCACTCATCGCCTTCAATTGGATCGCGATCCATTCCAGGTAAAATAGCAGTCGTCCCTTCTATAGGAGCTGTTGTTGTACCTATAAAGTTTTTAGAATTACCGAATTGAGAAGCAATCCACACTCCATTAGCACCAGCTTGATTCCATACAAAAACACCATCTGCAGCTGGAGGATTGACTAAATTGGTTGAAGCTCCTTCAAATGAAGCTGTTGATGTATCATCAGCATTATCAGTTAATTGAAATGAACTTGGTACTGCGTCCCATATAGTTCCGTTGTAAATAAAACTTTCGCCAGTATCTCTATTTGTATATTCGTCACCCTCGATTGGACTTGTGTAGTCTGAAGGATTTGTGGCTCCGTTAGGATTAGTAACACCAAAAGATCCCAAAATATTTTTACCGTCGGAAGTTCCCATAGCTCCAGGAACACCTGGCAAACCAGAGCCCAAATTAATATCCCAACTCGTAAATGTACCTGAAGTAGAAGTTATAAGCGTATCAACAGTAATGACCATAGTGGATCCGTCATAAGATTGTATAACTCCTTCAATAAATTCTAAAGTCGGATTCGAAGTTTCAGAAACACGAACTCTCATACCTGCAGTATACGATAAAGTTGTGGTAGTTGTTAGATTGGCTGTACCACTCGCACAACCATAACTTGGATAGGTCATACATCCACCAAAAGATCCTAAATTGATCGAAGTTGTTGATTTTCCAACATAATTAGAACTACCTGAAGTCTTTGCATATAACGCATAAGGCACACTTAATAACTGGCTAGTGCCTGTTATGGTGTAACTATTTCCTCCTGTTGGGTCGGTTTCTGTTTTTATAAAATAACTATCTGCAGACCAATCTATGGTCGCAAAATCTCCATTTACAACGTTTCCTGTACCTATTTCTAAGGTTACTAATCCGTTAACATTGGTGGTTGGTGTTTGTGTTTCTACATAGACCGCTGTTCCTGAAGCTGTAGTTTGTAGTATGCTTATTTGCATGCCTACTAGTTGGTTGGTTACTAAAGCATCACCACTGTCTCTTACCACAGCTTGGTAACTCATTTTTTCTGGCGTTTGGGCAAAGGTTGTTGAAGTTAGCAATACTGCAAAAAAGAATAAGTGTAATTTTTTCATCTATAATTTTATTTTTTAATGATTTTAAATGTTTTTAACTCTTGATTGTTTTGGTTTACTTTTAGTACATAAGTACCTAATGCAAAACTTTGCATGTCTATTTGCGTGTTAGATTGGGATGCTTTTCCTTTTGCTATTGCTCTACCTTGTAAATCATATAGGACATAGCCTAAATTGGTAAGATTAGCATCGCTTATGGCTAATACCACATAATCTGATGTAGGATTAGGGTAAGTAACAGCAGTTAAATTTACTGTGGTAAGTTCCGGACTACTTAAAGTAAACAATTCCACACTTTGTTGCACACCTTGTGCAACAGTACCACTACCTGTATTGGTAGTATACACCATTTGACCAACAGTATAGCTAGATGCTCCACCACTTCCTGTGGCTTCACCACCTGATGCGGGAATGTTATCTTGAGAATAAATTAATTGTGTAGCAAATAAAAGACACGCTACGAGTGTAGTTTTTTTCATAAAAGTTGATTTTTTTAAAAGATTTGTCTAAAATCAACTCTAAGAATAAGAAGAGAAAAGTCTAGCCTAATTAATTAAGTAGCAATATAATACTATTATTTAAAAATTAAAGTGTTGTCTTTTTCAAATAAAACATCTATTACTATAACAACTACAAGCAATCGTCTAAACCCTAAAACCAATAAAAGTTATACAGGTGTTTTATGTGAAATTTAATTTTTAAATTAGAAACTTAAAGCTTGCTTTAAAGCTTCTAATTAAATATAAATCTATTATGAATCCAAATGTAGATTGGTTTTTTGATAAAGACACTAAATGGAAAAAGGAATATCAAAAATTGCGAAAAATTATCCTGGAATGTAACTTGACGGAAGAGTTAAAATGGGGAGTCCCTTGTTATACATATAAAAAAAGCAATATTATTTTAATCCATGGATTTAAAAATTATTGTGCAGCACTTTTTTATAAAGGAGCCTTATTAAAGGACACAAATAATATTTTGATTCAACAAACAAAAAATGTGCAATCGGCACGACAATTAAGATTTACAAATTTGAAAGAGGTACTAGAATTAAAACCTATTATTAAAGCTTATATTTTTGAAGCTATTGAATTTGAAAAAGCTGGATTAGAAGTACAAATGAAAAAAACTTCAGATTTTAAAATCCCCGATGAGTTTAAAATAGCATTAGAACACAATTCAGAATTAAAAACTGCATTTTACAAATTAACTACCGGCAGACAAAGAGGATATCTTTTATATTTTACAGGTGCTAAACAATCAAAAACACGAGAATCAAGAGTTGAAAAATCAATTTCGAAAATTATAAACGGAAAGGGTTTAAATGATGACTTTAAAAGCTAAAATCCAAATGACTGCCAAAAATTTTATTTCATCATTAGATATAATATCACAAAATTATATAGAAAACATACCAAAAAGAGAAATTTTCTCTTTGGCTAAAACGTTTGAAAGAACTCCTGTTTTAGAGGTTGTAAAGTTACTAAAAGATAAAAATTATAATCATAGACTTGGAGCTGTTTCAATTTTAGATTGGAAAGCAAGAAATAAAAAAACTTCATTTGAAGAAAAAAAAGAGACCTTTAAAGCTTATATCAACAATCATAAATGGATTAACAATTGGGGCTTGGTTGACAGAGCTGCACCTTACGTGATTGGAGGCTACTTGTACGATAAAGATCGAAAACCGTTATATGACTTGGCTAAATCCAAGAACCCAATGGAACGAAGAACTGCTATTGTAAGTACTTACTTTTTTATTAGAAAAGATGAAATTGAAGACACTTTTAATATTGCAGAATTACTTATCAATGATTTAAACGAACATGTTCAAAAAGCTGTGGGGAGTTGGATTAGAGAAGCCGGTAAAAAAGATGAAATTAAACTTAAAATTTTTCTTGACAAATACGCTATTACAATGCCACGAGTAACTTTAAGATATGCAATTGAAAAATTAGATAGTGCTACTAAAAAACATTATTTAGCTTTAAGAAAAAGCAATTAAAAACATATAAAATTTAGTTTTTTACATTGCTAAAACTCGCTAAATTTAAGTCTGAAGTTAATTATTAACGTAGTTTATTATAGCCTCTTTCCACATCAAATAACCTTTTCCGTTTACATGGATACCATCAAAAGTAAGATTAGGGTTTAACACATTTTTATTAGTTATAAATAAATCAAATAGATTAATATAAGTAAGGTTGTACTTTTTAGTTAACTGGACCAATCCCTTATTAATAATAATTATATCTTCATTTTGTAGCCTTGGTCTATTATCGGTTGGTAAAAGACTTTGAATATATAGTTCGGTTTCTGGCGATTGTGTAATTATTAAATTTATTAATTTTTCATAATCAATTAAAATTTGATTTATACTTCGTCTTTGTCCTAAATCATTAATTCCGATCATTAAAAATATTTTTTTTGGTTTGGAAGAAGTGACCTCGTCTAATCTACTAATTACACCACAAATTACATCTCTATCAATTCCGCGGTTTTTAATATTAGATTTTCCAAAAAGCTCATACCAATCACAATAATCAGTGATAGAGTTTCCTAAAAAAATAATTTCGTTTGCTTCATTTGGCATTAATTCAAAAATGGATCTTTTAGCTTTATAATAATTAGTCCAATTTTGTGCTGGAGGATTGTCTAATAGATTAAGTATTCGTTTTAAAAAATCAACCCCTCCTTTTTTTTGAATGATAATCCCACTAACCAAAATGAAAAGAATATTAAATACAACTGAAATAATTAAAATTTTCCTCTTCATGCTTTTGCTATTTACAATATTAATTTTGGACTTTATACAACCCTTTTGGTTATCAAAAGTAGGGCTTTCAAAATTATATTTAATTTTAACTAACTTTATATAAATTTAAAATAAAATGGGAAAGAAAGGACCAATGCCTAACTTTAAGACTATTGACGACTATATTAATAGCCAACCTAATGAGGCACAAAGTGTTTTACAGGAATTAAGACGTATTATTAAAGAAGCTGCTCCAGAAGCCACAGAGGTCTTAAATTACAAAGTCCCTTCTTTTACATTAGTTGCTGATGGTAAAAGAGACCAACAAATCATGATTGCTGGCTATGCAAAATTTGTCAGTCTTTATATTTTCCCGACTACCATGGAAGCTTTCTCTGACCAATTAAAAGCGTATAAACAAGGTAAAGGCTCTGTTCAATTTCCATTAAATAAACCATTACCAAAAGACCTGATTATTAAAATGGTAAAATCTAGAAAAGAAGCGCTTTTAAAAGCTAATTAACAAGTGTTAAATCCTACTTAAAGCAACTATAATCAAACATTCTTCAGCCTAAATTTTGTATTTTTGATTACTGAATTTATACACGCATGTCTGAACAACAACCTGATAAAAATATAAAAGATTCCTCCGCAGAGAGAAAAAAATCGACATGGGTATCTGATAAAAATATAAACCTTAACGCGTCAAAATCTGAACTTGAAAACACCAATACTAAAGCTTCATTTTTAGAACGTTGGGAAAACAGTCGTTTTTTACTTATTAAAGGGTTGTTTTATCTGTTTAAATCGGTTTGGATAATTGTCATGGCTATCGGGTCTTTAATAGCGTGGTTAATAGCGGTGTTATTTATATGATGCGTAATCTTCCATTAAAATGGCTACATGTATATGTGTTTTTATCGATAGGCGTTTTTTTATGTGTGCAAAGCTTAAAACAATTAGCTATAACTAAGCCTGATTGGGTGTTTAACCATATTAATGATTTTTTGACCATCCCCTTAGTTGCTACATTAGGCCTACATGCGGTTTGGTGGATTAAAAAAGACAAAAGTATTAGGTTACCTATTTTTACAATATTTAGTTTAGTGTTACTTTTTTCTATTGTTTTTGAATACTATCTACCTCAATACTCTTACCGCTATACAGATGATATTTGGGATGTTATTTGTTATTTTTTTGGAGGAATAGTTTACTATTTGCTACAAAAAAAACAATAGCAAACTTATTTATTAATGGTACTACCACTTTAAATTACTACCTAAATACTACTTCAAAAAAAAATATCTGAATTTTTAATTTTTATTCACTAACTTTACATAAACCTCTTAAAAACAAATGGTTAGACACAATAAAGACACAAATAGAGTGTTTGTATAATAAGTGGTTTTAAAAATTTTTATTATGAAAAATCTAAAAATAATAGGTATCGTTTTTTTAATACTTTCTATAACATCTTGTTCTGATGATGATAGTATCAATAACAGTCCACAGACGCAACAAGAAATTGAGAACTTAGTCCAATCTAATAATTTTATTATTACAAATTTTATAGACTCTGGTAATGATGAAACTGGTCATTTTAATTGTTATTCTTTCACTTTTAATACTAATGGTACATTAATGGCTAGCAACGGTATAAATAATTACTCAGGCAACTGGAGTATTACCAATAGTAATAGTAGCAATGATAGTAGTAGTGATCTTGATTTTAATATCAGTTTTGCATTAACAAACGAGTTTGAAGATTTAAATGACGATTGGGATATTGTTTCTTATAACTCCAACTCGATTGTGCTTATAGATGTTAGCGGTGGAAATGGTGGAACAGATAACCTGACTTTTCAAATCGGAAATCCAGCAATAAACTGTACTTCCCAAATTCAAAATACTGTCTCTACAAATGTCCAAGATGGTACATGGAAAATAACGTCTTTTATAGATTCTGGAATAGACGAAACTAATAACTTTACAGGATATAATTTTAGTTTTAATAGTTCAGGAAATGTAAATGCTACTAATGGCACTAATAGTTACGATGGTATTTGGAGTGTGACAGATAGTAATAGTAGTAATGATAATCTTGGGGATTTAGATTTTAATATTAACTTTAATCTAACTAATGACTTTCAGGATTTAAATGACGATTGGGACTTTGTCTCTCAAACTTCTACAAAAATAGAATTAAAAGATATTAGCGGTGGTAATGGGGATATAGATTATCTAACATTTGAAAAAAATTAATTTTCAACATTTAATAAGTTGTATACATAGATAAAAGTCAGGTTTTAAAATCTGACTTTTTTTATTTCAATTACCTCTAAAGTATTAACTTTCCAAAAACAAACTAAAAATCACCAACAAATTCATGAAATACTCTCTTATACTTTTCACCTTACTTATTACAACAATTAGCTTTGGACAAGACATCGATACAGATCAATTATGGAGAACAAAAGGGGTTTATGATTCTGTTGGAAATTTTGTTGAACGTGCTAAAATTCAAGGTTTTCTTTATAGTTCAAAGTCAAATCAATTTTATAGATTAAGAACTCAGGATAAATTAAATATGGAAACTGGAGAAACTAAGGTATTTGTATACAGAGATACTTTAAACCTTACCTTTTTAGATAGTAAATCCTATAAAATAAGTAATAAAGAAACTTTGACTTTGCATACAAAAGACTCTTTAACAATACAATTTAAAGGGTATTCATTTCCTTATACCAAAATAAATTTAAAGTCAAAACCCGTAAATATTGATAAATTTAAGACGCAGTTATTAAAAGCTCCGTTAATTGAATCTATTGATAACAAACAAGATTATGAATACACCTATCAAAACAATGGACTAGCTAAAATAAAACCTTTAGAGAGTGACTCTGAGTGGGAATCTGAATATAAAATAATTGACTTTAACGGTTTTATAATATTACAAGGAATAGTTTCTGCTCCAAAATTGATAACAAAACTTAATAAAAACACTATTAATTTTATTCAAATTGATTATCGTTATAAAAATAAACCTGGAGTGTTTATTAAAAAACAATAACTATCAAACACAAGTGTTTACAAGTATTTAACTAACATCATCGATTATTTAAGATTTTATTAACTCTCTATTTTAGTATATTTGTGGTTAAAGACGGACTACGATAAGTAGATAGTTAAAATAAAATACAATAGATGATAAAAAAGATACTGTTAACACCATTTCAAAAATTTGTAAAAACAGAAAGTTCTGCAGGAATACTGCTATTTGGAACAACCTTATTAGCCTTAATATGGGCAAATTCATCATACGGAGCCTCCTATGAAAGTTTATGGGAGTACGAAATTGGATTTTACGTTAATAATTTTGAATTAAAGCTTCCTCTAATCTTATGGATAAATGATGGTTTAATGGCTATCTTCTTTTTTCTAATTGGACTCGAGTTAAAACGAGAGTTAATTATTGGAGAGATAAAAACACTAAAAAAAGCTGCATTTCCATTTATCGCTGCATTAGGTGGTGTTATAGTACCAATTGGGCTATACATGTATTTAAACCAAGATCCTGACACTGTTAAAGGTTGGGGAATACCTATGGCAACGGACATTGCTTTTGCTTTAGCAATACTTACTACATTAGGTAAAAGAGTCCCACTAAGTTTAAAAATATTTTTAACCGCTTTTGCAATTATTGATGATATTGCTGCGGTACTTGTAATTGCTATATTTTATAGCTCTCAAATTAATTGGCTATTTATATTATATGGTGTTGTACTTATTGTAATATTAAGTTTATTGTATAAAAAACGTAATTACTCGTTAATGATCGGTTTGATATTTGCAGTTGTAATCTGGTATTTATTTCTTAAATCTGGAATCCACCCAACAATTGCTGGAGTACTATTAGCTTTTACAATTCCTATTAAAAGAAGAATTAATTTAAGAGCTTTTACAGAAAAGGTGAATTCGGTTTCTTCAAAAATAGACGAGGAATCTGATTATAAAAAGAAACATTTATTATCTAAAAGAGAATTAAGACAAGTTAAATATTTAGACAAATTAACTTTTAAAGTACGCTCACCATTACAACATTTAGAGCACGCGTTACACAATTGGATAGCCTATTTTATTTTACCAATATTTGCATTTGCAAATGCTGGTGTAGTATTAAGTTCTGGTTACGAGTTTAACTTCGATTTAGTGTCTACAATTGCTATTAGTTTAATAGTTGGTAAGTTTATTGGTGTCGCTTTATTTTCTTATTTAGGAATTAAATTAAAACTTACACAGCTACCTTCAGGTGTTAAGTTTAAGCAAATACTAGGGATAGCAGCCATTTCTGGAGTTGGATTTACTATGTCAATTTTTATCGGCACATTAGCCTTTCATGGTGATTTAGTTAGCATAAACTCTGCTAAAGTAGGTATTATCATAGGGTCTGTTGTTTCTGGAATATTAGGATATATCATCTTAAGAATAACCAGTGATAAGGTAATTGAAGCACCAGATAAAAAATAAATTATGAATACAACACCCGAGCATAACAAACGTATTGCACAAATGACGTTTGCTTCTGTTTACCCTCATTATATTACTAAAGTCGAAAAAAAAGGCAGAACAATTGAAGAGCTACACCAAGTTATTGAATGGCTAACAGGCTATGACAATAAACAGTTACAAAAACTAATTAACGACAAAGTTACGTTTAAACAGTTTTTTGAGGACGCACAGTTAAATCCAAATGCTTCACTAATTAAAGGGGTGATTTGTGGTTATCGTATCGAAGACCTAGAAACCCCTCTTACTAAACAAGTAAGATATTTAGATAAGTTAGTTGATGAATTAGCAAAAGGACGTAAGATGGAAAAGATTTTACGTGTTGCAAAACCAGACTAACAAAGTAAAATACTTTTAACAAAAAAAAAAGCTTCAATTTACATTGAAGCTTTTTTTGTATTGTAATATCAGGTGTTTAATTACCTTCAAAACGTTCTATCTTAGCGCCAATCGCTTGTAAACGTTCTACTATTTTTTGATACCCTCTATCAATTTGTTCAATATTATGTATTGTAGATGTTCCTTTTGCAGATAAAGCAGCTATTAATAACGAAATACCAGCTCTAATATCCGGAGATACCATTGTAGTTGCTTTTAATTGAGACTTAAAGTTATGCCCCATAACTGTTGCTCTGTGTGGGTCGCAAAGAATAATTTTTGCTCCCATATCAATTAATTTATCTACAAAAAACAAACGACTTTCAAACATTTTTTGATGGACTAACACCTCTCCTTTTGCTTGTGTAGCAACAACTAACACAATACTTAATAAGTCAGGTGTAAAGCCTGGCCAAGGTGCATCTGCGACAGTTAAAATAGAACCATCAATATAATTTTGTATTTCATACCCTTCTTTGTGTGCAGGAATATAAATATCGTCTCCCTTTCTTTCTACGGTGATTCCTAACTTTCTAAATACATTCGGAATTTGACCTAAGTCATCCCAACTTACATTTTTAATAGTTAGCTCACTTTTAGTCATTGCTGCTAAACCTATCCAGCTACCAATTTCAATCATATCTGGTAACATAGTATGCTCAGTTCCGCCTAAGCTATCAACACCTTCAATGGTTAATAAATTAGATCCAACACCAGATATTTTTGCTCCCATCCTATTTAGTATCTTACAAAGCTGCTGTAAATAAGGCTCGCATGCTGCGTTGTAAATTGTTGTTGTGCCTTCTGCTAAAACAGCAGCCATAACAATATTTGCAGTCCCGGTTACAGAAGCTTCGTCTAGAAGCATATCTGTACCAACTAATTTGTCTGCCTCAACACCATAAAAATAATCTTCACGATTATATCTAAATTTAGCGCCTAAATTTATAAAACCTTCAAAGTGGGTATCTAAACGACGACGTCCAATTTTATCTCCTCCTGGCTTTGGGATATATCCTTTACCAAAACGCGCTAATAATGGACCTACTATCATTATTGAGCCTCTTAAAGAGCTTCCCTCCTTTTTAAAGTCGGCAGATTCTAAATATTTTAAATCAATATCGTCTGCTTGAAAAGTATAAGTGCTTTCTGATAACTTTTCGATTTTAACTCCTAAATTTCCTAATAAGGAGATTAGTTTGTTAATATCAATAATATCAGGAATATTATTTATGGTTACTTTTTCTGGAGTTAATAAAACCGCACACAAGATTTGTAATGCTTCATTTTTTGCACCTTGAGGTTGTATATCTCCTTTTAGTTGGTGACCACCTTCAATTTTAAATGTTCCCATAAATAGTATTAATATCTTTTTCTGTTTCTATTTTGATTATTGCTTTTTTTAGACCCCGATTTTTTGTTAGAACTATTAGAATATTTTTTTCCGCTTGACGCTTTCATCAAACGTGAAGAGTCCGTTAAATCTTCTTCAGAGTTTTTTAGATTGATTTTACCATCAGATAACTCATACAAATGACCATAAATTACTTCATCTTCAACAGTATCTTTATTCCAGTTTAAAAAACACTTTTTCATGTGGTTGGCAATGGTGTATGTTAATGCCTCCTTCATTTCGCCATCTTCCCATGTATTAGCAACGTCAATCATGGTTTTAATATTGTTACCATAAAAACGATATTTTGGAAAATTTTGAGGATACTCTAAAGGTTCTGGGCGTTCGGACAGTTCTTCTTGCGAAGGGACTCCGTATGGAGAATCTGCATCTAGCTCAAAATTAGACATGATAAATAACTGATCCCATAGTTTGTGTTGGAAATCTGCTACATCACGTAAATGCGGTTGCATATTACCCATTACAGCAATAATAGCTTTAGCTAATTTATTACGCTCTTCTTTGGTTTCTTGTACTTTAGCATGATTAATCATTTTTTGAATATGGCGTCCATACTCTGGAATGATTAAATGTTCACGCTCTGTGTTATACTCTATGTCGTCTATCAAAATAAAAAAGTGTAGAATTTATATGTGTTGCATCGAAGTTTCTAATGCTTGTGCAAAATACAAAAAAAAACTAAAGACTTATCACGCCTTCAACTTTTTCTGTAACTTCTAGATATTTTTCTATAACATGGTCAGGATTATTCATTCTAACATTAATAGAGACGCTTGTATATTTACCATTACTAGACGCTTTAGTTTTTATAACAGATCCCATATTATCAAATATAGCTTCAATTTGTGCAATTTTATCTAAATTAGATAATACAATAAACTTATATAAATACTCATTTGGCCAAGTATTAGTTTCTTCTAACTGAGTCTTTAATTTAGCGTAAAATTCTTCTGGATTTGGTGTCTTATTCATACCTATTTTATAAGCAACAAATATACCATTTTGTTTAGATTTTTTTTTAAAGAATTTATTTCGGATTTTTACAAATAAATTATTTTCATTTGAAAGCAAAAAAAATAGTAATTACAGGAGGTCCAAGTACCGGAAAATCGGCTATTATTAACGAGTTAATTAAACGTGGATACACTTGTTACGAAGAAATATCACGTCAAGTCACTTTAGAAGCTAGAGAAAAAGGGATTGACCAAATGTTTTTAACCCAACCTTTATTATTTAGCGAAATGCTTTTAAAAGGTAGAGAAAAACAATTTGTACACGCAGAAAATAGCGATAGCCAATTTGTGTTTTTAGACAGAGGTGTGCCTGACGTAGTGGCATATATGGAGTATGCTAAAGAGGTTTATCCTGACAGTTTTATAGATTCTTGTAAAGCTAATACTTACGACTATGTTTTTATTTTAGCGCCTTGGCAAGAGATTTATAAAAGTGACGCGGTACGTTACGAAAGCTTTGAACAAGCAAAATTAATACACCAAAACCTTTTAGAAACTTATAAAAAGTACGATTACGATTTACAAGATGTCCCTTTTGGGAGTATCGAAACTAGAGCACAACATATTATTGACGTCGTTAAAGCTATTTAATGACGCATCCAATTAACATATTAGAACGTTATTGGAAATTTACGGCTTTTAGACCTTTGCAAGAAGAAATTATTAATGCTGTAATTAATAATGAAGACACGTTTGCTTTACTACCTACTGGTGGAGGTAAAAGTGTTTGTTTTCAAATTCCGGCTTTAGCTAGAGAGGGTATTTGTATCGTAATCTCTCCATTGGTAGCTTTAATGAAGGACCAAGTAAAAGCCTTACAAAATAAAGGTATTAAAGCTATTGCTTTAACTAGCGGAATCCCAAAGAAAGAAATTGATACCCTTTTAGATAATTGTATTTATGGCAATTATAAATTTTTATATCTATCTCCAGAACGCTTACAACAAGAGCTAGTACAAGATCGTATTAGACAGATGAATGTTAACCTAATTGCTGTTGATGAAGCACACTGTATTAGCCAATGGGGTAACGACTTTAGACCTGCTTATAAAAACATAAATATATTACGTCAATTACACCCTACAGTAAATGTAATAGCCCTTACAGCTAGTGCAACACCAGAAGTTGTAGAGGATATTATAACCGACTTAGACTTTATCAGTCCAAAGGTATTTAAACAATCCTTTTACAGACCAAATATTGCTTATATGGTTTTTGAGGAAGAAGATAAATACTTTAGGCTAGAAGCTATATTAAATAAAAACAAGCAACCTTCCATTATTTATGTTAGAAACAGGCGTTTAACACTAGAAATTACTCAGTATTTAGAACAAAAAAATATAAGTTGCACCTATTACCATGGAGGTTTAAACAATATTACAAAAGATAAACATTTAAACGATTGGCTTGCAAGTAAAAAGCAAGTAATGGTGGCTACAAATGCTTTTGGAATGGGAATTGATAAGTCTGATGTAAAAACAGTTATACATATAAACTTACCAGATAGTATTGAAAGTTATTTTCAGGAAGCAGGTCGCGCTGGTCGTGATGAAGCTAAAGCATATGCTGTAATATTAAAAAACAAAAACGATGATAGCGCCTTAAATAATCAGTTTTTAAAAGTGCTACCAACTGTAGATTATGTTAAAATTGTATACAGAAAATTATGCAGTTATTTTCAAGTCTCTTATGGCGAAGGAGCTTACCAAACTTTTGACTTTAATTTTAATGCTTTTTGTAAAACCTACAAATTTAATACAGTCACGACCTATAATACATTAAACATACTTGATAACACAAGTATTATTACACTTAGCAAACAGTTTAATAAACGCATCGAAGTACAATTTTTAGTATCAAGCAATGCTTTATTTAAATACTTAGAGTCTAATAAAGGTTATGAGATTATTATAAAATCCGTATTAAGAACGTATGGAGGGATTTTTGAACATAGTACAAAAATAAATAGCAGTTTAATTTCTGAAAAAGCTGGAGTAAAGGAATCAAGACTTATCCATGTTTTAGAACAATTAGAAAAAGATGAAGTTATTTCTCTTAAAATAAATAAAACAGATGCTCAAATTACTTTTATTGAACCTCGAGAAGACGACAAGACGATAAATAGGATTGCTTCAATAATAGAGCAACAAAACTTACTAAAACAAAAACAAGTTAAAGCAGTTTTAGATTACGTTAATAATGATCAAATTTGCAAAAGCGTACAACTACTAACCTATTTTGGCGAAAAAGAAGTTAACGCCTGTGGGATTTGCAGCGTATGTATTTCCGCGAAAGCGAAACCCAAAACAGATTTTAAAACAATAAAAAACAAAATAATTGAAGCTTTAGAGTTTGGAGATAAAAATTCCAAAACCCTATTTAAATCACTACCTTATAGTGAAGCTGATATCAATAGCACATTAAAAAGACTATTAGAAGACGAAATTATAATTATTACAAAAACTAATAGTTACAAATTAAAACACATATGAATAAAGACATAAAAATTGTATTTATGGGTACGCCAGACTTTGCTGTCACAACCCTAAAAACTATTTTAGACCATAACTATAATGTTGTAGGTGTTATAACTGCACCTGACAAACCTGCTGGACGTGGTCGAAAATTAAACGAATCTGCAGTTAAGGTATTTGCCAAAACCAAAGGTTTAAACATATTACAACCTACAAATTTAAAAAGCGAGTCCTTTTTAAAAGAATTAAAAGCATTAGAAGCTAATCTTCAGATTATTGTCGCTTTTAGAATGTTACCAAAAGTAGTATGGGATATGCCTAAACATGGTACATTTAATCTACATGCGTCTTTATTACCTAATTATCGTGGCGCTGCGCCAATTAATTGGGCTATTATTAATGGTGAAACTAAAACTGGAGTGTCTACTTTTTTTATAGATGAAAAAATTGATACCGGCGAAATGATTTTACAAAAAGAAATTGATATTGATCCTAAAGAAAACGCAGGTCGTTTACACGATAAATTAATGACTATAGGTAGTGGGTTAGTTGTAGACACCATAAAACTTATCGAAGAAGGAACAGTAAAAACAACTCCACAACCAGAAGATGCAATATCTAAAACTGCCTATAAGTTAAATAGAGACAATTGTAAAATAGATTTTACAGATACTATTGATAATATATATAATAAGGTACGTGGATTAAGCCCTTATCCTGCTGCATGGTGCGAATTACACAACAATGACGAGGTATTAGACATTAAAATATATAAAGCAGATAAAGAAACAGAGCAACACGACCTACCTACAGGAACTATTATTAGTAGCAAATCATCACTTAAAGTAGCTGTAAAAGAAGGCTTTATAATATTACAAGAATTAAAACTACCAGGAAAGCGTAATATGGATGTAAAATCATTATTAAATGGTTATACTTTTAATGAAGACGCAAAACTTCGCTAAAGCCTTAGTATCATTGATATTACAATAAAACACATAAAAAAGCCCCTCTTTATTAACAAATGTTGCAAGTTATTAACAAATACATGCATTTGCCTTGCTATTACTTGCATAGTAGCATAATCCGTATAAATTTGTAAAGGATTTAACAAAAACTGTTAATCAACTATTTATTAATAATTAAAATTAAAATTATGAACAAAACAGATTTAATCGATGCTATGGCAGAACACGCAGGAATTACAAAAGCTGCTGCAAAGAAAGCTTTAGAATGTGCGTTAATCGAAATTGAAGGATCTTTACAAAAAGGTAATAGAGTTTCTTTAGTAGGATTTGGTTCTTGGTCAGTATCTAAAAGAGCTGCAAGAGACGGAAGAAACCCACAAACTGGAAAAACTATCAAAATCAAAGCTAAAAACGTTGTTAAGTTTAAAGCTGGTTCTGATTTAGCAAATGCTGTAAACTAGTAATTGTTTAAAATATCTTAAAAAAGCCTTCAGTAATGAAGGCTTTTTTTTATTATATAAACAATAAAAATATTTGTTTATTAAATAAATAACACTACATTTAAAAAACAAATCCTTTTAAAATGACTATAACCAAACCAAAAAAGGGTGACTTACTAATCGCAGAACCGTCGATTATAGGCGATATGTCTTTTAATAGATCAATAGTACTTCTAACAGATTATAACAAAGAAGGAGCTATCGGATTTATTTTAAACAAGCCCTTAAATTACACAATTAGTGATTTAATCCCAGAGTTAGATGCGTCCTTCAAAGTCTATAATGGAGGACCGGTTGAACAAGACAACCTATATTTTATACACAAACGACCAGATTTAATACCCAATAGCGTAGAAATTTCTTTAGGCATTTTTTGGGGAGGCGACTTTAATATAGTTGCAGACCTGATTGCCGAACAAAAAATAACGACCAACGATATAAAATTCTTTTTAGGCTATTCTGGATGGGGAAGCAACCAATTAGAATCCGAATTAAAATCAAACGCTTGGGTGGTTACAAAAAACACTTATAAAAAAGATATCATAGAAAAAAGCTATGAAACGCTTTGGAAAGAGAAAATGGTCGAATTAGGTGGCGACTATTCTATATGGTCCAACGCACCTGAAAATCCTAGTTACAACTAACCTAACCTTACTTTTACATTAAGTTTTTGTAATAGCATTTTTGCTACTTCATTATTAAATTCCTTTTTTCTATACTTAGTTATTGGTTGGATACCTTTAATTACATTAGTAACAAATAACTCGTCTGCCTTTTGAAGCTCAAATGGTGATATTGACGTTTCTTCTAGAGTGTATTCTGGTAATAAATTAATAACTTCTATTAGTTGTTTTCTTAAAATTCCTTTTAAACAACCATCAGATAATGGTGCTGTTTTTATTGTCTGACCTTTAACCAAAAATAAATTTCCGTTTAAGGCTTCAACAACACTTTTATTAGTATTAATTAACAAACAACTATCCAATCTGTTTTCTTTAGCATAAATACTCCCAATTACATTAATTGCTTTATTGTTTGATTTTAGTGTTGACAATAAGCTTGGGGACAGATAATGGTCTTTAAAAAGGTCTACTTCGTATTTATTTTCATTTAAAAGATAAAAATCTGAATCTAATTCTTTAACGCTTATTATAAAATTAACGGTGTTTGTCTCAGGAAGGTACAAACCACCTTCTACCCTATCAATTTGAATTTTAACACGTGCAGATTTTGAAGACAGATTATTAGCATCTAAAGTGTTTTTAATTTGTTCTTCTAAATACTCCATTGTAAAACTCATAGGTATTTCCATGCGCATAATACGCATTGAAGCCATTAGTCTAAAATAATGGTCCTCAAAAAACAATAATTTACCATGTACAGCTTTAATAGTTTCAAAAAGCCCATCACCATAAGAGTAACCACGATTATTGTTAGAAATTACTATGTTATTATCTTGAAGTTTTCCGTTAAAATTTATCATAAAAAAAGTCCCATTTTTCAATGGGACAAATATACTTTAAATGTATTTATTTTTAAGCAGAACCTAATACTTGTTTTAAATCAGAAATTTGATTTGTCCAAAGCATTTTAGCTTCATCAACCTCATCTTCTTCAGCAAAGTCAGTAATAATTATTGAAACATCTTTAGTTATTTCGTCTACTTGAATTTTAATTTCAAAAAAATAAGGTTCATCTTCATCTACTAACCATCTAAACTTAATACGTTCTCCTGACTTTTTAGTAATTAATTTTGCTTGTTCTTCAGAGCCATCCCATATAAATTTATATAATTCACCTCTAGAATTAACATTATCTGCAAACCACTCTGACAACCCTGAAGGCGTAGATATATATTGGTATAGTAATGATGGTGATGCATGAACAACAAACTCCATCTCGAACTTTATTTTATCTTCCATTTAATTGTAAGTGTTGTATTTTTTATTTTGTCCAATATATACATTAATTAATAAGTTGTGAAACCATTTTAAATAAAAATTTTTATTTGCAATAATGCTTGCCAACAATAATAATGTTTTTATATTTGCAATCTCAAAATTATGGCGAGGTAGCTCAGTTGGTTAGAGCGTTGGATTCATAACCCAGAGGTCACGGGATCGTGCCCCGTTCTCGCTACAGATTTAACACATTGTAATTAAACGGTTTAGAAAACTCTAAACCGTTTTTTTATACCTCTTATTTGCCAATTATTACTTTATCAAAATTGTGAATACAAAACAGCATACGATTCAACTAGAAGAATAAGTATTACAATAAATATCACTTTATCTTTTTAAAAATATTTCTTCCTAATAAGTACAATTATTTAATATTACTTTAAAACTTCAAAATGTTGCATTTCATCGATAAAACAAACTAATTCATCACTAGTTTTCAACATTTTAAATTTAATTAATGTATTTTATCGTATTTTTATGCGTTTTAAAGATGTTTTTGATTTTATTTTTTATAGTTTAGCACTTTAATTAAATATCCTAGTTACCTCAATTATTTTTAAAATGAAAAAAATCACTTTACTCCTAGCATTTTTATTAACTACTATTTGTAGTGTAAATGCACAAACTTCTGAAAAACAAAAAGCAGAAAAATATCTTACTAATCAAGGCGAATTAACATTTATGTTTCAAGTAAATAGCGCTAAAGAAATAGAAGCATACTCTAGAGACTTTTCTATAGTTAATTATAATGCTCAAACTAAGACACTTATTGCATGGGCTAATGAAGCGCAGTTTAGAGCATTTGAAGCAAAAAATATCCCGTACACTGTACCAAAAAGCGAAAACGAAGTTAACGAGTCATTAATATACGACGTTAGACCTCTAACAAGTAGATCTACAAGTAGTGCTGCATTAACCTTTCCTCTTAACTCTTATCCAACCTATGCAGAATACGATACACAAATGCAAGAGTTTGAAACTAACTACCCTTCTTTAGTTCAAAAATTTAGTATTGGATCAACAGGGCAAGGAGATAAAGAGTTATTATTTGTAAAAATATCAGATAATGTTGGTACTGATGAAAAGGAACCTAAATTAATGCTTACATCTTCAATGCATGGTGATGAAATTGCCGGTTACCCTATGATGCTTTCGTTAATAAATTACATATTAACAGTGTACGCTAATCCGCTACATAATGATCACGCTAGAGTTAAAAACTTAGTAGAAAATGCTGAGATTTGGATAAACCCAAGCGCAAATCCAGATGGCACATACCATAACAGCAGCAATAACACTTCTGTAGTCAATGCAAGAAGAGGTAATGGAAACAATATAGATTTAAACAGAAACTATCCTGATAATGTAGCTGGCCCACATGATGACAACCAAGCTTACCAAACAGAAACTTTAGCGTTTATGGCGTTAGCAGACGCAGAACACTTTGTAATCTCTGCCAACTTTCATGGCGGGACAGAATTAGTAAACTATCCGTTTGACAACGCTTACGCAGAAGAATATACACACCCTGACAATAATTGGTTTGAACATATTGGCGTAGAGTATGCAACAAATGCACAAACAGATGCTAATTCAGGTAGTACAGCTCAAGAAGCTTACAGTTACAAACCCTCTTATATGAATGAAGATGACGACTGGGACGCCTCTACCGGAGCTCATGGTCACAACTTCATGCAAAGCCCAGGAGTTACTCATGGTGCAGAATGGTATCGTGTATACGGTGGACGTCAGGATTACATGAATTACTACCATCAATGCAGAGAAATCACTATAGAATTATCAGACACAAAAATTTTACCAGAAAGTCAATTAGCTAATTATTGGTATTATAATAGAGACGCATTATTAGATTTTTTAACTCAAGGTACTTACGGTTTTACAGGTACTGTAGTAGATGACACATCAGGAAACCCTATAGACGCAACTATCTCTATTGTTGGCCATGATGCATATAACTCGCATACAGTTACAGAGCTTTCTCATGGCGAATTTTATAGACCTATAAAAACTGGTACTTATGATATTTTAATTGAAGCTCCTTGTTACCAATCTGCGACTTTAACAGGTCAATCAATTACAGATGGCACTCAAGTTGATTT
This sequence comes from uncultured Olleya sp., assembly GCA_947503885.1. GTDB lineage: Bacteria > Bacteroidota > Bacteroidia > Flavobacteriales > Flavobacteriaceae > Olleya. The sequence continues at coordinate 128,607 of CANNFD010000008.1, read as the reverse complement.
AGGAGAAATCAGATTAATCCCAGGAGCTGAAATACCTTCAGGTGGTAATGCTTCAGCAGTTGAATCAACTACAGCTACTATTAACTGGAATCCACAAGCAGGCAATACTTTTGATTTCAGGTATCGTGAAGTTGGGACTTCCACTTGGACTACTGTAAACGGGTTGTCAGCAAACAACTATGATATTACAGGTCTAACGGTTGGTGTTGATTATGAAGCCCAAGTGCGTTCTATTTGTGGCACCTACCCAGCTTCTAATTACTCTAATTCCATTACTTTCACAACTCAAGTTTCTTATTGTCCTGCTAATGCAGGTAGTGATCAATATGAATATATCCAACAAGTACAAATAGGCTCTTGGTCTAAAAGCTCTCAAGGAGGAACAGACGGTACGGGCTATTCAAATTTCACACAAGATACACCAACAGATCTAGTTACTGATACACAATACACTATAACTATAACACCTGCCTGGGCAGGAACTAAATATGACGAAGGTTACGCAGTCTGGATTGATTATAACAAGGATGGTTCTTTTACTACAGACGAGCGTATTTTTCAAAACCCTCCAACCCAAGCAAATAGTGTTTCAGGTCAGTTTACAGTACCTTCAGGCATCACTTTTGGAACAACTAGAATGCGTGTTTTAATGGATGACAACACTACTCCAGATAACCCTTGTGCAACATTTGACTATGGCGAAGTAGAAGATTACACAGTAAACTTATTAGATGGCAACACATTAAGTATTGACACAAACACTTTGGAGGAGGTATCAATTTACCCTAACCCTTTTAACAGCAGTATTACCATCAAACTTCCTTACAGCATAATAAACAATACAATAAGTGTTGATTTATACGACCTAAGCGGAAGACTAATAAGTAAAACCAAAAACAAACAACACACTACAAATAGTATTAAAATATCTAACTTAGAAAATTTAGCTAACGGGACATATTTTTTAAAAATCAAAGACAACACATCAAACCTAACAGTCACAAAAAAAATAATTAAATAAAATTACTTACAATCTTAAATTATTAAAAAGCTGAAACAATATTGTTTCAGCTTTTTATGTTTAGACATTTTTTTAATAATTACATATAAATTTCAATACAAAAATATCGACAAAATACACAATAACGTGTCATAATACAAAATCACAACAAAACATAATATACTGATTTTCAATAACATAAATAATTAAAGTGCAGTTTATCGATTATATTTGCTTTTTAAAGACAGAAAATATACCTTTGAAAAAAAATTAATTAGTCCCTTTATTAAAATTTAACCTACCATGAAGACTATTACACTCTTAATTTGTGTATCTCTATTTTCTTTAACTTCAGTTTTTTCACAAGGAACATTAGAAGTTAGAGGTAACAATCAAATAATATCAAACGGAGACACTACTCCAAGTACAACAGATGACACTGACTTTGGCAATGTTTTAATCGGAAATAACAATTCGAATACTTTTGTTTTAGATAACACTGCTAATGGTGGAAATTCTAATAAAAGATTAGATAACATCAAAGTTACTATAACTGGATCTACAGACTTTTCTCCAACAACTGCTAACTTAGGAAACTTAGTTGGTAACGGTGGTACTATTAGTCATATTATAACCTTCACTCCAACCATTACAGGTACACAAACCGCTACAGTTACCATAACATTTACAAATGGTACTAACTCGGGTTACTCATTTAATATAACTGGTAATGGTGTTTCTCCCTTACCTGAAATAGATATTAAAGGCTTAGGTAACAGCATCTCATCAGGAGACTCAACCCCAAATGTTTCAGATAATACAGATTTTGGTGTTACCAATGTAACCACAGGAACGATTACCAAAACATTTACTTTAGAAAATAATGGAAATTCAAACCTTAATTTAACAGACCCTTTTCCATATATAAGTATTACAGGTTCAAACGCAGCAGATTTTTCTATCACCACTGCACCTAATAATACAATTAGTAGTGCCTCTAGCACAAATTTTGTTGTAAGTTTTACTCCTAGTGCTAGCGGAATAAGAACAGCCACTTTATCTATTGCAAATAATGATTCTGATGAAAACCCATACACCTTTGCAATTCAAGGTGAAGGAGTAATTCCTACCTTTTCTTACACCACTGTATCAGTAAACTGGCCCCAATTTGCAAGCGAGAACTCTGTTTACATATACGCTCCTGACGGTACATTAATTGAATCAATTATTGGAAATGGTTCTAATTATAGCGAGACTATAAGCCTTGGCTGTATTGAAGACTTAAACGAATATTACTTTATCATGTACGACGATTATGGCGATGGTTGGAATGGTATTGACAATATTACTATTACTGCTTCTGGAGTAGAAGTAATTAATCAAAATGGTGATGCAGCAAGTTCCACAGGTACCGTTGTAAACTTTAATGTTTCTGGAGGAGTTTGTGGTAACGAGATAAACATAGTAAGCAACAATACAGATATCTTAGACGATAGTACGACACCATCAGTATTTAACAATACTGATTTTGGAACGGTTGATACCGGAACTAGTGTAACTAGAACTTTCACTATAGAAAACTTAGGTGGTGAAACATTAAACCTAACAAGTTGGTTTTCTCCATACATAACCATAACAGGACCAGCTCTTTTAGATTTTACTATCACATCTGCACCTTCAAATTCTATTCCCGCTGGAGGTAGCACAACTTTTGAGATTACATTCAACCCAATTGCAGGAGGCTTAAGGACTGCAACTGTAACAATCAATAATGATGACGCAGATGAATCCCCATATAATTTTACAATCCAAGGTATTGGAATAGCTCCTTTAACCGAAGGACCTGGTGGAGTTACAGACAATTTAAAATTATGGCTTAAAAGCACAGATGGTCTTGGCTATTCAGATGGCCAAGGTGTAAGCGCGTGGTACGACCAAGGTAGAGGTAGCAATGCAACGGTACATACACCGGGTCAAGAACCTACCTATAAAGACAATACTATTGATAATATTAATTTTAATCCCGTTATAGAATTTGACAATAACTTTTCAAGCTATACAACTGATGGAGATTACTCATTTGACAATACAACAACACAATTTTTACAAGGACCTTCTGGGTTTTATACACAAGATTTGTTTATCGTTATTATCGCAGACGATACTCCTGTAAATAGCACATTTGGTTTTATGGATGTAATATGTGGTGACTCTAACCCTAATTCTGATGCTACAGATACAACAGGTATTGGGTTTGGTGATTTTACAAGTCGAATTGATGGAGAAAGCATTTCATTTGCATTAGATACTTATACTCAATCAGAGGTTGGAGATGGTTACGCTGTGTATGACGATTCTTCAAGAAGCTATACTAATGTTGGTATTATTAATACAAGAAACAATACTGCTACTACACAACAAGAGTTGTTTTATAATGCTAATAATATTGAAACAGCACAAAATGATGTAGCTGAATTTTTAAACGTCAATGATTCTCGCTTTTTTATTGGTCGTAGTGAAGGATGGGAAGCTACTTTAAATGCTAGAGTCGCAGAAGTAATAACATTTTCTTCTAGATTAAGCGATTCAGATTTAACAGACCAACGCAATAGAGTTCAATCATACTTAGCAGTTAAATACGGAATTACATTAGGTGTTAATGGTACTTCTCAAGACTATGTAGATAGTGATGGTACAGTTATTTGGGATCAATCAAATAATATTGGCTTTAACTATGACATTGCAGGAATTGGTCGTGATGACGACGCTAATTTAAATCAAAAACAATCAAGTAGTATAAATAATGCTACTGACGCAAATGGACCTACTGAAGGTATTTTAACTATAGGATTAACAGACATTTATGCTACTAACAATATAAATAAAACATCAAATCCAAACACACTTGATGATAAGTCATATTTAATGTGGGGTAATAATAATGCTAGTCTAGATGCCGAGCCAAACACAGTCGCTGTTGACATAAGCTCAGGAATAGCAGGACTATCTACACCTGTAAGCTTTTTAGGAATGCAACGCATTTGGAAAGTTGTTGAAAACGGAAGCGATATTGGTCATGTAAAAGTATCAATACCTCAAAATGCAATTAGAAACATCAACCCTCCAGGAAAATACTACATGTTTGCTTCAGATACTCCAATTTTTGATCCTACTGCAGATTATAGAATCATGACACATAATGGCGGTAATCTTGAGGCAATTTATGACTTTGACGGTACTAAATACATCACTTTTGGATATGCTCCAGAGGTTACTGTAGAACGTTCAGTTTATTTTGATGGAGCTGCAGACTATATAGACATGGATGATAATTTTGACTTAAACTCAGGACCGTTCACCATATCGGCTTGGGTAAATAGAACAGCCTCTTCTACTAACAGTTCTATACTATCTAAAAGAAATTTTTTCTTTACAGAAGGGTATGATCTTAAAATTAATGCTACAGGCAAACTAGAGTTTACAGTCAATAACGGAGGGTTTCCAGAAACCGTAACTTCAAACACTACTATTCCTGTAGGTAAATGGCATCAAGTTGCAGTTATATTTGATGGCACAAATGCTAATTTATATATTGATGGAGTTTTTGATAATGATGGCACAATTTCTAGCCCACCAAATACAGACCAATCATTTTATATTGCTGCAGCAGGAAAAACTACACCTACCTCCTTTTTTCAAGGTAATATTGATGAAGTTAGAATATGGAGCACTGCTCTAGAAGAGGACCAGTTACAGTTTTTAATGAATCAAGAACTTGAAGAGAACACTAATTTTGTTAATGGTAAGGTTGTACCAACAACAATCACTAAAAATGACGCTGCCGATATACCCTGGTCTAAATTAGAAGGTTATTACCCAATGTCTGTCTATTCTTATACCAATACAAATGACGAATCTGATTATGACCGTCAAGGAGCATTAAGAAACCTAAATACTGTAGACTTTCAAACTGCACCATTACCATACCAAAGTACGACAAATGGAGATTGGGACACAAACAGCTCATGGCTAAATGGAACCGAACAATATATACCTGGTTCTGCTTCAATTGTTGACAATACTAAAACAATAAATTGGAACATTGTTGAAACTAGTCACAATATCACTATCGATAACAGCACATTACCTGCCACAAACAATGACAACAGACAAGTTTTAAGTTTAAATGTCAAAGCCAACATTTTAACAGTAAGTGGCGACAACAGCTTACAATTAGGAAATGGATTAACAGTTTCACATTATTTAAAAATAGACGGTAAAATAGATTTACAAGGCGAGTCACAATTAATTCAAACAACCGATAGTGATTTTGACCCTTCAAGTATTGGTGTTTTAGAGCGCGACCAACAAGGGACTAAAGACTTATTTACATACAACTTTTGGTCTTCACCAGTTGGGGTTAGCAATAACACAACAAACAACAACGCCTATACTTTACCACAAGTATTTAAAGACGGAACAGACCCGAACAACCCTGTAAATATTAACTTTATAACCAATAGTTATAACGGAACTGATGGCACACCAATTGGAATTGCTGATTATTGGATTTGGAAATACTCAAATCAATCTGGTGCCTATGCGGATTGGCAACATGTTAGAAGTTCAGGCACTTTATTAACTGGAGAAGGATTTACATTAAAAGGAGTTACTAATACTAATAACAACCTTGCATTAGAACAAAACTATGTTTTTGAAGGAAAACCTAATAATGGAGACATTACATTACCTATTACTTCTGGAAATGAATACTTAGTAGGTAATCCTTATGCATCTGCAATTGATGCCAACCAGTTTATTATGGACAATGCACCTACAATTGAAGGACCTGGTAGCACTACTGGTACACTTTACTTCTGGGAACATTGGGGAGGCGGATCTCATATATTAGCAGAATACCAAGGTGGATACGCCACCTATAACTTATCTGGAGCAACACCTGCAGCTAGTTACGGTACTAATGACCCATTAGTTGCAACCGGAGGAACACCTGTAAAACTTCCTGGACGCTATATCCCTGTGTCGCAAGGTTTCTTTGTTAAAAGTGAAAACACTGGAAACATTAGATTTAATAATGGACAACGTATCTTTGAAAAAGAAGGATCAGCATCATCTGTATTTGTTAGAAATTCTGCTCAAGCTGCAACGACTAATAATGCTGATAATAGATTAAAAATCAGACTAGGCTTTAACTCTGTAAACAGTATTCATAGACAATTATTAGTTACAGAAGACTCAAATGCCACTTCAGGATATGATTGGGGGTATGATGGAGCTACTAAGTCCGAACAAATGGATGACATCTATTGGATGATTGAATCTAACAAATATACTATTCAAGGTACAAACGCAATAAACCCAGCAACAATTTTACCTATTGGGTTACATGTTGACAATGATGGTATTAACACGTTTACAATTGACGCTTTAGAAAACGTTCCTGATTACCTAGAAATATACATCTTTGACAACGTTACTGGAACTTACCATGATTTAAGACAAGGTGATGCTTCTATAACATTAACCTCAGGCATTTATCTAGACCGTTTTGATTTAAGATTTAGTCAAATTAACTTTTTGTCGACAGAGGATTTTGATTTTGAAACAACAATCAACTTTTACTTCGGTAATAGCAACAACACAATTGTAGTTAACAATCCTAAGTTAGAAGTTATCAAATCAATAACATTATACAACCTATTAGGACAAAAGATCATTGCTTTTAATGAATTTGAAAATCAGGAGTTAATAGAGTTAAAAACTAACACAATCAGTACAGGTACTTATATTTTAGAAGTCAAAACTGATGAAGGTAAACTTTCTAAAAAAGTTTTAGTCGAGTAAAATAGCCCCAAAACTACTTTATTCTTAATTAGAAAAACCCAAGACTTATGTCTTGGGTTTTTTAATTGAAACAAATACAATAAAATGTATTTTAACGGATTTTTAACCCTTTTAGCGTTGTTAAAATCAAATGAAGATGCATTTCATCGAAAATATTTGCATTTAAGCCAAAAAAGAGATAGTTTTACACAGAATTAAATATTAGTCCCCAAACTAAATAAATTCCCTGCTTATGAAAACCTTTACTCTAAAAGCATTAATAGCTAACTACTTATTAAGCAAAAACACATTACTAATAGTATTGTTTTTTACATTTTCAATTAACTACGCCCAAACTTCTGAAGTGCAAGTATCAGTAAATTGGCCAAATTGGTCTTCAGAAAACCGTGTTGAAATATACAACCCAACCGGTACTCTACTTGCAACTATTGACAATGGTTATGATGGAAGCTCAAACAACTCATACAACACAACCCTTGATTTAAGCTGTATTGCGGATGGCAACAATTATTATATTGTAATGTACGACACCTATGGAGATGGTTGGAATGGAGGTGCATCAAATATAACTATTACCTCTAGCGGTTCAACAGTTTTGTCTAATTCCGGAAATAGCGCTAGTACATCTGGTATAACATTATATTTTAATGTTTCAGGTGGTTGCTCAGGGTCCTGCTCTGCTATTGTAAATAGCTTTCCGTATACAGAAAGTTTTGAATCTGGATTAGGTGCTTGGTCTCAGGACACCACAGATAATTTTGATTGGACAAGAAACAACAATGGTACGCCTTCAAATAATACTGGACCATCAACTGCAAACGGTGGTAGCTGGTATCTATATACTGAAGCAACTAGTAATTTTAATAACACTTCTAACATAATAAGTCCTTGTTTTGATTTATCTGGAGCAACCTCTGCTCAATTTTCTTTTTACTATCATATGTTTGGTAGTGATATGGGGACATTAAATGTGGACTTAAGCACAAATAGTGGCTTAACCTTCCCTACTAACCTATGGTCCCAGAATAACCAAGTACAGACAAGCAATGGATCGCCTTGGATTTTAGTTACTTTAGATTTAAGTACCTATATAGGTCAAACTATTAATTTAAGATTTTCTGGTACTACAGGTAGTAATTACAGAAGCGACATGGCAATTGATGACATTTCATTAACTGCTGCAACTACACCTCAACCAGAAATTAACATAACAGGAAACAGCACTACAATTATTAATGGAGATGCAACACCAACCACCACTGACAACACTGACTTTGGATCAATTGATGTTACCACAGGAAGCGTAATTAATACTTTTATAATTAATAATGACGGTTTACTTCCTTTAAACCTTACTGGAGGCGCTCCGTATGTAAACATATCAGGTGCTAACGCATCAGATTTTACTTTAAGTAGTACGCCTACTACTCCAATTTCATCTGGAAATAATACTTCTTTTACTATTACATTTGACCCATCCTCTAACGGATTAAGATCTGCATTAGTAACTATTGCAAATGACGACTCAAATGAAAATCCATTCACCTTTTACATTCAAGGTTATGGTACAAGTTTATTATCTGGTGGACCAGGTGGAGTTACTTCTAATTTAGAATTATGGTTAAAAGCTAATGATGGTGCTGGAATTAGTGATGGACAAGCACTTAATACATGGTATGACCAAGCAAATACCAACAATGCAACTGTACCAACTGCGGGTCAAGAACCTACTTACAGAGATCACCCTAATTATAATGTAAATTTTAATGCGGTTGTTGATTTTGATAACGATTACAATAATGCTCCTGTCGATTACACTTATAGTGACACTAGTAGAGACGTATTAGCTGGTTCTACAGGTTATTTTTCTGATGACATCTATATAGTTGTTATTCCTGACTTAAACACTACATCTTCTACTCCTAGTATGGATATATTTTGTGCAGATTCTGATACTTCTGTTCAAGCTACAGATGGTACTGGTATTGGACTTGGGCGTTACTCTGTTAGATATACTGACGAGGTTTTATCGTACGCACATGGCTCTACACCTACTGGCTCTACACCTGTAAATGACAGAGGTTATGGTGTCGCACAAACAAACACAACTACTAACTATAATAATGTAGGTATTATTAATGGAAGACACAATACAAACAGCTCTCCTTCTAGTTACGAATTACTTTATAACAACAACAATGTAGTAAATACTGAAGTTGGTGTACCACAATTCGATACAGTAGATAATGCAAATTATTGGTTAGGTCGTAGTGAAGGTTACAAAGGAAGCCTTGATGGAAGAATTGTTGAGGTAATTACTTACTCTTCTAGAAATGATGACAATCCAGAAAGAAACAGAATAGAATCTTACCTAGCAATAAAATACGGTATTACATTAGGTGTTAATGGGACATCACAAGATTATGTAGCATCAGACGGATCAACAATTTGGGATGTATCTGCAAATGCAGGCTTTAATTATGATATCGCTGGTATTGGTAGAGATGACAATTCTGATTTAATACAAAAACAATCTAAAAGTGTTAACAACTCTAGCATTGTTGCCATATCATTAACAGACACAGCACCAACCAACAATCTTAATACTAGCACTTTCAGTACAAGTAATGAGTTTTTAGTTTGGGGTAATGATGGACAAAACACAAACACATCTGGAAGCTCAATCACTGTTAATTTAGGGCCTGCTACTATTACTACTATTACAGATGTAATGAATAGAAAATGGAAAATAGTAGAAACTGCTGGTGATGATATTAGCACAGTTGAAGTTTCTGTTTTTGAAAGCGACCTTACTGGCTTACCTGCTTTAACAGGTAATGATGCTTATGTAATGCTAGTATCTGATGATGCTGGATTTACCACTAACCTACAAACAGTATTTTTAGACCCTAGTACATTTAACGGTTTGGCAACAAGAGAAGGCACATACGACTTTGATGGTACTAAATACTTCACTTTTGGTGTAGCACATGAAGAAGTAAAATCTAGACATTTAGGATTTGACGGTGTTGACAATTTTACAAAAGTTGGAGATAAAGTAGATTTAGCTGGAGATTTTACAGCTTCTGCTTGGGTAAAACCAGATGGTTCAAACGCTTTAGCTTCAGACAAAGTAATAGTTGCTAAAAATGATGGAACAGAAGGGTACAAATTCTTTTTAACAGACAATAACATAGTAAGTTTTGCAATTGGAAACAACCCTGCTAACAGAATAGACTCAAACACCGCGATACCAAATAACGTATGGCATCATGTTGCTGTTACTTACCATAACAATATTGCTTATATATATATCGATGGTGTATTAGACACAACTAAAACCATTATCAACCCAACACCAAATGGTGCCGAGTTTGCTATTGGAGCAATTTATATTGATAAAACTAACATACAAGATTTCTTTAAAGGAGATATTGACGAAGTTAGAGTTTGGGACCAAGCTTTAAACCAAAGTCAATTACGTTATGTAATGAATCAAGAACTTGAAAAAGCGACTACTGTAGTTAACGGTGCTGTAGTACCAAATTCTATTACTAAAAATGAAATTGAAGTGGTTAACTGGACTAACCTTTTAGCTTACTACAATATGAATTCTTATATCGGGACACACCTTAACGATGTTTCAGGTAATGGTAACAGAGGAAGCTTAACCGACCCTAACCAATTCACGTTAGAGCACCAATCATCTCCATTACCATACAACTCAGCATCAAACGGAAGCTGGGATGCTAATAGTAGTTGGGTTAATGGAGCAGAATTATACATACCTGGATCACCTTCAATTGTTGACCCTAGCGTTACTGTAGACTGGAATATTGTTAAAACAAATCACAATTTAACATTAGACAATTCAACCTTACCTTCGGCTAATAATCAAAACAGAACTGTTTTAGGGCTGTTTGTAGAAAGTAATAAATTAACTGCAAATGGTGACACTGCCTCAAACACAGGTAATGGGCTTACTATTACGCACTACTTAAAATTAGATGGTAAAATTGATCTTGAAGGCGAGTCTCAATTAATTCAAACTATAGACAGTGATTTAGATGTTACAAGTTCTGGAACTTTAGAGCGTGATCAACAAGGTACACAGGATTTATACACATATAACTATTGGGCATCTCCTGTAGGGATTAGCAATACAACTACAAATAATAACAGTTATACTTTACCAAACATTTATAAGGACGGAACAAATCCTGCAGCACCGGTAAACATTAACTTTATTACTAGTGGGTATGATGGCACGTCTGGAACACCTATCGGAATAGCAGATTACTGGATTTGGAAATATGCAAACCAATCTGGTGCTTATGCTGACTGGCAACATGTACGTAGCACAGGAACTTTATTACCTGGTGAAGGCTTTACAATGAAAGGTGTTAATGACACTAATAACAATGTAAGTTTAGAGCAGAACTATGTTTTAGAAGGAAAACCAAACAACGGAGATATTACTTTACCAATAACTGCTACTAACGAATATTTAGTTGGTAACCCATATGCTTCTGCATTAGACGCACATGAGTTTATAATGGATAACGCACCAACAATTGAAGGTGCAGGAAGCACAACAGGTACTTTATACTTCTGGGAACATTGGGGAGGAGGATCTCATATTTTAGCAGAATACCAAGGTGGATATGCTTCTTATAACTTATCTGGAGCAACGCCAGCAGCTAGTTATGGTACAAATGACCCTATGGTTGCCACAGGTGGTACACCAACTAAATTACCAGGTCGCTATATTCCTGTTGCTCAAGGTTTCTTTGTTAAAAGTGAAAACACAGGTACTGTAACATTTAGTAATAATCAACGTGTGTTTGAAAAAGAAGGCACTAATTCAACATTTGTTAGAATGTCTTCTGAAAACAGTGTTGCTAACAACTATAACTCTGACAATAGATTAAAAATTAGATTAGGATTAAATTCCGTTAACGGAATCCATAGACAATTACTAGTGACACAAGATACCAACGCGACTTCTGGTCAGGATTGGGGGTATGACGGAGAAACTATGGAAACACAGTTAGATGATATCTATTGGAGAATTAACAATGCTAACTTTGTTATTCAAGGTATAGATGTAATTGATGCAAATACCATTTTACCACTAGCAATCAAAACAGATACTGCTGGAGATAATACTTTTACTATTGATGCTTTAGAAAACGTTCCGGCTAACTTAGATATCTATTTACATGATACACTAAACGGAACATATAACGACTTAAGACAAGCAGATTTTATAGTTAATTTAGATGCTGGAGAATATTTAAATAGATTTGAATTAGTCTTTGATATTCCACAGTCATTAAGTACAGATGATGAAGTTTTAGAAACTGAAATTAACGTGTACTACTCTAACAACTTGCAAAGCATAGTTGTTAACAACCCTAAATTAAATACAATTACAGCAGTAAACCTTTACAACATCTTAGGTCAACATATTGTTAACTTCTCTAAATTAGAAACTCAAGATTATATTGAGTTAAATACCGGAGAATTAAGTACTGGTAATTACATTATCAAGTTAAAAACGAACGAAGGTGAAATCTCAAAGAAAGTTTTAGTTGAGTAAGTGAATGCCCCAAATTAATTCACATTTTCACTAAAAAAAGCCGAAACTAACGTTTCGGCTTTTTGTTTTAATATTGTTTTAAAAACTATTTTAACATAGAAACTAGCGACTCCAAATCTACTTTATCCTGATCTCCTGTAGTCATGTTTTTTAAAGTGAATACATTATTTTTTAATTCTTCCTCCCCTACTAAAACCACAAATGGAATGTTACGCTTGTTTGCGTAATTCATTTGTTTTTTCATTTTAGCATTGTCTGGATATAACTCTGCATTTATATTATTATCTCTTAACGCTTTAATCGCTTTTAAACTGAATAACGATTCTTGATCTCCGAAGTTAATAAACAATACTTCTGTAGATTTTGTTATGGTTTCTGGAAATAAACCTAACTCTTCCAATACCAAATAAATACGGTCTAAACCAAAACTAATCCCAACTCCACTAACATTTTTAAGACCAAATATTCCGGTTAAATCATCATATCTTCCACCACCACCAATGGAGCCCATGGCAACACCTTCTGGCGCTGAGACTTCAAAAATTGCTCCCGTATAATAATTTAAACCTCTAGCTAAAGTAACGTCTAATTGTAATTTAGCAGACTTTAATCCTAATGCAGAAATAGCATTATTAATAAAGTCCAATTCTTCAATTCCTTTTTGACCCTCTTCAGAAGTATTTAAAATAGATTTCAAACTTTCAATTTGAGTTCCAAAATCACCTTTTAAAGTAAATAATGGTTGTAGTTTAGTGATACCTTCTTCAGTAATCCCTTTGCCAAGCATTTCTTCTTTAACTTTCTCCTCTCCTATTTTATCTAACTTATCTAAAGCAACAGTAAAATCTATTAGTTTATCGCTTGCTCCAATAACCTCTGCAATACCAGATAATATTTTACGATTGTTGATTTTGATAGTAGCACCATCTAACTTAAGCGCAGTAAATACTTCGTCGTAAAGTTGTACAAACTCCACCTCTTGCCATAAACTATCACTTCCTACAACATCTGCATCACATTGGTAAAACTCTCTAAAACGTCCTTTTTGCGGTCTATCTGCACGCCAAACAGGTTGCATTTGGTAACGTTTAAAAGGGAACTCTATTTCATTTTGATGTTGCACTACATACCTAGCAAAAGGAACTGTAAGGTCGTAACGCAATGCTTTTTCTGAAATTCTTGATGTAATTTTACCTGAATCTTTTAAAGCATATAATGGCTCGTCTACTTTAGATAAAAAATCTCCAGAATTTAAAATCTTAAAAATCAAGCGGTCACCTTCTTCTCCATATTTACCCATTAAGGTATCAGAGTTTTCAAAACTTGGTGTTTCAATTGGTTGAAATCCAAAACGTTCAAATTTTGATTTTATCGTACTAAATATATAGTTACGTTTTGCAACTTCTTCTGGATTAAAATCTCTAGTCCCTTTTGGTATACTTGGTTTTTGTGCCATAATATCCCCTGCAAAGCAGGAATCTTTTTTAATGATTACTTGATAAATACAATTTAGACTCCTGTTTTAACAGGAATAACAAAAATAGTTGTTTAGTTATAAATAATGAAAGTTAATACTTGCTAAACAATAATTAACTAATTAATCAGCTTATTCATATACTGATACAGCTCTCCTTTTGTAATTGCGCTTCCAGATTGAATTAACTTAAACTTATCTAAGTTTTTGTCTTCAGAATAATCTTTTTTACCCTGTGTAAACGTCACAGAATCGTCCATTAAGTTTTCACGCAACCAGTTAAATCCGTCAGTTGTTGTGACATCTATTGGACTATCAATTTTTATTCCTATTACATGCATATGGTCGTCGTTTAAAGCAAACAAGTGTATGTTTTGCGCAGAAATCTGCTCGACATATTTTACTTGCGACAAAACACCTTCCCAAACCAAGTCACTAAAAACATCCAGTTCTTGCTCTGCTACTTCTGGTTTTTCTTTTTTAATTGTTTCCCACTCGTCTGCTGTAATCGTCTGAGTTGCCAAAAAGTTAATAAACTCTTTGTGTAATTCTTCAAATTGTTCTTTTGTAAGTCTAGAATACTTCATCTTTTCTTATTTCTTAATATTTAATGCTTTAGCAACTGCAAATGGTCTGTCTGTTGCAAAAACATCTATTCCTTTATCTTTCCAAATAATATAAGGCACTTCGCCTTTTGCTTCCGCTTGTTTATCAAGGTTTCCTAAAGTACCAAGTATAGTTTTGATACCATAGGATTGTACTTTTTTATAAAAATCATTTGGTGATAGCTTTGTTCCTGTAAAAGCTAACATGTTTTGTGTTGGTATTTTTGAATGCAATAACCAGTCTAATTCTTTTTGGTTTCTAGCAGATACTGATAATAATAAATTTGGCGCTAATGCATATGCTTCTGTAGCTTGCTTTATATCATAGGTAATTATAATAGAAACATCTTCTGCTTCTAATTGTTTTACTAAAGCAACTATAGCATCAAAAGAGACACTTTTTTTCTTATCTAAAGTTAATACTACATTGTTCTGTTTAGCCCAAAGCAGTACGTCTTTTAAAGACGGTATTTTAAATGCAGTCTTATTACCATAATCATCTACTAAATTAAATGCTTGAAGCTCCTCATAGGTATATTTATTTAGTCTATCGGTTCCAGTTGTTGTACGCTCTAAAGTATTATCGTGCATCAATACTAAGACATTGTCTCTAGTTTGTGCTATATCAATTTCATAAATTGCTGGAATGCTATCGTTGATATACTTTAGAGTTTCTAAACAGTTTTCAGGATAATTTTTTAAACCCTTTCCTCCTCTATGGACACTGATTATAACCTCATCCTCTGGATTGTACTTAAAAGCTTCTATTAATGCTGATTGCTTTTGTGCTAGGGCATTAGTTTTGGTTGGGTTTACAACTTCTTCCTTTTGGTCTTTGCAAGCTATCAATCCTATAAAAAGTAATACTATATATATATGTTTCATCTGTTACTAGTTATTTTTAAAAGTCACAAAGTGACATCATTTTCAAGAAGCTTATTAAGGCTTGATTTCAGCGAAAGCGAAATAGTTATTTAAAAATTTTAATTAAAAAAACCGTCTAGATAAGTCTAAACGGTTTTAAATGTAATATTGATTTTGAAAATTATGCTTGCGCGATAACTTCAAATTCTAAATCTATATTTACTGCTCTGTGTAAACGTACAGCAGCTGTATACTTACCTAAACGCTTAACTGTAGTTACAGAAATGTATTTTTTATCAATATCTTGACCTTCTTTAGCTAATGCTTCAGCAACGTCAATGTTGTTTACAGATCCAAATAATTTGTCTCCTTGACCAACTTTAGCTGTAATTTTGATTTCTAAAGCTTTAATAGCTTCTGCTACTTTATTAGCTTCTTCAATCTCTTTAGCTTCTTTATAAGCACGTTGCTTTAAAGTTTCTTCTAATGCTTTTTTAGCTGATTTTGTAGCTAAAACTGCATTTCCTGTAGGGATTAAAAAGTTTCTACCATAACCGTTCTTAACCGTTACAACATCGTCTTTAAATCCTAAATTCTCAACGTCTTGTTTTAATATAAGTTCCATTGTTATGATATTTTTATTTTAATAAATCTGCTACATATGGCATTAAAGCTAAGTGACGTGCTCTTTTAACTGCTACTGACACTTTTCTTTGATACTTTAATGAAGTTCCTGTTAAACGTCTTGGTAAAATTTTACCTTGTGCGTTAACAAATCCTAATAACCAATCTGCATCTTTGTAATCTACGTACTTGATACCAGACTTTTTGAAACGACAATACTTTTTAGTCTTGTTTGTTTCAATATTTAAAGGAGTAAGATATCTGATTTCTCCTTCTTTTTTTCCTTTTGCTTGTTGATCTATACTAGCCATAATTACGCTTTTTGTTTTAATTTAACTCTTCTACGTTCCGCCCATGATACTGCATGTTTGTCCATAGCTACAGTTAAGTAACGCATAAAACGCTCATCACGTCTAAACTCTACTTCTAAAGGATTGATTACTTCTCCTTCTACTTGATACTCAAATAAGTGGTAAAATCCACTTTTTTTGTTTTGAATTGGATAGGCTAACTTTTTAAGTCCCCAATCTTCTTTTGATATCATCTTAGCTCCTCTACTTGTAAGAAATTCTTCGTATTTCTGTACTGTTTCCTTTATCTGTGTTTCAGATAAAACGGGATTTAAGATGAAAACAGTTTCATAATGATTCATAAAAATCTAATTTATTTGTGTTAAAAATGAGTGCAAAAATAATTCTTTTTATTTAATCCTACAAATAGTTTTTAATCTAAATTACAATAAAAAAAGCATTCGATTATAACTTAACGAATTGTTAATTTTTACATTTTAGCGATGTTTTTTGGTTTTAATCCGAATTTTTTGTACTATTGTCGATAACTTAACCTATAAAGAACAAATACTATGATATTAAATTGTGTAGTAGTTGATGATTCAGCGATACAAAGACTTTCTATTGTAAAGTTAATAGAAAGCAATAATCATCTAAATTTAATTGCTGAATACAGCAGTGCTTTAGAAACTAAAAATGGATTAAACACTCATAAAGTTGACCTTATCTTTTTAGATATTGAAATGCCTGTATTAAATGGGTTTGAATTATTAGATGTATTAAATAACAAACCACAAATTATATTTGTTACTGGTAAAACAGAATATGCATTTAAAGCCTTTAATTATGATGCAACAGATTATTTACAAAAACCTATTACTAGAGAACGTTTTAGCCAAGCTGTAGATAAAGCTGTAGAACACCATAAATTAAAGTTAGATTATAATCAAGAAGAAGGTGAACATATTTTTGTAAAAAGTAATCTTAAAAAACGTAAAGTTTACATTAGAGATATTAAGTGGATCGAAGCGCTTGGTGACTATGTTAAATTAGTAACAGAAGACAATAGCCTTGTTGTTTTATCTACAATGAAAGCTTTTGAAAGCGAATTACCTGATGGTAAATTTTTAAGAATCCATAAGTCTTACATTGTTAACTTAGATAAAGTAGACAGATTTAATAGTAAAAATGTTGAAGTTGGTGCTTATGAAATCCCTTTAAGTAGAAACAAAAAAACACAATTAGTGGACGCTTTAAACAATATATAAAGCAAATTACTAATAGCCCCTAGAGTTAATCCTGCTTATTGAAGTGGGATTTTTTTTGTGTTAAATTTTGAGATAAATTTTACGACAACTTTACGCTAGTAATTGTCAACATTAAGAATAACTCTTACCCCTTTAAAATCTCCTATAGCTGCAAAACTTGTATTTACCCTTCTAATGGCTTCTTTAGTTTTACCTAATGGTTGACCTTGTGGTATTTTAATCAAGATGTTTTTATGATATTGGTTACGTATTCTTGAGATTGGCGGAAACTCTGGGCCTAAAACATTATGTTTAAATAATTGTTTTAATGCTTTAGCTAACCAATCTCCTGCTAAATCTACCTTATTATAATCACGATGTTTAATAGTGACTTTAATTAATCTATAATACGGTGGATATTTATAATTGTAACGCTCCTCCAACTGCTCTTTAAACATGCCCACATAATCATTAGTTGACACTTGCTGCAATATTTTATGATACGGATTATACGTTTGTATCAACACTTTACCTTGTTTTTTAGTACGTCCTGCCCTACCTGATACTTGTAACATTAATTGAAAACTACGTTCATGCGCTCTAAAATCCGGAAAGTTTAGCATATTATCTGCATTCATGATACCTACTAACTTTACGTTTCTAAAGTCTAATCCTTTAGTTAGCATTTGCGTCCCAACTAACACATCTATTTCTTGCTGCTCAAAAGCTGTAATTATTTTTTCGTAACCAAACTTACCTCTGGTGGTATCTAAATCCATACGACCAACTTTAAGGTCAGGAAATAGCTGCATAACCTCGCTTTCTATCTGCTCTGTCCCAAACCCTTTAGAGTCTAGTCCTGGCGTACCACAAGCCATACATTTGACTAACATCGCACTGTTATACCCACAATAATGACAACGCAATTGCTTACGGTATTGGTGGTACGTTAAACTAACATCACAGTTTGAACATTGTGGCGAATGCCCACAAGTGTTACACTCTACAATTGGCGCATACCCTCTTCTATTTTGAAACAAAATAATTTGGTGACCATCTGCAATAACTTCTGTCATTTCCTCGATTAATCTATCAGAAAAATGACCTTTCATTTTTTTTCGTTTCTGCTTGTCTTTGATATCTACCAACTCGATATCCGGAAGCTGAACATTATTATATCGTCTATTAATTTCTACTAAACCGTACTTGTTTTCTTTAGCATTAAAGTAGCTTTCTAAGCTTGGTGTTGCACTACCTAAAAGGGTTTTGGCTTTAAAAAACGATGCTAATACTACAGATGCATCACGCGCATGATAACGTGGTGCTGGATCAAATTGCTTAAAGGACGATTCATGCTCCTCATCCACAATAATTAATCCTAAATTATTAAATGGTAAAAATATGGACGATCGTGCGCCTAAAATTATTTTCGCTTTCGCGGAATTATTTAATACTTGATTATACACCTCAACTCGCTCATGTGCGGAGTACTTACTATGAAATACCGCAACTTGCTGGCCAAAATAATTTTGCAAACGGGTTACTAACTGCGTCGTTAAAGCAATTTCTGGCAATAAATATAAAACTTGCTGCCCTTTTGTTATTGCGTCTTCAATTAACTTGACATAGACTTCAGTTTTCCCTGAGGATGTGATACCGTGCAATAATACAACGTTTTGAGTTTCAAAACTAGTTTTAATTTGTTGTAACGCTTCGGTTTGATATTGGTTTAATTTTTTAGTGTCTTCATTATCTTCTCCTTCATAAACTACCCTGTCTGTTTGGATGTGGTAATCTTCTAATATCCCCTTATCTATTAAAGCTTTTACCGTTGCAGAGGACGCTTGACTTTCTGCTACTAAATCTGAAACTTTTACTGGTTTTTTGGTCTTTGCAGAAATCGAAAACAGTGTAAGCACAACGTCTCGTTGCTTTTTAGCTCTGTTCCCCAACTCTTCCAACAATGTGTTTAAAGCTACTTCAGAATTGTAAGCTGTTGTCAATCTGACGTACCTAACATATTTTGGCTTATATTTATCGTAGATTTCTTCGTTTAGTATAATAGCCTCCTTTTCTACTAATCGCTTAACTACCGGGAGCACGTTTTTTTTATCCAAAATATTTGAAATATCCTGAATTTTAAGTGACGATTGATGCTGTAAGGCTTCGTAAATTAAATACTCGTCATCCTTTAAATCTGTTTCGTTTAAATCTAAAGCATTGTTTTTACTAATAATAGTTTCGCTTTCAAGCAAAAAGGCGTTAGGTAAAGCTGCGCGCATGACCTCGCCCTCTGTACACATATAGTAATTAGCAATCCATTGCCATAATTTAAGCTGTAATTGTGTAACTATAGGTTGGTCATCTAAAATTTGATGAATCTCCTTAGCTTCATAAATAACCGGAGCTGTTTGATGGATGTTTGCGACAATTCCTGTGTATATTTTTGATTTCCCGAAAGGGATAGACACACGCATACCTTCTTTTAAAAAATCGCTTTCTGCCTGCGTAATACTATAGGTAAAGCGTTTTTCTAATGGAATTGGAAGAATGACATCTATATAATGCAAATCGTGTTGTGTTTGGTGACCTTTTTATTGCACTCTGACCCAATATTGTGTCGAGTAGAAAAAGCCTATATAACCTCTAACTTGTAGTTTATTATCTGATAAGCCTAGTCTTAAATCGTATTGTTTACCGTTTTGAGGGTCTACAATAGTTCCGTTTTTATAATACTTACCATCTTTGGTCATGTTTTTAATAATTTCTAGACCTAGTACAGGTTTGTTATAATCATCACCTTTACATTTTACACAAAGGTTATCACGTTTTGACTCGTTAAAAATCTCGATAATTTTACCGTAAACCTTTCCATCCTTTTCATATATATTTACGATAGATTTTGCTTCGCCAGTTTCATCATCAATAGTTTTCCATTTACCCAAAATATCTTGGGCATTTAATGATAAACCAAATAATAAAATGATTAATACAATACTGTTTTTTTTCATAATTAGAAACTTTTTTTAAGTTGTTTTAAAGACATGTTTAGCTCGAAACCTAATAGTAAAATATTTGCGTTTAGCCATAAATAAAATAGCAAAATTAATAACGCCCCTATTGAACCATACAGCTCATTATATTGAGCAAAATTTTCGATATAAATACCAAACAAATATGATGTTAATAAAATTAAAATTGTGGTAAATAATGCACCTATAGAAAAAAACTTAGATGACTTACCTTCTGCTGTGCCAAAATAATACAATACCGCTGTCGCTAAATAGACCATGACAACAAAAAATCCGTACTGGGCTAAAGTACTCCAAATACTAACTTGACGCTTGGCAATATAGCCACGATCCGTCAGATTATCTATAACATAAATGTTAAAATAACCTAAAACTGCAACTGTAATAATTAATAAAAAGGATAAAATTAAAGCTATCCCCAAAGCATAAAAATATTGCTTAAACACATTACGGGTTAACTGGTCATGATAGGAGTTTTCAAACCCTGAAAACAAGGCATTTATACCATTTGCCATTAAAAATATAGATAGTAAAAATACCGATGATAATAATCCTCCGTTTTGTTTACCCCCTATATTATTAAAGATATTGTCTGAGAAAAAATCCGAAGTTGTTGGTGGCAAAATCGATTCTAAAAACACTAAAAAATCCGTTTGAAAATCTTCAATAGGTATGTGTGGTATTACTATAATTACAAATAACAAAAACGGAAACAGCGCCATAAAAAAACTATAAGCAATTGCGCTTGCACGTGCTGTCAATGCCCCTTTTGCAATTCCGATAATGTATAATTCAATTAAATCATACAAGGACAACCCCTCTAGACCAGGCAACTTAATTTTACCTAAAAATTTAACCACTAAGTTAACTATAGGTATTTTGCTAAGTTTTTCTTCTATTGCCTGAGACATTAATTAAATAATTAGATTGTTAATCTACAGCTTTTAAACTTAAATCCATATTGTAAACTGAATGCGTTAAAGCACCAGACGATATAAAATCCACACCACATAGTGCATATTCTCTAATCGTTTTTTCATTAATTCCTCCAGAACTTTCTGTTAAACATTGATCTCCAATTAGCTTAACTGCTGTTTTTGTGTCTTCGTAATTAAAATTATCTATTAATATTCTGTAAACACCTTCTGTTTTTAAAATCTCTTTAATTTCGTTTAAATCTCTTGCTTCAACAATAATTTTTAAATCACGATTGGTATCCTTTAGGTACTGTTTAGTTTTCTGTATAGCTTTAGTGATTCCGCCTGCAAAATCAATATGATTGTCTTTAAGCATAATCATATCGTATAAAGCAAACCTATGGTTTTCTCCTCCTCCAATTTTAACAGCCCATTTTTCTAGAGCTCTAATTCCTGGAGTAGTTTTACGGGTATCTAACACCTTTGTTCCTGTACCTTCAAGTAAATCTACAAATTGTCTAGTTTTTGTTGCTATTGCGCTCATGCGTTGCATTGCATTTAAAACTAAACGCTCAGCTTTTAATATAGATTGTGACGCACCTGTAACGTAAAACACAATGTCACCATACTTTACTTTACTACCGTCTTCTATTAGTGTTTCCACCTTCATATCTGCATCAACGTACTTAAAGACTTGTTTAGCAAATTCTACTCCTGCAATAACTCCTTCGTCTTTAACCAATAACTTTGCTTTTCCTTGAGCAGTCGCTGGAATACAAGACAATGAGCTATGATCACCATCTCCTACATCTTCTCTAATAGCATTTGTAATAATTAAATCTATTTCTTTATCAAATTGGGCTTGACTTATCATGTGTTTATTATTTGATGTAAAAATAACAAATACATTTTTGAATTATGATTTTGAATTATGATTTTTCAAATGAAAAATTAATCAATCTTATATCATAAATTGTAAATTTGCGTATGACTATAAAACTTCTTGCCATAGGCAAAACAGATAATAAGCAATTACAACAGCTAATTGATGACTATACTAAGCGTCTAGGTTTCTATATTGGTTTTGATTTAGATATAATACCAGATTTAAAAAAAGTAAAAAATCTAAGCGAAGACCAACAAAAACATAAAGAAGGCGAGCTAATTTTAAACAAACTAAAACCTACAGATGTTTTAATTTTACTTGATGAAAACGGAAAACAGTTTGATAGTGTAGGTTTTTCTAACTACCTACAAAAACATATGAATTCTGGTATTAAACAGTTAGTTTTTGTTATTGGCGGACCTTATGGTTTTAGTCCAGAAGTGTATGCCAAAGCACAAGGAAAAATATCATTATCTAAAATGACATTTTCTCATCAAATGGTTCGCTTATTTGTTATAGAGCAATTATATCGTGGGTTTACAATTTTAAGAAATGAACCTTATCATCATAGGTAAACCTATTTTAATTAATTACACAAACTATTTATATGCAACTCGTTTTCGCAACAAATAACTTAAATAAACTTAAAGAAGTACAAAGGCTAATACCAAATCATATTAAGCTATTAAGCTTAAAAGACATTGGTTGTTTTGAAGATGTGCCAGAAACGCAACCAGATATCGAAGGTAATGCTATACAAAAAGCAGAATACGTTAAACTACATTATGGTTACAATTGTTTTGCAGATGATACCGGTTTAGAGGTAGAAGCATTAAATGGTGAGCCAGGTGTATTTAGCGCTAGATATGCTGGACCACAGCGTGATGCTAATGACAATATGGATTTATTATTAGAAAATTTAAAAAGCACAACCAATCGTAATGCACAATTTAAAACAGTAATCGCTTTACATTTAAATAACAAGATTGATACTTTTACAGGAATTTGTGAAGGCGAAATAACAACTAATAAACATGGTAAAGCAGGTTTTGGTTATGATCCAATTTTTAAAGCTAAAGGATATGACAAAACATTTGCCCAAATGGATTTAGAGTTAAAAAATAAAATTGGACATCGTGGTAAAGCGGTACAATTATTAGTTAAATATTTAAATAATATTTAATTTAAACATAAAAAACCCAACAAAAAACCAATCCTAAATCGCACCTCAACCCCTTTAAACAATAGGTGTTACGAGTTTAAAATATTTAAAAAATTGAATATTGCAAATAAAAGTGTACCTTTGCACCTTGAAAAACCCACGAGGGTTATTCTATTCCTCAGAGAGAGGATGTGTTATTAGAAGTTTAGGTTAAGTATATTCAATGCGCTTCTATTTGTAACACCAAAAAGATTGACATTGAAATACATAACAAAAAGAATGAGCACATTCCAAGAATTAGGTCTTAACGAAGACCTATTAAAAGGTATTGCAGATTTAGGTTTTGAAACACCGTCTGAAGTACAAGAAAAAGCAATCCCAATTTTATTAAACGAAGAAACAGATCTAGTTGCCTTAGCGCAAACTGGAACTGGTAAAACTGCAGCTTTTGGTTTTCCAATGCTACAAAAAATAGACTTTAGCAGTCGTACAACTCAAGGGTTAATATTATCTCCAACTCGTGAGCTTTGTTTACAAATTGCAAACGAAATGAAAGCCTACGGTAAATACTGTAAAGGTTTAAATGTTGTTGCAATTTATGGTGGATCAAGTATTACAGATCAAGCAAGAGAAGTAAAACGTGGTGCACAAATTATTGTCGCTACTCCTGGTCGTATGAAAGATATGATTAGTCGTCGTTTGGTTGATATTACTAAAATCCAATATTCGGTTTTAGATGAAGCGGATGAGATGCTAAACATGGGGTTTAAAGAGGATATAACAGATATTTTATCTGGTACACCTGATGATAAAAACACCTGGTTATTCTCTGCAACAATGCCAAGAGAAGTAGCAACAATTGCTAAGAAATTTATGAACGACCCAAAAGAAATTACGGTTGGTCATAAAAATGAAAGCACAAATAGTGTATCGCACGAGTACTATTTAGTAAACGCACGTGACCGTTACCAAGCTTTAAAACGTTTAGCAGATGCTAATCCAGATATATTTTCAGTAATTTTTTGTCGTACCAAACGTGATACACAAAAAGTTGCAGAACAGTTAATTGAAGATGGTTATAGTGCTGGAGCATTACATGGTGATTTATCTCAAAATCAACGTGATATTGTTATGAAGCAGTTTAGATCACGTCAAATACAAATGCTTGTTGCAACAGATGTTGCTGCACGTGGTATTGATGTAGATGATATAACTCACGTAATTAACTACCAATTAAGTGACGAGATAGAAACATATACTCACCGTAGTGGACGTACAGGACGTGCTGGTAAAACCGGTGTATCTATGGTAATTGTTTCTAAAAGTGAAGTACGTCGATTAAAAAGTATCGAGCGTATAATCAATCAAAAATTTGAATTAAAAGAAATTCCTAACGGAATGGAAATTTGCGAAGTACAGTTAATGTCATTAGCAAATAAGATACATAACACCGAAATCAATCACGAGATTGATAAGTATCTAGAAGATATTAATGCGTTGTTTGAAGATACGTCTAAAGACGAATTAATTAAAAAATTCTTCTCAGTAGAATTTACACGTTTCTTTAATTACTATCAAAAATCTAAAAACTTAAATGTAACTGCAGGTGCTGATTCTGGTCGTGAAAGACCACAATCTTCAGGAAATGCTGCACGTTACTTTATTAATGTTGGAGAAAAAGATGGTTATGATTGGATGAAATTAAAAGACTTTTTAAAGGACGTTTTAGATTTAGGTCGTGATGACGTCTTTAAGGTAGATGTAAAAGAAACATTCTCTTTCTTTAATACAGAAAAAGAACACCAAGAAAAAGTACTTGCCTTTTTTACAGATTACAAAGACAATGGACGCTTTGTTAATGTAGAAGTTACAGAAGACAGAGGTGGTAGTCGTGGCGGAGGTCGTGACAGAAACCGTAGTGGTGGTGGCGGAAGACGTCGTGATGGTGGTGGAGACCGCAGACGTAGTGATAAGCCTAGAGGTGATAGACGATCGTCTAGAAGAAGCGATGACAGTTCTGGAAACAGAAGTGACAGACGCAGAAGTAGCGACAGTGGCTCTGACAATAGATCTAGTAGATCTAATAGAGATAAATCAGAATTTAAAACATCACACTCTAGACCAACACGTTCTAGACGTAAAGATTAAATACTTAAACTAGTATAACTTAATATTAAACTTTTTTGTTAATATTTAGTCAAAAATAAAAGAAGACGCTATTTATAGCGTTTTCTTTGTTATTTTTATATCTGAAATTTCATAAATGAAGTATTACTTAATTATTTTTCTAGTTGCTTTTAGCACAACTTTTGGTTTTTCTCAAGACAAAAAAGAAAATTCAAAACAGGTTACTTCTGTCAAAAAAACTATAGATTCTTCAGCAGTTAAAGCAGAATCTACAGTTAAAGGTATAATTATAGATGCAACCTCAAAACAGCCTTTAGAAAACGTAAATATTGTTAATTTAAATCAAGTTATTGGTACTGCAACTAATGTTAAAGGTGAGTTTGAATTACGCGCTAAAGCTAATGACACGCTTCACCTATCGTATCTAGGGTTTAAATCTATTAAAGTAAAAGTGACAAATGACTGGGTGGATCAGATTGAAAAATCTACAATCACACTAACTGAGCTTGCTCTAGCATTAGAAGAAGTTGTAGTTACTGGTCTTAAACTAACTGGATATTTAGAAGTAGATATTAAACAAGTAAATATTAATACTAATTACAGGTATAGTATTTCTGGTTTATCCAATGGTTATGAAGCTGGAAAAAAACAGCCTAACGCAGTTACTAAAGTATTAGGTTCTATTTTTAATCCATTAGATTTTTTATATAATACGTTTAGCAGTAAAGGAAAAGAATTACGTAAGCTAAAAAAGATGAAAGAAGATGACAACATCCGAAACACTTTAGCGACGCGTTTTGACAGAGAAATGCTAATTGCATTACTTGGAGTAACCAAAGTAGATTTAGACGAAATTGTTAGTCAGTGTAATTACTCATTAGAGTTTGTTACAACAGCTAACGACCTTCAGATTTTGGATGCAATAAGTGAATGTTATGAAGAATACAAGGTGCTAAACCGTGGTCGTAAAAAAAGAATATAACAGATACAGTTAAAACTGTTACCATTAAAAAATCTCAAATTGTATTTGAGATTTTTTTTTATACTTTATTATTTAAGCAATGAGTTCTGTTTTACTCACTATCAATTTCTATTTTAACTTCCACCTAATAACTTCTACCTTTTACCTTTTTGCATTAAACCTTACCACTTCCCTTCTCACTATAAAACCGCTCAACAATCTCATCGTAGCTTTTAATTGTCTTTTTACACCAATCAATTCTTTTTTCTAATTTTTCAGTTTCAGTTAATTGCCAATCAATAGTTGTTTTTTTTAATTTAGAAGTCGCATGTTGTAATATTATTGCAGCACTTACAGAGATGTTTAAACTTTCGGTAAAACCGACCATTGGTATTTTTAAAAAGCTGTCGGCTTGTTTTAAGACCGCTTCAGACAACCCTTCGGTTTCTCTTCCAAAGAAAAAACAAGATTTTTTAGTCACATCAAAATCATACAACTCACAATCTTCAGTATGTGGTGTTGTTGCAACAATTTGATAGCCTTTTTGTTTTAAGTCTTTTATACAATCGTTTACAGAGTTATAACGGTTTAAATCAACCCATTTTTGTGCTCCCATTGCTATTTCTCCGTCAATACTTTTGCTGTTTGTTTCTTCTACAATATTTAATTCTTGTAGTCCAAACACATCACAAGTACGCATAACAGCACTAGTATTATGTAATTGATAGACATCTTCCGTAGCAACTGTAAAGTGTTTAGTACGCTGGTCAATAACCTTTATAAAGCGCTCTAATCTATGTTCTGTTAAGTAAGACTCTAGATGTTCTAATAATTGTAAATCTACCATGTTATAAAAATAAAAAACCTGATGGTTTTAATATCAGGTTTATATAAAATTAAAAAATTAAATACTAATTAATACCAACATTACCTTGTGCTATTAAAACACCTAAATTGGTTGCACTTAAATGCACATTAACGTAACCATCTACAGCTATTACATCATCATATCCAAAAGGTGTCCCATTGTTAAGTGCATCAATATTAGTTCTACTAATTCCTGATGTCCCATCAACAGAGGTAAACGTAAATAATATTCCACCTGGTGCTGTTGCTACACTTCCGGAATGGATATGTGCAGGATGCACACCTCCTGATGGGCTTCCTGTTAAGGCTATAACCGCCAAAGCTTCACCGTTTACACGCTTGGTAAAAGTTATGGTCCCAGAAATATCAGACACATCTGCTTCGTTTAAAGGGTAGCTTACACTAGTTGAAGTTAAAACGTTTTGACCAATGTCGGATTGTGCTACAATCTCTGTATCAGTTTCGCTTAAATGTACTGCAAAGTAACCATCAAAATCCAACAACTCTTCATAGCTAATTGGTGTGCCATCATCTAATTTACTAAAAGTTGTTTCGCTTTGACCAGTAGTACCATCTACAGACACTAAACTAATAGCAATCCCTCCGGTTTCGGCAGCTGTATTAAAATGTATATGTGCAGGATATAGCTCATCATCTGTAGTTCCTGATAAATTTACAACTATAGTTACCGTATTATTAGAATTTTTAATAAATTCAGCATTACCTGAAATTCCTGAACTATTAAAAGTGTTAATGGTAAATATACTAGAGTCTAATTGTGTTATGACTTCTGGGGTATCATCATCAGCACAATTAGTAAATAATGTAATTGATAATACAAGTAAAAGGTACTTTAGGGTTTTCATGGATTAATTTTTTAAATGAATGACTTATTTTTTTGTAAGCATTAAGATATTAAAGGGAATTAATCTTAAGTTTATAATCTGATTTCAAAAGTAATAAAAAAATTAATGAGACTTCCCAAACTAATACCCTCTTTATCCTTCTGCTTACTATTTACTTTATGTGCTGTATCTCAAGACACTATAGGGTTAAATCCTAAGGACACAATAACTTACAATGAGAGTAACTCGCAAAAAGTCCTTGCGTTGGGACAGCTAATTGAAGACTCCGCGTTTAACAACCAACCGGATAGTTTAATTTCTAAATGGTATAAAAACGTGTTTATCAAGCGTGTTTTAGACTTAAACCCTTCAATTAATCAAAATAAAGATTATTTAGATGCGTTTATTATTGGAGTAAAAAAAGGAGTTGATAAATTTCCAAACGAGATTATTTCTGAAGTCCAAAACGGAGCATACTACGACTTTATTAATTACAGGTATGATCATGAACTCCAAACCTATTACGTGCTATTTAGGTTATATTCTGCAGTAGGCGGTATGAATTATCATGATTACAGGGTCCATAAAAACGGAGATGAGATGATGTTTTCTGATATCTATATTTACCTTTCTGGAGAAGAGTTATCAAAAACTATGGCTAGAGTAATGGGCTATGTAATCCCTGACAAAAAAATACTAGGGATGATCCAACCCGCAAAAAAAGAAGGTGTTGATCAATTATTTCAAACTATAAAATTTAAAAATTCTGGCAATTTCAAAATGGCTTACCAACTTTTAAAAGGAATTACATCTGAAATTTCTAAAGAAAAGTTTTTTCTTATTTTCAAGACTTTAATTGCTAGTAATCTTGATGACGACATCTATTTAGCTGCTTTAGAAGAGTTGATTAGTACCTACCCAAACGACCCAACTATTGTATTAAACAAAATTGATTACCATATTTATAAAGAAAACTATTTTGAAGCCATCCAAGTGATTAATCAGCTTCAAGAATACACAGAAGATGATTTTTTAAACTTTTTAAAGGCTAACGTAGCGTTTATGGACAAAAATTATGATTTTGCTTTAAATAACTACAAATATACTATCCAAAATTACCCAGATTTTTTTGAAGGTCAAGCCGGTTATTTAAGCACTTTGGTTTTAATGAAAAAGTTTAAGGATGCCACTACCTATATAGATACTTTGATTGAAGATGGTTATGACAGGGACGATTTAATTAATTATATAGAAGAAGATGATATTAATGGAGAAAACATACTTGATATCTTAGTAGCATCTAAAACCTATAAAACCTGGAAACTTAATGCAAAAAACTAATATGAAACATTTAGTTGTACTTACGGGCGCAGGTATCAGTGCCGAAAGCGGTATAAAAACTTTTAGAGGTGCAGATGGTTTATGGGAAGGTCATGACGTTATGGAAGTAGCGTCTCCAGAAGGTTTTGCTGCCAATCCAGAATTAGTTTTAGAGTTTTACAACCAACGCAGACGCCAATTATTGGACGTCCAACCTAACAAAGCCCATCTAGAATTGGCTAAACTAGAAAAACACTTTAAAGTTACAATTATAACGCAAAATATTGACGATTTACATGAACGCGCTGGTAGCACAAATGTGATCCATTTACATGGCGAATTATTTAAAGTGCGAAGCACAAAAAACGAAGCTATAGTTTTAGATTGGAAAAAAGACCTTATCCTTGGAGACCTTGACCAAAACGGAAACCAACTACGTCCGCATATTGTTTGGTTTGGAGAAGCAGTACCACTAATGGACCAAGCTGTAAAGATTTGCGAAACTGCCGATAAACTATTAATTATCGGGACTTCATTGCAGGTCTATCCTGCTGCAAGTTTAATGCACTATGTGCCAGAAAACACTCCCCAATTTTTTATAGACCCTAACCCTTCTATTTCAAGTACAAACAACCTAACCGTAATTGCCCAAACTGCGACAAAAGGGATTAACACATTTATCTCTGTATTATAATGGTTAGACTTTGGTTTTTACTTTTCAGTTTATTATTTGTTAGTATCGCAAGTAGCCAAAATGGGGTGATTTCTTTTAGAGAAAACCTGTTATTAAAGTCTAATATTAATACACAAAACGAATCGTTTTCTATTCAAAATAACAATCAATCTGTACTTGTAAATGCTAATAATACTTACAGATTAGAAGTCGCAGCAAACTATAAATTTTTAGGTTTAAAAATTGGATTTTCTCCCAGTAGCAGAACTTCTGATTTTAAATCAAAATTTTTAAATTACCAGTTAAATATTTTCTTAAAACAATGGATCCAAAGTATAGAATACAGAAAGGTACAAGGGTTTTATCAAGAAAATAATGCCGAGCTATTAGCACAGTTTCCTAATTTAAAAACAACAAGTTGGATGGGGACAACCTCTTATGTGTTAAATAATAATTTTTCATTAAAGCATTTAACTCACCTAAACGAGTGGCAAAGAGAAACTGCTGGAAGTTTTGTACCTACTTTAACTTATGGATTTAATAGATTAAGTAATACAATTAATAACCAAAAAGTAGCCGAAAACAGTTTTGACCTTTCCTTTGCTCCTGCATACAATTATACTTGGGCTTTTAAAAACCATTGGTTTATTTCTTCCTCCATATCGCCAGCTTTAGGTGTGCGTTTTACTACTGAAAAACTTAACGAAACCACCAATAAAGACACTTTTGTTACCCGGGCTTTAGGCTTAACATTACAGTTTGGTTATACCTCCGAAACCATAAGCGCTGGTGCTAGTTTTAATTTTGACTCTAATGCTATTAACAAAAACCTTACCCAAAGTATGGTTAATGATAAAAGCTATGCAAGCCTCTATTTTGGTTATAGGTTTACACCTCCAAATTTTTTAAAACACACGGTAGAAAGTATAGAAGACCGATTAAAACTTTAACCGTTCTCTTTACTTCATCAAATTAATATCTGCAATACTTTTTATTCTATTACGCTCTAAAAAGGCGTCAATAGTTTCAAAATGCTCGATGACGCGTTGGTCTTTAAACTCGAATACTTTTTCTGATAAACCTTGTAAAAAATCTCTATCGTGAGATACCAAAATTAAAGTCCCATCAAAAGTAGATAATGCCTCTTTTAAAACATCTTTTGATTTTAAGTCTAAGTGGTTAGTAGGCTCATCCAATATTAATAAGTTAACCGGTTCTAATAATAATTTAACCATTGCTAATCGTGTTTTTTCTCCTCCAGATAGCACGCCAACTTTTTTATCAATATCGTCGCCTTTAAACATAAAACGACCTAAAATATTTTTAATTCCGGTTCTAACATCTCCTTTTGCAGCTTCATCAACTGTTTGAAATACGGTTAAGTCATTATCTAATAAAGCTGCTTGATTTTGAGCAAAATAACCGACTTGTACGTTGTGACCAAGACTACATTGACCTTCATAATCAATTTGCCCCAATATAGCTTTAATCATTGTAGATTTACCTTCACCATTACGACCGACAAAACTGACTTTTTCGCCTCTTTTAATAGACATATTAGCGTCTTTAAAGACCACTAAATCGCCATATTTTTTAGTTAAATTTTGTACTACAACAGGGTAATCTCCAGATCTTGGTGCAGGCGGAAAACTTAATTTTAAAGACGAGTTATCCACCTCGTCAATTTCTATAATTTGTAGCTTTTCTAGCATACGTTCTCTAGAAGTTACTTGATTGGTTTTAGAGTAGGTCCCTTTAAAACGCTCGATAAAAGCCATATTATCCGCAATAAATTTTTGCTGCTCTTGGTATGCTTTTATTTGATGACTACGTCTATCCTCTCTTAATTGTAAATAATGACTATAGTTAGCTTTGTAGTCGTAAATACGCCCCATAGTCACCTCAATAGTACGGTTGGTAATATTATCAATAAAGGCACGGTCATGTGATATTACCATCACCGCATCTGCTTTATTAACTAGAAAATCTTCTAACCAAATTACAGACTCAATATCTATATGGTTAGTAGGCTCGTCCAACAAAATTAAATCTGGTTTTTGTAATAAAATTTTAGCCAGTTCGATACGCATACGCCAACCCCCAGAAAACTGGTTAGTTAGTCTAGTAAAATCTTCTTGTTTAAAACCAAGACCTTTTAAAGCTTTTTCTACTTCTGCATCATAATTAACGTCTTCTAAAGCATAATATTTCTCTCCTAAATCAGACACTTTTTCTATGATAGACATGTACTCATCACTTTCGTAATCTGTTCTAGTTTCTAATGCTTTATTTAGCTGCTCCATCTCATCACGCATTGCGTAAACATGCTTAAATGCTTTAGCAGCTTCTTCAAAAACAGTACAATCATCCTCAGTTAATAAATGCTGTGGTAAGTATGCAATAACCGCATCTTTTGGCGCTCTAACATGACCTCTAGTAGGTTTTAGTTCACCTGCAACAATTTTCATCATGGTAGATTTTCCTGCACCATTTTTACCCATTAAAGCAATTTTATCTGTTGGATTTATCACAAAAGATACATCGCTAAATAATACAGTTCCGCTAAACTCTACTGCTAAATTATCTATAGAAATCATAGTCTGTTTTTTTTCAGTTGCGAAAGTAATAAAAAGTGTTGATTGTGTACTATTTAAAATTTGACTTTGTCTGATATTTCAAGTACCTTCGGTATAATTCTTATAATTACTTAAAATTAAAATTTATCCATTTAACCCAAACCCATATTGTCCCAAAACAACACTCTCCTATAAGACTTCAAGATTATGGTGTAGGGATTTTTGAAGCAGCATTAACAAAATCTGCTTTAAAAAAAGTACTAAAAAAACAATACGTAACTGTAAATGGTACTATTGCAACGTCTGCAACTTATTTACTTGGAGGAGAAACCATCTGTTTAACTATTAAGGAAGATGCACCTCCAAGAAAAAGTCTTAAATTTAAATTAGATGTTTTATTTGAAGACGACTATATAGCAGCTATACACAAACCTGCAGGTATTTTAGTTAGTGGTAATAGCTTTAAGACTGTTACAAATGCATTAACACAAAACCTTATAAGAAGCACACAAAGCGATGTTACTAAACCACAACCTGTACATCGGTTAGATTTTCCAACTACAGGTGTTTTATTAATCGGTAAAACCAGTAGCAGTATACGTGCTTTAAATACACTTTTTAAAAAAAGAGTTATTAAAAAAACGTATTATGCAGTCACTATTGGTGCAATGGAGCCTGAAGGAGTAATTACTACAATCGTGGATGATAAACAGTCTAAATCTAAATACAAAGTACATCAAACAGTAGATTCTAAGCGTTTTGGAAAATTAAATTTAGTAGAATTAGAACCATTTACTGGAAGAAGGCATCAGTTACGTAAACATCTTGCTGGTATTGGAAACCCCATTTTAGGAGATAAAGATTACGGTATTGATAATTTAATTTTATATGGAAAAGGACTGTATTTGCATGCGTATTCCTTACAATTTATTCATCCTTTTACTAATGAAACATTGTTTTTAAAAGACGAATTACCTAAACGTTTTAAAAAACTATTTACTAAAATCTAATTGTTTTTTGTGTTAATAAAAATAGGTTAACTAGATGCTGTTCAACCTTCAAAGACTTAAAAACTAAATTTATTGTAACTTTCTAACCTTCAATTGAAAACAAAAGAGTACTTTCGCGCCTTATTTAAAAAAAGCATCAGTTTATGAAGCGTATTAACGAGTACAAAAAATTATTTAACGTAGATAAAGATCTATCTTTAAAAACGTTAAAAACATCTTACCGTAATTTGGTAAAAGAATGGCATCCTGATAAATTTCAAGCAGGAGACGAAAAAGCACATGAAGCAGAAATAATGAGTCGTAAAGTTATTGATGGATATCACTTTTTAGTAAGTATATCTCCAGAAACTATCGAAGCTAATAAAGAAGAATACGCTGAAACAATTACTAGTCCTATAATGGATTGGAAACATAAAGGATTGTTACTAGAAGTTACCTTTTTAAACGGAGAGACTTATGAGTATTTTGGTGTTAACAAAGCGTTATATATCAAATTTTCTCAGAGTGATAAACAAACGCGTTTTGCAAAACGTAGTATTTTTAATTCTTTTCCTTACAGAAAAATTAAAAAAAGTGAAGTTACAGCTTAATCACTGTTAATTTTAAAACATAAAAAAAGAGCTAAGATTTAAAATCTTAGCTCTTTTTTATTTTATTCAATTTTAAGAATATACCTATCAGGTTTTACCAAGTTAATTTATACTTACTCAACTTCCAGGCTACTTTATCTTATTTTTTTCTTCAATCCATTTACTCATAAACTTAGTGCTTTGCATAGTATGATGCATTAACATTTGGCCATAAAAATGTTGTTGCCTATGTAGTTTTAGTCCTGTATAAAGGGTTTCAATTTTATAAAGAAGGTCTTGAGTATAGATCGCTTTATCATATAAAGTATTAATAATCATAAACCCATTTTTTTGTTTTCCATTCCAATAAATCTTATTAGAATAAAGCTCTATTGCTTGTTTTGCAAATGTATTAGCATCGTCTGCAATAAATGCATTAGTATCTTTAAGGCTTCCAAACATCCCTTCAGCACCAATAGTTGTAGTCACACAAGGCGTACCGTTAATCATTGCGTCAATCAATTTACCTTTAAGTCCTGCTCCAAAACGTAACGGTGCTAAACACACTTTTGCTTCTTGCATAACTTGGTTTACATCCTCTGCAAAGCCTTTAATTAAAAACCCTTCTTTTGGATTATTTAATTGCATTGCCTTTTCAGAAACGTAAGATCCATAAATATGCATTTCGGCTTTAGGTAATTCTTTTTTAATGAGTGGCCAAATGTCTGTTTTTAAAAACATAACAGAATCAAAATTTGGCTTATGCATAAAATTACCAATGGTAATAAAATGGTTTCTGTCTTTAAATTTAGGTGTGTTTTTTTGCGCTTCTGGAGTAATTGAATCTAATAAAAACGGTAAATGATACAATAAATGCTCGTCAACTTTAAACTGATTTACTAATATTTCAATTTCTACTTGAGAGATCATAAACGTTAAATCACAACGTAATATACTTGCTATTTCACGTTTTGCTGTTTCGTTTTGCAAATAGCTTTTATCAAATATAGCTTGATCCTTTAGTGCTTGTTCGCGTCCTTTACGCAAGCAATGTAAATCTTCAGTATCTAACAAACGCAAAGCATCAGGGCACTGTTCTGCAACACGCCAACCAAATTGTTCTTCAACCATAAAACGGTCAAATAATACTATGGAAGGGTTTAAGTCCTTTACAAAAACGTCAAAACTACTATCGTTTAAAGTAATATTTTGAATTGATACACCTATGCTAGATAAATCAAAAGCATTGTCCGTTTTAGCACAAGCAGTAGCAAATGCAACCTCATAACCGCCTGATTGAAACACTTCAATCAATTGCATCATCCTACTACCTGCTGCAGAACTTTTAGGTTCTGGCCAAACAAAGCCAATTATTAATATTTTTTTATTCAAAAGAAGAGTTGATTTTTAGATTTTACAATAATTTTTTATTGTGGTTTTGATGCAAATGCATAACCAACTCTGACTTGATTTACCCAATCCACAATTGCTTTAATCTGCGCGTCTGTTAAATTAGCATCGCCATGTGTCCAAGTATAGCTTGGTAAAGGCATTTTCTTTTCTTCTACTTCTTCAGCCAATTCTTCAAACTTATGGTCTTTCTTTTTAACAGAATAATCTGCCCATTTTGAAAAATCTAAATGTTTTTTTCCATCATCTACATGGCTATCTAACCAGTAATTAACAGGTGTAACACTATTATACCAAGGATAATTTGTGTTACTACTATGACAATCAAAACAATTATTTTCAAGAATTGCTTTAACCTCTGCAGATGGTTTTGTTTCGTTTAAAAACGCGGTTAAATCCTCAGTGTTCCCTTGGTTTTTCTCTGGCGAAAAGAATTGAGCGACAACAAAAGCGATTAATAAAATTAAGCCTATCTTTTTAAGTATTTTCATTTTAGTTATTTTTAGACTTTAAAAATAATAAATCTTTGACTACTGACGCTTTATATCAAGAATTAAATTATGTAAATCATTCGCGCGAAAAACGTTTGTATTATGCAGACCTGCTTCTTGCAGACCCTAGTTTAATCCCTAAAGTATTGGATATTTTATTTATGGT
This sequence comes from uncultured Olleya sp., assembly GCA_947503885.1. Classification (GTDB taxonomy): domain Bacteria; phylum Bacteroidota; class Bacteroidia; order Flavobacteriales; family Flavobacteriaceae; genus Olleya. Next base: position 92,024 of record CANNFD010000008.1, on the reverse strand, counting down.
TGATGATAAATTATCCCCTCGAGCAGGATGGGTTTTAGAGTTTATGTGTAGTAAAAACCTTGAAGCTATAATCCCTTATTTAGATAAGTTTACAGAAAATATTAGTTTGGTCCATTTAGATTCGGCAGAACGACCTGTTGCAAAAATCTGCGAATATATAGCAAAAGCTTACTATCAAAAACAACCTTCTAAAATTAAAAAGGCATTACTTCCGAAGCATCGCGAAAAAATTATTGAAGCCTGTTTTGATTGGTTAATTAATGACGTTAAGGTGGCTCCAAAAGCTTATGCAATGACGACCTTATTTTTATTTGGCAAAGACTATAGTTGGGTCCATCCGGAGTTAGTTATTATTTTAGAACGCGATTTTGCTGTACAAAGCGCTGCATTTAAAGCTAGAGCGAAACAAATTTTTAAAAAAGTTAAAAATTAAGATTTTTATTAAATTCTTAAATCATAATCCTTTACTCTTCCCGTTTAAAAACCTATATTTATGGCTTGTTAAAAAACAACATTTTTTATGTCATTAAACCAGCTAAATGCGATCTCTCCGATTGATGGTCGTTACCGAAACAAAATTGAAAAATTACAAGATTTTTTCTCTGAAGAAGCTTTAATTAAATATCGAGTTTTAGTAGAAATCGAATATTTTATTGCTTTATGCGAAATTCCATTACCTCAACTAAAAGGTGTAGATAGTAGTAAATTTGATGCTTTACGTGATATTTACAAATCTTTTACAACTGAAAATGCTCAGGCTATCAAAGACATTGAAAAGGTAACTAACCACGATGTTAAGGCGGTTGAGTATTTTATTAAAGAACAATTTGATGCTTTAGGATTAAGTGAATATAAAGAGTTTATCCACTTTGGGTTAACGTCTCAAGATATAAATAACACTGCAATACCTTTAAGTATTAAAGACGCCATGAATGAGGCATATGTCCCAGAATATTTAAATGTTTTAAAAGAGTTGAAGCGTCTTGCTGAAGATTGGAAAGACATCCCAATGTTAGCCAGAACACATGGTCAACCTGCCTCTCCAACACGTTTAGGTAAAGAGATTGAGGTTTTTGCTGTACGTTTGGAAGAACAATTTAACTTACTAAATGATATACCAAGTGCTGCTAAATTTGGTGGTGCTACCGGAAATTTTAACGCACACAAAGTCGCGTATCCAAATATAGATTGGAAAGCTTTTGGAGGTGCTTTTGTACAAGAAAAACTTGGTTTACACCACTCGTTTCCAACAACACAAATCGAACATTACGACCACATGGCTGCTTTGTTTGATTGTTTAAAACGCATCAATACTATAATTATAGATTTAGATAGAGACATTTGGACTTATGTATCTATGGATTATTTTAAACAAAAAATTAAAAAAGGTGAAGTTGGTAGTAGCGCCATGCCACACAAAGTAAATCCTATTGATTTTGAAAACAGTGAAGGTAATTTAGGTATTGCTAATGCTATTTTTGAACATTTATCTGCAAAATTACCAATATCAAGATTGCAACGTGACTTAACAGATAGTACTGTATTACGTAACGTTGGTGTACCTTTTGGACATACTTTAATTGGTTTTGGATCGACACTTAAAGGTTTAGGTAAACTTTTATTAAACCAATCTAAATTTGAAGCGGATCTTGAAAATAATTGGGCTGTTGTTGCAGAAGCAATACAAACCATTTTAAGACGAGAAGGTTATCCAAACCCATATGAAGCTTTAAAAGGACTAACAAGAACCAATGAATCTATTAACAAAGCCTCTATCTCGCAATTTATTGATACCTTAGAGGTTAGCGAAGCTATTAAAACAGAGTTAAAAGCAATATCGCCAAGTAACTATACCGGAATTTAATATGTTTAATGACAATACATCTTTACTACTTTGCACTGTAACTTTGCTTCTTTTTTGTTTTGGTGCAGCTACAGGTATTTTAGCTAACCTATTTTATATTGGTTTTATTGTTATTATTTATTTACTAATTATCGTTAATATTTTGATATCTAAAAAAACGGATAGTGAGGATGTAATTGAATCTATAAAGAAGTCACAAGATTAAGTATATAATTATTCTAACATCATAAAAAAAGGCTTATCCATTGGATAAGCCTTTTTACATTTACATTAAACTATAAGATATTATTTAAACATCTCCATAAGGTTTTTTAGTTGTCCTTTATCAACATCTGCGTTTTGCATTTTATCTGTCAGCTTTAAAAGCTCTTCCAGCCTCATGTCGTCACCTAATACTCTAACAATTGTGAAACCTATGTCATTAGAGCTTGCTAATATTATAAACTCGTCAACAGTATCTCCAGTACCAACAGCATTAATCTTAACATTAAGCTCTTTATCTTTAAACTCCATTAACTCTTCATACTTATTGTTAGCAAACACTGCTTTTGCTTTATCTAATTCTTGCTGATAAGTCCCTTTGTTAGACTCGCTTAATTTATAAGCTAAGACATCTAGTTTTCTAACAGATTGATAGGCTTCTTGTTCTTCTTTAGACAAATTAGCATTAGAAAAATCTATCACATTAGCAGCTACGTCTAATGACAAAAACTCTGGTAACTCTTGATGATCTACAAAGTAAGTTTGTATAGAGTTTTCGTCCTTACAGCTAACTAATACTAAGGCTAGAGCAAAAATGGTCGTCAATAATTTGATTGATGATTTCATAGTTTTATTTTTTGCTTTTCTTTTCTAACTCTTTACCTCCTGGAAGGTTCATTTTTTGAGTCAATTTAGAAATTTGGTTTAAATCAATATCTCCTGTTAATAAAATAACGACAGTCTCGATAGTACGATTTTCGCCATTTATTTTAATTTCAGAATCTTTCATTGCTGCTTCTAAACCGTTAATAAACATTAACAACTCGCTAACATGGTCTTCGTCTTTACCTTGTTTTACATAAAACTTCATTACCACTCCATTGTCCTTAACTTCCATTAATTCTTCTAAAGAAGCACTACGTGACGTTACCCATTTAGTGACATCGCCTGCAATTACTTTATCACCTGTAGCCATAGTTTTAAAGCTAGTAATACTATTAACCATATCCATGTATGCTTTTGCTTCGGCATCGTCTGTATCTATATCTATTTTGGCTAACATTTGAAACATCTTAGGTTTTATAGACACGTAACTTACTTTATCGCTATCACTATATTTTTCAAAGATATCTTGAGCCATTCCCGTTATAGGCATCATTAAGATTGCCATTACTGTTATTGTTATATATTTTTTCATTGTATTTGGTTTTAAATTATTATTAATTTATTGATTGTTAATTTTTAAAATTCTCCCAATTGGGTTTTCCATTTCTTTTAAATAGTCAACATGTGTGCCAGCTTTATTTAAAGCGTCCAAATAACCCACTTGTGTTGTGCCTTTATTAAGTGCTTTTGATACCAGCTCTAAATATGATTTTGCTTGATTATAAGCTAGTCTATCTTGGTCTGTTATCACATCTTCATTAGGCTTGTTAAAATAAATACCAACCATTAAAACTACTGCTGCTGCGACACTTAACCACTTAAAATTAATTTTCTTTTTAGTTTGTAGTGGAAGGGTTTTAGTAAAGGCTTCTTGTTGGTTTACAAGGTAGTATCCAAAAATAGCTTTATAATGCCCTAAATGTGGTGCAACAGTCTCTTGCGAAAAATAGTCTTTTAACTGTGCTTCTTCTTTTAAAGTGGTCTGGCCATTCTCGTACTTTTCTAGTAATTGTTCTATATTATCTAACACCATAATTATGTGTACTTGTTAATTTTTCTCTTATTATTTTTCTTGCTCTTGATAAGGCTACTCTAACTGCTGTTGGATTCATATCTAGCATTTTTGCTATTTCGTCAAAATCGTATTGCTCGATATCTCTTAATTGTACCACAAGCTTTTGTTGCTCTGGTAAATCTTGGATGATTTTAGCTACCCATTGCATACTATCATTTAACTCAATTTGTTTTTGTAATGCTACTGTATGATCTTGATAATTATTATGTACTATTTTTAAATTTTGTGATTGTTTAGACTTTAATTTATCCAAACAAAAGTTTTTTGTCATGGTCATAGAAAATGCTTCAACATTTTTATAATTTTCTATTTGACCTTTATTTCGCCATAATTTTAATAACACTTCTTGTGTTGCATCCTCTGCTTCCTCACGTGACACTAGTAATCGTTTTGCTAAACGGAAGACCTTATCTTTAAAAGGTGTTACTATTTTTAAAAACTCTGACTGTGTCATTATTGTTGGTTGGTTTCTATTAAGACGAGCGACTATTATAATTGTTACAATTTATTTTCAATATAAAATAAAGTAAGTACATTTATCTAGAAAAAGAATCAAATTAAGCTATGAAAAAAGTAAGATTAAAACATTTACTACTACTATTACCATTAGTGGTTTTTGGATGTTATGAAGATATTGATGATAATCCAATTACTGATACAGAAATAAAAGATTTTATCTGGAAAGGCTTAAACCTTTGGTATTACTGGCAAGATAATGTTCTAGATTTAGCAGATGATCGGTTTTCTGACAATACTGCTTATACCCAGTTTTTAAATAATTATAATGCTCCAAATACTCTTTTTGATGCGTTATTATCCACAGAAGATCGCTTTAGTTGGATAGTTGACGATTATTTTGCTTTAAATAATGCGCTTAATGGCGTATCAAAAAGTAATGGAATGGAATTTGGTGTCGGAAATATAACTGTTGGATCAGAAACAACATTTGGAGCAGTTATACAATACATATTACCAAATACTAGTGCATCCTCAAGCAACTTGCAGCGTGGTGATATTTTTTTAACAGTAAATGGGACGCAACTTACGGAGAGTAATTATAGAAGCTTATTATTTTCTAACACCGACACTTACACTATTGGATTAGCAGAAATTGATTCAAGCAACACACTTGTATTAACAGGCGAAACTGTTACTTTAACCAAACAAGTTTATGAAGAAAATCCAATATTGTTAGCTAATACGTTTACTGTGGATGGTATTAAAGTTGGGTATTTAATGTACAACCGCTTTACTAGTAATTTTGATCAACAGCTTAATGATGTCTTTGGGCAGTTTTTGGCAGAAGGGGTACAACAACTAGTTTTAGACTTACGCTATAATCCAGGTGGAAGTGTCAATACTGCAATTAATTTATCAAGCATGATTGCTGGACAACCAACTACCGAGCTTTTTTTAAAACAACGTTGGAATAATAAAATTCAGGCAGCTTTTACAGATGAAGAAATTAGTAAATATTTTGCTTCTCAGTTAACTGATGGGACACCGATCAACACACTAAACTTAAACAAAGTTTACATTTTGGCTCAAAAAAGCTCTGCTTCTGCTAGCGAACTAGTTATAAATTGTCTAAAGCCATACGTAGATGTTGTTCATATTGGTGGAGCAACAAGAGGTAAAAACGAATTTTCAATAACTTTATATGATAGCCCAAATTGTGCTTATTCATGCACAGCATCTATTAATCCAAATCATACTTGGGCAATGCAACCTATAGTTGGTAAAAGTGAAAATGCAAATGGATTTTTTGAATATGAAGCTGGACTTGAACCAACTTTTACTTTAAATGAAACCATTTCAAATTATGGGGTTTTAGGGCAACAAGACGAACCCTTATTGGCAAGAGCTATACAACATCTAACCGGAAACGGAAGATTTGATAACACCCCTCAAGTAAACTCTGATTTTAATGTTATAAAAAACTCTAACACACAAACTTTAACAAAAGACAACATGTATTTAGAACCTGAGGATTTACCTAACGTATTTAAATAGAAGCAAAAAAAAACCTCTAAATAACTTTAGAGGTTTTTTTATTATTATTTAAAAAATCTAATTAAAGTATATTTTTGAAGCACCTACACCTGTTGTAAAAGCACCCGTTTCTGCACCTGTAGTTAAGTCATAAACTAGTAAAGTACTGTTACCAGTAAAACTAGCATCTGAAACAAATAATTGATTTTCTCTTACAGAAAGACCATAACTATAACCCGTTAAAATGCTAAACATAGGTGTTGTTGGCAATACTGTTGCAGCATCTTCTAAACCAAACACTTGATTGTTTAAAATATAATATGCCATACCATTTTGGTAAGTCATTAAACTTGGATGTTGACCAGCAGGAAACTCTAAATTTGTAATAATAGAGTTATCACTTAAATTAATTCTTGTAATAGAAGCTTCCGTCTCAACTGGTGGAGATAACCAAGATTGATTTGCTCCAGCATTTAACACTAATAAATGTCCTTGATTATCTATAAACATTTCGTCCGGTACGTCATTTACAGTTATCGTTTCTAGAGTACTATCTGATGTATTAATAACTGAAATTACGTTATTTACATTATATCCTCCCTTATGTGATACATAAAGTTTATTAGCATTAACTAAAACTTGCTCTGGTCCTTCTGTTACTGCTATTGTAGAAGTAACTGTATTAGAGTTTAAATCTACGACCGCAACATAATCATCCGTACTATCAAAAGGGTCAGCCCAATCTGACACATAAGCAGTATCTCCATTAAAAGCAATAAATCTTGGTGTCATTAACCCAGTAGAGATTGTTCCTAATTTTTCAAATGTGTAACGATTAACAACAGTTATCGTTCCTGCATCTACAACGATATAAGCTTTATCATCATTAAACCCTAGAGATTGTAAATAAACACCTAAGTTTTCATCATTGACATTAAAATAAACTTGATTTTCAGTAGTTGCAAAATCATTAGAGACATAAGATACTGAAGATGGTCCGCCTTCTCCGATTACTAATATTCCGTTTTCATAAGCTCCTAAAGGCTCAGCAGACATAAATGTGTCATCGTCATTAGTACAAGAAAAAACTAATAGCGAAAGTGTTACAATTGAATAGATGATTTTTTTCATGATTATTTATTAAAATTTATAGTGTAATTGAATATTAAAATTTCTGTTTGGCATTGGTCTAAAAGCTACGTTCTGATAGATTTCGTTAAAAACATTATTAACTTTTATTCCTAAATCTAGTTGTTTTTCTGTAGTCTTAAATACCTTATAATTAAATCCTAAATTAGCAACATCATAGGCTTTTAAACTATAAAAAGGACCTTTTAAATTGTCTTTTGTAGTAAAAACACTACCAGCAAATAAATGCTGATAATACATTAAAAACTTACTAAAACTATAAGCAATGCTTGCATTTGCTTTATGAAAGGGCACGTAAATAAGTTGCTTATTAGTTTCTGCATTTTCAGACACTGTGTAAGAGTAGTTAGAAGTAAATTTTAACTGATGTTTATTAAAATATTTTGTAACATTTAACCCTGCTTCTAATCCATAACTATGCGTTTTTGCTACATTTTCAGGTCCCCAAAATCCAGAAGAATTTGGTGTCCATTGTATCTGGTCTTTAGTAGAAATGTAAAATGTATTTAATTGCAATTGAAACCATTTATAGTTTACGACATGTCCTAAATCTAATTGATAAGAAGATTCTGGTATTAAATCTAAATTACCTCCGGGTTGCCAAAATAAGTCGTTAAAGGTTGGTGCTCTAAAGTTTTTAGAACCATTAAGTTTGATTTTATAAAAATCAGTAATGTTATAAGCACCATCAATTGAAAACAATAAAGGGCTTTTAAAATCTGTAGTTACATCTTGTCGTAAATTAAACCCTAAACTTAATTTAGTACTTGGGTCATATTGCATTAGCCCAGTAGCAGAAAAAACAGATCTTTTAGGTGTCCCAAAACTACTGCCTTCCCCTTTATAATTATTGTAATCCAAAATACTTTTTAGAGTTAAAGTTTTAGATAATTTATAATTAAAATCATGCTTAAGCAATAGTGTGCTTACTTTACCAAAAGTGAAAAATTCAGAATTTTTGTTTTGATAGTACTCAAAATTTTCTTCTAAATGTGCTACTTTAACTATAGATTTATAACTTCCACTTGACCTAGACCATTCTAGCATAGTCCTAAAGTTTTGGTCTACATACTTACTATTAGATGGTGTTACTGTTGTTCCTGAAAAAGCTCTTTCGCCTAAAAAAGATTGGTGATACAGTTTTAAAACATCTTTTTGAGATATAAAATACCCAAAATTTAAATTTAGGCTTAAATTATCAAATGCGCCATTTGTATTAACCTGATCAGTACCTAAAAATTTATAATCATTATCAGAGTCTATATAATTAACCCCAATATTTACAGCTAAATTATCATTACCGTAATCTGAAACAAAACTCAAATTTTTAGTGTCAAAACTACCATAGTTAAGTTTAATGGCATTGGTAAAATGCGAACCAAAATTTAAAGTATTGTCTAAATGTATACTTCCTCCAATTGCCCCACTCCCATATTGGACACTTCCTCCTCCATTTCTAATAACTACCTGATTGATATTATTAGTATTTATAAGATTAAAGTCTGTTTGTCCATTTAAAATAGAGTTTATTGAAATCCCATTCCATATTACAGCAGTTTGAGCTGCGTTAGTCCCTCTAAATGATGGCGAAGACACCATCCCGTATCCGTTTTCTTTAAAATAAATATTAGAATTAAATCGTAATAAATCAGTAAAAGTAGATGTGTTTTTATCTAAAACAGAGTCTTTTAAAACAACGACTTTAAAGCCTGCAGCATTCTGGTTTAATTTAACATCGTTAAGTACAACCTGATCTAGATATTGTACAGAGTCTTTTGGTGTTTGTGCAAAAGCAACAACACTAAAACAAATAGTTAATAATAATATAATAGTTTTTTTCATAAATCTTTAAGACCCTTCTCCCGAAAGTCAAATTAGATGATGAATTTGGCAGGTCTCCTGACTTGCGTCTTGCTATTTAGTCTTCCCATCTAAAACAGACAGTGACATTGAAGTTTAATAACAAGCTTTGTAGCTTACAGTTGCGGGAACAGTTCTGGATTTTAACCAGATTCCCATTTAATTTGTTCAATCTAAAACTGAACAAAACCTAAATTCGCTGCAAAAATACTATTTAAAATGAAGATGTGCTTATTTTTTCTTATTCATTTTATAGATTAAATAAATAATGACAACTAAAAAATGTAGTAATATAATCCCTCCTACTATATATATTGTTAAATTTGAACCGTCTCTCATGACTAAAATTTTATATAAATTTAAAGGAAACTATTCCATTATAATGTTACTAATGTTGCAAAAAAAAGCTTATTTATTACTTCTATTATCTTTCTTTTTATTTCAAAATTGTAAAGAAGACAAAGGTTTAAGTAGACAACTCCCTCCTGCTATTCAGTCTAATAATTCAATAGCTTACGCTGAAGGTTTCAGCATAACAAACTATAATAATTTTAAGGTTTTAAAAATTAATAACCCTTGGCCTAATGCCGAAAAAACATACCAATATGTTTTAATTTCAAAAGAAGAAGCTGCAAAAACTACTTTTTTAAAAGAAGAATATGATGGTATTATTATAACACCAATAAAATCGATAGTAGTAACATCAACAACCCATATTCCGGCTTTAGAACTTTTAAATGAAGAAGAAACTTTAATTGGTTTTCCAGGTGTAAATTATATTTCATCAGAAAAAATTAGACAACGTATCGACAACCAAAGCATAAGAGAGTTAGGAAAAAATGAAGGTCTAAACACTGAAATTTTACTAGAATTAAATCCAAATGTAGTCGTTGGGTTTGGTGTTGATGGGTCAAGCAAGTCTCTTAATGCAATTAACAATGCTAATATCCCTGTAATTTATAATGGAGATTGGGTAGAAAAATCACCATTAGCAAAAGCAGAATGGATTAAATTTTTTGGTGCTTTATATAATAAAGAGCAACTAGCAAATTCTATATTTAAAGATATTGAAACCAATTATAAAGCTGCTAAACAATTAGCAAAAACTGTTACTAAACAACCAACAGTTATTAGCGGAGCCATGCATAAAGATGTTTGGTACTTACCAAGTGGTACAAGTACAGAAGCGCAATTATTAAAAGATGCTAATGTTAACTATTTATATGCAGACACTAAAGCTAAAGGGAGCTTATCACTAAGTTTTGAGTCTGTTTTTAAAAAAGCTAAACACGCCGATTTATGGATAAGTCCATCATATTACACTAGCATGGAAAGCTTAAAAGAAGCAAATACACATTATACACAATTTGACGCATTTAAAAACAATGCTATATACACTTTTGCAAATACAACTGGTAATACAGGAGGTGTTTTGTATTTTGAACAAGGTTTAGCAAGACCTGATTTAGTACTAAAAGACCTTATTAAAATTTGTCATCCAGAGTTATTATTAGACTATAAGCCATACTTTTTTAAACCATTAAATTAATTGTCAAATACAAAGTCATATAAACGCTCTTTTTTAGTATTGATACTTGTATTAGTACTTTGCTTTTTTGCCAATATAAGTTTGGGGTCAGTTTCAATTCCTTTTAAAACCATTTTTGAAAGCCTAATTGGCACAACAGATAATTATATTATACAAAATTACCGTTTACCAAAAGCTATTACAGCAATTTTAGTAGGCTCTGGCTTAGGTATTTCTGGGTTGTTAATGCAAACTTTATTTAGAAACCCTTTAGCTGGACCTTTTGTTTTAGGGATAACTTCTGGAGCTAGTCTTGGTGTTGCATTGGTTATCTTAGGTAGTAGTATTTTTGGCGGTTTTTTAGCCACATTTTTACTAACAAAATGGAGTTTAGTTATTGCTGCAAGTTTAGGTAGTTTTTTAGTATTATTACTGGTTTTAATCGTGTCTTCTAAAGTTAGAGACACTATGGCTATTTTAATTATAGGTTTAATGTTTGGTAGTATTACAGCTGCAATTGTAAGTGTACTTTCTTACTTTAGTAGTGCAGAGCAATTACAACAATATATATTTTGGGGATTTGGTAGTTTAGGGGATTTAGATTGGGAAGAAGTAAAGGTTTTTACTCTAATTTATAGTATCGGTATCCTATTTAGTATCCTATCTATCAAAGGACTTAACACCTTGTTGTTAGGAGAGAATTATGCAAAAAGTTTAGGTTTAAACATTAAACAAAGTAGACTATTAATTATAATTGCAACAAGTCTTTTAGCTGGTACTATCACAGCTTTTGCAGGACCAATTGCGTTTATAGGTTTAGCCATACCACATGTTACAAGACAAGTTTTTAATACCTCAAATCATAAAATATTATTACCTGCTGTGCTTTTATTTGGAGCTATAATTATGCTAATTTGCGATAGTATTGCCCAATTACCAAACACTGACTACATGTTACCTATTAATGCTATTACATCTTTATTTGGTGCGCCAATTGTTGTTTGGTTATTAGTAAGACAACGCAAAATGGTGTTTTAAAATAAAATTGAAGGTTAAAAAAAGAAGAGTAAAGCAATTATAATAAGACATAAATAGTGCCAGAAACTAAACAACATATTATCCTTAAAACTAAAAACCTAACTATAGGATATGCTTCTAAAAAAGAAGATACTATAGTTGCGTCAAATATTAATATTAGTTTAAAAAAAGGCGAATTAATTGGTTTAGTTGGTGGTAATGGTATTGGTAAATCTACTTTATTAAAAACATTAACTAAAGTTGAATCTCCTTTAAGTGGCTCAATTATTATTAATGAACAAAGCCTAGACCATTATTCTAATTTAGAACTAGCAAAAACACTAAGTCTGGTACTAACCGAGCCTATTGCTTCTAAAAATCTTACTGTTGTCGAGTTGGTTGCTTTAGGACGACAACCTTACACTAATTGGGTTGGTAACTTATCCGAAACAGATTCTAAAATCATCAATCAAGCTTTAAAGTCTACTAATATTGAAGATTTAAAACATAAAAAATGTTTCGAGCTTAGTGATGGTCAACTTCAAAAAGTAATGATTGCACGTGCATTAGCTCAAGATACAGATTTGATTATTTTAGACGAGCCTACCTCACATTTAGACATGTATCATAAAGCTTACATATTAAAACTACTACAAAAGCTAGCTAAAGATACCGGAAAAACCATCTTATTCTCCTCTCACGAAATTGATTTAGCAATCCAATTATGCGATAGCATGATTGTTATGTCTAAAAATAAAATTGTAAGTGATACACCTTGTCATTTAATAGAAAAAGGCGCTTTTACAGATTTGTTCCCTAAAGACTTGATTGTTTTTGATGAAAAAACAGGAAGTTTTAGAGTTAAAAAGTAACCTTACGTCATACTAAATTTGTTTTAGTATTAACCAAATTAAGTAATGTCCATATAAAAATTCTTAGCTTTTCTCTAACTGACAAATTAACTATCTTTGAACAAACTTCTTTTTTTATTATAATGAACGATAACATCACCCTTATACTCGCAATTCTAATCGCAGCCTCTATCGGTGCTTATTTAGGAATGCTTTTTACTAAACTAAAAAGTAAAAGTGATAAAAGTACTTTAGAAGAACGCAACAATAACTTACAACAACAGTTAACTGATTTTAAACAGTTTTATAACACTGAAAACGAAAAACAGAACAATACGTTTAATACCCAATTAAATGAATTAAGAGAAACCATCTCTAAAATAGAAACTGAACGCGAAAGCATAAGACGAGAAAAGGATTTTTTAAATGAAGAATTAGCAAGAAAAAATGCGGATTTTGAAAACCTTCAGCAATTAAACCTAAAACGTGATGAAGAGTTAGAGCTGCGTCAGGAACAATTACGTAAAGATTTTGAGTTGTTAGCCACTAAAATTCTAGACGAAAAAAGCGAAAAATTTACGCTTCAGAATAAAGAAAACATTAAAAATATTTTAAATCCACTTCAAGAAAAAATACTAACCTTCGAGAAAAAAGTGGACGATACACAAAAGGAAAGTATAAGCATGCATAGCGCTTTAAAAGAGCAATTGTTAGGGTTAAAAGATTTAAATCAACAAATGACAAAAGAGGCGACCAACTTAACTAGAGCCTTAAAAGGTGATAGTAAAATGCAAGGAAATTGGGGCGAATTAGTACTGGAGCGTGTCCTTGAAAAATCTGGTTTAGAAAAAGACAGAGAGTATTTTGTACAACAAAATTTTACTAGAGAAGATGGCACTAGAGTACTTCCGGATATTGTATTGCACTTACCTGATAATAAAAAGATGATTATAGATAGTAAGGTGTCTTTAACAGATTATGAACGCTATGTTAATGCAGAAGAAGATGAACGAGACATTTACCTAAAAGCACACATAAACTCCATAAAAAAACACGTAGACCAACTGTCTGATAAAAAATATGAAGATCTTTACGATATAGAAAGTCCTGATTTTGTATTACTGTTTATCCCAATTGAGCCTGCTTTTGCAGTAGCTATTAATGCAGATAACTCGATATACAATAAAGCATTTGAAAAAAACATTGTTATTGTAACACCTTCTACCCTTTTAGCCACTTTAAGAACGGTTGATAGTATGTGGAATAACGAAAAGCAACAACAAAATGCTATCGAAATCGCACGACAAGCTGGAGCGCTTTACGATAAATTTGAAGGTTTAGTAAAAGACTTAACCGGTGTTGGAAAACGAATTGACGATGCTAAAAAGGACTATTCTGCAGCAATGAATAAGCTTGTAGAAGGAAAAGGAAATCTTGTTAAAAGTGTTGAAAAAATTAAAAAACTAGGAGCTAAAGCAAAAAAAGCATTGCCGGAAGCTATTATTAAACGTGCAGAATCTGACGATTAACAAAAAAAATATGATAAAATTTTTAGTAAAAGCCATAATTGTAATAATATTAATAACTGGAGCTTATTTTAGTTTTATATATTTTGCTACTTATAGCGAAGGGGTAAGAGCTGGCGAATTAGTTAAATTTAGTAATAAAGGAGTGCTTTTTAAAACTTGGGAAGGCGAGATTAGTCATGGTGTCTCTGAAGCGCAACGTTTTGAATTTTCGGTTGAAGACAAAGAAACTCAAGTTATTAAGGATTTAAACAGCTTACAAGGTCGTGCTGTTAAATTACATTATATTGAGCGTTACGCTACCTTTTTCTGGCTAGGTGATACAAAATATTTTATTACTAAAGTAGAAGAAGATAAAGATAGAAGAACAAATTATTAATTATGATTGGATACAAAAAAGCGGACGACTCTCGTATTAGTATTTCCGAACTAATGCTTCCTTCCCACTCTAATTTTAGTGGTAAAATACATGGAGGTTATATATTAAATTTAATGGACCAAATCGCATTTGCATGTGCATCAAAACACTCTAAAACCTATTGTGTTACAGCTAGTGTAGATACAGTAGATTTTTTAAATCCTATTGAGGTTGGCGAATTAGTCACTATGAAAGCCTCTGTCAATTTTGTAGGTAAAACATCTATGGTTGTAGGTATTAGAGTTGAAGCAGAAAACATACAAACAGGTGTTATAAAACATTGCAACTCTTCTTACTTTACAATGGTTGCAAAAGATGATAATGGCAAACCTAAAGAAGTAGCAGGACTTATTTTAAATGACAAAGTAGAAGTTAAGCGCTTTTTAAAAGCTATTAAACGTATGGAAACTAAAAAGCAACGTCAATACGAGTTTGAACACGAAGATTTTTCTCATGTTGACTACTTACCTATACTGCAAAAGTATAAAGTTAAAATAGACTTACCAGACACTTATTAATGTATGCATAATATTTTTATATAAGAAGCTAAAACATAGTCTATTAAAAAAGCCTTCAATTAATTGAAGGCTTTTTTATTTTTTATCTAAAAACTATAGTTTCTATTTATTTACTTAAATACATTTTTCGTCTTGCATAAAGGTCATAAAATTGATCATCTTTAAGACTATCAATAAATAAAATACTTTCTCCGGTACTCTTCATTTCTGGTCCCAATTGTTTATTAACATTATGAAACTTGTTAAAAGAAAACACCGGTTGTTTTATTGCAAAACCTTCTAATTTAGGATTAAAGTTAAAGTCTGTGACTTTCTTTTCGCCTAACATAACTTTAGTTGCATAATTTACATAAGGCTCTCCATAAGCTTTAGAGATAAAAGGTACAGTACGTGATGCTCTTGGATTGGCTTCAATAATGTATACAATATCATCTTTTATAGCAAACTGGATATTTATTAAACCTACTGTATTTAAAGCTAAAGCAATCTTTTTAGTATGGTCTTTTATTTGTTGCATTACAAACTCACCTAAATTAAATGGTGGCAATGTAGCGTTACTATCTCCAGAGTGAATTCCGCAAGGTTCAATATGTTCCATTATACCAATAATATAAACATTTTCTCCATCACAAATGGCATCTGCTTCAGCTTCTATTGCACCATCTAAATAATGATCTAGCAATAATTGATTGCCTGGCATACTGCGTAACAAGTCAACCACATGCTGCTCAAGCTCTTCTTTATTAATTACAATTTTCATCCCTTGACCACCAAGTACATAAGATGGTCTAACCAATATTGGAAAATCTAAAACGTCTGCAATTGCTGCAGCTTCATCTGCAGTAGTAGCAATATCAAATTGTGGATATGGTATATTGTTTTCTTTTAACATATTAGAAAACAACCCTCTGTCTTCCGCTAAATCTAGAGCCTCAAAACTAGTTCCTAGAATTTTAATTCCATATTTAGATAGTTTTTCTGCAAGTTTTAAAGCGGTTTGCCCACCTAATTGCACAATAACACCTTCTGGTTTTTCGTGTCTAATAATATCGTAGATATGTTCCCAAAAGACAGGCTCAAAATACAGCTTATCAGCTGTATCAAAATCTGTAGATACCGTTTCTGGGTTACAGTTAATCATGATGGTTTCGTAACCGCATTCAGCAGCAGCTAAAACCCCATGAACACAACAGTAATCAAACTCGATACCCTGTCCAATTCTATTTGGACCAGAACCTAAAACTATAACTTTTTTCTTGTCTGAAACGACACTTTCATTATCTGCAAAACGTTTACCATCTGCTGTTTCAACATCATTTTCAAATGTTGAATAATAGTAAGGTGTTTTTGCTTCAAATTCTGCTGCACAAGTATCAACCAATTTATACACACGATTAATACCTAACTCTTCTCTTTTATTATATACTTGACTTTCTAAACAGCTTAACATATGTGCTATTTGTCTGTCTCCATATCCTTTTTGCTTAGCTTCTAGAAGTAAGTCTCTATCAATAGTATCAATAGTAAAGGTTGAAATTTCTTTTTCTATTTGATACAATTCTTCATATTGACGTAAAAACCACATGTCAATTTTAGTGATTTCATGAATACGACTTAAAGGTATTCCCATTTGAATGGCATCATAAATTACAAACACACGATCCCAACTTGCATACGTTAGTTTTTCAATAATTTGCTCGTAATTTTTATAACCTTTTCCGTCAGCACCTAATCCGTTTCGTTTAATTTCTAGAGATTGTGTAGCTTTATGCAAGGCTTCTTGAAAAGAACGCCCAATACCCATCACTTCTCCAACAGACTTCATTTGAAGTCCTAAAGTACGATCACTTCCTTCAAATTTATCAAAATTCCAACGTGGTATTTTAACAATCACATAATCTAAAGTCGGCTCAAATAAAGCTGAAGTTGATTTTGTAATCTGATTTTGCAATTCATCTAAATGGTAACCAATTGCTAATTTAGCTGCTATTTTTGCAATTGGGTAACCCGTTGCTTTACTAGCTAAAGCTGAAGATCTAGATACACGAGGGTTAATCTCGATAGCGATTATATCTTCATTTTCATCTGGACTAACTGCAAATTGAACATTACAACCACCTGCAAAGTCACCAATATTACGCATCATATGGATAGCCATATCACGCATTTTTTGGTAAGTTTTGTCGCTTAAAGTCATTGCTGGTGCTACAGTTATCGAGTCACCGGTATGGATACCGATTGGATCCATGTTTTCAATAGAGCAAATAATTACAACATTATCATTAGAGTCTCTAAGTAGCTCTAACTCGTATTCTTTCCAACCTATTAACGCCTTGTCGATCATAACTTCGTGAATTGGAGAAATTTCTAATCCACGTGTTAATAACTCGTCAAAATCTTCTTCTTTATAAACAAATGATGCACCTGCACCACCTAAAGTAAACGATGCCCTTATAATTAATGGAAAACCAAACTCTTGTGCAATTTCTTTTCCTTTTAAATATGACGTAGCAGTAGCTTGAGGCGCCATTGGCACACCAATTTTAAGCATTAACTCTCTAAACTGCTCTCTATCTTCTGTAATGTTAATAGCATCAATATTAACACCTATAATCTCTACATCAAAGTCTTTCCAGATACCTTTCTCATCTGCTTCAATACATAAATTAAGTGCAGTTTGACCACCCATTGTTGGTAATACTGCATCAATTTGCGGATGTTCTTTTAATATTTTAACTAACGATTTTGTGTTTAACGGTAACAAGTACACATGATCAGCCATACTAGGGTCTGTCATGATTGTTGCAGGGTTAGAATTAATTAAAATGGTTTCGATTCCATCTTCTCTTAATGACCTTAGTGCTTGCGTACCAGAATAATCAAATTCACAGGCTTGCCCAATAACGATAGGACCTGAACCAATAATAAGAATAGATTTTAACTTAGGATTTTTTGGCATTTTAGTGTGTTTTTTTCAATTATCAAAAATAGTAATTCTTAGATACAAAAAAAGGCGTTACACCTAAGTAACGCCCTTAATATATTAACAATTGTTAATCATTATTTTTTATGTCTAGTTTCTGACGAAACAGATATTTTCTTTCTTCCTTTAGCACGACGACGAGCTAATACCTTTCTACCATTAGCAGAAGCCATTCTTTCTCTAAAACCATGTTTATTTCTTCTTTTTCTCTTTGATGGCTGAAACGTTCTTTTTGGCATTGTCTTATTTTTTTAAATCTGAATAGTAAATATTTTATTTAGTCTTATTCTCTGTAAAACTGAGCGCAAATATACAACGACTTTTTTATTTCACAAACCTAATTTAAAAAATATTTTTAAAGATTTTTTTAGTTTCTTTGTAGTCCAATAAAGAAAACGCTTAAAAACGTTAAAACTCAACTAATACAAGTCTTTTAAAATTTAAAAAATGTACAATAAAGTAATAAAATTAATATTAGCAATCGGAATTTTTGGTGTAGCAATCTGGCAATTTGTAGAAGGAAACATAGGAAACGGTATTATGTACATCCTTTTAGCTTTGATATTTGTGTTTTTATACTTTAAAAATGAGTTTATTTTACTTGCTTTTTTAAGGTTAAGAAAACAAGATTTTCCTGGTGCAAAAAAATGGTTAGACAAAATTAAAAACCCAGAAACTGCTTTAGTTAGAAAACAACAAGGATATTATAATTTTTTAAACGGTATTATGGTATCTCAAGATAACATGACCGAAGCAGAACGATACTTTAAAAAGGCTGAACAATTAGGTTTATCTATGGATCATGATATGGCTATGGTTAAATTAAATCTAGCTGGTGTAGCAATGTCTAAAAGAAGAAAGCAAGAAGCGGTAACCTTATTAGCTGAAGCACAAAAATTAGATAAGCAAGGTATGTTAGCTGATCAAATAAAAATGATGAAAGAGAATATGAAGCGTGCACAAGCACCAAAACAACATTATGGTCAAGGAAGCTCTATCCGTGCACAAAAAAGACGTAGTAGATAACCTTAGTTATATTATTTACTAAAAAACATTTTAATTGCTACAATTATCAATAACACACTAAATATTTTTTTTAGTGTGTTTTCGTTTAAAGTAACTGCTACTTTGGATCCTAAAACACCTCCAACTACAAATGTCGCAGCTATAATTAGTGCATACCTCCAGTTTAATGGGTCTTCTCCTGTTTTATGATATGTATAAGCTGCCAAAAAAGTAACAGGGACTGCAAGCACTGCTAGGCTTGTACCTTGGGCTTGGTATTGTGTAAATCCTAACAAAAAAACCATTAAAGGTACCATAACTACCCCTCCTCCAATACCAAACATTCCGCTAAAAAAACCTGCTAATAACCCTATAGTTATTAGTAATAATAGTGTTGTTAAACTCATTTTTGTTTTCATTAAAATTAAAGTAATGGTGCCCAAAGCCTACAATAGGCTTCTTGTATTTTTTTAAAATTAGAACGATTTTGCCAATCTTCAAAGTCTACCTGAACTGCATCTTTTAAATCATTATCATAGATTGCTTTTGCTTCTTTTGCTTTATCCTTATTATAAATCAAAGCATTGATTTCAAAATTAATATTGAAACTTCTATAATCCATATTACACGTTCCGATAGTCGTAAACACATCATCTACAACCATAGTTTTTGCATGAATAAAGCCTTTTTGGTATCTGTAAATTTTGATATTTGCTTTAAATAATTGTTCTAAGTACGAGTTTGTTGCATGTTTAGCAGTCCAAGAATCTGACTTATCAGGAATCAACAACCTAACATCTACTCCGCTTTTAGAGGCGACTTGCATAGCTGTAATAATCTGGTCGTTTGGTATAAAATATGGAGTTGTGATGTACACGTATTTTTCTGCGGTAACAATAGCAAAAAATATAGCTTCCATAATATTTGCCCAATCAGTATCTGGTCCACTAGCAGCAATTTGCATTGGGGTGATCGATTTTACTTTATTTTGAGGAAAAAACGAACGATTTAAGGCTAACTTGGTCTCTGAAACAAAGTTCCAGTTTGTTAAAAATTGTGTTTGTAGTGTAAAAACTGACTCGCCTATAATTTTTAAATGCGTATCTCGCCAATAAGCCTTGTTTTCAGGGTAGTTTACATAAGTATCAGATACGTTAATCCCTCCGACATAACCAATTTCGCCATCTATAATCACAATTTTTCTGTGATTTCTATAATTCATTTTACCAGTAAATTTTGGAAAAAGAACAGGCATAAAAGCATAAAACTCGACATTAGCTTGTGTAAGCTGTCTTTTCATTTTAGATGAAATCTTACTACCAACATCATCAAAGCTAAGTCTAATTTTAACTCCTTCTTCTGCTTTTTTACAAAGTAGGTTTAAAAATTTAGTACCAATTTTATCATCCTTTAGGATATAATACTCTATGTGGATGTGGTGTTTAGCAGCTTCAATATCTTTAAATAGCTTTTCAAATTTATTTTCACCATCAATTATAATTTCAACATCATTAAATTTTGTTAAAGGCGACTTATCATTTTTTTGAAGTAAATGAATTAATCTAATTTGATCTTCGTCAATTTTAGCCTCATAATTAGAGAGTGTATTTGGGTCAAGCTTTAAGTCTTGATATATAGATTTAATTAAATTGTTATTTAAAACATCTTTTCGATTAAAAATTTTGTCTTTTCTGTATTCCTGACCGAAAAAATAATATACAATAAGTCCAAAAAAAGGAAACACTAACAATACAATAATGTAGGTTAGTGTTTTTGTTGGATTTATAGATTTAAATAATATTGCTGTTACTGCTATGATTACTAAAATGTAATTTAAAACAATTGCAATAGTCCACCAGTATTGAGAAAAAAAATCTAGCATTTATGGTTTTGTTTGGTAATAACCTTCTCTTGGAATATCTATAAAATATTGTTTTCTAGAACTATTATTTAAATGTGGTTCTCTTAACCAAGGGTTATGCAATTTTAAGATTTTATAGTTAATTCCGAATTGTTTTGCAAAACCTGCAAAATCTGTAACAGCAGTGTCAACCGCTACTTGGTACGTCGGTACTGCTTTGTATAAATCTTTGTCTCTAAAGTTAAAACCATAAGTCTCAGGGTTAGATAAAATTTCTTTTAATGCTATTATTCTAAACACATATCTACCAGTTTCTTCACCTAACAAGAGGTCGTAATAACTTGTCACATCTTGCTCTTTTAATCGTCTTGAAATACCATAATTACCAGCATTATATGCTGCTGCTGCAGAGGTCCATGATCCTAAACTTTCTTTTGCTTTTTTTAAATAATCACAAGCTACTTCTGTTGCTTTTTCAAGATTATAACGCTCGTCTACATTATCATTAACTTCTAATCCATGTTCGCGACCAGTAGCTTTCATTATTTGCCAAAAACCACTTGCACCTGCTGGTGATCGGGCATCTGTAAGACCACTTTCTATAACTGCTAAATACTTAAAATCATCAGGGATTCCATTTTTAGCTAAAATAGGCTCGATTATAGGAAAATATTTTTTAGCACGTTTAAACATTAGTAATCCATTGGATTGCCAATAGGTATTAACCAAAAGCTCTTTATCCATACGCTCGTAAATATCTGGATCAGAAAGCGGTACTGGCTCTCCTGCAAACTCTAAATAACTTGGCATTTGTATTGCATAAACATTATAATCGTTTATTATTTTCTTTTCAAAATTCTCGTCAGTTGGCGCGTCCTGATATGCGTTTATAAACAACAAACCTAGGACACCTAAACCTACTATTGCTAAACTTTTTTGTACTATCTTCATCTTCTTATCTTTTGCTTTAAAATTAAAAAAATTTAATCAAACTGCTTAGTTTTTAAGCAATTAGTTTTGGCAGGTTTTTATTAAACCATTTATATTTATTTAATATCATTATATGGGTACCTCCTTTGATACTTATGCATCCATTTAGGTACATATGCGGAAAAACCATATCGTTGTCCCCATGGATATGTATAACATTGTCTAAAGGTTGGTCCTGGTCCCAGCAAACCATCTGCTTTATAGCCCAATTTAAATACTTTTTATCGCTAACAGACAGATATTTTTTATATAACTCAATACGTTTAGTTATAGTATTTCCAAATGCATATTTAGCTAGCAAATCAATGTTGCTTACTAATTGTGTAGGTAAAATTTTATAGGCTTTGGATACTCTTAACAGTTTCATGCGTCTAGGCAACTCGTGCTTTGTTTTTACACTAGATATTATTATTAATTTATGCAATTTTATATGTTTGCTCATTTCTTGCACTAAAACCCCACCAAAAGACACGCCAATAAGCACAGGGTTATCATGTTTCACTTCTTTACACATTCGTTTTGCATAGTCGGACAAGCTTTCATTTTGCTTAGGCATTTTCCACTCCAACCAATATATTTTAAATTGATCTTCGGGTAATTTTATATGTTCAAATATGCTTGGATTGGCTGCCATACCTGGCATTAAATACACTGGTATTACTTGCTGACTCATAAGGTTTTAACAATAAAAACAAGTATTGTTGTTTGATTTTACGTACATTTGTGGTGTAAAGCTAAAAAATAGTTTGGTACTATTTTTGAAACTCCAGTAATAATTAATAAAACTTTATAATTATGATTGATGCAGCTGAATTAGTTGACAATGATTTTTTACGTCAATTTGAAATGAAAATTGATGATCATTTTGCTAAAATTGAGTATTCCCTTCAAGAGCGTAAAATATTTTTAACTAAATTAATTATTCCAGAAGAATTAGACAACGAGGATTTTGTAAAAGAATTTTTAGTTATTGTTTTTGATAACATCCAAGAACGTAATTTAAGTGTTGTACCTACAAGTCCGGTAATTGCAAAATTTATTAGACGAAATAGACAATACAAAAAACTATTACCTGTTGGATTAAGAATATAGTTTACAAAAATCTAAAAAACACAAACCGAAGTATTTAATTTCGGTTTTTTTGTGCTTTAAATTTAATGTTTTACAGCTTAAACAAATAACAACTAATAATGTTTATATTTACACTGTACACTACCGTTTAACAACAATACTCACGTTATTTTAAGTTCTAAACAAAGCTTTCTAACGTTTTAATAATGACAATAATACAAATGCATATTTTAAAAAAAATCACTGTAACAGTATCTAGTATATTTTTTTTTATAATTCTATTTTTATCGTGCTCCAACAAAAAAAACGCCCCTAAAGACCATCTAGTTTTTAGATACAATGAACATAAAAACATAGGCTCTTTAGATCCTGCATTTGCTAAAGACAATGCAGATATCTGGGCAATTAACCAACTATTTAATGGTCTTGTCCAAATGGATGACAGTTTAATAGTAAGGC
Source organism: uncultured Olleya sp. (assembly GCA_947503885.1). Classification (GTDB taxonomy): domain Bacteria; phylum Bacteroidota; class Bacteroidia; order Flavobacteriales; family Flavobacteriaceae; genus Olleya. The sequence goes on along the minus strand of CANNFD010000008.1, from coordinate 68,990 downwards.
CTAGTATAGCTAAAAGTTGGACTATTACTGAAGACGCTTTAACTTATTCGTTTTTATTAAATAAAGACGTGTATTTTCATAAACATAAATTATTTGGAAAAGACTCCACTAGACAAGTAACCGCTTATGATTTTGAATATAGTTTTAATCGCATATTAGACCCTAACATAGCATCCTCTGGTCAATGGATTTTTAATAAAATTGATTCTTTTAAAGCCATTAACGACAGCGTATTTGACATTAAACTTAAGCAACCTTTTCCTGCTTTTTTAGGCTTATTAACCATGAAATATTGTAGTGTTGTACCAAAAGAAATAACAACACATTACGGAACCGACTTTAGGTCAAACCCTATTGGAACAGGTCCTTTTAAATTTAAACGTTGGGAAGAGAATGTAAAACTAGTATTTAGAAAAAATGACAACTATTTTGAAACTAATAACGTTGGGGAAAAACTACCTTATTTGGAAGCTGTAGCCATAACTTTTTTACCTGACAAGCAAAGTGAGTTTATGCAGTTTATCCAAGGTAATTTGGATTTTTTAAACAGTTTAGATGCTTCATACCAAGATGATATATTAACTAGAAAGGGCGAATTAAGAAACAAATATCAATCTACTATTGATTTAATTAGAGGCCCCTATTTAAATACTGAATATTTAGCATTTTATATGGACTCTGACCTTAATGAAATCCAATCAAAACAAATTAGAGAAGCTATTAACTATGGTTTTGATAGGCAAAAAATGATGACTTATTTACGTAACGGAATTGGGATCCCTGCAACAGGTGGATTTATACCAAAAGGACTTCCGGGATACAACCCAAATATAGGCTACTCTTACCAGCCTGAAAAGGCTAAACAATTAGTTGCTAATTATAAAAAAGAAAACAATAACAAAACACCAGAAATCACTATAACCACTACTAGTAATTATCTTAATTTTTGTGAATACATACAGCGAGAACTAACTAAAACGGGTTTAGTAATCAAAATAGATGTCATACCAGCTTCAACCTTAAAAGAAGGCAAAGCAAATGGTAAATTAGATGTGTTTAGAGCTAGTTGGGTTGCTGACTATCCTGACGCACAAAACTATCTGTCTTTATTTTATTCTGAAAACTTTGCACCTAATGGCCCTAATTATACTCATTTTTCAAACTCTACTTTTGATTCTTTGTACAAAGAAGCATTTAACATAACTGAAGAAAATAAACGTGTTGCTTTATATACTAAAATGGATAGTTTAGTTTTAAAAAACACACCTATCGTCCCTTTATATTATGACGAAGTAATCAGGTTTTCTCAAAAAAACATAACTGGTTTAGGCAGCAACCCAATTAACTTATTAGAGCTTAAACATGTTAAAAAAAAATAACTCCAAATTTAGGTTAGCCCCCTTTTTATGCTATAATGTTGTTTTTAACATCTAGGTTTTTTTCTTCAATCATTATACCTATAACAATTAAATACTGACCTAAGGCATAACAAAACATAATTAAAAAATCTTGATATAATATATCATGATAAAAAGTTTTTATTACCAAAACAGTTTCAAAAAGGATAAACAAAAGCACTCCTGACATTACTGTGTAGTAACTTACATTACTTACAACCCCTTTTCTGATAAAAGCAAAAAGAATCATTAAAAGAGATATAAAAAAGTAAATGGTTACAGGGATAAAATATATTTTTAAATTATGAAAGATAAGCTCATATAAAAACGCTACATACAAAAAGCAAAGTAGCATAAATGGGAACAGTCGCATAATATTAAAATCTTCCTTGTGAGTAAATTTTAAAGTGTAAAGTATTTTTCCACTTAAGAATAAAATTATACTAACAATAAACGTAATATTATTTATGTGATCAACTGTTAAAAAATCTCCTATATAAAAGATAATAAGTCCATAAAACAACAAGTGATCCTTATAATTGTTTTTAATAAAACAGTTATAACCAACAAACAGCAATAAACTAACTATAACTAAAGATTTTGTCACATACCTATAAGGCATTATTGGTAAATTTATCTTTACATAAATATCCAAAAATAGTAGGCAGATAAAAATTGGGGTAAATAGCTTAAGTTGTTTAATCATGTTATTTTAGACCTTGGGGTCGTCTAATTTACTAATTTTTTGAAGTTTCTTTCAAAATACCTAAAATAATTAAATATTGAGACAATCCATAAAAAAACATGATAGTAATTTTATTGTAAGCGATTGATGGATCATAAAACATCTTAAGTATATTAATACTATCAGAAACCATTGAGAAGATAACCCCCAGTAAAACTAACCAAAAACTAGTTAGATTTACTTCGTTTTTTCTTAAATAAGCAAATTGCATTAACAACATAACTACAAATAAGTAAACTAATAATGGAATAAAAAAGTAATCTAAATTATTATAGACTATCGACATTATTACACTCATATAAGTAAAACAGAAAAGCAAAAAAGGAATTAATTTTGTGATTTTAAAATCTTCATTATTTAAAAATCGTATCGAGTAGCAAATTTTAGCAACCACAAACATAAAGGCAGCTATTATAAAGTGTACATCATTACCGTAATTTCCAGAAATAAAAATAATATCACCTATTAAAAAAAAGACTAAAGCTGCAATTACAAGACGCTTTTTTTTTAAATCTGTTTGTTTAGAGTTTATTATAAAAAACAGTAATAAACTTAGACTTAATAATGTTTTGGAGATATATCTGTAAGAAAACACATCTTGATTATTTTTAAAATATGCATCTATAAGATACAATCCAATATACAGGATTGTAAATCTAAAGATGTTTTTAAAAATAAAGTTCATATAAGTAAGCTTATAACTAAGGTAGTAATTAATTTTAACCCTTAAATGCTTACAAAATAATATTTTATAACTTATTTAGAGTTGTACTTTGTTTATTCTTTTCTAAACTTTTTGGTGTCTTCAAAAACGTGTGTCAAAATGGCCTCGTCTTGAATAGTAAATTCTACACCTCGTCTTGACATAACAACTTTTGCAACTTCAAAAGCTTTTGAAGTTAGATAAGTTGTAAATCCTGATGCTCCACCCCAACTATAACTTGGCACAAAATTTCTAGGAAAACCACTACCAAATATATTTGAGTTAACACCAATCACTGTCCCTGTATTAAACATAGTATTAATACCACATTTACTATGATCACCCATCATTAAACCACAAAATTGTAATCCTGTTTTTGCAAAACGCTCGGTTTCGTAATCCCAAAGTTTAACTTCCACATAATTATTTTTAAGGTTAGAGTTGTTAGAATCCGCACCTATGTTGCACCATTCTCCTAAAACCGAGTTGCCTAAAAAACCATCATGTCCTTTGTTGGAATATCCGAAGATTACAGAATTATTTACCTCTCCTCCAACTTTACTATGCGGGCCAATTGTAGTTGGTCCATAAATTTTAGCTCCCAACTTTAAAGTAGCATGATCGCATAATGCAAAAGGACCTCTAACTAAGCTCCCCTCCATAACCTCAGCGTTTTTGCCAATGTAAATTGGACCAGAACTAGCATTTAGTGTAGCAAATTGCACGGTTGCACCTTCTTCAATAAAAATATTTTCTGGAGCAATTATATTATTACTTGTTGGTATCGGCTCCGATTGCCTTCCATCAGTCAACAATTCAAAATCTTGTTGAATTGCCTCTCCATTTTTTGAAAAAATATCCCATGTATGTTCAATTTTTGTAATATCGTTATCAAACTCTATCGCTTCATAAGTAGAAAAATCAATATCCTCCTGAGAGTCTGTCGTATAAAACGCTATAATGTCTTCATCTTTAAAAATAGCTTGATTTTTTTTAAGACTACTTACTAGCTCTACCAACTCATTATTTGGCAAATAAGAGGCATTTAACATCACATTTTCTTCTAACTCGACCATAGGAAACTTATCTGACAGATAGTCTTCTGTCACTGTTGTAGTTGTAGTTTCAAGATATAATTCCCATTTTTCTCTTATAGTTAAAATACCAACTCTAATATCTGCAACAGGTCTAGTGTAAGTAAATGGAAGTAATTGATTGCGTACTGGTCCATCAAATAGGATATAATTCATTTTAAAAATTTAAAGTTAGAAGCTACGTTAATTAATTTTCAATTTGAAAAGTAAAATTGAAAATTCAAAATTCAAAAATAGACCAAATTAAGATAACAAAAAAAGCCTTTCAAAAAAATGAAAGGCTTTTAAAATATAGTTATCGCTAAAATTATTTTTTAAATTTCGCGTATTTGTTTTTGAACTTATCAATACGTCCTGCTGTATCAATTAATTTAGACTTACCAGTATAAAACGGGTGAGACGTTCTTGAGATCTCCATTTTTACTAATGGGTACTCAACACCTTCAACTTCTAAAGTTTCGTTTGTGTTTGCTGTAGATTTTGTTAAAAAAACATCTTCATTTGACATGTCTTTAAACGCTACAATTCTATAATTTTCTGGATGTATATCTTTTTTCATCTCTAAATGCTTTATTATCTTAACTAAATTCGAGGTGCAAATTTAAGTTTTTTTCACAAACAAACAACTAATTTTATAAAAAATTTTATTCTTTAATATTGTAACGTATTATTGCAGTTCATAGACTAATATATTATTAACTAAAAAACTATACAAAATTATGGAAAAAACTATAAAGTCAATCGCGACTAATTACGGATTATACTTAGGGGCACTAATGTCTAGTGTTACAGTAATTGCTTATGCTGTTAATTTAGAAATTTTAACAAAATGGTGGGTGGGTATTTCTCTTTTTGTAGCAATTATTGTTTTTGGAGTTATTTCCATAACAAAATCTAAATCAGAACTTGGTGGATATATAGACTTAAAAGGTGCATTTACCTCTTATTTTATTACCGTTTTAGTTGGTCTTGTTATCAGCTCTGTTGTAAGTGTACTTATTTTTAATTTTATTGACCCTGAAGCAGCTATCACTTTAAAAGAAAAAATTATTGAAACTTCTATCGAAATGATGAAAGGGTTTAACGCTCCAGAAGACGCTATTGCCGAAGCTGTAACACAAATGGAAGAAGCGCCAAGCCAATTTGCTGTTGGTAGTTTAGTGCAATCTCTATTTATTCAGTTAGTAATATATAGTGTTATTGGTCTTATTGCTTCATTAATAATGAAAAAAAACAACGAAGACCTATAATAGTTTTATATTTGAAAATATATTTCAAATTAAATTATGAACATATCTGTAGTCATACCACTACTTAACGAAGAAGAATCATTAACAGAGTTACACCATTGGATTGCAAATGTCATGCAATCCAATGGTTTTTCTTATGAGTTATTGTTTATAGACGACGGTAGCACAGATCAGTCATGGGATATCATTCAAAAACTTCATAAAACTGATCCTAACGTTAAAGGTATAAGATTTTTAAAAAACTTTGGTAAATCTCAAGCACTTCATGCTGGTTTTGCTAAAGCTAAAGGTGATGTTATCATCACTATGGATGCAGATTTACAAGATAATCCAGAAGAAATTCCAGACCTTTATAATATGATTACCAAACAAAATTTTGATTTGGTCTCAGGTTGGAAAAAGAAACGTTTTGATAATAAATTAACTAAAAATTTACCCTCAAAATTATTTAATTGGGCTGCCCGTAAAACATCTGGCGTGCAATTAAATGATTTTAATTGTGGACTAAAAGCCTACCATAAAAATGTTGTAAAAAACATTGATGTTAATGGCGAAATGCATAGATATATACCCGTTCTAGCTAAAAACGCTGGGTTTTCTAAAATTGGCGAAAAGGTCGTACAACACCAAGCCAGAAAATATGGCCAAACTAAATTTGGTATGGATCGCTTTGTAAATGGCTTTTTAGACCTTATTACAATTTGGTTTTTATCACGTTTTGGCAAACGTCCAATGCACTTATTTGGCGCACTTGGTGTAATAATGTTTGGTTTAGGATTTCTATTTGCACTATATATTGGTGTAGATAAGTTATTTTTTAATAAAATTGGAAGGTTAATTACACAAAGACCTGAGTTTTATTTAGCGCTTGCAACAATGATTTTAGGATCTCAGTTTTTTGTTGCAGGTTTTTTAGGCGAAATAATTTTACGTCAAAAAACAGACAAAAAGCGATATTTAATTAATGAATCGCTAAACATTAAAGACTAAAAATTATTAATACCTTTTTAGCAATTACCTATTTTTACACGTAATACTAATACCTATGAGACATATTGAACCAGAACTTTTAAAAAGAGTCAATACTTGGCTAACACCTGCTTTTGATAAAGACACACAGGATTATATAAAAAATCTAATCGCTTTAAATCCAACCGAACTTAAAGAGAGTTTTTACAAAAACTTAGAGTTTGGTACCGGAGGTATGCGTGGCGTGATGGGTATTGGAACAAATAGAATTAATAAATATACTCTAGGAAAAAACACACAAGGCATTAGCAATTATATGCACACTGTTTTCCCTGACAAATCACTTAAGGTAGCAATTGCTTTTGATTGTAGACACAATAGTAAAAGCTTAGCTAAAATAGTCGCAGACGTTTTTTCTGCAAACAATATTAAAGTCTATTTATTTGAAGACTTACGCCCTACTCCAGAGTTGTCTTTTGCTTTAAAACACCTAAACTGTCATTGTGGGATTGTATTAACTGCATCACATAATCCACCAGAATATAATGGATACAAAGTGTATTGGCAAGATGGCGGACAATTAGTACCACCCCAAGACCACCAAATAATTGATATAATTAATGATCTGGACTATGCTGAAATTAAATTTGAAGCTAAGCCAGAATTAATAGAATATATAGGTAAGGACGTAGATGATGTATTTATCAATGCTGCAGTAAAAAACGGAAGCTTTAATACACCACAAGAAGCTAAAGACAATTTAAATATAGTCTTTACATCTTTACACGGGACATCTATTACAACTATCCCAGAAACCTTTAAACGCGCAGGCTACAACAATGTAAATATTGTTGAAGAGCAGCGCGAGCCTAATGGAGATTTTCCAACAGTAAAATCACCTAACCCTGAAGAGCCTGAAGCACTTAAAATGGCTTTAGATTTAGCAGAAAAAGTTGATGGCGACATTGTTATAGGTACAGACCCAGACAGTGACAGAGTTGGTATAGCGGTTAGAGGTCTAGATAATAAAATGTTATTGCTTAACGGAAATCAGACCATGGTCATGATGACCGCCTTTTTATTACAACAATGGAAAAATAACAACAAAATTAACAACAATCAATTTATAGGAAGCACAATTGTATCTACGCCGATGATGTCTGTTTTAGCAGACGCTTACAACGTTGAATGCAAAATTGGGTTAACAGGCTTTAAATGGATCGCTAAAATGATAAAAGATTTTCCTGACCAGGAGTTTATTGGTGGCGGAGAAGAAAGTTTTGGCTTTATGGTTGGTGACTTTGTACGTGATAAAGACGCGGTAACCGCTTCACTATTAGCATGCGAGATTGCTGCACAAGCAAAAGCTAAAGGCAGTTCGTTTTATAACGAATTAATCCAACTATATAAAACATTTGGTCTTTATAAAGAGCGCTTAATATCAATGACTAAAAAAGGAATTGAAGGTGCACAAGAAATCAAACAAATGATGTTTGATGCAAGACAAAACCCTTTAAAAACTGTTAACGGATCTAAAGTAATCAGAATTGAAGATTACCAACTATCGCAATCCAAAAACACTATAAATAATACTATTACAACTATAAATGTACCAAAGTCTAATGTGTTAATTTATTATACAGAAGATGATAGTAAAATAGCATTAAGACCAAGTGGCACAGAACCTAAAATAAAATTTTATATTAGCGTAAACACCACTCTAGACAATGTGTCAGAGTTTGAAGCTACGGAACAACTATTGGAAACAAAGATTGATGCTATTATAAAAGATATGCAACTAAACTAGATGAAAAAAATAATAAAACAACTTTTACCGTTTATAAAAAAGTTTAAAAAACACGTTGTTTTAAATGTGATTTTTAATTTATTATACGCACTATTTAGCGCATTAGCATTTATCTCGTTAATACCAATGCTTAACGTATTATTCGATAAAACTTCTGTAGTAACAAAAGCTCCAGTATGGGAAGGCATAAGTGGTTTTAAAACCTATGGAGAACAGTTTTTAAACTATAAAGTTAGTACCTATCTAGAAGCCGGTAATGCTCAAATGGCTTTGGTAATTGTTATCGCTTTGGTAATTTCTACCTTTTTACTTAAAAATGTTTTTGGCTATTTTTCTATGCAACATATGATGTATCTCAAAAACGGGGTATTAAACGACCTAAGAAAAGAGATGTTTGGAAAAATAATAAATCTACCCTTAAGTTTTTATTCTAAAAGACAAAAAGGTGATGTTATGGCAAGAATTTTAGGTGATATCAACGAAATGCAAAACTCGTTTTTCATCATTTTAGAGCTTATTGTTAGAGAACCAGCAACCATAATATTTTCTTTAATTTTCATGTTTTCTTTCAGTTGGAAACTAACGCTGTTTGTATTGTTATTTATACCATTTGCAGGATTTTTAATCTCAAGACTGGGCAAAAGTCTAAAAAGTAATTCATTAAAAGCACAACAAGAATCTGGTAAATTAATTTCGATAGTAGAAGAATCCTTAACAGGTTTAAAAATTGTTAAAGGCTATAATGCCGAAAATATATTTACTACAAATTTTAAAAATTCATCTAACCGAATTCTTAAATTATCTAATAAAATAGGTCTAAAAAATAACCTTGCTGGTCCAGTTAGTGAAGTTTTAGGAATTGCTACAATTGCCGTATTATTATGGTATGGTGGACAACTTGTACTTGTTGAAAAAGTTATAAAAGGAACAGATTTTTTAGCTTTTATGGGATTAGCTTACGCTATTTTAACACCAGCAAAAGCCATTAGTAAAGCATCATACAAGGTTAAAAACGGTATGGCAGCTGCAGACCGTGTGTTTGAAATTTTACATGAAAACGATAATCTAGCAGATGCACCTAACGCAACAATATTAGAAGGTTTTAATAAAGAGCTATCTGTTGATAACATATCTTTTAAATATGACGACGATTATGTATTAAAAAACTTTAGTATAAAAGTGCCAAAAGGAAAAACAGTTGCATTAGTAGGGCAATCCGGAAGTGGTAAAAGCACCATTGCAAACCTTGTAACACGATTTTATGACATTAACCAGGGTAGCATTAATATAGATGGCAATAACATAAAAGACGTTACTAAAAAATCTTTAAGAAGCCTTATGGGCTTAGTAACACAAGACTCAATCTTATTTAATGACACCATTAAAAATAACATTTTAATAGGTAAACCAGATGCCACAGAAGAGCAATTAATGGACGCCTTAAAAATTGCAAATGCATGGGAGTTTGTCAAAGATTTACCAAACGGGATAGAAACTAACGTGGGTGATGCTGGTAACAATTTTTCCGGAGGGCAAAAACAACGATTAAGTATCGCTAGAGCTGTGCTAAAAAATCCGCCAATTATGATATTGGACGAGGCAACCTCAGCATTAGATACAGAAAGTGAGCGTTTAGTACAAATAGCTTTGGAGAATATGATGAAAAACAGAACATCTATCGTCATTGCACACAGACTATCCACCATCCAAAATGCAGATCAAATTATTGTTATGCAAAAGGGTGAAATCGTAGAACAAGGCACACACACAGAACTACTTAATAAAGACGGTATGTATAAAAGACTTGTAGAAATGCAGAGCTTTGAATAAATACAAAAACACTAAAACAAAAAAAAGGATAAACATATGTTTATCCTTTTTTTATTCATAAGTTAGATTTGGGGCTAACCACATAAATAAGTATTATAATGTAAACATAAAACAAATAATAATACTAAACAAGAAAAAAACGCATTTAATCGTAAAAACACAACGTTTAATCGATTATTTAATCGCAACACATTGTTATTCAGGTGTTTAAAAAACAAAATAAATAACCACTTTATTATTAAACTTTTGTCCTAAATTAGTGTCTAACAATTAATATGTCAGAAACCGAAACTAATTTAGTGCAGCAATTACAATCTGGTTCAAACAAAGATGCTGCTTTTAAAACATTAATATCGCTTTATAAAGAGCGCTTATATTGGCATATAAGACATATTGTAAAATCTCATGACGATGCAGATGACGTGCTACAAAACACCTTTATCAAAGTATTTAAAAATATTGATAAATTTAAAGGTGAAAGCAAATTATACTCGTGGTTGTACAGAATTGCTACAAATGAAGCTTTAACACATTTAAAAAAAAATGCAAAGCTTAAAAACATTACTGATCTTGAAGCACAAGATTTAGCAATTAACAATTTACAATCTGATGTTTATTTTGAAGGAGATACAATTCAACTAAAATTACAAAAAGCAATTGCTACGCTTCCAGAAAAACAACAATTGGTATTTAACATGAGATATTTTCAAGATATAAAATATAGCGACTTATCACAAATTCTTGATACTAGTGAAGGAGCACTTAAGGCTTCTTATCACTTAGCTTCAAAAAAAATTGAAACCTATTTAAAAGACAATTAAACCATTTAACCTTTTAAGAGTCTTATTATTACAATGAAAAACAAACATAAACATAAAATTAAAAACTCTGGATTTAAAGTGCCTCAAAATTATTTTGATGGGCTTGAAGACGCTACCCTAAAGCAAGCTAAGCTTAAAAGTTTAATTAGTGATTCTGGATTTAAAACCCCAGAAAATTATTTAGAAAATTTTGAGGTCGTAATCAAAAAAGACTCTAAAATCATTTCCATTTTTTCTAAAAAAAACATACTATTTGTATCAAGTATTGCTGCAGCATTAATTTTGTTTTTTAGCTTAAATGTTTTTGATAACACTCAATTAACCATTAAAGATTTAGATACAACAACAGTAGACAATTATATTTTAGATGAAACAGAAGTTGGTGATTTAATCCCACTGTTTCAAAATAGCGAATTAAGTGAATCTCACTTTTTAGATAATACATTAAGCGATGTGTCCTTAGAAAGCTATTTATTTAATAACTTCGAATTAGAAGATCTTAATTTGGATTAATACATACCCTATGAAAAAGACATTTATAATTATAGTTACCATTTTATTAAGCTCTATTGGTTTTTCACAAAATCGTGATGCACATCATGAAAAAATTAAGACTTTAAAAATTGCTTATATCACTGAAAAATTAAATCTAACGCAAACAGAAGCGCAAAACTTTTGGCCTATTTTTAATACATTTAATAATGACTACAATAAGTTACGCAATCAAGTTTCTAATACCAGAAAAAACATTGATGTGGATAAACTTACTGAAAGTGAAGCTAAAAATTTGATTAAAGAAATAGAACTACTTTATGAGAAAAGATATCAAGCTTTTCAGAAGTATATGAAAGATTTACAAAAAGTCTTACCCGCAAAAAAAGTTATTTTACTCAAAAAAGTTGAGGAAGATTTTAAACGAAAAATGTTTGAAGAATATAAAAACAGACACGGAAAACCTAAAGAACAACACTAATAAAAAAAGAAGCCAAATGGCTTCTTTTTTTTTATATCGTTTAACCCTCTTACCGTCAAGCTAAACTTGTTTCAGTGTAGCACTATTAGACAGTATATTACTATTATATTATAAATTTTAAAAACAAGTCAAGAACAAAGTTATGCTATGTCCTATTTAAAAGATAATTTACTAATCCTTCTATTTCCTGCAGCATAAGCTGTACTATCATTTACAAAACGTAACGTATAAAAACCTTCATCACTTAAATGGGTCCAAGTGTTTCCTGCATCATTACTGTAGTCAATACCTTTAAACCCTATAGCCACTAATTGTTGTGCATTACTATTTGGCACATATTGCACACAACTTCTATAACCAGGACCAACACCATCAGACACGACATGCCATGTTTTACCACCATCAGCAGTTCTAATTTTGTTTGCTAAATTAGCATCCGGCTTTGTGTAATCACCACCAATAGCAAAACCATTTTTTTCATCATAAAAATCTACACTATACATTCCTGTTGTTTCAAGACCTTGTATTATTGGTGTATCGTAAACTTGCCATGTCAATCCTTTGTCTGGCGAAAACAATATACGACTGGACTTCCCTCCTGTTGCTACCCAAGTCTTATCTCCAATAATTGCAATATTAGTATCACTTGCTGCAAAAGCTGCTTCACCTTCCTTAGCTTTTGGTAACACATCACAAGACAACTTGTTCCAAGTATCACCTCCATCTCTGGTAATAATCACACTCATACAATCCTCTGTTGGATCTCCAATCGCGATGCCTTCATTTTCATTCCAAAATTCCATAGAGTCGTAGAATGCTTTTATATGGTTTTCTTGGTAAACAACGTTAGTTTTATACGCATCCACATCAAGTTTAAACAGCAAAGCAGGAGCTCCAATACTAATTCCGAATGCGTTTTTTTTAGTAATTGCTAAAGCTCTAAAATTTGGAGTTATTGTATCGTGTTTTATCGCTATAGGAAAAGCCTCTGTCATATGCTTTGGAAGACCTAAATTTTCTTTAAAATAAACTCCTAACTCTCCTTTTGACGTTAAATAAGTAATACCAATTGTATCAAGAAGCTCCAAAGCCCTAACATTTAAGTCATCATTTTTAATCAGAGTTTCAATCTCAACTTTAGAAAAACTCTTTTTTTCTGGTGTAGTTTTATACTTACCAACACTACAACTTTCTATACCAAAGATAAAAACAACACTTAAAAACAGATATATATATTTTTTCATAATCTTAAATTTTTATAAAAATAGAAAAAGCTTCGCTATTACAGCGAAGCCTTTAAATAAATAATCACTTTAAAATTACTAACCTTCGTTTTTTAGTGTTTTTAAATCTGTAATAAGTTGCTGGATTGCTGTTTTGTTTAATCCATTATAAATACCACGTATGTGTTTGTTTTTGTCTATTAAGACAAAATTTTCGGTATGTAAAAAATCTTCATCTGTTTTAGTTTCACCTAAATCTTCTTCCACAAAATAGGCTTGTCTTCCTAAATTGTAAATCTCTTTTCTATCCCCAGTTACTAAATGCCACTTTTTAGCTAATACACCTTTAGCTTCTGCATAATCCTTTAATACTGAAACAGTGTCTTTGTCGGGGGTTACAGAGTGTGATAATAACAAAACCTCTTCATCTTCTAAAAAAACGTCTTGTAAAACAGACATATTAGCAGTCATTTTTGGGCAAATTCCTGGGCATGAAGTAAAAAAAAAGTCTGTGATATAAATTTTATCTTCAAAACTTTGCTGTGTAATAACCTGACCTTCTTGATCTATTAATGAAAATTCAGGAATTTTATGGAAGCTACTTAACACTTCACTATTGTTATCTAACCAATGTGGTGTAAAACTAGCATCGTTATAGTAAGGTAAAGCTGGTACCCTGCTGTTTTTTTCTTCTGTTTTGCCTTTACAATTAAATAGTATAATTGCTATAAGTAATAAGCTATATTTTTTCATCTTGTACAATTTCTTCTTCTAATTGAAAGCATAAATTGGCGCGTTTTAATCCAAAAATGCGTCCATTTTTAGCTTCGTAATTATTGTATATTTTACCGTTAAGCCTCCATGCTTTTTGCATGCCTTCTTCTTTACCATTAACAATGGTCATTTCCTTAAATAGTTCGCCCGTTTTATACCATTGCTTTTGGATTCCGTTTGCAATACCATTTTCGTAATGCGATTCAGAACGGAGGTTTCCGTTATACCACCAAGATTTAGAGGTGTTTTCTAATTTTCCATTAATATAATAGGATTCAAAACTTAAGGTTCCTTTTTCAAACCATTTTTTAAATACTCCATTTTTTTTACCATTTAAATAGGTTACAAATTCTGCTGTATTTCCATTTGTATACTTCTGGATAGAAACTCCTGTAAAAGGCTTGTCGTTATGATAAACAAGCCCAATATTAGGATTTAAAACTAATTCTGATTTTAAAACTTCTTTTAAAACAATTTCCGTTTGAGCATTATTTAATTGTGCCTTATTAATCATCTTATTTTGACAATTAAAAAAGATTATAAAACTGAAAACAATACAGTTTTTAATTGATATTACTTGGAGTACCTTGATAGTCACCTGGGAATAAAATATAATATTGATTTAGATATAACTCGTTTTGAATGTGGTAATGATACTCTGCAGTTGTTGCATGTTGCGTTGTACTTGTGTGCCCTCCAGAGGCATCTAAATCTGTTGGGTATGTGCCTGTCGAGTTACATTTACGTCCATAAATAAAAAAACCATCTGCTATAATACCAATAAGTTTGTTGTCATCATTAGACCATGCTTTAGTCTCTAAATGGTAATGGTAACTTTGTGGTCCTGTATGTGCTGCTGTGTAATCTAAAGAGCTTACTGCATTATCTAAAGGTACATTTGGTCCTTCTTCATCATTATAAATCATTGATCCACTTACAGCAATACCAATTGGTCCTAATCCTGTTGCTGTAGAATTGGATGCTAATTGCGGATTTGCAGAAACGGTTAATGAGTAGGAACCATTAAAATCATCTATATTTCCTGGCGCCATCATCATGTAAGATGTTGTTGTTGGCTCTACCCATAACGGATGATTTTCTGCAGAAGCTGGAGTTACTAAAGTATTTCCCATTGGATCTATTGCAGTTCTTTCTGTAGTATTAGACCAATAAGGTGATGTATGGTTTGGTAAACCATTAGATTGGATTACCACATTGCTATTATTTAATGCTATTGTTAGGTTATCCTCATCAAAATCTGCAAAAGCAGCATGTAATGTTGCTGTTGTTGTGCCATCTCCTATATCTGGTGCATCAGCTGTAGTATCGTCATCACTGCAAGCAACAAACACCGTTGCTAGTAGAATTAAGGTTAATTTAAATAGGTTTTTCATCTTATAATATTTTTGTTGTTATATGGTTTAGATGCACGTTATAAAAAAAACTTGCGCTAGAAATCAATATTAATTTATTTTGCCTTGTGGTTTGTTACGATTTGGTTTTGGAGCTTTTTTAAATTCTGTCTCAGTAATAAATCCATCTTCATCTGTATCAATTTTATCAAAATTGTCTATTAAGGGTCCTTTAATTTCTATTTTAGATAATTTACCATCTTCATCTTTATCCATTTGTTTTAGTAATTGACCAAAAGTAGGTGGCTCTTTTCTTTCTCTGTCGTTAGATTGTGCATTAGCACTGTTTACATTTAACACTGCTAATCCAAAAATTAAAACTGCTGTACTTAATAAGTTACTTTTCATATCTTAATAATTTATTTGTTATAAAGGTTTAGATGTCTATTTATTAAATAACTTGTGGGTAGATGTGTTAAACAAAACACAAAAAAAAGACCCTCATTTAACTGAAGGTCTTTTTAAATTTTACAAAAGCATTTTACTCTGGTCTTCTAGGATGTTCTGGTCCTTGATTATCAAATCTTCGTGCTTTTTTTATAATCGATTTAAATTGTTCTTTCTGTTTATCATCACACAACTTATAAATGCCTCTTAGCCTTTTAAACAATTCATTTTCTTTGATTATTGTTTTGTCTGCTATGTTTGCTATTATATTGTCAATGCCTTTTTGATTAACAGAGTTTGCTGTAATATTACTAAATAATTGATCTTTTAAAGACTTAATATCATCACCTACTGCACGCATAACATCGTGGTGTTTAACTTCTAAACTTTTAAACTGAGCTAATTGCGAGGCATTAAACTTTAACTCTGTGGCTATAAAATTTCCTGACTCTTTAGGTCCTTTCTGACTTGGACTTCCAATATAATTGAATAGAAAAAATCCATTCATTATAATTAAAACAATAAGCAACAGATATAAAATTGTATTTTTTCTCATAACTATAAATTAAAAAATGAAGGTTCTGAATCTGAGCTCAGCCCATAATCTGAGGCAAAACTAGAAATAGCTTCATTGTATTTTGCACTATTAATTTGACGGATGGCATATACGTTTACAATTACCACACAGACTAACGTTGCTAATTGTAATTGTGGTGTAAACCAACTCCAAGATTTAGCAGTCGTTTGTTTTTCTGCAAACATTTTTTGCATTGTTTTATCCTTAAAAAAAGGAGAAACTTGGACACTATTTAAAGTATCTAAAGCTTGTAATGTGCTATCTATTTTATCTTGAATATTTTTATTTGTGTTCATATTAATTTAGATGTAATAGTTTTTAAAAACTTGTGTTACTCTTGATTTTTATAAAAATTTTCTAGTGTTTTTTGTAAATTCTTTTTGGCTCTAAACAATAAAGACTCAATTGACCCAATACTTTTATTAGTGATTTCACTAATTTCTTTATAACTTTTATCATCAATCTTATTTAATGTAAAAACTACACGTTGTGCTTCAGGTAATTTATTAATAGCTAAAAATAAAACTTCACTAGTTTCCTTTTGCTCTAGTACTAATCCTGGATGATTAATCTCTGTAAAATAACTAGCTTTATCTAAATTATAACCAGCTCCGGATAAAGATTGTAAGAAAGCAAAGCGTTTTTTGGCATTTTTTTTTCTAATAAACTCTAAACATTTATTGGTTGTAATCCTATAAATCCATGTGGATAACTTAGACTCTTGCTTAAATTTATTAATAGAATTAAAAACTTCAACAAAAACCTCTTGTGCAATATCCTCTGCATCCTCCCTATTTGGCACAAATGACAGACAAGTCCCAAATACTTTATGCTGGAAATCTTCCAAAAGTTTACTGTAAGACGCTCTACTTTGGGCCTTAAGTTGGTGTATAAAATCTGTTTCTGTCAAAAATGCTATTTATTCCAATTATAATAGTTTAGATGCAATTATTTTAAAAAACTTGCGCATTTATTTAAAATTATCTTTTAAAAGGCAAATCTATACTATCTTAATGCTAAAAAATAATACAAATTCGTGTTATTTAACGTAACTTTGCACGTTATTAAATACAAAAAAATGCGCTTACACAAAAATTTATGCTTTGCAACCGTTGATGGTTTACTTTTAATCTTTAACGAAGGGCATTATGCAGATAAAGTTGTACAACAATTACTAAAACGTGACAAACGTTGGGGAAGTCGTGACAGAGGGTTTGTTGCCGAAACGACTTACGACATAGTACGATGGAAACGTCTTTATGCAGAAATTGCTGAAGTTAAAGAACCTTTTAACAGAGACGAAATCTGGCGTATGTTTGCTGTATGGGCAACACTAAAAGGTATTACTCTTCCAGATTGGAAATATTTTGAAAATACACCTACTAGAAAAATTAAAGGGCGCTTTGACGAATTATCTAAAACTAGAAAAATAAAAGAATCTTTTCCGGATTGGATGGATGAGTTAGCTGCTAAAGAGCTAGGTGAAGATATATGGTCTAAAGAGGCGACTGCACTAAACCAACAAGCAGATGTTATTTTAAGAGTAAACACACTTAAAACAACTAAAGAAAAACTAAAAGCTGATTTATTTGATATAGACATTGAAACTGAAGAAGTAGCAAAACATCCGACTGCTTTAAAATTAGCAGAACGTGGTAATGTTTTTACTACTGAGGCTTTTAAAAACGGTCATTTTGAAGTACAAGATGCCTCATCACAATTAGTAGCAGAATACTTGCAAGTAGAACCTGGAATGCGAGTTGTAGATACTTGTGCTGGAGCTGGTGGTAAAGCTTTACACTTGGCTGCATTAATGGAAAACAAAGGTCAGATAATAGCTTTAGATATTTATGACAATAAATTAAAAGAATTAAAACGTCGTGCTAAAAGAGCTGGCGCACATAATATTGAGCCTCGTCACATTGATACAACTAAGGTTATCAAAAAACTTTACGATAAAGCTGATCGCGTATTAATTGATGCTCCTTGTTCTGGACTTGGCGTTTTAAGACGAAATCCGGATGCTAAATGGAAAATGCAACCAGAATTTATTGAAAAAATAAAAAAAACTCAAGCAGAAATTTTAAGCACCTACTCTAGAATGGTTAAATCTGGCGGAAAATTAGTATATGCTACATGTTCTATTTTACCGTCTGAAAATCAAGAACAAGTTAAAACCTTTTTAGCTTCAGAAAATGGTAAAGAATTTTCATTAGTTAAAGACAAGAAAATTTTATCGCATGAATCTGGATTTGATGGTTTTTACATGGCATTATTAGAAAGAAAATAATTAATTGCATTTCATCTTGATTAATAGTATTTTATCGGATAAATAACTTACATTTACAACCTTTAAATTTCAAAACAAGGTTAAACTTCAGTTTTCCATTTGTTTTATCACTACAAATTTACCCTATGAAACAATTTTACTTATTAGCACTTCTAATTTCAGCATTTAGTTATGCTCAATTAACACCACCTACAGATTTACAAGCCTACTATAGCGGTGTTGATTTTTCAAAAACAGGATTAGACTTATTTAACGACTTAGCAGTAACTACTGCTTCAAAACACACCACCAGTTTAAGTTACACACCAGGAATTTGGGAAGCTAGCAAACAAACAGATGAAGACATAGTCAACTCTAACAACGTTTTATTATTTTATGGATATAATGACACAGACGGAAATTTTGTTACAGATAGAACCAGAAGTAAAACCCTTAATGGTGGAAACAATGGAACAGAATGGAATAGAGAACACGTATTTCCAAACTCGTTAGCAAGCCCTAGCTTAAATAGCTCTGGTACTTCAGGACCTCCTTATGCAGACGCACACAATCTTAGACCATCAGATGTACAAATGAATTCTAATCGAGGTAACAAACAATTTGCTTCTGGCTCAGGTTTTGCTGGAAATGTTTCTGGTAATTGGTATCCTGGTGACGAATGGAAAGGTGATGCTGCTAGAATAATTATGTATATGTATACAAGATACGGTAGTCAATGTCATCCTAGTTTTGCTGTAAACGGAACAACTAATAGTATTGATCCAAATATGATTAATTTATTGTTAGAATGGAATGCACAGGACCCTGTGTCTTTAATAGAAGACAACAGAAACACTTATCATGCTAATACGTCTAACACGTATGCACAAGGTAACCGTAATCCATTTATTGACAATCCTTATTTAGCTACTGTAATATGGGGAGGTACTCCTGCAGAAAACAGATGGGGAAGCCAACCACCTACCGATACTGAAAATCCTAGTGTACCTACAAACTTAGTAGCTTCAAACCCTACTTCTAGTACAGTAGATTTATCTTGGACTGCGTCTACAGATAATACTGGTGTGACTAGTTATGATGTTTATGATGGTAGTAATTTTGTAAATACAGCTTCAAACGCAACAACATATACAATTTCGGGGTTAACACCTGAAACAACATATAATTTTTCAGTAAGAGCAAGAGATGCTGCAAACAATGTTTCTGCATTAAGCACATCAGACTCTGCTACTACTTTAGCAGGACCTCCAACAGGAAGCGGTTGTGTAAATGAAACTTTTGAAAACATCCCATCAAATGCAGGATCTTATGCTACTAGAACTTGGACAGGTGATGATGGTGTTGTTGATGGTTGGATTGCAACAGATGCTAGAACCGACCAAACATTAAATTCAAGAGCAATTTGTATTAGAAACGGTACATTAACATCTCCATTAATTAGTGGCGGTATAGGTAATTTAACAGTTACAACGCAATTAACATTTGGAGGATCAGCTGGTAGTTTTGATCTTTTAGTTAATGGTACTTCAGTCGGTACAATACCTTATTCTGGAGACAATACCACTTCAACAACAACTACAATCTCGAATATTGACATTGTTGACAATGTGACAATAGTTTTAGACAATCAATCAACTAGTAACAGAGTTAGAATTGATGATTTATCCTGGACATGCTTTACTTTAAACAATGAAGAGTTTAATAAAAAAGAAATCAAAATATATCCAAATCCAATTAAATCAGGTTTATTAACAGTAAACGTGGATCATAATACAAGTTTTGAAATCTATGATATACTAGGTAAAAAAATATTAAAAGGTAATATCACTTCAAGCAACAATAAAGTTAATTTGTCAAGCTTAAGTAAAGGAGTATATATATTAAGACTTCAAACAAAAAATGGTAGTATTACTAAAAAACTAATTAAAGAATAATATTAATTTATCTTTAAAATTTATAAGCGACTTTAACCAAGTCGCTTTTTTTTGTTTAAAACCTAGTGAATAACTCTTAAATTTAGCTGAAAAAATTAATACTATTTAATAGTAAAAAACTTAAATTTGTGTCTTTATAAAACAACACTCAAACTAAAACATAATGATTCATTTCTTCGGAAACCAAAACAGTAAAGTATTTGCTGTTCAAGCAACAAAAGAATTATCAACTCAAACCATCTCAAAATTGACATGGTTATTTGGCAACCAACCAAAAATAGAACAAGCATCTTTAGATGCTTTTTTTGTTGGTCCAAGAGCTGCTATGATTACACCTTGGAGTACAAACGCAGTTGAAATTACTCAAAACATGGGTATTGAAGGCATTATTAGAATTGAAGAATTTGAAGCCTGTCCTGAAGATTTCAAAGAGTTTGATCCTATGATTTCTGAAAAATATAATGGCATAACACAAAAGTCATTTACAATAAACATAAAACCTGACCCTATATTAAATATTGAAGACATTTCTGCTTATAACCAACAAGAGGGACTTGCTTTAAACGATGAAGAAATTGAATATTTAGAAGGGGTTTCTAAAAAAATAGGTAGACCATTAACAGATTCTGAAGTATTTGGATTCTCTCAAGTAAACTCAGAACATTGTAGACATAAAATATTTAATGGTACTTTTATAATTGATGGAGAAGAAAAACCAACTTCGCTTTTTAAATTAATTAAAGAGACTTCAAAACAACATCCAAACACTATAGTATCTGCTTATAAAGATAATGTTGCTTTTATAAAAGGACCAAAAGTGGAGCAGTTTGCGCCTAAACGTGCAGATATTCCAGATTACTACACAACATCAGATTATGACTCTGTTATTTCGCTTAAAGCGGAAACACATAACTTTCCAACAACTGTAGAGCCTTTTAATGGTGCAGCAACAGGATCTGGCGGAGAAATCAGAGATCGATTAGCTGGTGGTAAAGGCTCTTTACCTCTAGCAGGAACTGCTGTTTACATGACATCTTACTCTAGATTAGAAGAGAACAGACCTTGGGAGCAAACTATGGCTGCACGTCCATGGTTATACCAAACACCAATGGATATTTTAATAAAAGCTAGTAATGGTGCTTCTGACTTTGGAAACAAATTTGGACAACCTTTAATTTGTGGTTCTATATTAACTTTTGAACATGACGAAAGTAAAAGCACAATAATAAATGGAGAAAAAACAACTAACAGAAAAATTGGTTACGATAAAGTAATCATGCAAGCTGGTGGTATTGGTTATGGTAAAGCTGACCAAGCAATAAAAGACACGCCAAAAAAAGGTGATAAAATAGTAATTTTAGGTGGAGAAAACTACCGTATTGGAATGGGAGGAGCTGCTGTATCATCAGCAGACACAGGAGAGTTTGCTTCTGGCATCGAGCTTAATGCTGTACAACGTTCTAACCCAGAAATGCAAAAACGTGCTGCTAATGCAGTTCGTGGAATGGTAGAAAGTGAAGAAAACCACATAGTATCTATACATGACCATGGTGCAGGTGGTCATTTAAATTGTTTATCAGAATTAGTGGAAGACACTGGAGGAACTATTGATTTAGATGCTTTACCAGTTGGTGACCCAACATTATCTGCTAAAGAAATTATTGGTAATGAGTCCCAAGAACGTATGGGACTAGTTATAGCAGAAAAGCATTTAGACATTTTAAACCGAATCGCAGAACGTGAACGTTCTCCTATGTATACTGTTGGAGATGTAACGGATAACAATAGATTTACTTTTAAATCTAAAACTAAAGGTGATACACCAATGGATTTAGCTTTAGAAGACATGTTTGGTAGTTCTCCAAAAACAATTATGACGGATACAACTATTGACAGAAATTATGGTGGTATCTCTTATAATCCTGATGATTTTTATAACTATTTAGATCAAGTTTTACAATTAGAAGCAGTTGCTTGTAAAGACTGGCTAACAAATAAAGTTGACCGCTGCGTTGGTGGTAAAGTAGCCAAACAACAATGCGTTGGACCATTACAAATACCATTAAACAATGTAGGTGTAATGGCTTTAGATTATAATGGTAAAGAAGGTATTGCAACCTCTATTGGACACTCTCCTATTTCTGGATTAATTAATCCAATTGCTGGAAGCAAAAACAGTATTACTGAAGCTTTAACCAATATTATTTGGGCGCCTTTAAAAGATGGATTACAAAGTGTATCACTGTCTGCAAACTGGATGTGGCCTTGTAAAAACGAAGGCGAAGATGCACGATTGTATGAGGCTGTTAAAGCAATTTCGGAATATGCAATAGACCTAGGGATCAATGTGCCGACAGGAAAGGACTCGCTTTCAATGAAGCAAAAATACCCTAACGAGGAAGTCATTTCTCCTGGTACTGTTATTATTTCTGCAGCAGCAAATTGTAATAATATTAAAAAAATTGTCGAGCCTGTTTTACAAAAAAATGGAGGCGACATTTATTATATAAACTTATCTCAAGACGAGTTTAAATTAGGTGGTAGTAGCTTTGCACAAATACTTAACAAAGTAGGAAACAGCACGCCAAACACCAAAAATGCTAAGTATGTAAAAACGGTATTTAATACCATCCAACAATTAATAAAAGACGAGCAAATTATTGCTGGTCATGACGTGGCATCTGGAGGATTAATAACAACTTTATTAGAATTATGTTTTGCAGATGTTAATCTTGGAGCAGAATTAAATATTACAGCTTTAAACCAAAAAGATTCTTGTAAAGTATTATTTTCTGAAAATTCTGGTATTGTATTTCAGTCTAAAGACAAATCAATAGAAACGGTTTTAAAATCGGCTAATATTGAGTTTCATAATATTGGTAAAGTTACTAACAGTGATGTTTTAAGTGTAATAAATGGCACTGAAGTCTTCACTATGACAGTTTCAAGATTAAGAGACATTTGGTACAAAACTTCATTTTTATTAGATCAAAAACAAACTGCAAACGGTTTAGCTAAAGCTAGATTTGACAATTATAAAAAACAACCTTTACAGTACAAATTCCCTAAACATTTCACAGGGAAATTACCAACTATAGATACAAACAAAGCTAGACCTAAAGCTGCAATTTTA
This sequence comes from uncultured Olleya sp., assembly GCA_947503885.1. GTDB lineage: Bacteria > Bacteroidota > Bacteroidia > Flavobacteriales > Flavobacteriaceae > Olleya. The sequence continues at coordinate 45,671 of CANNFD010000008.1, read as the reverse complement.
CGTGAAAAAGGAAGTAATTCTGAACGCGAAATGGCAAATGCCATGTATTTAGCAGGTTTTGATGTTAAAGATGTACATATGACAGATTTAATTTCGGGTCGCGAAACATTGGAAGACATTCAGTTTTTAGGTGCTGTAGGAGGATTCTCTAATAGTGATGTGTTAGGCTCTGCAAAAGGTTGGGCTGGAGCAATAAAATATAACGATAACGCTAATAAGGTTATAAATAACTTTTTTAAAAGAGAAGACACTTTATCTGTCGGTATTTGCAACGGATGTCAGTTATTTATGGAGCTTGAACTGATTAATCCTGACCATGAAGTACATGGTAAAATGCTGCACAACAATTCTAAAAAGCATGAAAGTGCCTTTACATCTGTAACTGTACAAGACAATAATTCGGTAATGCTATCTAGTCTTAAAGACACGACACTTGGTGTTTGGATAAGTCATGGCGAAGGAAAGTTTAATCTTCCTAAATCTGAAAAAGAATATAATATTGTCGCTAAATATGGTTATGATAGTTACCCTGCTAACCCTAATGGCTCTGATTATAACACTGCAATGTTATGTGATAAAACAGGACGTCATTTAGTAATGATGCCACATATCGAGCGTTCTACTTTTCAATGGAATTGGGCTAATTACCCAGTAGGAAGAAAAGACGAAGTGTCACCTTGGATAGAAGCATTTGTAAATGCTAGACAATGGATCGAAAATAAAAAGTAAGAATATACATCGTTTTGATATTTATTTTCATACGTTTATAGTATACTAACTCTGAATGTTATTGGGTAATGGATTTTAGATATATCAAATGTGTTAATACAAATCATTTAATACAGGACTTTTTCGAGATAAATGTAAATGATTCTATTATTCCATTAAGTTCTAAAATTATACCTACTGCCCAATCACATATTGTATACTACAATTCTGAAAAAAATTTAATATCAGATTTTAAAAATAAAACTTATAAAAATACAGGATTGGTCATTCTTGGCCAATCCTATAAATCCTACACTTTTAAAGCATACAATGCCTATTCTAGTTTTGGAATCAACTTCCACCCTACTGCGCTTTATAAAATATTAAAAACGGATCTATCAAAATTAACCGATAAACATTTAAACTTATCAAAGGTTGATAACGGTTTATACAATTTATTAAATCCTGTTTTTAAAGAAAATCTAAAAGGTGAAGCACTTGCAATAAAAATTGAAAATCAACTGTTAAATTTAGAATTACACGAAAGTAAAAACACAAAATTAGTAGATGATGCAATTAAAGTAGTTTATAAAAAAGAAGGTAAAATAAATGTTGAAGAACTATTAAAAATTTTTCCAGTTTCGCAAAAACATCTAGAAAATCAATTTAAAAAAATCATAGGGCTGACTCCTTTAAAATTTATTAAACTTTATAAGTTTTTAAATTTGATGAAAAAATACCAATCAAATAAAGAATCTATTTCACAGTTAATAGACTATTATGGTTATTATGATTTATCACATTTTACTAAAGACTTTAAGTTATTTATGAATCAAAAACCTTCAGAATTTTTTAAATGTGATAATATTTACTTAAATAATTACTTAAAACCCTAATTTTTACGATTATTTACACCTATTACGTAAAACATATTATATACTTTAGCTATGATTATATGTGCTTTATTTAATTTAAATGAAAGTTAAGGGATTCATTTAAAAATAGTTAGTTATTAAATAATAATATTCACGCATATATTCACGCTATCAATCAGTTAGCTTAGGAGCTGTTTAATTACAGCTCCTTTTTTTGACTTCTATTTGAATTACCCTTAAAATTTCATACTTTGCAATACTTAATCACTTTGCAAAAGAAATAATGATAAAAATTACAAGACTTTTTGATTTTCCTTATTACCAACTAGAAAATAAACCTAACGCAAAAGCCTTAGTTACTAAGTATAATGGTGAATGGAAAAGTATATCTACACAAGAATATGTAGACAAATCAAATACAATCAGTAGAGCTTTGTTACGTTTAGGCATCCAAAAGGATGATAAAATTGCTGTTATTTCTACAACTAACAGGACGGAATGGAATATAATGGATATTGGTATCCTTCAACTTGGAGCACAAAACATACCTATTTATCCTACTATTAGTGCAGAAGACTATGAATATGTATTAAATCATAGTGAATCTATTTATTGTTTTGTTTCAGACGAAGCAGTATTAGAAAAAGTTAGAAAAGTTCAAGCTAATACTAAAATTAAAGAAATATATTCTTTTGATCATATAGAAGGCTGTAAACATTACTCGGAATTATTCGAATTAGGAAAAGACACAAGTAACCAACCTGAAGTTGAGGCGCGTAAAGATGCCGTTAAACCTACTGATTTAGCAACTATAATTTACACTTCTGGAACCACAGGAAAGCCTAAAGGTGTCATGCTATCACATTGGAATATTACTAGTAATGCTTTAGACAGCTCACCAAGAGTACCATTAGTAGAAGGAGATAATCGTGTATTAAGTTTTTTACCTATTTGTCATATTTTTGAACGCGTACTAATTTATGTATATCAACATGAAGGTGCTTCTATTTACTTTGCAGAAGCAATAGATAAGATTGGTGATAATGCCAAAGAAATCAAACCTCATCTTATGAGTGTTGTACCTAGATTGCTTGAAAAAGTATTTGATAAAATCATGCTTAAAGGAGAAGAGTTATCTGGAATTAAAAAAGGGTTATTTTTCTGGGCAGTAAGATTAGGAGAGCGTTGGGAACCTTATGGAGCCAATGGTTGGTGGTATGAGTTTCAACTTAAAATAGCTAGTAAACTTATATTTAGCAAATGGCGTGAAGCTCTTGGAGGAGAATTAAAAACTATGGTTTCTGGTAGTGCAGCATTGCAACCAAGATTAGCACGTATGTTTGGAGCTGCTGACATGAAAGTAATGGAAGGGTATGGACTTACTGAAACATCTCCAGTAGTCTCTGTCGGTATGTATAAAGACAACCATTATAAAGTAGGTACTGTTGGTAAAGCTATTGGTAACGTCAAAATAAAAATTGAAGAAGACGGAGAAATCCTAGTCAAAGGACCAAACGTAATGTTAGGATACTATAAAGATCCTGAAAAAACTGCAGAAGTAATGTCTAATGGCTATTTCCATACCGGAGATAAAGGAGAAGTGGATGCTGATGGGTTTTTAAAAATTACTGGTCGTAAAAAAGAAATGTTTAAAACTTCTGGAGGAAAGTATGTAATCCCACCATTGTTAGAAAACGATATGAAACAATCCCTTTTTATCGAACAAATTATGGTCGTTGGTGAAGGCGAGAAAATGCCAGCTGCATTAATACAACCTAACTTTGATTTTATTCGTGATTGGATAGACCTTAAAAAACATAACATTGGTAAAACTGATGTTGAAATTGCAAATTCAGAACAAGTTATTAGTCGTATCCAAGAAGAAATAGATAAGTATAATAAACATTTTGGAAAATGGGAACAAATTAAACGTTTTGAATTAACACCAGACGTTTGGTCTATTGAAGGAGGACACCTTACTCCAACCATGAAAATGAAACGAGCAATTATAAAAGGCATATATCAAGACCTTTATGATAAAATATATCGAAACTAAAATTTTAAAAGCTATCTTAATTAAGATAGCTTTTTTTATACACTAATTTTAAATTTATTATGCATGCATAATAAATTTTTACTATCTTTGAAAATATAACGCCTTATTACGTTTTTAAATATGAATGATAGAACCATAGATTACATCCTAAGAACCACATGGTTAGCAGTAAATAAAATGTATAACGAAGAAGCTGCAAAATTCGGGACGACTATGGCTACAGGCTTTACTTTATTAAGTATTGACCAAGAAGAAGGCACACCTTCGACCTCTCTTGGACCAATTATGGGCATGGAAGCAACAAGTCTTTCTAGGATATTAAAAAGGATGGAAGAATTAGACTTAATAGTACGTCGACCTAATCCAACAGATGGACGTGGAGTATTAATCCACTTAACTGAGTTTGGAAAACAAAAACGTAAGGACGCAAAAGAGCGTGTCTTAGTTTTTAACGACGCTATTAAAAGTCATATCTCTGAAGAAAAACTGAAACATTTTTACGAAGTTTCAGATACAATCAACGAATTGATTTCAAATAAAAAAATATATAACCAAAAAGAACACATTTTAAAATAATATGAGCACACGTAGAATTAAAAAAGTAGCGATTATTGGTTCCGGAATTATGGGAAGCGGTATCGCTTGTCACTTCGCCAATATTGGTGTAGATGTATTACTATTAGACATAGTTCCTAGAGAGCTAACCGACAAAGAAAAAGCTAAAGGTTTAACTTTAGAAGACAAAGTCGTAAGAAACAGATTAGTAAACGATGCCTTAACAGCATCTTTAAAATCTAAACCCTCTCCTATTTACAGTCAATCTTTTGCAAGTCGTATCACTACAGGAAACTTAGAAGACGATATTGCTAAAGTTGCAGACGTAGATTGGATTATGGAAGTTGTAGTTGAAAGACTAGATATCAAAAAAGTAGTTTTTGAAAAACTAGAAAAATACAGAACTCCAGGAACATTAATTACATCTAATACTTCTGGTATTCCAATAAAATTCATGAGTGAAGGTCGTAGTGAAGATTTCCAGAAGCATTTCTGCGGAACGCACTTCTTTAATCCTGCACGTTACTTAAAATTATTCGAAATCATTCCTGGACCAAAAACAGACGCTTCTGTTCTTGAGTTTTTAAATGAATATGGTGAAAAATTCTTAGGAAAAACATCTGTTGTTGCTAAAGACACTCCTGCTTTTATAGGAAACAGAGTTGGTATTTTTAGCATCCAAAGTTTATTTCATGCAGTTAAAGATTTAGATTTAACTATCGAGGAGGTAGATAAATTATCTGGACCAGTTATTGGTCGTCCTAAATCAGCAACCTTCCGTACGGTAGATGTTGTAGGTTTAGACACTTTAGTTCACGTTGCAAACGGAATTAGAGAAAACTGTCCTAATGACGAACGTTTAGAGCTTTTTGAATTGCCAGATTTCATCAACACTATGATGGAAAACAAATGGTTAGGAAGCAAAACAGGACAAGGTTTTTATAAAAAAAATGTATCTGCAGATGGTAAAAAAGAAATTTTATCGCTTGACTTAAACACATTAGAATATCGTTCTGCAAAACGCGCAAAATTTGCAACTTTAGAATTAACTAAAACTATTGATAAAGTAGTAGACCGTTTTAAAGTATTAGTAAAAGGAAAAGATAAAGCTGGTGAGTTTTACAGAAAAAGTTTCACTGCTTTATTTGCTTACGTTTCAAACCGTATTCCAGAAATCTCAGACGAGCTTTACAAGATTGACGATGCAATGAAAGCTGGTTTTGGATGGGAACATGGACCTTTCCAAATTTGGGATGCTATTGGTGTAGAAAAAGGAATTGAATTAATGAAAGCCGAAGGTTTAGAGCCTGCTGCTTGGGTTAACGACATGGTTGCTTCTGGTAACACGTCTTTTTATACAGTAAAAGATGGTGCTTCATATTTTTATGATATCCCAACTAAAAAACAAACTAAAATACCTGGACAAGACAGTTTCATTATCCTTGATAACATCAGAAAAACAAAAGAAGTGTTTAAAAACTCTGGAGTTGTTGTTGAAGATTTAGGTGACGGAATCCTTAACCTAGAATTCCAATCTAAAATGAACACTATTGGTGGAGACGTTTTAGCTGGATTAAATAAAGCTATTGATATAGCCGAAAAAGATTTTGCTGGTTTAGTTGTCGGTAACCAAGCTGCAAACTTCTCTGTTGGTGCAAACATCGGAATGATTTTTATGATGGCTGCAGAACAAGAGTATGATGAGCTTAACATGGCTATTAAATACTTCCAAGACTCGATGATGCGTATGCGTTATTCTGCAATTCCGACTATCTCCGCTCCTCACGGAATGGCTTTAGGTGGTGGTTGTGAGTTATCATTACACGCAGATAAAGTTGTTGCAGCAGCTGAAACTTACATGGGACTTGTAGAGTTTGGTGTTGGTGTGATTCCTGGTGGTGGAGGTTCTAAAGAAATGGCTTTAAGAGCACAAGATCTTTTTGAAAAAGGTGATGTACAATTAAACATTCTACAAGAGCATTTCTTAACAATTGGTATGGCAAAAGTATCAACTTCTGCTTATGAAGCTTTCGACTTAAACCTGCTTCAAAAAGGAAAAGATGTAGTTGTTGTAAACAAAGACCGTCAAATAGCAGTTGCTAAACAACACGCAATGTTAATGGCTAACTCTGGTTACACGCAACCTGTAAAACGTAGTGATGTATTAGTACTTGGTAAACAAGCATTAGGAATGTTTTTAGTAGGAACAGACTCTATGCAAGATTCTAACTACATTTCAGAGCATGATATGAAAATTGCTAATAAATTAGCTTACGTTATGGCTGGTGGAGATTTATCTGAACCAACAAGAGTAACAGAACAATATTTATTGGATTTAGAGCGTGAAGCATTCTTAAGTTTATGTACAGAACGTAAAACTTTAGAACGTATTCAGCATATGTTAACCAAAGGGAAACCTCTTCGTAACTAGTTGCGAAAAGTAAAAAGGGAAAAGTAATTAGGGATTAGTGAATCACTAACTACAAATTACTAAAAACTAAATACTAAAATAAAAGATGAAAACAGCATATATAGTAAAAGCATATAGAACCGCAGTTGGTAAAGCACCAAAAGGCGTGTTTCGTTTTAAAAGAACAGATGAATTGGCAGCAGAAACCATCAAGTATATGATGAAGGAATTGCCAGGTTTAGACCCAAAGCGTATCGACGATGTTATTGTTGGTAACGCAATGCCTGAAGGTTCTCAAGGATTAAATATGGCACGTTTAATCTCTTTAATGGGATTAGAAATTGTAGATGTTCCTGGTGTAACTGTAAATCGTTTTTGCTCTTCTGGAGTAGAGACTATTGGTATGGCAACTGCAAAAATACAAGCCGGAATGGCAGATTGTATTATTGCTGGTGGAGCAGAAAGCATGAGTAGCGTACCAATGACTGGTTTTAAACCAGAATTAAATTACGATGCAATTGTAAAAAATGGTCACGAAGATTATTATTGGGGAATGGGGAATACTGCAGAAGCGGTAGCAAAACAGTTTAAAGTATCTCGTGAAGACCAAGATGAGTTTGCATACAACTCACATATGAAAGCATTAAGAGCGCAAGCTGAAAATCGTTTTCAAGATCAAATTGTACCAATAGAAGTAGAACAAACTTATATTGATGCTAACGGAAAAAGAGCAACAAAATCTTACACAGTAACTAAAGATGAGGGACCTCGTGCAGGAACTAGCAAAGAAGCCTTAGCAAAACTAAGAGCAGTATTTGCTGCAGGAGGAAGCGTAACAGCTGGAAACTCTTCGCAAATGAGTGACGGTGCTGCATTTGTAATGGTTATGAGTGAAGACATGGTTAAAGAGTTAGGTTTAGAACCTATTGCAAGAATGGTAAACTATGCTGCTGCAGGTGTTGAGCCTCGTATCATGGGGATTGGACCAGTAAAAGCAATTCCAAAAGCATTAAAACAAGCAGGATTAAAACAAGACGATTTAGCTTTAATCGAGTTAAACGAAGCTTTTGCTTCGCAATCTTTAGCTGTAATTAGAGAGTTAGATCTTAATCCTGATATTATTAACGTAAATGGTGGTGCAATTGCATTGGGTCACCCATTAGGATGTACTGGAGCAAAATTATCTGTACAACTTTTTGATGAAATGCGTAAGCAAGACATGAAAGGTAAATATGGTGCAGTTACCATGTGTGTTGGTACAGGTCAAGGGGCTTGTGGAATATTCGAATTTTTAAACTAATTAAAGAACTTAATACAATACTATAAAATGGCAGATTTAGAAAAAGATATCCTTCGTGGAGGTCAATTCTTAGTAAAAGAAACAAATTGTGAAGATGTGTTTACTCCTGAAGATTTTTCAGAAGAGCAAACAATGATGAAGGAGTCAGTAATGGAGTTTAATGACCGTGAAATTATTCCTCATAAAACTCGTTTTGAAGCTAAAGATTATGCATTAACTGAAGACGTTATGCGTAAAGCTGGAGACATGGGATTTTTAAGCGTAGCAGTTCCTGAAGCTTATGGCGGAATGGGAATGGGATTTGTTTCTACAGTATTAACTTGTGATTATATTTCAAGTGGAACCGGATCTTTTAGTACTGCTTTTGGTGCACATACAGGTATTGGTACTATGCCAATTACATTATATGGTACTGAAGAGCAAAAACAAAAATATGTACCAAAATTAGCTTCAGGTGAATGGTTTGGTGCTTACTGTTTAACAGAACCAGGTGCTGGATCAGATGCTAACTCTGGTAAAACAACTGCTGAGCTTACAGCTGATGGTAAGTCATATAAAATTAACGGACAAAAAATGTGGATCTCTAATGCAGGTTTCTGTAGTGTGATGATCGTTTTTGCTCGTATTGAAGACGATAAAAATATTACTGGTTTTATTGTAGAATATGATGGTGAAAATCCAAACGGAATTACTTTAGGTGAAGAAGAACATAAATTAGGTATTCGTGCCTCTTCTACCCGTCAAGTATTTTTTAACGACACTGTTGTACCTGCTGAAAATATGTTAGCTGGTCGTGGTGAAGGTTTTAAAATCGCCATGAATGCGCTTAACGTTGGACGTATTAAATTAGCTGCAGCTTGTTTAGATTCTCAAAGAAGAATTTTAACAACAGCAGTAAATTATGCTAACGAGCGTAAACAATTTAAAACGCCTATCGCAGATTTTGGAGCTATAAAAATTAAATTAGCTGAAATGGCTACTAATGCATATGCTGGTGAATCTGCAACTTATAGAGCTGCTAAAAATATTGAAGATAGAATCGCAATGCGTGAAGCTGCAGGAAACTCTCATCAAGAAGCAGAATTAAAAGGTGTTGAAGAGTATGCTATTGAATGTTCTATCTTAAAAGTTGCTGTATCTGAAGATGTACAAAGTTGTGCAGACGAAGGAATCCAAATTTTTGGTGGAATGGGATTCTCGGAAGAGACTCCTATGGAAGCTGCTTGGAGAGATGCACGTATTGCTCGTATTTACGAAGGTACAAACGAAATCAACAGAATGCTTTCTGTAGGTATGTTAGTTAAAAAAGCAATGAAAGGTCATGTCGATTTATTAGGTCCTGCACAAGCAGTTCAAGGTGAATTAATGGGTATTCCTTCTTTTGACACTCCAGATTACTCTGAATTATTTTCAGAAGAAAAAGAAATGATTAAGAAACTTAAAAAGACCTTCTTAATGGTTGCTGGAGCAGCAGTTCAAAAATTTGGACCAGACTTAGAGCAGCACCAACAGTTATTAATTGCAGCTGCAGATATATTAATTGAAATATATATGGCAGAATCAGCAATTTTAAGAACTGAGAAAAACGCTAAACGTTTTGGTGAAGATGCTCAAAAAGTTCAAATTGCAATGTCTAAATTATACTTATACAACGCTGTAGATATCATTGAGAAAAAAGGAAAAGAAAGTATTATTTCTTTTGCTGAAGGTGATGAACAACGTATGATGTTAATGGGACTTAAGCGTTTTACTAAATATGCTAACTATCCAGATATCGTAGATTTACGTAATGAGATTGCAGAAAAAGTAAAAGCTGAAAACAAATATTGTTTCTAATATTTTTTAAGTTTAAATAGTTAAAAACCGCTTCTGTATGAAGCGGTTTTTTTATTTTCATTAATTTAGTAAAAAATTAGAAAACTAATGAAAAACACAGTATTTATACTACTTATATTCATTCTTGCTCCATTTATAAAAATTCAATCTCAAGGACTGTTACAAGAAAAAAATAACTTTACAAGACAAGATACACTTCGCGGAAGTATTACACCAGAACGCGAATGGTGGGACTTAACCTATTATCATTTAGATATTGAGGTAAATCCTGATAAAAAAACAATTTCTGGACAAAATACCATACAGTATACCGTTTTAAAACCAAATCAAGTATTACAAATCGATTTACAAGCCCCTTTGGTATTAACTAAGGTGACACAAAACAATAACGAATTAAATATTAAACACGATGGTAACGCACATTTTGTAACACTAAAAGAACAACAAAACATTGGTGATGTAAATAACGTGACTGCCTATTACCATGGTAAACCACGTGAAGCTGTTAGAGCACCTTGGGATGGCGGAATCTCTTGGAAAAAAGATAGTAATGGTAACCATTTTGTAGCCTCATCTTGTCAAGGATTAGGCGCAAGCGTTTGGTGGCCAAACAAAGACCACATGTATGACGAGGTGGACAGCATGCTAATTAGTGTGACAATTCCTAAAGGGTTATCAAATATTTCTAACGGAAAACTACGTAAAATAAAAGAGAACGAAGACAACACTGTAACTTCACACTGGTTTGTTTCAAACCCAATAAACAACTATGGTGTAAATATTAACATAGGTGATTATGCTTCTTTTTCAGAAATTTATAAAGGTGAAAAAGGGGATTTAGACATGAGTTATTATGTATTAAAGGATAACCTTGAAAAAGCTAAAGTACATTTTAAAGATGCTACAAAAATGATGAAAGCATTTGAGCATTGGTTTGGACCTTATCCATTTTATGAAGATGGATTTAAACTTGTAGAAGTACCGTATTTAGGCATGGAGCACCAAAGCTCTGTTACCTACGGAAATAAATATACAAAAGGCTATTTAGGAAACGATTTATCAGGTACTGGATGGGGGCTAAAATTTGATTTTATTATTATTCACGAAGCGGGTCACGAGTGGTTTGCTAATAATATCACAAGCATAGACATTGCAGACATGTGGATTCATGAAGCATTTACCTCCTATTCTGAAAATCTTTTTCTTGATTATTACTATGGTAAGGAAGCTTCTGCGGATTATGTTATTGGAACCCGTAGAAATATTCAAAACGACAGACCGTTAATTGGCCAATACAATGTTAATAACGAAGGTTCTGGAGATATGTATTATAAAGGTGCAAACATGCTTCACACTTTACGTCAACTAGTTAACGACGACAATAAATGGCGTCAAATGCTTAGAACTTTAAATAGCAAATTTTATCATCAAACGGTAACAACGCAACAAATAGAAGATTGTTTAGCGGAAGAATCTGGTTTAGATTTAAAAGGCTTTTTTGATCAGTATTTAAGAACTACAAAAATCCCAGTTTTAGAATATAAAATTGAAGATAAAAAACTAAACTATAAATGGACAAATACAGTTGCAGGTTTTAAAATGCCTATTCAAATTGAAATTAATGGAAATAGTCAATGGTTAACACCTACGGAAGGCAATCAAGTTTTAAATTTAAAATCTAAAGATGCTGAAGTAAAAGTAGATAGAGATTATTATATTGAAGTTAAAACACTATAAACAATACTAGTAACAATTTAGTTTTTCGAATAAAAGGTTTGATTCTTTTTTTCGACTGAATAATAAATTTTATAACATGAATATTCAAAAAATAAATTTTACAAATTCTAAAGGTCAACAATTAGTTGGACGTTTAGAGCTTCCTATTAATCAACACCCTCATAATTTTGCCATATTCGCACATTGCTTTACTTGTAGTAAAAATTTATCTGCAGTTAAAAATATTAGTCGTGAGCTAACCTCAAATGGGTTTGGTGTATTACGTTTTGATTTTACAGGTCTTGGTGAAAGTGATGGAGAATTTGAAAACACTAACTTTTCTGGAAATGTTGAAGATTTAATAAGCGCTTCAGAGTATTTAAAACAAAACTATGCTGCTCCAACCTTATTAGTTGGACATTCCTTAGGTGGTGCTGCGTCTATATTTGCAGCTTCATTAATAGAGTCTGTAAATGCAATAGCAACTATTGGCTCTCCTTCTAGTCCAAAACATGTCAAACATTTAATAAACAATAGTATTGACGAAATTAAAACTACTGGAAAAGCCAACGTTAATATTGGCGGAAGACCATTTACTATTAAAAAACAGTTTTTAGATGATATAGAGACTAAGTCCTTACCTGAAGTTGCACAAAATTTACGAAAAGCACTATTAGTAATGCACTCTCCACAAGATAGAATTGTAGGAATTGTTAATGCAGAAGAAATTTACGTTGCAGCAAGACATCCAAAAAGTTTTGTATCCATTGATGGCGCAGACCATTTATTATCAAAACCCGAAGACTCACTTTATGTTGGTAATGTGATTGCTAATTGGGCAAAACGCTATATTTCTATTCCTAAAACGGAAGCAATCTCTACATCTCATCAAGCTGTTGCTAGTTTAGATGCTGAGGATGGTTTTACTACACAAATGAAAATTGGGAGTCATAACATGTTGGCTGACGAGCCTGTAAGTTTTGGAGGAAATAATTTTGGCCCATCACCATATGAGCTTGTTTCAGCAGGATTATCGGCATGTACCGCAATGACTATTCAAATGTATGCTAAAAGAAAAAAATGGTATCTTGAAAATGTTGAAGTACATACCTCACATACTAAAGTTGACAGCCAAATTGTAGAAAATGGAGAAAATAAAACAGTCAAAACGGATACCTTTAACAGAGAAATTAAACTTATAGGTAATTTAGACGATAAGCAAAAAGAACGCATACTTACAATTGCAAACAAATGTCCTGTCCACAGAACTTTGCACAGTGACGTTCAGGTGGTCACTAAACTGGTTTAAAACTTACATTTAATTATAACACACTTATTTTTTTATTAAATACTCCAGTTTAAAATTAACTAACTTTTAAGATTTGTTAGTTAATGAAATCTTTAGATTGTGTGTTTATTATTTACCATGAAAAAGAAGAATAAAAACCTTGCAAAATCTGCACGTTGGTATCGGAAAACACACAGCGTGGTCGCAACATCCTTATTACTATTTATAGTTGTAATGAGTGCTACTGGTCTATTGTTAGCATGGAAGGACCAATTAGGTTTTAAACCTTCTACAGAACGAGTCGTATCAAACAATAGGGCTTTAATTTCTTTAAATGAAATTGAACAAAACGCCATCAAATATATAGACAGCCTTCAACTTTCTAATCAAATAAACAGAATTGATTATAGACCAGGAAAAGGAATAGCTAAAGTTAGATTTGAAAATCATTTTACCGAGTTACAAATAGATTGTTACACAGGTAAAGTGGTGTCTGAAAAAACAAGAACAGCCGATTTTATTGAAATGATTCACGATGGTTCTATTGTAGATTATTTACTTAATTTAGAAATTAAACCTTTAAAATTATTTTATTCTACAGTAATTGGACTTGGTTTATTATTTATTTCGTTTAGTGGATTTATATTATGGTTAAAACCAAAACAAATTAAAAAGAATAAAAAAAGAATGTCTAATAGTTAAGCTAAATACTAAAAAAAAGCAACTTCAAATTGAAGTTGCTTTTTTTATATGATTTAACTGTTTTATAATCCACTAATAAAACTACCATACGGGTCTTTAAACTGAATCCCTTCTGTAAATCTATATTTACTTAATTGCTTATACTCTACCAAAGCCCATAGCACAAACTCCTTTACAAAATAGCTTTCTTGCTTTGTTAATTTTGGTTGATGTTTACCTAATAAATCATCTAAAGGGGACACTGCATCTAATAAGGCTTTGTATTCTTTATCACGTAAACTATCTAATAACTCAAAACCTTCAGAGTAGTTAAAAAACCAAGAGACAATATCATCATAAGGGCTTTCTTCCTCTTGCTTTTTAAGTTTTTCTATCTTAGGAAAAAATTCAGGAAACAAAGTCTTGACAGCTTCTCCAATTAAATTATAAGCGACTTGTGCTGCGCCTTCCTGTTCGCCTTCATAAACCAATTCTACTTTACCTGTAATTGCAGGAATAATACCTAAAAAGTCAGATAGTCTAACAGTTGTGGTTTCCTCATCGTTTTTTAAAGTTCTAAGCTCGGCTGTGCTTAATAAGTTTTCAAAAGCTGTAATACTTAAACGTGCACTTACACCACTTTTCTCGTCAATAAAATCACTTTCTCTAGCTTCAAACACTATTTGTTCCAACAAATCTTTTGCTAATTCAGGCACATGTATATTTTGTTTTTGTCTTATATCTGACTTAGCTTCTTGTTGTGTTATTGTTTTAGCTGTTTCAATATCTGTTGGATAATGCGTTAAGATCTGTGAGCCAATTCTGTCTTTTAAAGGTGTTACTATGCTTCCTCTATTTGTATAATCTTCAGGGTTTGCTGTAAACACAAACTGTATATCTAATGGTAAGCGTAATTTAAATCCTCTAATTTGGATATCGCCTTCTTGTAAAATATTAAATAATGCGACTTGTATTCTGGCTTGTAAATCTGGCAACTCGTTAATTACAAATATGCAACGGTTAGCTCGAGGTATCATTCCGTAATGTATCACACGATCATCTGCATAACTTAGTTTTAAATTAGCTGCTTTAATTGGGTCTACGTCACCAATAATATCTGCAACAGTTACATCAGGTGTTGCTAACTTCTCTGCAAAACGATCGCTTCTATGAAGCCAAATAATTGGTGTATCATTTCCTTTTTCTGCAATCAATTCCGTTGCAAAACGTGAGATTGGTAGTAGTGGATCGTCATTAATCTCTGACCCTTCCACCACTGGTATATATTCATCTAACAAATTTAGCATTAATCGTGCTAAACGGGTTTTTGCTTGTCCACGTAATCCTAAAAAATTAATATTATGTCTAGATAAAATAGCACGTTCCAATTCTGGAATTACCGTGTTTTCGTAACCGTGCACACCTTCAAAAGCAGTAGTTTTACTTTTTATTTTCACTATTAAATTATCTCTTAACTCGTCTTTAATAGATTTACTTTTATATCCGGCTTTTTTTAATTCGCCTAAAGTCTTTATATTTTTTATTTTCATTTTATAGCTTTTAGCTGTTTGCTCTTGGTTTTTAGCTAACTCATTATGGAGCTAAAAGCTAATACCTAATGGCGAACAGTTATTAATTATCCTTTAATTCTCTTTTTTCTATTGGTTTCGTAATCTTCAAAAATCATTTCGCCCAATCCTTTCAAACCTGTGTAAAAGGCTTTTCCTTGATTGGCATGCGTAAATTCTTCTACAAATTGCATCAAATAAGGGTCTTGCGCAATCATAAACGTAGTAATGGGTATGTGTAATTTTCTGGCTTGTTGTGCTTGTGCATAACATTTATTAGTGATGTAAGGGTTTAATCCATTACTGTCTTTATAATAGGTCCCATCGGGCAATCTTAGGCAACTTGGTTTACCATCCGTTATCATAAAAATTTGTTTGTTGGTATTACGTTTTCGTCTTAACAAATCCATTGCTAATTGTAATCCTGCAACTGTGTTTGTATGGTATGGGCCAACATTTAAATAGGGTAAATCTTTAATTTTTATAGGCCAAGCATCATTACCAAAAACCAAAATATCTAAAGTGTCTTTTGGATATCGAGTTGTAATTAATTCGGCTAAAGCCATAGCTACTTTTTTGGCAGGTGTAATCCTATCTTCGCCATATAAAATCATACTGTGACTAATATCAATCATTAACACGGTACTCATTTGTGATTTATGTGTGGTTTCCTCGACCACTAAATCGTCTTCAGTTAAATTAAAATCGCCAATTCCATGATTAATTTGAGCGTTACGTAAGCTTTCTGTCATGGACACTTTATCCAAATTGTCTCCAAATTGGTAGTTTCTAAAATCGCCTGTATGCTCATCTCCTATTCCAATACCTTTACTTTTATGGTTACCTGAACCGCTTCGCTTAATATTTCCAAAAATTTGGTCTAATGCAGATTGTCTGATCGCACGTTCCGTTTTTGCAGTAATCGCAGCACCTTTTTCTCCGTCTGGTTTAATTTCTTCACGTATATAACCTTTAGCTTTTAAGTCTTCTATAAAGTCGTCAATAGTATAATCTGGAGTCGTTAATTTGTATTCCTTATCTAATTCGCGAAGCCAATCTATAGCCTCGTCAAAATCTCCTGAAGTATGGGTTATTAACTCTTTAAAAATATCAAAAAGAGCTTCAAAAGGTGATTGCGAAGGTGCTTCATAGGGCTTAAAAACGAAGCCTTTTCTGTTGTTCTTTTTATTTTTCATGCCCTATAAAAATACGATAATTTTAACTGTAATTATTGGACTTAACATGTATTTAAGATTTGTTTATTAACTTTAGGCAAACATATTTATCATAAATGAAAAAACTACCTTTTACCCTATTACTACTCTTCTGTTTCACAGCATTTTCGCAAGAATTTTCTATGGAATTAGTCAAAAACATGAAACCTAGAAATATTGGACCTGGCGGAATGTCTGGTCGTGTAACCGCGATAGATGTCGTGCAAAGCAATCCTGATATTATGTATGTCGGTACAGCTTCTGGTGGTTTATGGAAATCGACTTCGGGTGGCATAAAATGGGACCCTATTTTTGATAAAGAAGTGACTGCATCTGTTGGTGCTGTTGCAATACAACAATCCAATCCAAGCGTTATTTGGGTTGGTACAGGTGAAGGAAACCCAAGAAATAGTTTAAATGGCGGTTACGGAATCTATAAATCTTTAGATGCTGGAAAAACCTGGAAATCTATGGGCTTAGAAAAAACTAGACATATCCATCGTGTGGTAATTGACCCAACAAATCCAAATATTGTTTACGTGGCTGCTATTGGTAGTCCATGGGGAGAACATCCAGAACGCGGTATTTATAAAACGATGGATGGTGGTAAAACCTGGGATAAAATATTATTTGCTAATAATAAAACTGGTGCTGCAGATTTAGTTATGGATCCAAAAAACCCTAATAAACTAATAGCAACCCTTTGGGAGCATAAGCGTGAGCCTTGGTTTTTTAAATCTGGAGGGACAGGCTCTGGATTACATATTACACATGATGGTGGTGAAAATTGGACTAAAATCACAGAAAAAGAAGGTTTTCCTAAAGGAGAATTAGGTCGTATTGGTGTTGCAATTGCTGCCAACAAACCAAATATTATTTACGCACTAGTCGAAGCTAAAAAAAATGCACTTTACAAAAGTGAAGATGGTGGGTTTAAATGGCATAAAGTAAACGATAAAAGTGATATTGGAAATAGACCTTTTTATTACTCAGAAATATATGTAGACCCAGAAAATGAAAACAGAGTCTATACTGTCTACACCTATGTAAATGTTAGTGAAGATGGCGGTAAAAATTTTAAACAATTAATGCCTGCTTATGGTGCCAATAATGGTGTCCATCCTGACCATCATGCCTGGTGGATCCATCCAACAAATGGTAATTTTATGATTGATGGAAACGATGGTGGATTAAATATTACAAAAGATGGTGGTAAAAATTGGCGTTTTGTCGGCAACTTACCTGTTGCACAATTTTATCATATTAATGTGGATAATGAGTACCCATATAATGTCTATGGTGGTATGCAAGATAATGGCTCTTGGAGAGGTCCTGCTTACGTTTGGCGCGCGCAAGGTATCCGTAATAGTTATTGGCAAGAAATTAGTTTTGGAGATGGTTTTGATGTAATACCGGATAAAGATAATTCGCGATACGGTTGGACTATGAGTCAGCAAGGCTCTGTTAGCTATTACGACTGGCAAACTGGAAATAATTTTACTGTAAAACCAACGCACCCAGATAAAGATGTATCATTAAGATTTAATTGGAATGCAGCCATTAACATAGATCCTTTTGATAATAACACAGTGTACTTTGGTAGTCAATTTGTACATAAATCGACAGACAAAGGATTAACTTGGACAATAATATCGCCAGATTTAACCACTAACAATCCTGAAAAATTAAAACAACATGAAAGTGGTGGATTAACAATGGATGCAACCGGAGCAGAAAACCATTGTACCATTTTGGTTATCGAACCGTCACTTATTGAAAAAGAAGTCTTTTGGGTTGGAACTGATGATGGACGTGTCCATATTACTAAAAACGGTGGGCAAACCTATGATGATGTTTCTAATAATTTAAAAGGATTACCTAAAGGTAGTTGGATTGCCCAAATAAAAGCGAGTAATAAAAATAAAGGTGAAGCTTTGCTGATTGCAAATGACTATCGACGATTTAATTACACTCCGTATGCTTACCGAACTTCCAATTACGGAAAAACATGGGAACGTATTGTAGATCAAAATGATGTAAAAAGTTACACATTAGCGATTATTGAAGATTTAGAAGAACCAAATCTAATGTTTTTAGGGACCGATGATGGGTTATATGTTTCGATTGATGCAGGTGACAAATGGACAAAATGGACAGAAGGATTCCCGACTGTATCTGTAAAAGATTTAGTGATTCACCCTAGAGAACATGATTTAGTAATAGGTACCTTTGGACGTGCTGCTTGGATATTGGATGACATTAGACCGTTACGTGCTATTGCTAAAAACAAACAACTACTAAATAATAAAATCCAACTCTTCTCACCTCCAACTGCTTATCAAGCAGCTTACCAACAACCAACTGGAAGCAGATTTGGTGCAGATGCGATGTATCATGGAGACAACAGAGGTCGTGGGGCACAATTTACTTACTATGTTGCACCTGTAAAAGTTTTGAAAGAAGATAAAAAGGAAACCGACAACACTACAGACGACATAAATGACAACTTGGAACAAACTAAAACAGGTTGGGATTCTATTTCTCTTAAACTATATAACGACGATAAGCTAATTAGGACTTTAAAACGTAAAGTGCCAGATGACAAAGGTTTACATAAGTGGACTTGGTATATGGACGAAAAAGGAGGCGATAGACCATCAAGAACTATTAGAAAAAGAAAACGAGAAACTGGTGGTGTTAAAGTTAAACCAGGTATTTACAAAGCTGTTTTAGAGTATGGCGATCAGACCTCAACAACTACGATTACAGTAGCACCAGACCCAAGATTAGACTTATCTACTAAAAATACTGACGCTGTTTATGCAGCTTTAAAAGAAGTTGAAAATATGCGTCAAATTGCTGCAGATGCCACAAAACAATTAGTTGAAAATAAAAAGTTGGCAGAAAAATATAAAAAAGAGTTAACCGATTTAGATAAAGAAAAGTATAAGGATCAAATAAAAACATCTAAAGCTATTATTAAACAGATAGATGAAATTATTGATAGCTATGTTGGTAAACAAGATAAAAGACAAGGGATAACAAAAACTTTAGACATTAGTGTTAATGACAGGTTAGGCGCTGCTTATTGGTATATTAGATCAAGACAAAATGGTTTGACAATAACTGAAAATACACTATTAGAACATGCTAAAACAGATTTAAAAACAGCATTAGAAAAAACAAACACCTTTTTTAACGACACTTTTAAACCTTATTACCAGTCTATTATAAAAATAAATATGACTAAAGGCATAGATAAAATTAAAACATTTACTTTAGAATAATAGTTAGTAATTTGCAAATACATAATTATCTGCTTAACTTTAAAAAATCACTAAAAAAACATAAAATGAAAAAAATATCTTTATTAGTACTAGTATTAACCTTTGGCTTATTTATAAGCTGTAAAGAAGATAAAACACAACCAGAAACAACTAAAACTGTTGCTGAAACTGCTAAAAAAGTTAAACTAAAATTAGAATCAAAAAGTGGAAGTAACACTACTGGAAATGCTGTATTTACAGAAGAGGATGGTAAGGTTAAATTTACTGCAATGATCAGTGGTTTAGAGCCAGGAAAACACGCTATACATATCCATGAGAAAGCAGATTGCTCTTCTGACGATGGAAAATCTACAGGTGGACACTGGAACCCAACTGGTCAACCTCACGGAAAATGGGGAAGCAAAGAAGGTTTTCATAAAGGAGACATTGGTAACTTAGAAGCCGATGCTAATGGACACGCTACAATTATGTTAATCACTGACGAGTGGTGTATTGGATGTGGTGATAAAAACAAAGACGTTTTAGGAAAAGCTATTATTGTACATTCTGGAACTGACGATTTTACAACACAACCAACAGGTGATGCTGGTGGAAGAATAAGTTGTGGTGGAATTATTGAATAATAAAATTATCTATTTATAAAAAAAAATCGCTCTTGGGCGATTTTTTTTGCAATTAAGTTATACATTACAAGTACATTAATTTTTATATGGATTTAGATAATTTAGTAATTCAGTTTAAAAACAAAGACGTAAAAGCGTTTGAAAAACTATACAATATGTATAGAGACAGCATGCATGGTGTTATTTATAATATTGTTAGAGATCATGCTATTGCTGAGGAGGTTATGCAGGATGTTTTTGTTAAAGCTTGGCATAAATCTGATAGTTATGACGTAAAAAAAGGGCGTTTTTTTACTTGGCTTATCAATATTGCAAGAAACGCTGCAATAGATAAAACTAGATCTAAATCTTTTAAAAATGAAGGAAAAAACCTTAACTCTGATTACTTCGTAGATATCATACAATCACAAGATAGTTTAGACGACAGTACTGATGCTATTGGCATCAAAAAATTTGTAGATAAGCTGGCTAAAAAATGTATTGAAGTTATTGAGTTATTATACTTTAAAGGGTTTACACAAAAAGAAGCTTCGGAAGAGTTAAATATGCCAATAGGCACAATAAAGACTAGAAATAGAAATTGTATTAAAGAATTAAGAGAAGCAGTATTATAATATGAATATTAACGACTACATAAACTCAGGTATACTAGAACTTTACGTTGCTGGTCAACTTTCTGAAACAGAAAGTAAAGAAGTGTATGACTTAATGTTAAAGCACCCAGAACTATTAAAAGAAGTTTTAGAGATTGAAGCTGCAATTGTAAAATTAACTGCTAGTGTTGCTCCTAAAAAAGACATTCAATTTAATACTATTAAAGGACGATTAGATAACAGTCCGACAGATGGTAAAGTTATTAGTTTAAATAGGCCAAAAACAAAATGGATTAATTATTCTGGTTGGGCTGCAGCTGTTGTTTTAGCTGGAGGTTTAATTTGGACTATTAACCAAAAATCTGAACTTGAAAATCAAATACAAACCGTAAGTACTGAAAAAGACTTTTTAGAAATCCAGATGGAAACTTCAAAATCGGATCTAGCTGAAACTAAAAATTTACTTAATATTATTAGAGATAAGAGCATTATTAATATTCCATTAGAAGGTCAAGCTGCAGCTCCGGGAGCTTATGCTACGGTCTATTGGGACAAAAAGGAGGATACAGTGTACTTAGATTTAAAAGGTCTACCAGAACCTCCAGAAGGCAAAGTGTACCAAGTATGGTCATTGACCTTAAACCCGTTAACACCTACTAATTTAGGGACTATTGATGATTTTATACAAGATGATAATAAGATTTTTAAGCTTGAAAATGCTAATCAGTCGCAAGCATTTGGTATTACATTAGAACCAGCTGGTGGAAGCGAGTCTCCAACATTAGAACAACTTTATACATTAGGAGCTTTAGCTTCATTATAACTTAAAAAAATAGAACCTTTAAAAAAGAGCTTCACTATAAGGAAGCTCTTTTTTTTGTTTTAAACTAAAGGCTAAATGTAAACTAATTAGCGGGTTATAATATGTAAGCTGGTTATCGTTTAGGCTTTAAACTACCTCAACAACGCATTAAAAAAAGCCTGCAAGCCTATTTATTAAAGGTTAAGTAGTATATAAAATAAGAAAGTGTTTGATAATAAAATTATCAAACACTTTCAAAAAACAAACTAACAAAAACCAAACCTTACCTTTTCATAGCATTTAACGTATAGTATGTTAGCTGTGCAATTAATTGTTTCCCTTAAACTGATTGCACCATACTTACGTAATTTTTATGAGTAAGGTTTTATTTATTTTTAAAACGTATAACTTAATGTTGTTTTAAAGCTAAATGGCGTACCTGGAGTAAAATGAATTTCTTCTACTGGTTGTGCCTCGTTTTGTAATCTTGACTCGGTTAAAAACTGAGTTTCTTTCCAATCTGTATCTAAAACATTTTCTATGCTAACACCAAGTTTCCAATTGTTGTTAAACGCATAATTAATATTAAGATCTGTTATAAAATACCCTTCTGCTTCTATACTATTATCTTCATTTGCTGGTCTATCATCAACATATCTGTAATGTATTCCTCCTGAAAAATTATTAATATCTTTAAACGACAATCCTCCCACTAATGTAAAATCTGGTGCTAATGGGATATAATCATTACCGTCTGCTTCCTCTAAACTTCTTGCTCTAGTTATTGTAGCATCAGTATTAAAATAAATATTATCTGTAAGTTGATATCTAACCCCTAAGTCAATACCGTAACGTTCCGATTTTCCGCTAGGTTCAATAATTCCTGCGTCACCGACATAAACAAATTCTTCTTCAGATAACAAATACCATAATGCAGTATTTAAGACCAACTTATTAGTTGGTTTCCATATGTTTCCTAAATCTACACCATAAGCTTTTGGTAATGCATTGTCAATCTCTTGATTTAAAACTACCCTAGAATCGTTTGAATGAAATCCAATTCCTGATTTAATAAACCATTGTAAATTATTATTCTGATTGTATTGAATGCTTAATTTAGGTAGTAAAGCCACTTCACTTTGCGTTAAATTGCTGTAAGTAGGGCTTAATTGGTTTTGGTACTGAAACTTGATATACTCCAAACGTAATGCAGGAAGTATAGACACTTTACCTAAATCAATTTCTGCATTAAAAAAACCATATAAATTTCTTTGGTTTACATCTCCTAATTGGATGTTTTCAAGAGTTTCTTTTCGGTTTAAAGTGTGTGATAACTCAATATCATTTACATCATCATAACGTAAACCTAAACCAGAAGTGTAGGTTACATCAAAACCTGTGTAGTCTATATTTTTTTTGAATTGTGTATTAAAACCAAATACATTTCTTTCTTCCTTTTGTTTTATTTGATCGCCATTTATTGGGTCTTCCAAAAAGAAGGTAAAGTTTGAGTATAATTCAAAATTATAATTCGAATAAAACATATTGGATTGCATTGCCACGTCGTTATCCAAAATTGTACTGTATTGTACGTTAAAATTGGTACGACTGGTGTTGCCACCTTCTGTATCGTCTACTGCCCCAAAATTAGTAAGCGTCCCGTTATCTACTAAACGTTGCGGAATTTGTCCTGAGGCGTCCCATTGACTTGTAAAATGACTTAAGGTTAATCCTATTTTAGAATCGTTACTTAAAAACGCATTATATTTTCCTATTATATTTAATCTATCAAAATTTTGTGGCGACTCAAACGGTCCATCAGTTTCAATATACTCAACCGCAACATACGCATTTTGCGAATTTTTAGTATCTAATAAATTAAACATCCCTAAGGTCCTAAGTGAGTTAAATTGTCCTGCCGAAAAACTTATCAAGTTTTCTTCTAATCTATCTTTAGTCTTAAAGTCAACAAATCCAGCGGTATTAAAATCACCATGATCTGCAAAATAAGGTCCTTTACCAAAATTTATAGTATTTATGGTTTCCGGGATTAAAAAGTGTAAATCACTATACCCTTGTCCATGTGCATGAGACACCATGTTTACAGGCATACCGTCTACAGACAGGCTTACATCCGTACCATGGTCGACATCAAAACCTCTTAAAAATATTTGCTCTGCTTTACCACCTCCTGCGTGTTGTCCAATAATTAACCCCGGTACTTTTCTTAAAATTTCTTGTGAAGAATTTATAGGGTTTGTCGCCACATCTATCTTTACAATACTATTTAAAACATCTAATGGTTCTGACAATACAAGTTCGTCTAAGACAAAAGCTTTAGCTTCTAGGCTAATAATAAGTTGATTTTTTAAAAGCGTTTCAGTTAAAAGTAATTCGCTTTTTTTATAACCTAACAAACCAATTACTAAGCTGTCACCTGCCTTAGTATTATTAATAATAAATTGTCCTAATTGATTGGTGTGCGCATGCTCTTTAGACGTTTGATTATAAACGTAAGCGGCTTCTAGGGGTTGGTTATTATCCATAACATACCCTTTTACGGTTTGTGCATTTGTTGTAAAAACAAGACATAAAAATGTCATAAAAGATACTATCCTTTTCATTAAATCTAAAATTATAATTGGTTAACGATTCTTGCTGTAATAGGTCCTAACTCATAACTACTTTCCTGTAGTTGTTTTTTAAGCGCTGCAACTTCTTTTAACTTACCATTTGCTTTATAGATTGCTGCTATATGGTATTGTGCTTCTGGTTCAAACGTTTTTCCAACGACGTGTTGTTCTATTATTTTTAAAGCTTCAGTTGTGTTTCCATTATTAAAATAGCTCCATGCTAATAAGTCGTAAGACAAAGGTGTTGGTCTATTTTCTACTTCTGTTTTTGCTAATGTTATCGCTTTTTCACTATTAATATCTGCTAATATTTTTGAAGAATACACATTATACATATCTCCATAATTTTCATCTTTTACTGCTTCAAAGTATGACTTCAAATAGTTGTTTTTTGCTTCCTGATTATTTTCAAATTCAGCAATTTCAGCTTTAAATAATAAATAATCTGGTGCTTTATGTAATTGTGTAATGGCTTCTAAAATACGGTTAGCTTCGGTTGGATTTTTCTCAAAAGAGTACACAATCCAAGCGATACCTTTTTTAGCATAATCATCATTTGGGTTTAAAGCTAAAGACTTTAAATAGTAATTATAAGATTTTTGAATCTGTCCATCATGACCATAAAAATCTGCAAGATTAGTATACGACCACTCCATTAAGTCTTCTAATTTTGAAGACTCGGCTTTTAAAGTTGCTTTTTCTAGGTATTTAATTGCTGAGGCTAAATCCCCTTTATAATCGCTCCATTTTGAAACTCTAATCAAATATCCAAAATCGTTTAAATCTTTAACCTTTTCTAGATAACTTTTTGCAAGTTTAAAGTTTCCTAATTCCATATGCACATCAAACATCATTTTTTGTGTACCGTCTAGGTTTTGTCCGTTTACCTCTGCCTTTTCAAGCATTAATAAAGCGTCTTTAAATCTATGTTGCGAAATATAATTACGAGCTAAAGCCCTTAGGTGTCCTGCCGAATTATATTGTGTTTCTGCATTTAAAGTTGTTAAAGCGTTTTCAGCATTTTTAAGGTGCTTTATTTGTCCAGTGGATTTAAATAATCTTGACTCTGCACTAGCAATTTTAGATAAATAAGAAACTTGATTAGGGGTTTCTTCTAATTTATTATTCCAGAAATCAAACTCTGTAGTAGCGCTTAAGGTTTCTGTATTTGTTTTTAATGTTAAATATTGATTATAATCCTCAGGATTAGTAATTGTTTTTGTTTTTTCTGAACAACTAGTTGCCATAATTATAACAAGTAGTAGCATGGATAGTTTAGTGTTCATGATTGTTTGTTTTTTTGTAGTTTGTTTAAAAAAAAGCAAGTGGTAAAAATATAAAACCTAGAGTAGTTTTGACACTACTCTAAGTTAAATTTTAGTCTACCAAGGAGAAGCTAAATAAGGGAATGAAGCTAAAAATGATTTATCATTTGCATCAACATTATCATTAGATAGTGTTGGGTTTTCGCTAAAGTCCTCACCACCAAATATTAATAATAATTCTACTGTTATAACATCGTCTGCTAAAGTACGTCCTGTTAAAACATTTGTACCATCGTAAAAAGTTGTTGTACCGTCTAAAGACACATTAAGCACATCTGTTGCTAACAATCCTGTAAAAGCTGCAGCATCTTGACCTAAAGCATTAGTATCTCCAGGGTTAGCAAAAGCAGGGCTTAATCCCGTTAAATTAGTTTCAAACATGCTTTGAAACGCTGCATTTTGATTACTTGGTGCAGTTGTATTAAACATATCCTTAGATCCAGAAGACACAAATACTGTATTTACAGCAGGTCTCCCCATTTGATCTTGTTGTGTGTAAGTCCCAGTAAAATCTGGACCTGTTGGTCCTGTTGGTCCTGCAGCGTCATCGTCATTAGAGCAATTAAATGCTACTAAAGTTACTAGTAGAACGGTAAATATATTTTTTAAATTTTTCATAATATGTAAGTTTTTAAAGTTTGTTATTATTTAGACTTAGATTCTACCCAAGTATTGATTGTCCCTGTTCCACCAATCATAGATTTTGGTACCTCAACAACAATTGACATTACATTAGTTCCTGCAAATGTGTCTGTTCCTGGATTATTAAATCCTGAAGCAGTACCACCTATAATTGCAGAATACTGATTAAAGTCAAAGAAAAATGGATCGTCTCTTGGTCCTGCAAAAGCAGAAATACCTGCAGTTGTTTGTACCATTGGTGCAGATCCATAAGTTGTAATATCTACCACTGTTTGTGGTCCTGATCCAATTACAGTACTACTTAAACCGGTAGTTCCTGGAGCAACTGGTCCAAAAAAGTACATTTTACCATCTCTAGGTAAGGCTTGAATAACTAAGTCTTCTACATTGTCTCCTGTGTTGTCAATGTTAAACTCGATCATAACATTCTCGTCAAAACTAGCACTACCTGTAGCACCAGGACTTAAAAGTCCTTGCACATTGGCAACAAATACTAAGTTGTCTGTGTCTTGTCCTTGAAAAGCATAAAAATCTGTGATATCACTTGTACCACCTTGTACAGCTGGAGCATCAATGTGATCCGCTGATAAGAAGAAGAAACTTGCTGCTGCAAATACGCCTACTCCTAAAATAAATTTGAAATTTTTCATAATGTTTGAGATTTTTTGTTAATTAATATTTTTGGTTCTCAATACACTTACGCAACAATTAAAATAGCGGTTTTATAAAAGTTTGGTTATTTTTAAAAAAATTCAAATAATAATTTTATTGAAGTATCTTTATCACCTAATTAAATTGAATAAATGAACCCATCTGCTTCAGGCTGGATTAAAAAATTAATTAAAGAGTTAAAACCTACAGAACTCTTTAAAGACAAGGACTTAGAAGTATATTACAACAACTTTAGGGATTGTGGTTTTATATATGGTAGTAATGTAACTGTTGTAAATGATTGGATTAAGGATGAAGATTTAGAATCTGACGAAATTTGTAAAATAAATTTAGTCATAGCCTTACTTATTGCTTACAACAACCATAATACAGAAGACGATTTTTACACAGCGGTTGCTAATTTTTACAATTCTGTAAATAAGGAAAAAACATCCTTTTTACAGGCTTTAATAGGCTCTAAAAACGTAAAAGACCAAGTAGAACGTATTATTACTAAACGCATACAAATAGACGACAACCTTATAGACAAAAGCTTTAACTACTTTATTACCAATGCCTTATTATTTGTAGATGTAATTGCATTTAAAGATTTTTTAAAAACTGGGAAGGTTTGTGAAGATGATATTAATAAGCACGAAGCTATTATAGAAAGTATTGTTTTAAATACATTAAATAGTAAAAAAGAAAAGTCCGAATACGACAAAAGCCTAATTAATCTTTTTGAACAATCTTTACGTTACCAGCGTGATACTGTATTGTTGTATGACGAAGCTATTAATAGCGTAGATAGTAATTTATTTGCACGTTATTGTTTAGACTTGGCAGCTATGGCGACTTGGACTGATGCAAAAATAGATACTATTGAAGAAGTGTTTTTAAATACCTTAGGCCAAAAACTTAATTTAACACAGCATCAAACTGATGAAGCTTCTAATACCATTGCTATTTTTTATGAAACTTACAGAGACAAAGTCCCTTTATTAGGCTCTAAAAACATTGTAAAAACGTTTTATGATAATTCCAGTAATATGGTTTTAAAATTAATAAAACGAAACAGTAAACGTCTTACTAAAGAGTTACTAGAAAGTAAAGAGTTGCTTATTTTATTATCAAAATCTACGGTTAGAGATTTAAGTAAAGACGAACAAAAAAAAGTTCAAGATCAGTTATTAGACATCTTTAAATCGGTACCAAGTTTGGCTATCTTTTTATTACCAGGTGGTGCGTTGTTATTACCTTTGGTAGTAAAATTTATACCTAAATTATTACCAAGCGCTTTTGATGATAACAGGATTGAGGACGAAGAAGAGTAACACCTACTCTAACCAATCTTTAAAATCTCTTACCCTTTCGCGCGCAACAATAACCTCAGCCTCTTTATAGTGGTTTAACTTTATTTGTAATCGCGAGTTAGTATAACTTATAATGTCTTTAATGGCATTTATATTGATAAAAAACTTTCTGTTAATCCTAAAAAAGGTTTCAGGTTCTAGTTCGATTTCTAAAGCTTCTAGACTAGTATCTATTAAGTAGTTTCTGCCTTCTGTAGTATATAGATACGTGCCTTTATTTTCGCTATAAAAACACTCGACATCATCAATATTTACTAATTTTATATGTTGTCCTACTTTAACAGAAAAGCGTTTTTTATAAACCCTATCAATCGGGTTAACTAATAGTTTTTTAATATCGTCAAAATCTAATGCTATGTTTGTTTTTTGCGGAAGCCTTGCCTTATATTTTGTAACAGCAGTTTCTAAATCTTGATCATCAATAGGTTTTAATAAATAATCAATACTGTTTAATTTAAAGGCTTGCAGCGCATATTCGTCATAAGCAGTAGTAAAGATAATTGCCGATTTAACTTCTACTTGTTCAAAGATTTCAAAAGACAATCCATCACTAAGCTGAATATCTAAAAAGATTAAATCTGGATGTTGGTTATTATTAAACCAATCTATAGATTCTTCAACGGAATGTAACATTGTTTGTGCAGTGACACCAATTGCTTCCAACATACGTTTTAAGCGTCTTGCAGATGGTTTTTCGTCTTCTATAATTAGTACTTTCATTGGTGGGCTTAATTTAGTTGGTATCCTTTTATTTTTCACTTTATACTTCTAATTGTTATTCCCAACGTTTTCTGTTTTTATCGTCTTCCATATACTTTTCAATTTGACGTTGTTCCCAGTTATGACCAAATATTTTATCAACCCCAAAAGTGCCCATAAAATGAAAAGCTATTCCAATACCCCAAAAAATAGCTGTAGAAAAAGTTCCAAAACTCCAAAATAGCAGATCTGTTCTAGACTTAATTGTGCTAATTAAAAATATATTTACAAGTATATAAATTAGTAGATGTATATAAAAACCTTTAATTTTTTTCACCTTTTTCTGTGCTCTAATATAGGCTTCTTCTTTTTCAAACCTAGATTGTAGTTCTGTTTCAGACACATTAAATAATTCTTTATTATCTCTATTATTTCTCATAGTTTCTGGGTTAATTCCAATTTTGTTTTTCTTCTTCCTCCTTCATAAACTGTTGGATTTTTTTATCTTCCCAATCACGTCCTAGCACGCCATCGTTTACAAAAACTTTATAGGCATGGAAAGCAAGTCCTATCCCCCAACCTAATAATGGCCATACAAACCATTTATACCCCCAAAAGGTGTAATAATTGATAAATATTAAAAATGGGATTACAATACAATATGATATTAGGTTATAATAAAATTCTTTTAATTCTTCAACGTGTTTGCGTGCTCTTACATAAGTGTCGTCAAACTGTTTTTGTGGTAATTGTTTCATGATTTTTATTTCTTTGGTTAGCATAGGTATTGACACTAAAAAATGTGTGCTGTTTTGGTTAATACTTACGCGTCTATTTGTTAATAATTGGTAGCGTTGCTTGATGTTTTCTAACCCAACACCACTACTTTTTTTGACTATTTCTTTAGTTTGTAAATTGTTTTGAACCACTAGGTTACCGTCTAATTCGTAAATTTTAATGTGTAACGGTTTATTACTAGTTACAATGTTATGCTTTACTGCATTTTCTAACAACAACTGTAAGGCTAAGGGTATAACTTTGCTGTCTGGGTTTTTAGCTTGCTCTGGTATATCAAAAATAATACTGTCTTCAAATCGCGTTTTTAATAACGACATATAGGTTTTAGCAAACTTTAACTCTTCGTCAACTGTTACTAATTCTTTATTTTTTTGTTCTAAAACGTAACGGTAAACTTTTGACAAGCTAGTGGTAAACTTTTGTGCGTTATCTGGATTTTCTTCAATTAAACTAGTTAACACATTTAAGCTATTAAATAAAAAATGAGGGTCTAACTGGTTTTTTAAAGCATCAAACTTAGCACTTGCTGTACCGGCAATAACTTTTTGTTCTTTTACTTTACGGTCTTGCTTATATTTTTGATAATAATAAATATAATAGCCTGTTGTTACTGTTATAGCAATGGTTAACGAAAACCAATAATAAGCTAAACGTTCTGACACTAAAAACTCAGAATAAGGCGTATTATATATCAATACTTTAATACTAAACCTTAAAAAGAAAATAGCAATCATTGAAATTGCAATGGATAATGCAGCAGCTATCAACAGGTTTTTAATCTTAAATAGGTTGTCCTTAAACCTGTCCATTAAGTAAGACAGAAAATAAGCGTTAGATAAGTATAGTACGACAGCGTACATTTGATTATAAACAAAATCTAATAGTAAGTCTTGACTAGTTTTAATTTGGTAATCATATATATACATGATTAATAACCTAACTAAAAACACCAATATACCGACTACAAATGCTTTGGCTAATTCTTTTAAAAAATTCAACATTATTATTTATTGGCTTTAGTTAATTATTAGGTTAGGGTCATTAAAATCAGACTCTGTATTTGGTTTAAATTTAGTAAAAAGTTACAGAGTTTTATTTGATTTAATGTAGTTATTGGATTGATGTGTTTGTCAAGCAATTTAAATTAGTTTGTAACATCATCCAGATTTAGTGCTTTTTATTTGAGGTTGCAAAATACTTAAACAAGTTTGGATTTTATGCTGCTCTCCCAAACTTAATGTCTTTATTGTTTCCGTTTGATTAACATTTGGCATTTGTAGCAAACTACTTACAAACAAGGCGACTGTGATAGCAATTTTAAACATAATTATTGGTTTATAAGTTAATACCACAAATATCCATCACAACTCCTGTTTTATAAAAAAGAGATGACTCAACTGTATTTTTTTTAAGCTGAATTGTATGTAATTATAATTATGTAATCAAACCTATTGGTATTATAGCACAAAAACCATAACTTTAAGTACTTAAAGCCAACTGTTTATGTCTATTAAAACTGTCGAAATCATTGTATTTAGCACCATAGGTTTATTAATTATATTAAATGCTATCTTAAATATTAATAGATATAAAAACGATACAATTAACGTTGTGATTAAAAATTGGAGTTATAATAAGTACTTTTTTATCACTTTTTTATGGGGTGTTTTTGGAGGTCACTTTTTTTTAGGTAGCAAAAAACCAATTCTTGATATTTTTATAACCCATTGGGAAATCCCACCAATACTATTAGCCATTATCGTAATACTAATGATACTATATGGCAGAAAACTTGCTAAAGACTTTATTATAAAAACAGAATATCAAATTTTACTATTGGTTACAGGCTTATTATTTGGTCATTTTATCTGGTCACAACGACATGAGCAACTAATAGATTTTACACTAAACAACTAAAAAGTATGCTATCACTAAACAAACTATTAGACAACGATGCTTTTGTTAAAAGGGTCCAATACTTAATAATTACTTTATTTATACTATTAATAGCATTTGACATTTATCTAGCTATAGATAATACTTCAGACGAAGACACTATTAGCCGAATTTTAAAAAACTACACCGATAATGGTTATTTGCTTACCTTTTTTTGGGGTGCATTAACTGCAAATTTTTTCTTTACCACCAAGCAACCTTTATTAGTTAGCGGTACGGTAGGTAGTATAATTTTGGTTGTAATTGCCTTTTTTATTTACTGGTTAAGTCTGGGTACAATGGTTAAAAACCTGATTGGTCAAACCGAAAATGACATACGTATAGCACATGGAATTTACATGATAATTGGTTTTTTATTGGCCTTTTTATTGTGGAGACAACCTAAATAATAAATTCCCTAACTTTACTTCCTAAACTCAAACCCTATCCATGACATTTGCTGCTATAGATTTTGAAACTGCAAAAAGCCACCACATATGCTCGGTTGGAATTGTGACCTTTAAAGATGGGGTTATTATTGACGAGTTTCATGCCTTAATACAACCACCAAACAATGACTATAATTGGCATAACCAACAAGTCCATGGTATTACAGAAGATGATACTAGATTTGCCCCTAATTTTAGAGCTGTATATCCTGAGATTAAAAAACGAATTTCAGGAATAGTAACTGTTGCACATAACGAAGCTTTTGACAGAACGGTTTTACTAAAAACAATGAGCGATTATAACATACCGCATACAGATTTAGTCATGGGTCCACGTTGGGAGTGTACACTTAAAATGTATCGTAAAAAGGGTTATAAACCTGCAAAATTGGACGCCTGTTGCAAAGTGCATAGCATTGCTTTAAAACATCACGATGCGTTGTCTGATGCTAGAGCTTGTGGTAAATTGTATGTAATTGCACAATATGAACAGCTTCCGTTATTTTAGTAAATTAGTGATCTTACGCTATATTCATAAATAGTTATTCTAGTGGTTTATGAAGATTTTTAGTAATAAGAAATGTATACTTTTGCTAAAACACCAATCATAAATGAAGCTTACCTCAACATCTATTTTCTATATTATTTTTACCATCATTGTTTTTACCGAAACGGTAATAGCTAATTTAAATGGATTAGAAAACCTCCATTATATATCAAAACCGCTTGTTGTTATTAGCCTTATTTTCTTTTTTACAAAACACAACAACACCCTTTCAAAACATACAAAAACCTTTACAACATTAGCATTATTTTTTTCGCTTTTAGGAGATGTACTTCTACTTTTTGTGTATAAAAACCCAATATTTTTCATATTAGGTTTATTAGCTTTTTTAATGGCTCATATTATGTATTGCTTAGTGTTTTTTAAGCATCAAGATTCTAATAAAAAACCATATGGTTTTATATTACTATTATTAGTTTATGCATGTGGGCTATTTTGGTTATTAAACCCCGGATTAGACCAACTTTTAATCCCTGTAATATTATATATGTTTGTTATTTTATTAATGTCAACTTTTGCTTATTTACGTCAAAAGGACAAAAGTTATAATTTAGTATTTATTGGCGCTATTTGTTTTATGGTTTCGGATAGCCTTTTAGCATTAAACAAGTTTTATACCCCATTACCATTTGCAGACTTTAGTATTATGTTTACTTATGCTTTATCTCAGTTTTTAATAGTCATTGGTTTATTAAAACATAAACAGTAGTAAATTAAGAATCCAATTTATTTTATTAAAAAAAATCATTTATTATGTAACACCTTAATAACTTTAGCTACTAATAATTAAACTAAATAACCATTGAGTAAACCACTAGAACAAGATTTTGTCGAATTGCTTGAGCAAAACCAGAATATTGTGCATAAAGTTTGTAGACTTTATACCAATAACTATGATGCGCACAACGATTTGTTTCAGGAAATAACCATCCAATTATGGAAGGCCTTCCCGAAGTTTAGAGGAGATAGTAAGTTTAGCACCTGGATGTATCGTGTTGGGTTAAATACCGCAATTACATTATACCGCAAGTCTAAACGTACAATTAATACACAGCAATTTGATACTGTACAGTTTAAAATTAGTGCTGAAGAATATGATAATACAGAGGAAGAACAATTAAAGTTATTATATAACGCGGTCCACCAATTAAATGATATCGAAAAAGCGTTAGTCTTTTTATATTTAGAAGACAAAAATTACAGAGAAATAAGTGAAACAATGGGTATCACAGAAGTGAATGCAAGAGTGAAAATGAATAGAGTGAAAACTAAATTAAGAACCATACTAAATCCTTAACCTATGGATGAATTAGAATTATTGAAAAAAGATTGGGTTAAAAGCGAAGATAAATTTGAAAAAAAATCTGCTAACCAAATATATCCAATGCTATTAAAAAAATCATCGTCTATTGTTAAGACGTTGTTTTATATTAGTGTTGCAGAACTGGTGTTTTGGATTATAATTAACACCTTACCCTTTTTTATGTCGGACACTTACAGAGCCAAACATGATGAGATGTACACCAGTAACACGTTTATTATTTTAAGCGTATTGTCTTATGCTATTATTATGGTTTTTGTGTATTTATTATACAAATCCCATAAATCAATTTCTGTTACGGACAACGCTAGACGTTTAATGAAAAACATTTTAAAAACCAGAAAAATCATCAAATACTATGTACTATATAATCTAATTATGGCATCGGTATCAATGATTTTTGCATTTTATTATACTAGTAAACACGATCCTATTTTAATTGAAAAAATTGAACATTTTAACAACGCTCAGTTTTTAACCATGATTGGGATATTTGCTTTGTTTACAATAGTTTTTGTCACTATAATATGGCTATTCTACAAATTAATATATGGTATTTTATTAAAACGTTTAAACAAAAACTACAAAGAACTAAAGAAAATTGAAGTCTAGTTTTAGAGTACTACCAATAAAAAAAGCATCAAAATAAATTTATTTTGATGCTTTTTTTTTAGTGTTTAATTACTATTAGTAATTGCAAATTAAGTTAAAAACTCACGTTGTTTATTAAGCTCTTCTTGAGCTAATAATTCTTCTTGAGGTATAACCTTTAAAAATGAAGGATGCTGCTCTATAGCATACTCTATTTTTTCTACAATTTCTGCAATAGTTTCATTATCATAATCAATTTGTAGTGGTTCTTTAATTTCAAAAGATTGGTATACGTTTTTCTTTTTAATACGTAATCCTTTTTTATCAAAACTACGTCTAAAACCATCAATTACTATAGGCACTACAACAGGCTTATAACGTTTTATAATGTGTGCAGTTCCTTTACGGATTGGCTTAAAAGGTGTTGTTGTCCCTTGCGGAAACGTTACTACCCAACCATCGTCCAAAGCTGTTTTTATGGCAGATATATCAGACATTTTTACTTGTCTATTAACATCTTTACCTTCGCTACGCCAAGTACGCTCAATACTAATAGATCCGGTATAAGCAAATATTTTTGGCAACAAACCAGATTTCATGGTTTCTTTAGCAGCAACATAATACATGTTTAATTTTGGATTCCATAAATACCCCACATTTTTAATATTGTCTTTTCTATTACTTAGACTAGCATTAAATACATGAAACATCGCAATCACATCTGCAAAATAAGTTTGGTGATTAGATATAAAAAGCACATTAGTATCCGGTAAGTTTTTTATAATTTCGGACCCTTCAATTTGCAAATCATTAAACCCTCTAAAGCGTCTATGTGTTAACAGACCTAAAATTCTGATTAACCATTTTTTTACAAAAAGTATATGTCCAAAAGGATTTTTTTTAAATAACCCCATAATTAGTTTAGATATTTAGTTAGTACAAATATAAAAAAACCTTTAGGTTAAAGGCTTGCTTTTAACAAGTCTTTGACTTCACTTAACATCATTGCGGTTGCACCCCAAACCAAATGATTATTCAAATTAAAGGCAGGCACCTCAACATCAACACCATAGCTAGTTTTTACAATGGTATTAGTCAAATTGTTTTCATTTAACAAATCGGACAAATGTACTTCTAACACATCTTCGACTTCTTCTTCTTGTTTAATAAAAATTGGGGTTTTTGTTGCTGCGCCTATAAAAGGTTGCACATAAAAATTACTTGGATGGATGTAAACTTGTGTCATTTTTTTATAAACAGTCACCAAATCCGGAGACACCCCAACCTCTTCATGTGTTTCGCGCAAAGCAGTATGCATTAATGTAGCGTCCTGTTGTTCTACTTTACCTCCCGGAAATCCAACTTGTCCAGAATGTACCCCTTTATAGGTTTTTCTTAAAATTAAAACCAATTTGGTTTGTGCCTCTAAATCAGGATAAAACAATGCTAAAACTGCGCTTTGCTTTGCATTTTTAACAGTAGTTGATTGTTGCCTTATCAACTCACGTCTGTAAGGCGGGATCATTTTAAACTGCGAAGCTTCGGCTGGCAACGGTATATTTTTTATTTTTGGTAACGCTATGATAAATTCATTAAAATTCATTTTAAAAATGCGCGGATTACTATTGGTTGGTTTATGTTTTTTATTTCTTAATTGTGAAGATAAACAATCCAAAGCTAAAACTACAAAAAACACTTCCAAAACAGTGGTAAAAACTAGCACTAAAGACACCACTCCAAAGCGGGAATTCCCTTATCTAACAGAAGATAATGCAATGGAGTTTTTCTTAGAGTACGAACCCAAAAATAAAGAAAACAAAGTGCGTATTGTCACATCCGTTGGGGACATTGACCTACTGTTATATGACAAAACTAAGTTTCATCGTGCTAATTTTATATTTTTAACTAAACAAGGTGCTTTTGACAATACACAGTTTCATCGAGTGGTAAAAAACTTTATTATTCAAGGTGGTAATACAGACAATATTAAAGTAGCTGCAAAGCGCAGAAAAATTGGGCATTACTTGCTACCAACAGATACAAAACGTGGTTACACACATAAAAGAGGGGTAATATCTATGCCTAGCAGCGAGATAGAAAATCCACACAAATTAGCATCGCCTTACGAGTTTTTTATAACCCAACAAGACGCCTACCATTTAGATGGTGATTTTACTATTTTTGGCAAAGTTATTAAAGGCATGGACATTGTCGATAAAATTAATGCGGTCGATGTTGACGAGTCCGACTGGCCACTAACCAATATCTATATTAAAACAGTAAAAATTATAGACTAACACTTTACTTTTAAGTATTTTTAAGCTGAAATTATCTTATTTATGAAAAAAAACAACCTATTTTCCATCCTAACTTGCACGATTCTTCTATTTAGTACAAGTTGTAAAAACAAAACTGAACCCTCAGAAAACACCAAAACCATGAGTGACAATATATTACTTCAAGACTACACAGGACCTTATGGTGGTGTGCCTGCTTTTGATAAGATGAAGGTTGACCAGATAGAGTCTGCTGTTATTGAGGGTATGGCACAAGGCTTAAAAGATATTGAAGCAATTGCCAATAATCCAGAAGCACCAACATTTAAAAATACTATTGAAGCTATGGAGCGTGCCGGAAGCAGTTTAGACAATGTCTTTACTTACTATGGTATTTTTAGTAGTAATTTAAGTAGTCCAGAATTTAGAGAAGTACAAGGTAAATTAGCACCAAAACTATCAGAGTACAGCTCAAAAATCAATCAAAACAAAGCATTATTTAATCGTATTAAAGCTGTTTATGATGCTTCTCAAACCACACCCCTAGAAGCTGACCAACAACGTGTTGTAGCACTTATTTACAAACGTTTTGAAATGAATGGTGCCGAGCTTGACGATGCTAAGAAAAAGCGCTATGCACAAATCAATAAAGAATTATCCACACTATATAATAAGTTTGGAGACAACGTTTTACATGACGAGGAAAACTATATTACCTACTTAACCAAAGACCAATTAGGAGGTTTAAGTGATGGTTTTATAAAATCTGCAGCAAAAATAGCATCAGATAATGGTAAAGAGGGTTTATACGCTATTACCAATACAAGGTCGTCAATGGACCCATTTTTAACTTATAGTACGGAGCGCGAATTACGTAAGCAGGTTTGGACCAACTATTATTCTAGAGGAGATAACGGTGACCAATATGATAACAAAACACTTATCGCAGACATTTTAAAACTACGCAGAGAGCGTGTAAAGCTTTTAGGTTATAACAATTATGCCGAATGGCGTTTACAAGACCGTATGGCTAAAACACCAGAAAATGCAATGGGATTAATGGAGGCGGTTTGGCCTGCAGCAATAGCAAGAGTTAAAGAAGAAGTTGCAGATATGCAGGAGGTTGCAGATGCAGCTGGCGATACTATAGAAATTGCAGCATGGGATTACCGTTTTTATGCAGAAAAAGTACGACAAAAAAAATACGATTTAGATAGTGACGAGGTAAAACAATACTTGCAGCTAGACAAATTAACACAAGCTTTGTTTTACACAGCAGGACGCTTATTTAATTATAAATTCACCCCTGTTAAGGAAGGTAAAGTTCCAGTATTTCATGAAGATGTAAAAGTTTGGGAAGTTACAGACAAAGACACTAATAAGCATATTGGTCTATGGTATTTAGACCCCTTTGCAAGACCAGGAAAACGATCAGGTGCTTGGGCAACAACATACAGAAGCCACACTACTTTTGATGGCCCAAAAACAGTATTAGCTTCTAACAACTCAAACTTTGTAAAGGCTGCACCCGGAGAAGCTGTATTAATCTCATGGGACGATGCCGAAACCTTTTTTCATGAGTTTGGGCACGCACTACACTTCTTTTCATCCAATGTAAAATATCCAACTTTAAATGGTGGTGTTAGAGATTATACCGAGTTTCAGAGTCAGTTATTAGAGCGTTGGTTGTCTACAGACGAAGTGATCAATCAATTTTTAGTACATAATAAAACCGGACAACCAATTCCTGCAAGTTTAGTTGCTAAAATTAAAAAAGCCTCAACTTTTAATCAAGGATTTGGTACAACCGAGTATCTAGCATCTGCATTAATGGATATGAAATTACATCTAGCAAATCCAGAAAATATAAATATCGAAACCTTTGAACGCGAAACTTTGGCAGCACTAAAAATGCCAAAAGAGTTACCAATGCGACACAGAACACCACATTTTGGACACGTTTTTTCTGGCGAAGGGTATGCAACTGCATATTATGGTTACATGTGGGCAGATGTGCTTACAAGTGATGCTTCAGAAGCATTTAAAGATGCTCCAGGCGGTTTTTATGACAAAGCACTATCAGACAAATTAGTTAAGTATCTATTTGCACCAAGAAACAGTATGGATCCAGCAGAAGCTTACAGAAAATTTAGAGGTCGTGATGCTAAAATCGAAGCTTTAATGCGTGACAGAGGATTTCCTGTAACAACAAAAAACTAATTTAAGTCGCCTTATATCTCTATTATATTTACGATATAAGGCACTTAATAATTATAATTTAAGTAGACACATTAGGTTAACAATTAACTGTTTTACTCTATTATCAAAATCACGTAAACAGGAACAAAAGTTCCTCTTATCATTCCAAAATGGAATAAATTAGAATAAAATACTATATATTTATCCTCATATAACTAGTTAGCATTCATTGAGCAGAACCGTTAAAAATGATAATTATGAGTAATTTAAAAGACATTAAATCGGAAATTGAAAAATATGCGAATGACTCAAATCTGACTGAATTACAAATCGTTGAGAGACTGGAAAAACATTACTTTGACAAAAAAGTAAACGAGAATTTAAATCTGTATAAAAAAGGAAAGAAAAAAGTGAATGAAATAACAAAAGACTTAAAAATCTCGCCACGAAAATTTTATGCGATTTTAGAAAAAAAGAAAATAGAACACAAAAAATATAAAAAAGAGTGATTTAAAATAAAACGATTGACTTTTAGCTCGTCTGCGGAATCGGAAACTGAATTGAAAAACAAAACTAAATTCGGAGTTTAGCAAGTTGCGGAATTACTCACTCAATCGGAATTGAAAAGACAAATTATTTATGATAAAAAAAATCTTTGGATATACATTCATATTAACATCTTTAGTCTTTGCTTTTTTTAGAGGTAAAAGACAAGGCGAATTAGATTGTATAGACTTTAACGTTCTGCCAATGATTGGTAATTCTATAACTATTTCAGTATGCATTGGTTTAACTGTATTTGGTCTTTTTCTTGTTAAAAAGAAATAACTACCGATTTTAAAGGAATTGAACATTTTACAATTATTGAATTGAAAATATAAATCTGAATAAAAACAACGAAATGCTAACACCGTATATAATTTATTGCTTGGTTCTTGCCTACTTCCGAAAATCCTCGCGGATTTTCTATTCGGTTTTTATTTGCTAAATTAGTTGCTTAAACAACGCAACAAACCATATACAAAACCGTTGTAGCACATTTGCGGAAAACCTATGAAGTACAAAAATTATAAATCAGCAATTCACAATTTTACTCATTCATTTATGAGTATTGATTATATGAAAAGTGGAAGACTTGCTGTAAATGTACTTATAGAGTTACACAAAATCGAAAAAGAAAACAAAGCGACTTTTGATTTTATAAAAAAGGAAATCAAACCAAAAGAAGCGGAATCTAATGAAAGCAGACAATTACTGAACGACTATTTGAATTGGTTACCAGAACATTTCAAAAACCACGATTGTGATTTGAATAAATTAGAAAAACTTGAAATAACAATTTGGACTGACTTCAGCAAAGCTATCACACCTTTTAGAATGAATAATACAAAGGAATTTGAACTTTATACTCTAACGAAATGGAAAGCTGACGGAAGAGATGAACAAACTCTTGAAATTTCACAAACTGAATTAATAAAGGAATATTATTTGAATATAGGAATCCCTGAATTTTAAAAATAAAAACGTGCTACAACAACGTATAAAATTAATTGCTATTTTAGGCTTAATCAAAGGTCGTTGCAATTTTGTTACATCTGAATTTCCTTCGGAAATTCCTCGCACACAAAACCGCAACTAATCTTATACAAAACCGTTGGCAATAATATCAGCGGAACGTCAAAAACCAAGAATTTGATTAATGAAATATAGCATTCCAGATAAAAGAGAATTGACAAAATCGGAAATTGAATTTCTGACTTATCTGTTTGGAAAAGAAAAATCTGAATGGACTAATTTAATCGGAAATCTGAAAGTTATTGCAAGATGTGGTTGCGGAAAATGTCTGACTATAATGTTTGGAAAAACATTTGACTCGGAAATTCAAAAAGGAAATTTAATAATTGATTACACAGGAAAAGGTAAAAACGGAGAATTAATTGGAATATCTGTATTCGGAACTGACCAAATGCCAACTGAATTGGAATTCTACTCAATAGATGGAGAATCTGGAATTACAGAAATGCCGGAAACTGACACTCTAAAATCTTTAAAAAACTAAATTAACTTGAGGAAATTAATTAAAAAACTGAACAAATGGATAAAAGGTATCGTTCTTGGAGAAGTCGATAAGGAATTTGACAAACCATTACCTTACCATAAAA
Organism: uncultured Olleya sp.; assembly: GCA_947503885.1. GTDB lineage: Bacteria > Bacteroidota > Bacteroidia > Flavobacteriales > Flavobacteriaceae > Olleya. Next base: position 4,540 of record CANNFD010000008.1, on the reverse strand, counting down.
AGTTTGGAAATAAGAAAGCTCAAATAGAAAGAATAAAACAAAAAAGAGACATAGAACAGAACCAAATGAATCGTGGAATATAAAATACTATTGCCAACACCGTGTATAATTCATTGCTAGTTATAGCCTACTTACGAAAGTCCTCGCGGACTTTCTATCTGTGATTTATTTGCTAACTTTAATGCTTAAACCACGCAACGAAATCATACACAAAACCGTTGTAGCTAATTAAAGACGAACCTTGGAAAAAGCGAAAATATTTATCGATGAATTTGGAAATTCGCATTTAGACCTTTCTAAAAAAGGAACATTTAGCCATTTTGTATATGCGTCTGTAATTATACCAGAATCTGAAGTAAACAATGCAAGAATCCTACGAAAAGAAATATGTAAAAAATTCAGATTAGGAAATGATATTAAATCAAAAAATATTGGAGACAAAAAATATTTTCAAAAAAGACTAGATATTCTAAATTACTTAATAGAAAATTTAGACTTCTCAATTGACGTTTTAGTAATTGACAAAGATAAATTAGATAAAGATGAAGGTGGTTTAAGGTTTAAAAAAACATTCTATAAATATTTTCAAAAAGTACTAATCAGAAAATATAATCAAGTTTATAGCTCATATAACATTTATTTAGACAAATTAGGCTCTGATGATTTCAGAACTGAGTTACTTAATTTCATAGATAATAATGGAACTCAAAGAGATTTATTTAATCCTGATAGAACTTTTGAGCTCTCAGATGACAAAACAGATGAAAAATTAGTTCAACTAGCTGATATAATAGCTGGTTCTTTAGGTCGACTTTTTTGTTTAAGTCATTACAATTCTGAAAGTTCTAAAATTTACGAAATTCTACACACAAGAATGTCTGTTAGTTATTATCCATATTTAAAAATTAGCAATAAAGAAATTAAAAAAACTAAAACTTTAAGTAAGGAAATAAGTCAATTAAACCTTGAATCATTAAAAAACTATTTAGAAAATTCTAAAAAGAGTGAAGATGCTCTAAAAAGAAGACTATTGGAATATCTATATACAAATTCAAAAATTGATTCGGAAAGACTTGTTCCTAGTTACGAATTAATTAATTTTTTAAAAAACTTCTCAAAAACAATAACGGAAGATAAACTTAGATTATTAATTAGAGATTTAAGATATGAAGGATTATTTATTATTAGTCATTCTGGAAAACCAGGTTATAAATTAGCTTCAAACTATTCCGACATTGAACAGCACTTTAGTCATTTTATGAAATATATAATTCCAATGTTGAATAAAATAAAAATTTTAAACCAAAATATTTCACAGTTATCATTTAACAAAATCAATCCTTTAGAGAAAGACAATCAATTTGAAAGAATAAAGAAACTAATAGAACAATTATAATAACTAGCTACAACAACGTGTATAATTAATGGCTAGTCCTCGCCTACTTACGAAAATCCTCGCGGATTTTCTATTCGGTTTTTATTTGCTAAATTAGGTGCTTAAACACGCCACTAACCATACACAAACACGTTGCCCACAATTAAAACAAAACTATGGCATACAGAAATAAAACATATGTAATATTTGATGGAGATAATGATATGTGGGCTTACGCTCGAATGAAAGGCTGGAAAGCTTTGAAAAACATTGATTTCAACTTTATTGATGCTCACGATTTAAAACCTTTAACTAAACAAGCTAAAAGCGAAGCTTATATAAAAGGTCGTTTATTAGAACGTATTAAAAATGCCAAACAAGTTGTTGTATTAGTCGGAGAAAAAACTAAAAATCTCTATCGATTTGTTCGTTGGGAAATAGAACAATCTCAAAATCTTGATTTACCAATTGTTGTTGCAAATTTAAATAAGACAAGAAGTATTGATAATAAACTTTGTCCGCCAATTTTAAAAGGAGAAAATGCAGTTCATATTTCATTCAGGATGAAAATGATAAAATATGCATTAGATTATTGGCCTACATATTACAATAATAGTGTTGACAAAACTAAAAGTGATGATTGGCACTATCCAGCATCAGTATATAAAAAATTAGGGCTTGATGACTGAACTTAAATATCCAACAATCTTTGAAAAATCAGACAGTAAATCTATTACTGCACAAAAGAATTTCATCAATTTAAATAGAGGAATTTTAATTCTTTTAGTTGTATCAACCTTTGTTTCTTCAATAAAAACAGATAATGGTTGGATAACATTAATCTCAAGTATTTTACTTGTTATTTCCTTACTTCTCACGATTTTGATTATGGTTTTTCAACCAGAAAAAACTTGGTATGATGGAAGAGCAATAGCGGAAAGTGCAAAATCGCTTACTTGGAAGTTTATTACAGGAACTAAACCATTTAGTTTTAAACTAAAATCAAGCGATGCTGAAGAAAAATTAATAAAAAATTTAAAACAAATTATTGGACAAAAGAAAGAATTTTTCCAATTGATTGGAGAGGAATTCGGCGAAGGAGACCAAATAACCAAATCAATGGTTCAATTGAGAAAATTAGATTTAAATGAAAAAATAGATTTTTATAGTACACAAAGACTTGAAAAACAAAGAAAATGGTACTATGATAAATCAAAAGAAAATCGAAAAAACAAGAATTTGTCATTTGGTGCAATAATAACTTTTCAGGTTTTAGCAATAGTTTCATTAGTTCTTGACTTTTACGGAGTTATTGATTTTTTAACAACACCTCTGATGGCTTGTCTTGCTTCATCTTTTATTGCTTGGCTACAACTAAAAAGGTTTCAAGAATTAACCGAATCTTATGGAATAACGGCAACTGAATTGAATTTAATAAAATCAAAAGTTAGACACATAAAAAACGAATCAGATTTTGAAAATTTTGTCGACGATGCAGAAACAGCTATTTCAAGAGAGCATACTCTGTGGTTAGCACGTAGAGATAGTACAGAATTATTCAAATAATCATAGAAAAATAACTGTGGGCAACAACGTATATAATCCATTGCTAATGAGAGCTTACTTACGAAAATCCTCGCGGATTTTCTATTCGGTTTTTATTTGCTAAGTTACGTGTTAATCCACGCAACGTATCATATACAAAACCGTTGTAAGCAATTTGAGAAATGAGAAAACTGATAATAATTGGAATAATATTTTCAACTTTATTTTCTTGTGAATACTTAAACCAATTGAGTTCGGACAATTCGCTGACTGAAAAAATTGAAACGGAATTCAAATCGGAATCGGAAATAATAGACTTAAAGAATTTTAATGAATTTGATTGGGATAATCTATTAATTCTTGGACCATATTCTGTAGTCGACAACATAGAAAAAGAATTGAATTTAGACTTGGAAAACATAAGAGAAAATGGAATAGAATATGATGATTCAATCAATCTTTTAGTTTTCTTAAAAAACGGAAAGTCTGTTAAGATTTCAGAAGTTTCAAGAGGAATTGGTGATTTTTCAAATTTGAGAAATTTAATATCAAAAGAAAGTGCGAAATTCATCAAAACCGAAAATGGAACTAATGTTTTAGCGGAAAATATAAATGGAAAATTAGTAAAAAGAGTTGGCGGAATTCCAGAAAATGCATTTTTGGCTGGAAAAGAAGATAAACTGAATTGGTTTTTAATCAACTCTATTCACAATCACAAAAACAATGCTCAAATTTCAATTTACGATTATGACACAGGAAAATTACTATTAAACAAAATATTTTTGAAAATTTGTCCAATAAATGAATTGAAATACATTGAAGATTTAATTAAAGAAATTGATTTTTATGACGGAGAAAAAATCCATCTGAAAGACAATTGTTATTTACAAACGAATTAAAAAAAACTGCTTACAACACCGTATATAATTTATTGCTTGGTTCTAGCCTACTTACGAAAATCCTCGCGGATTTTCTATTCGGTTTTTATTTGTTAACTTAGTTGCTTAACCACGCAACAAACCATATACAAACACGTTAGCTTTAATGCTGGACAAAAATTACGAATAAAAATTAAAATACAAATTATGAACTTGATTGAACCTTGGCAAATAATTCTAATATTAATAACTGTATTTCTTGGTATAATACTAACGATTGTTGCGCTCATTGATATTGTAAGAAATGAATTTTCTAGAAATAACAAAATCGTATGGCTTTTAGTTGTTTTACTTGGGAACTTTTTAGGTGCTCTGTTATATTTTATTATTGGAAGAAAACAGAAATTACAAAAGACAAATAATGCTAGTTTAACTTAGAAAAAATTCTTGACTTTTTAACTCGTTTGTGGAATCGAAAACTGAATTAAAAACTCGGAATCTCACTCAATCGGAATTTAGCAAGTTGCGGAATTGTTCACTCAAATCTGAATTGAAAACATTGCAGAATCGAAAACTGCCGAATTCACTGAAACTCTGAATCCGAAAATTAACGAAAAAATAAAAATTCGGAATGAAATATTAAGCGGACAAAAAAGCACTAAAAGCTAACAAAGAACTGAGTTAAAAAACAAGCAATTTTAAGCTAATTTTGAAACAAAGTTTTCATCATAAGGCAATCCAC
>CANNFD010000007.1 GCA_947503885.1 uncultured Olleya sp. | reverse complement strand
TTGTTGTTGTTGTTGTTGTTGTTGTTGTTGTTGTTGTTGTTGTTGTTGTTGTTGTTGTTGTTGTTGTTGTTGTTGTTTGTAATATATTTATTAGTCTCTATTCTCAATATTCTTATAAGCTTCAATAATTTTTTTAACTAATTTATGACGTACTACATCTTTATCGTCTAGAAAAATCATTCCAACACCTTCTACTCCTTTTAAGATTAGTAATGCTTCTTTTAAACCAGAAATGGTACGACGTGGTAAATCTATTTGACCTGGGTCACCTGTTAATAAAAATTTTGCACTTTTACCCATTCTTGTTAAAAACATTTTCATTTGGGCATGTGTTGTGTTTTGTCCCTCATCTAAAATAACAAAAGCATGATCTAAAGTACGTCCACGCATAAAGGCTAAAGGTGCTATTTGGATGGTTCCATTTTCAATATATTGTGCTAGTTTTTCAGCAGGAATCATATCACGTAAAGCATCATATAAAGGTTGCATATACGGATCTAATTTTTCTTTTAAATCTCCAGGTAAAAATCCTAAGTTTTCGCCAGCTTCAACTGCTGGACGCGTTAAAATAATACGCTTAACTTCTTTATTTTTTAATGCTTTAACTGCCAATGCAACACCGGTATATGTTTTACCTGTTCCTGCTGGACCAATAGCAAACACCATATCGTTTTTTCGCATTAGCTCCACCATTTTACGTTGGTTAGCTGTAATTGCTTTTATTTGCTTACCATTAGCACCGTGAAGTAAAACTTCTCCACTAACCGCTAAAGTTTCGTAATCACCATTATTATGACTGGTTAAAACGCCCTCAATAACATTTTCGTCTAACTTATTGTATTTAGAAAAATGCTTAATAAGCATTGTCATTTTACGGCTAAACTCGTCCAAAAGTTCATCATCACCAAACGCTTTTATTTTGTTTCCTCTTGCTACTATCTTAAGTTTAGGAAAGTATTTTTTTAACAGGGTAATATGCTCATTTGCAGTACCAAAAAACTCTTTTGGAGAGATCTCCTCTAGTTCAATAATTATTTCATTCAAAAGCGTTGATTTATTAAATTAATCTGTACAATTTTATTAGTTTTGTGTATCTAACAAATTTACACATTTTTTGTGTGTTATAGGTTAAAAAAATATCAACAATAATTCATGCCAATTATAACACTTACCACAGATTTTGGAGAGAAAGACCACTATGCTGGGGCTATTAAAGGGGCTATTTATAGCGAGTTTCCGGATGCCAAAATTGTTGACATCTCTCATTCTGTCTCTCCATTTAATAGTGCAGAAGCTGCATACATTATTCAAAATGCCTATAGTAGTTTTCCTAAAGGCTCCATACATGTCATCGGTATAGACTCTGAAATTAACCCAGAAAACCAACATATAGCTTTAGAGTTAGATGATCATTATTTTATATGTGCCAATAATGGGATTATGAGTATGATTACTAATGAAATTGCACCTTCTAAAATTGTAGAAATTAACATTCATAATAAAATAGAAACCAGTTTTCCGGTTTTAGACATCTTTGTTAAAGTTGCTTGCCATATAGCTAGAGGTGGAACTTTAGAAGTTATAGGTAAAACTATCGACAAAATTAAACCTATTAAAAACTTGGTGCCTTATATTAATGACGAGCAGACACAAATAATAGGAAGTATTATATATATTGACAATTACGGAAATGTAGTAACAAATATCAAGAAAAACTTTTTCGAAAAAATTCAAAAAGGTAGAGAATACGAAGTGTCAGCACGAAACTATAAGTTTAAAAAAATACACAACAAGTATAGTGATATTGTAAACTTTGAAATCCCTGAAGACAAACGTAATGACGAAGGTCGTGGTTTGGTGGTTTTTAATAGTTCTGACTATATAGAAATTGCCATATACAAAAGTAATAACCAATCCGTTGGTAGTGCAAGTAATCTAATGGGGTTATATTTGCGAGATACCGTAACTATTAATTTTTTAAATTAAAATTAGATTATCGCTTACGCGGAAAACCATAAAGACCAATTTAATGTTTGTAAGAATTGTAAAATTAAGTTTTGCTGAAGAAAACGTAGCCACCTTTTTAGCTAATTTTGAATTAGTAAAATTTAAAATAAGAAACTTTGAAGGCAACCAGCTATTAGAACTATATCAAGACAAACACAATAGTAATGTCTTTTTTACGTATAGTTATTGGGACAACGAAAGTGATTTAGAAAACTACCGAAACTCTGAGCTTTTTAAAGGAGTTTGGGCAAAAACTAAACCTTTGTTTAATGCTAAACCTGAAGCTTGGAGTGTGGATAAATTAGCTTCACTTAAATAATAAGCATAATATTAAGTAAATACATCAACAAAAATCAAATAATCAAAGCATGCTAGCCATACTTAAAAAAGAAATTAACTCATTTTTTGCTTCGCCAATAGGCTATTTAGTCATTGCTATATTTTTATTATTAAACGGTCTATTTTTATGGGTCTTTAAAGGCGAGTTTAACATCTTAGATAATGGGTTTGCTGACTTATCAACGTTTTTTTTATTAGCCCCTTGGATATTAATATTTTTAATACCAGCTGTCACCATGCGTAGTTTTAGTGACGAGAAAAAACAAGGTACTTTAGAGTTACTATTAACAAAACCAATTAGCAAACTACAACTAGTTTTAGGTAAATATTTTGGTGCATTTGTGTTAATTTTAATTGCTTTACTACCTACATTACTATATGTATACACAGTGTACCAATTAGGTAACCCAACTGGAAATTTAGACTTTGGAAGTACACTTGGCTCCTATTTTGGATTGCTATTTTTAGTAGCTGCATACACTGCAATTGGTGTCTACTCTTCCACAATTTCAGACAACCAAATCGTAGCCTTTATAGTTGCTGTTTTTTTATGCTTGTTTTTTTATATAGGTTTTGAAGGCGTTGCAGATATTACATCTAGTAATCTTGTTGAGCAATTAGGGATGAATGCACATTATAAAAGTATGAGTCGTGGTGTTTTAGATACCAGAGATATTATCTATTTTTTAAGTGTAACTGTGCTTTTTATAGTATTAACCAAGTTTAATATTAAAAAACAATAACATGGTCATTACCCCTATATTAATTATATCGCTTATAGTTGTTTTTATTATTGCTTGGTTGTTTATAAAAACCATCGGTAATAATAAATGGATAAGTCTATTAATTACTCTAGTAGCTACCCCTCTACTTTATTTTTATTTATTTTACCCATTATTAAATATCTTTTCTAGCTTTCATCATCAAAAGTATTTTAATGCTGATAATTGGGCTGAGTATCCAGAACTAAGATTTGAAATGATGGATCAATTAAATAACAACAATCAGTTAATTGGAAAAACAAAATCTGAAATAAAGTCTGAGTTTGGTGCACCGGAGTGGTTAGGCTGGGACGACGCTACTAAATCTAACACTAAAGACCAATGGAATTATAATATGGGCTTTAAACCAGGTGCATTTAATGACCAACAGGAATGTATCGAGTTTCAGTTTAAGAATGATACAATAGTCGCTGTAAAAACCTATAAACTTGAGAAAAACTTTGAATAAATCTATCAAACATATCGCACTTTTAGTTATTGGGTTAATTGTAATTAACTTACTAGCTAACACTTTTTACAAACGTTTTGACTTAACAACAGATCAACGTTATACGCTTAACACTTCCGCTTTAGCGATATTAGATAAAGCAGACTTGCCAATAGTAATCGATGTATTTTTAGAAGGCGAAGGATTTCCTTCGGAATTTAGAAAGTTACAGACAGAAACTAGACAATTACTTGAAGAGTTTTCGGCATATAATAACAATATTAGTTTCAATTTTATTAATCCTATTGAAGACGAAGCAACTAGAGACCAAAACATCCAGCAATTAAATGCACGTGGATTAACACCTATGCAATTAAATGTTCAAGAAAACGGAAAATCTAGTCAAGCAGTAATATTTCCATGGGCTTTAGCAAGCTATAATGAAACTACGGTTAAAATTCCGTTAGTAAAAAACACGATTGGAGCGACACAACAACAATTAGTAACCAATTCTGTACAACAATTAGAATATGCTTTTGCAGATGGATTAAGCAAATTGGTTAACCCAAAACGACGTAAAATTGCAGTTTTAAAAGGTAATGGGCAGCTAGAAAATAAATACATAGCAGATTATATTAAAACCATTAGAGACTACTATTTTATAGCCCCTTTTACTTTAGATAGTGTCTCCAATTATGCTGAAAGTACTTTGCAAAAACTTCAGAATTACGACTTAATTATATCGGCTAAACCGACTAAACCTTTTACAGAAAAAGAAAAATTTGTTTTAGACCAATACACAATGAATGGCGGTAAAAGCCTATGGTTACTAGAACAAGTAGCTATGGATAAGGATAGTTTGTATAACGATTCTGGTAAAAACATTGCTATGCCTATGGATTTAAATCTAACCGATTTTTTCTTTAAATATGGTGTCCGTATTAATCCGGTAATTATAAGCTCGATGTACTCGGCTCCAATTACTTTAGCTTCTGGAGAAGGTAGTAATAGCCAGTTTCAAAGCTACCCTTGGACCTACTCTCCTTTAGCACAAGGAAACTCAGCTCACCCAATTGTAAATAACCTTAACTTTTTAAAGTTTGATTTTGCTAATCCAATGGATACTTTAAAAAGCACCACTAAAAAAACTATCCTGCTACAAAGCGCACCATTAAGTAAGCTAGAAGGTACTCCAAGAGAAATTAGCCTAGATATGGTTAATGACCAATTAGACCCTAAAGCTTTTAATAAAGGCCCGCAAACCTTAGCTGTATTGTTAGAAGGCACCTTTACGTCTGCATACAATAACCGTATAAAACCTGTGGATATTAAAAACGTAAAAGACAAAAGTGTTCCAACAAAAATGGTTGTAATATCTGATGGCGATGTTATTAAAAATGAAGTAGGTAGAAACGGTGTTGAAGAGCTAGGTTTTGATAAATACACAGGACAAACCTTTGGGAACAAAGAATTTTTAGTAAATGTTGCTAATTACTTGTTGGATGATACAGGACTTATAAACATTAGATCAAAACAAATAGCAGTTGCATTTTTAAATCCAGAAAAAATAACTGAAGAAAAAACTAAATGGCAACTCTTAAACATCTTATTACCATTGGTTTTGTTAGGTGTTTTTGGATTTGTGTTTAACTACTTCCGTAAGAAAAAATATGCCAAGTAAGTGTTAATAAGTTTGTTTCTTATTTTAACACATTAACAATATATTTGTAAGACCAATTATTAATATTATTAATTTCCATATATAGATGAAGTTTATTGTATCAAGTACATACTTACTAAAACAATTACAGGTTTTAGGAGGTGTTATTAACAGCTCAAACACGTTACCGATTTTAGATAATTTTTTATTCGAATTAAATGAATCTAAACTAACGGTATCAGCAAGTGATTTAGAAACAACTATGTCTGCAGTGTTAGATGTAGATAGTGATAACGAAGGTAGCGTAGCTATACCTGCACGTTTACTTTTAGATACTTTAAAAACTTTCCCTGAGCAACCATTAACTTTTGTTATTGAAGAAAATAACACGGTTGAAATTAGCTCAAACCATGGTAAATACGCATTAGCTTATGCAGACGGAAACGAGTTTCCTAAAGCAATAAGCCTTGAAGACCCAAGCAGTACTAAAATGCCTGGTCATATTTTAGCAACAGCTATCAACAAAACTATTTTTGCTGCAGGAAATGACGATTTAAGACCTGTGATGAGTGGTGTGTTTTTTCAGTTTTCAACTGAAGGTTTAACCTTTGTTGCAACAGATGCTCACAAATTAGTAAAATATACTAGAGAGGATGTAAAAGCATCTCAAGTAGCCGAGTTTATTATGCCTAAAAAACCTTTAAATTTATTAAAGGGAATCTTAGGAGCTAGTGACGAAGAAATTACAATCGAGTATAACGACTCTAATGCTAAGTTTACTTTTGAAAACACCATTTTAATTTGTCGTTTAATTGATGGTAAATATCCAAACTACGAAGCGGTAATCCCTAAAGAGAATCCAAATAAATTAACAATTGACAGAACACAGTTTTTAAATTCTGTACGTCGTGTTAGTATTTTCTCTAACAAAACGACACACCAAATTAGATTAAAAATTGCTGGAGCAGAATTAAACATCTCTGCAGAAGATATCGATTACTCAAATAAAGCAGAAGAGCGTTTGACTTGTGATTATCAAGGAGACGATATGCAAATTGGTTTTAACTCTCGTTTTTTAACAGAAATGTTAAACAACTTAGGATCTAACGAAGTGCAATTAGAATTAAGTATGCCTAACAGAGCAGGAATCCTTACTCCTATTGATGATTTAGAAGTAGGAGAACATGTAACTATGTTAGTAATGCCGGTTATGCTAAACAGCTAATTGAAACAATAAATAATAACTAAAAGCAACCCTAACGGGTTGCTTTTTTGTTTTATAAATTATCTAAATTATATTAAGTAATTTTTATACTTTTAACTTTTATTACTGACCTTATTTATTCCCCTCATTTTTAATTATAAGGTTAAAAAAAAAATTAATCCATAGTATGAAACGTAAAATCAAAATTATCTTTTTAATAATAGGCTTAGTCCAATATTCTTGTAACAACGACGATGATATTATAATTGACAAAAACCCAATTATTGGTGATTGGCTAAGAGCTGATTTTACAGAAACAATAGAATATCAAATTCATTTTGAAAATAATAATTTTGGAAAAATTATAAATGTTGTGTCTGCTAATAATGGTATAATATCTAGTGCTAATCCATTTAGCTGGTCTATTAACAAAGGGATATTAAACATCACTCTTGATGATGGTACACAATACTTTACAAGTGTAGAGTTTAATAACAACGGAAATTTAATTCTAGCTGATTTTTCCGAATTAGAATTCATTAAATTCTAAAACATATTCAAACTAAAAAACGCAACCTTTTCAGGTTGCGTTTTTCTTTATCTAACTAATTAACTAACTAATAAAATTAAAAGATAAAGGGTATTCTGGGTTTTCGCCATTACTAACTTTAACAGCGTTAATCACTGGATAAATAATTGAAACTATCCCTAGTACAAACCATCCTAAAAGTCCTAATCCAAATAATAAAATTAAAGGAACACAAACTATGTATAACACTACTAAACTTAATTGAAAGTTAACTATCATTTTACCATGTTCATCCATTTGGTAAACCTTATTTTTTTGTGTTAACCATATAATTAATGGAAAAATTAAACTTCCACATCCAATTACTAATGAGACTAATTGACTTAAATGCGTTAATACTAAAAGTTGTTTATCTTGTTTCATTTTGATTTTTTGATTTTTGATTTATTTGATAATTAATGAAAAAATCATATTACTGACTTATACTAACAAGACGCAAATCAAACTAAAATGTTACAACTATTTCAAATAATTTAATTAATAGAACAGCTACCACCTTCTTTCTTCAAGCCAAGTTTCATTAAAATAGTTTCTAACAAGCACCATTTTGTAAAAGCAGATTGTATTAAGTTTACTCCAATAAATACGGTAAACCATAACCAATTTTCATGTACGTAATGTGTTAGCACTACACTTAATAGTACCATTGTACCAACTATTATTCTAAAATACGTATTTAACATTTTTATTATTTTTAATTATTTATAATTCTTCTTTTCAATCATATAATACACCAATGGTACAACCAATAAGGTTAGTACTGTAGACACTATTGTTCCTCCCATTAACGAAATTGCTAATCCTTGAAAAATTGGATCAAACAATATTACAAATGCACCAATAACAACCGTACCTGCAGTTAATAAAATAGGGGTTGTTCTCACAGCTCCAGCTTCAATACAAGCTTGTTTTAATGGCACGCCTTCAGCTGTTCTTAAATTGATAAAGTCAATTAGTAAAACCGAGTTCCTAACCATAATTCCTGCTAGAGCAATCATTCCAATAAATGAAGTTGCTGTAAAGAAAGCTCCCATAATCCAGTGCCCCAAAATAATCCCGATTAAGGATAACGGAATTGCAACCATCATAACAATTGGAGCTTTAAAATTTTGGAACCAACCTACAATTAAGATGTATATTAAAATGATTGCACCTAAAAAGGCTATTCCTAAATCTCTAAATACTTCTAAAGTAATTTGCCATTCTCCATCCCATTTTACGGTATAATTATCTTCATAATCTGGTTGCCCTAAATACATTTCGTTTAACTCATAACCTTTTGGTAACGGAATTTCTTTTAACTTCTTTTCCATTCCTAAAATAGCATACGCAGGACTTTCTAATTCTCCAGCCATATCTGCCATTACATAAACCACACGTTTTTGGTTTTTACGATAAATACTTTTTGCAGCTGTAGTTTCAGTAATAGTTACCAAATCTGCAATTGGCACCATATTACCTTGCTTTGATTTTACTTTTAATTGTGAAATATCAGTAATAGTCGATTTTTCTTTTTCATCTAAAGCCAATATTAATCCTATTTGGCTAACCGCATCTTCATCATACAAGTTAGTAATAGCTCTGTTAGATAAAGCCATATTCATAGTGTAAGCAATCTGTTGTGGTGCAACCCCATATAACATTGCTTTTTCTTTATTAATAGTAAACTGATATTCGATTTGATCATCTTCAACCATCCAATCAATATCAACTACATCATCTGTGTTTTTTAATATGTTTTGAACGCTATTGGCAATCTTAATCTGCTCATTATAATCTGGTCCATAGACTTCTGCTACAATCGTAGATAAAACTGGTGGTCCTGGTGGCACTTCCACTAATTTTACATTAGCACCATATTTTGAAGCAATTTTCTGAATCTCTGGACGTAATAATTTTGCAATACCATGACTCTGAATACTACGCTCTCCTTTATCTATTAAATTCACCTGAATATCAGCCATATTAGATCCTCCACGTAAATCGTAATGACGAACCAATCCGTTAAAAGTAATTGGTGCAGAAGTACCAACATAGTTTTGGTAATTTACTACTTCTGGTCGTGTGGATAAATATTGAGCAATTTCTTGTGCTACAACTCCTGTACGCTCTAAGGTTGTGCCTTCTGGCATATCAATAACAACCTGAAATTCGTTCTTATTATCAAAAGGCAACATTTTTACAGCAACCGAGTTGGTAAAAAACAAGACCATTGTTCCCATTAAAACCGCAAATGTTCCTGCTAAAAACAAATAGCGTTTTGCTTTACTTTCTAATAAAGGTCTTTCAAACTTGTTATAAACTCTATAAATAAAAGTCTCTTCTAAAGGTTTTTCTGCTTTCTTCTTTGCTCCTTTTTTATCCTTTTCTCTCAAGAATATTAAACCTAAATAAGGTGTAATCGTTAAGGCTACAAATAAAGATAATATCATTGCAATAGATGCTCCAATTGGCATTGGTGCCATATATGGACCCATTAATCCAGAAACAAAAGCCATAGGTAAAACCGAAGCAATTACAGTAAATGTTGCTAAAATAGTTGGGTTTCCAACTTCGTTTATAGCATACAAGGCTGCTTGTTTAAATGGCAAGCGTTTCATCTTAAAATGCCTATGCATGTTTTCGGCAATAATAATCGAGTCATCGACGACAATTCCTGTAACAAATACTAAAGCAAATAATGTAATTCGGTTTAGCGTGTAATCCATTAAATAATAACTCAACAAGGTTAAAGCAAACGTAATTGGAACCGATAAAAACACCACCAATCCACCACGCCAACCCATTGCTAGCATAACCACAAGCGTTACCGCAAAAATAGAACCTATAAGGTGTAATAATAGTTCAGATACCTTTTGTGAAGCGGTTTCACCATAGTTTCTGGTGATTTCTACATGTACATCATCCGGAATTAATGTCGCACGTAAATGGTCAACTTTATCGATAATCACTTCTGCAATTTTCATCGCATCTGCACCTTTTCGTTTGGCAACAGAAATGGTTACTGCAGGATATTCCGATTTATAATCTGCCGATTTTACACTTCCTTTTCCAAAACCTAAACTCACATAATTTTGAGGCACTTCTGGTCCATCAATAATTTTAGCAATTTGCTTTAAATAAATTGGTTGGTTTTGTTGTACTCCTACTACCAAGTTTTCAACATCTGTTACAGATGCTAAAAATTTTCCAGTATTAATTAAAAATTCAGTGTCATTTTTATCAAAACTACCAGCACTTAATTGGCTGTTATTTGCCTTAATCATTTCAGAAACCGATAAGAAATCCAATCCGCTTGCAGCTAATTTATCTTTGTCCAAAACGACACGTAATTGACGCTCGCGACCACCAATTTTATGCGTAATTGCAACATCATTTACCTTTTTAATTTCAGCCTCCAACTCTTGCGCCATTTGGCTTAATTGGAAGTCGTCATAATTCTCACTCCATAAGGTTAAACCTAACATTGGTACATCGTCAATCGCACGCGTTTTTACTAACGGAAACGTAACACCTGCCGGCATTTGGTCCATGTGCTTATTAATTTCGTTGTATAATTTTACAAACGAGCGCTCAATATCCTCGCCCACATAAAACTGCACGATGACCATTCCTTGCTCCTTCATTGATGTAGAATACACATACTCCACACCTTTAATATTAGAAATTAATTGCTCTAATGGCTTAATCACACGCGACTCCACTTCCGTAGGACTTGCTCCAGGATATCCAACAAAAATATCTGCCATTGGCACATCAATTTGTGGTTCTTCCTCACGCGGAATTAAATACGAACTGTACACACCAACCACCATAAATACAATCATTAACAGTATTGTTAACTTGGATTGCATAAAGACTTTGGCAATTTTACCTGCGATTCCTTCTTTCATTATTTTATATTTTTTGGGCGTTTTAACAGGCTATCCATTACAATCTTTTTTTTGCCATATATGGCAGCAAAAAAAAGGATTTACATTGCTATCCTTAACGCGACTTTTTAGTTATTGAATTGTAATTTTAGCTCCATTAAAAAGTTTCCCTTCAGCTGAAACAATGTATGCCTCATCTGAATTTAAACCAGATAAAACTTCTACTTGATCTCCAAAAGTTCTACCTAAACGCAACCAACGTAAAATAGCTGTATTGCTTTGGCTTACTGTATAAATACCAGATAGTTGACCGTTTGTTATAATAGCTTCGGTTGGTATTAAAACTAATTCTGATTTTGCTTTTCGTTCTACCGGAAATTGAACTGTTGTGAACATTCCTGATAGTATATTAGCATCGGTTTTCTCTAAATCAATTTTTACTAAATATTGTCCACCTGTGTTTTTAGCAGATGTACTAACTTCAGTTACTTTACCTTTTATAGTTTTATTAATAGACTTTACCAACACATCTACTGAAGACCCATTTTCAATTTCAGAAATTTCTGTTTCCGGTACCATTGCCATCACTTCAAAATTACCTGGTGTTTCAATACTAATTAAAGGCACACCTGGATTTGCCATGTTACCTGTTTCCACATTTTTACTGGTAACAGTTCCGCTAAAAGGTGCCGTAATATTACTGTAAGCAAATTGTGCGTTGATTTCGTTTTTCATTTGCTTAGCAGATTCTAATTGTGCTTTCGCCATTTCATAATTAGCAGTGATATCATCCATTTCTTTTTGAGACGCACTATTATCTGCAAATAAATTTTTGAATCTATTGTAATCTTTTTTTGCATTATTAAAACCAACAGTCGCTTGGGTAATTCCAGCATTTACTTGAGCTCTTTTGGCTTGTAAATCACTATTATTAATAGATACTAATAATTGTCCTTTACGTACTTTATCTCCAACATTTACGTGTACTTTGTCCACGTAACCCATCATTCTAGTGCTTAAATCTGCACTATTTACAGCTTGAATTTTTCCACTGACAGATAAAAACGGACTATTACCACTTGTTTCAACTTGACTTGTTTTTACAGCAATTGCAAGTGTATTATCTGTTACTGTTTTTTTGTCTTCGCTTCCACAACTAGTTAGAAACAATGAGACTGTGGTTAAAGTTAATAAGTATAAGTGTTTTTTCATTTTATTAGTTTTAATGTCTCGAATACACGAGTATTTATCTAGATTATTTGTTCTTTTTATCTTAATTCTATTTTACTCTTTCGTTAAAAATTGTAAATAAGCTTGTGCGTAATTGTATTCAAATATGGTTTGATAATATTCTAATTGCTTTTGTGCATATTGCGTTTCAACTAGTAATAAATCCGAAGTTTTTTCTAAACCTTCTTTAAATCTGTTTGTTCTAATCCTTAAAGATTCTTCCGATTGTTGTAACGCTAAAGTGTTTAGTTTCAATTTATTTTCAGCATCTAAAAATGCACGTTTTGCTTTATTTAATTCTAAATTACTTTGCGAAACGTATTGCTTGTATTCTAACTTAGACTTTTCAAATTCGGCTTTACTTTTTTGTACTTTACCAAAACGCTTAGAGCCTTGAAATAAATCCCAAGTAAGTTGCGCACCAAATAGATAACCATTAGCATCACCTTGAAAAATTTGATCATCATATAACTCGTAACTTCCAAAAGCGTTTAAACGTGGTAAAAAAGCCATTTTATCTGCTTTATTCATTGCCTCATAAGCATTTGACGCTAATTGCATGGCTTTAATATCTGATCTATTTTCTGAAATCGTTTTATCTTCCATAGTAAAGCTAGCAATGGTTAACTCGTCTGTTGGTGTGTAAACCACGTAAGTCTCATCATTCATTAAAAAAGACAAATAATTAGATGCATTTTGCACGTTACTTTTTGCTGTTTGCAATTGGTTTTGAACCTCAGTAACACGTACTTCTACATTTAAAACATCTGCACGATGTAAATAGCCTTGTTTAAAACTATTGTCTGCTAATTTTTTATTGGCATTTGCAGCATCCAAAGCTTTTTCTAAAACCGTAACTGCTTTGTAAGCTAATTGTAATTGCATGTACGCTTTCTCTACTTCAAATACTAAATAGTCATGTGTACGCTCAGTTTTTAAAGACATTGCTTCCATTTTAGACTTTGCAGCTCTACGTTGGTAAATACCATCTAAATTGATTAATGGCTGCTGAATCTCGAATTTTGTTGCATAGTTTTCTATCTGAGAAGGATCGTTTAATAATGCAGGATTAAAATCGTTTTGCGTTAAAATTTCTTGATTTAATTTAGAACCAAAAGCCATTAACGGATTTGTAGTCGCCATTGCAGTATGACTTGCAGTAATATTTGGTAAAAAAATAGCATTTGTCTGCCTGTAATCTGCTTTAGCTGCATTAAATTCTTGTTCAGAAATTTTAATACTTGTGTTTTGGTCTGTAACTTTAGCTAAGACTTCGGATTTTGTTAAAGGTACCATTTCTTGAGATTGCACTGAAAACGTGAAACCAAAAAGAAAAAGCGGTATATAAAAATGTTTTTTCATTTATATTGTTATTTGATGTGACAAAAATAACGCTATAAATAGTAGTATTTGGTAACAAAGGTTACCAACCTAAAATTGGCATTATAATAAAAGAAGTTTGTAAAGTTAAGTATGCATGACTTACTTTTGCAATCCATATGGATTCACTAACTCAAATCGTATTAGGTGCAGCTGTCGGAGAGGCTGTTTTAGGTAAAAAAATCGGCAATAAAGCTATGCTTTATGGTGCTATAGCAGGAACCATTCCTGATTTAGATGTACTTGCTTCGCATTTTACAGATACAGTTTCTGCACTTGCTATCCATCGTGGATTTACACATTCAATCGTGTTTTCTTTACTTTTTGCACCTATTTTTGGTTGGATTGTTTCTCGATACGAAACCTTTAAAAATTTCAAGAGTTGGACTTTGTTGTTTTTTTGGGCATTTATTACACACCCTATTTTAGATGCGCATACTACTTGGGGTACCCAATTATTTTGGCCTTTTGATTTACGATTAGCATTTAAGACTATTTTTGTCATTGACCCGCTTTATACTTTACCCTTTTTAGTGTTTTTAATCCTTGCAATGAGGCAAAAACGAACAACAGAAAAACGACAGTTTTATAATAAAACAGGTCTAATTGTTAGCTCGTCTTATTTAGTATTGACCCTCTTTTTAAAATGGATGGCTTTTAATCAATTTGAAGCTGCTTTAAAAAACCAAAACATAGATTATTTACATCTGGACATGCGACCTTCACCATTAAACACCATACTTTGGAGTGCTAATGTGGAAACTGAAAATGCTTTTTTATTAGGGAATTATTCGTTTTTTGACACAAAACCTATCGTTTTTGAAAGCTACCCTAAAAATCATGAGTTTTTAGGTGATATAGCTGAAGATGAGAAAGTAAAACGTATGATTGCTATTTCTGAAGGCTGGTTTACTATTAACAAAAAAGACGATGCACTTTATTATAACGATTTACGATTTGGACTTTTAAGTTTAGAACCAAAATCTGATAATTTTGTGTTTAAATATAAAATAGAAAAAGATCCTACTGGAAACGTTCAGTTTACAGAAGCACCAAAAGACACGCGAGATGGGAAAAAACTGTTGTCTGAATTGTGGATACGTTTAAGAGGGAATTAATTTGTTTTTTTATAACTCCAAACTGCCAATCCGTTCATAATTACAGCATAAAGCAATGTTTTTAATAACTGCGGAAGTATATCCATAAATCCAGAACCTTTCAACATTACCATTCGCATCACTTCTACAAAGTATTTAATAGGATTAAATTCTGTAAGAATTTGAGCCCATTCTGGCATACTCTCAATTGGTGTGAATAAACCACTCATTAAAATAAAAATCACAGTAAAAAACCAAGCGATAAACATAGCTTGTTGTTGCGTGTCGGTAAAATTTGAAATGAATAACCCTATTCCTAAAACCACTAAAATATAAATAGAAGTGTATAAATACATGAGCGGTAAACTGCCTAACATAGGAACATCAAAAATGATTTTGGCTATAATTAAACCAATGGTTAATAAGCCCATTCCTATCACCCAAAACGGAAAGAGTTTACCAATTATAAACTGACTTTTCTTAATTGGTGTCACATTGATTTGTTCTAAAGTGCCAATTTCTTTTTCTCTAACAATATTCATTCCTGATAAGAACAACGTAATCATTGTTACCAGTAAAACCAATATTCCAGGCACCATAAAGGTTTTATAGTTTAGGGTTTCATTGTACCAAAAAAGCGGAATTGTTTCAATGCTTATGGGATGAACTTGTTTATCTGAAATTTGAAATAAATCGACTTTTAACTGTTGATTAAAACGTTGAATGATTTGCGTAACATACACATTTTCTACACCTGCAGCTGCACCATCAATAGCATTTATTGTCACTCCTAAACTATGGTGTTTTTCTTTTTGTAAATCGCGTTCAAAATATTGCGGAATATCTAAAACAACATCTACTTCCCCTTTTAACATCGCTGAACTTGCTAATGCTACCGAAGGAAAATCTGTTAATACATTAAAATAAGTGGATGCGTTAAATTGCTCAACTAATGCTCTTGAAGTTGAAGTATGATCATTATCTATATAACCGAATTTGATGTTTTTAACCTCAAAAGTAGCTGCATTAGATAGAATAACGAGTTGCAATAATGGCAAAACAAAAATTATAGGAAGCATGCCTTTATTTCTAAAGATTTGCTTGAACTCTTTTTGTATGATGTATAGGATTGTTTTCATTACTCCAGTCTAATTTTATATTTCTTCACACTCAATGCAATAAAAAACACGGTCATTCCTAATAAAATCAAAGTTTCTTTCCAAATAAATTGAATTCCAACACCTTTAAGCATGATGCCTTTTAGGATGATGATAAACCATTTTGCTGGAATGATATTACTAATAATTTGCAATGGTAAAGGCATACTTGAAATCGGGAAAATAAATCCTGATAATAAAATTACTGGAAGCATTAATCCCATCAGAGAAACCATCATAGCTGTTTGTTGCGATGCGGAAATTGTAGATATTAAAATCCCTAAAGCTAAAGAACTTATTATAAACAAAACACTCTCTAAACCTAATAAAAATAGGCTTCCTTGAACTGGCATTTTAAAAATAAAAATACTTAAAACGACTATGACTACTGCGTTAATAATCGACAGAAAAATATACGGAAACACTTTACCAATAATAACTTGAAATGGTTTTAATGGTGATACCAAGAGTATTTCCATTGTACCTAACTCCTTTTCTCTTGTAATAGAAATAGACGTCATCATTGCAGAAACTAACATCAAAATAATGGTCATTACACCAGGAACAAACATGTACACACTTTTTAATTCTGGGTTATAAACCATGCGTGATTCTGGTATAATTTGATATACAATTGTAATTTCTTTATTTAAATCTTTTTGATATTTCTGAAGAATAGAACCTACAAAATTAGTGATGGTATTTGCTGTATTGGGGTCTGTAGCATCTGTAATAATCTGAATGGTTGCATTATTATCTTTAATTAGATTTTTACTGAAATCTTTTTCGAAATTTAAAACTGCTTTTACTTTTCCTTTTTTGAAAATAGATTCAATATCTGATTCTTTTTCAATGATTTGCTTAATACTGAAATATTCTGAAGCTGCTATTTTATTAATTATTTCTTCTGTTGTTGTGTCTTTAGAATGATCCAGAATAGCAATATCTACATTATTAATTTCATTGGTAATGGCGAATCCGAAGAGTAAAATTTGGGCAATAGGCATTCCGAAGAGAATAAACAACGAGCGTTTATCCCTAAAAATATGGTAGAATTCTTTTTTTATGAAGCCTATAAAACGTTTCATCCTCTAGCTAATTTTAAAAACACATCATTCATATTTTCAGCCTTAAACTGTTCTTTCAATTTCTTTGGGGTATCTAAAGCTTCAATTTTACCATTAACCATTATGGAAACACGATCGCAATATTCAGCTTCATCCATATAGTGTGTGGTTACAAAAACGGTTGTTCCTTTATTTGCTGCTTTGTAAATCAATTCCCAAAACTGACGTCTAGTAATAGGATCTACGCCTCCTGTTGGTTCATCTAAAAACACAATTTTAGGATCGTGAATTAATGACACTGAAAAGGATAATTTCTGTTTCCAACCTAATGGTAATGCGCCAACTAATTTGTTTGCCACATTTTCTAATCCCAATTCTTCAATTAAAGCATTCGATTTTTCTTTGATTCGTTTTCTTGATAAACCATAAATACCTCCAAAAAAGGTAATATTTTCTCTAACCGTTAAATCATCATACAAAGCAAATTTCTGACTCATATAACCAATGTTCTTCTTGATGTCTTCTGCATTAGAATACACATCAAAACCTGCAACATTTGCCTTTCCAGATGTAGGTTTAGAAATACCAATTAGCATTTTCATAGCTGTAGTTTTTCCTGCACCATTAGCACCTAAAAAACCAAATATCTCGCCTTTTTCCACTTCAAAAGTGATGGCGTTTACCGCTGTGAAATCACCAAACATTTTGGTTAATCCTTCTACTTGTATGACTTTGTTGTTGTTCATTTTCTTTTTTTTCCGCGGATTTGCTTCGCCTGTTCGCTGTCGCTCGGGTCGCTGATAAACGCAGATTTTTTTAGCCACTGTTCTGCGTAAATCTGCAAAATCAGCGGGAAATATTTTATTTCGCTAATTCCATAAAGGTATCTTCAATAGTTGCAACTGTTTTATCAATGTGTATGTTTGATAAATCTTTAGTTTCTAAAAACGTTTTTAATTCTTCAGGATTAAAATCTGTTCTACTGTCTGTATAATGCACAAATTCGCCAAAGGGATACACACTATGGTTGTGTTCATAGTCGTTTAAACTGAGAATTAATTGATACATGTTGTTTGCGCTTACATTATAAATTTGCTTTGGAAAGTGTTCTACAATTGCTTCTGGTGTATCAATTTCTAAAATTTTTCCATCTTGAATCAGTGCAATTCTATCGCATAAAGCAGCTTCGTCCATATAAGGTGTCGATACTAAAATGGTGATGCCTTTTTCTTGCAACCGTTTTAGCATCTCCCAAAATTCTTTTCTTGAAACTGGATCCACTCCTGTAGTTGGTTCATCTAAAAACAACACTTTTGGTTTGTGAATCAATGCACAACATAAAGCGAGTTTTTGTTTCATTCCTCCAGACAATTTACCAGCTCTACGGTCTTTAAATGGTTCTATCTGAACGTAGATATCTTTTATTAAATCGTAGTTTTCTTCAATGGTTGTTCCGAAAATGGTAGCGAAAAATTCTAAATTTTCTTCTATCGTTAAATCTTGATATAATGAAAATTTTCCAGGCATATAACCAACACTGTTTCTTATACTTTTGTATTCTACAACCACATCATAACCTGCTACAGTTGCGTTGCCTTCATCTGCAAATAAAAGCGTAGTCAAAATTCTGAATAGAGTTGTTTTACCAGCACCATCAGGACCTATGAGACCAAAAAGCTCGCCTTTTTTCACTTCAAAAGAAATGTCCTGTAAGGCTTTTACATTTTTATACGATTTGCTGATATGGTTGACAGAAATACCCATTAAACTTTAATTTTGAACGATGATTTTAGTTTCCATTGTAATTTTTGACGTAATGGAATTTGAAATTAAACAGGCTTTTTCAGCTTTTTCAACAATACGTTCAGTGCGATCACGTTTCGATTCGTCTGTAATGACAACTTCTGGAAATAGTAAAATTTCACTCATAACAAACTTGCCATCTACTTTTTCTAATATACCTTTTGAATCGCATTTAAAACTCACAAATTCTAATTTTGAAAAACCAGCAATCGCTAAAAAAGTTGTCATTAAACAACTGCTTACAGCTGCTGTAAATAAATGTTCTGGTGACCATATATTTGGCATTCCACCAGGAAACTCTGGTGGTGTTGCAACCTCAAAACAGTTAGTTTCATTGGTGTCGTTATTATGTAATTCTGGTGAACACATCATCCCTTTTCGGTCTTGCGTCCAATTAATATTTACGTTATACGTGTGCTTTTCCATGGTGTTATATTTTTTAAATTACTATTTAAAATAAGTAGTGTAAGCATTAATATTTTCTTTAATACTTTCTTTTAGTTTTGAAGCATCTTCGACTGTTTCAACTTTTAAAAGCGCATCAATTTTTTCGATTAATGGGTGAAGCCAAATGTGTAAATTGTCATGAGATGGACCTTCCATTGTACAGTTTTTCACAACAAAATTTTTCTCGTCATTTAGCTGTTCAGCTAACTTGTGATACTCTTCTAATGTACTTGGTGATTGCGAATTGATAGTGTTTTGCAGTTTTTGAACGCCTTCATTTGTTGTTAAATCCGCTTGCCATTTAGCTCCATTATCTTTTTGGATTTCGCTTGTCCAAGCATTGGCATAAACGCCTGAAGCATCGTGGCCATCATGATCGTTATGGATCTCAGCAGAATGCTCAACTGATTCTGTTTTTGTGTCTTGACTTTTACTGTCTTTACAGCCTACTAAAGCCAATAGGCTTAATGTGAAAATTACATGTTTCATTGTTTTTGGTTTTTATTGATTATTATTGTTTGAATTGTTTAACCATAGTTCTGCAGGCATTCCTATTTTAAGGCTACCATCGTTTTTTACATCAACTTTCACAGCATAAACTAAAGCAACACGTTCCTCTTTGGTTTGAATGATTTTTGGTGTAAATTCTGCTTCCGAAGCAATCCAACTAATAGTGCCTTTATAAGATTTCATGCCTTCTGCATCGTCAATTTTTACAGTTACTTCTTGACCAATTTTTATATTGGCTAATTGCGTTTCACTGATATACACTCGCAATTGCATCGTACTTAAATCGGCAATTTTATATAATGGTTTACCAAAAGCAGTGATTTCATTTGGTTCAGCGTATTTGGTTAAAACTGTTCCATTTACAGGATTTACGATTTTGCTTTTTTGGATTTGATCGTCAATTTGTTTGAGTTGGACATCAATCGATTTCAATTCATTAACAACAGGTGCATTTTGAATTTCTACATTTCTAATTTGGTTTTTAATAACGTCTATTTCGCCAGAAACATCATCCAATTGTTTTTGTGTTCCTGCGTTGTCTTTTATTAAGTTTTCAGTCCGTGTTTTGTTGGTGTTTGCTGTTCTTAATTTTGAATTTAAAACTGCTATTTGAGACAATACGCCTTTAGATTTTGAGCTAATTACAGCTTTAGACACCACTAATTGTTCGCGTTTTAATGCCAACGGAATGGTATCAATGTAACCTATGAATTTGTTTATTTCAAGTTGATCTCCTTCGTTAACATTAAACTGCATTAGTTTTCCGTTATTTTCAGCTGAAATGGTGATTTCTGTTGCTTCAAAATTTCCGTAACCATCTGCTTTATCGTTGTTGTTTCCACAGGACAAAAAGCTTGTAGTTATTATGGTTAATGCTAGTATGTAGTTGTAGTTTTTCATTTCTAAATAGTTATTGTCCTTTAATAATATTGTAATTCGCTTTTGCTAATTGTAATTGAATTTTATGCTTTACCAACGTGTTTTCATCTTCATATAAATTGGTTAATTCCGTGATGTATGCCGAAGAAGTTATCACGCCATTTTTAAATTGTGAATCTGCCGATTTAAGCACGTCTTTTCTAAGGTTGATAATTTCTAAATCGGATGCAATAAAGCCTTCAATTTTATTGATTTCCTTTTGTTGCTGATTCAGTTCTATGTTTGTATTTAATGTAAAGGTTTCAGTTTCTATATCTACAATATCCTTATTAATAGCCAAGGATTGACGTTGTTTTTTATTGGAATTCCAATCGAATACATTCCAATTTAATTTAATACCAACTGTATAAAATGGTTGAAATGAATTATCGAGCATATTTAGTCCTGGATTACCATAACCACCTGTTGCAAAACCGAGTAACTTTGGTGAATTTTGCTTCGCTATTAGCGCTTCATTACTTTCAATTTCTTCTCTTTTAAACTGAAATAATTCTAATTCTGGTCTATTAATTTCGGTACCAAATGCTGTATTAACCAAAGGGTTTTGAAAGGTGGTTGAATTATCCAATGATTGACCAATAATGCTCGACAATGTTTCAATTAAAGCTGTCTTATTACTTTCTACTTCCCTAAATTGTTGACTTAGTTTTAAAAGTTCCGCCTCAAGAACTTTATCAGATGAAGGTAGAATGACACCATATTTAATACCTGATTGTACTTCTTTTAGCTTTGCTTGTAACTGTGCTTGTTTTGCCTCTAACAATAGATTGGTTTCCTGCGACAATAAAATGGAAAAGTATAACTGATTAATCTGTTGTTTTAACTGATATAGATTAACGTCAACCTGTTTTTGTTTGGTTTTAGTTTGCGCTGATTTAACATTTAAGATTGCGTCAGTTGCACCTCCATTATAAATTAATTGATTTACAGAAAGCGTTGCACGATATTGGTCTTTATTTAAAGATTCAATATTAGCATTGGGAATAGGAATTTCAATTACATCTGATTGATAAGTTGCTTGTGCATCTAAAGATATTTGAGGCAATTTTGCGTTAGAAATAACTTCCGAATCTATTTGGTTTTGATCTTCAAAAAGCTGTGCTTGTTTAGCTAAAGGATAGTTTTGAGCCACTAAATTAAAGCATTCATCTAAAGTGATGCTTTGTTGTGCAACACTTGGAAGCGTTATTAAGATTGTTATAATAATTATAAAGCGTTTCATTTTATTGTTTCTTTATAGCATTAATAATAAAGTTGGAAACTTCTGTTTTACGTTCTTCCACAAATGTTTTATACGCCTTTTCATCTTTATCTGTAAAAGCTTTAATCAAGGGTTTGCCTAAAAAAGGAAATATATTGAGTGCGATGATATTAACAAACAATTGGTCTGCATCAATTGGTTGTATTAAGCCTTGGTTAATTTCATCAGCAACCTTTTCTTTAAATTTCTTAAGATTGGGAAACCCAGTGTTTTCTTTAAGTTTGAGAATAAAATCTTCATTTCGATTTAATTCTTGAATAATGAAGTTAGGCAAATACGGATGCTTCATCATAAAGGTGGTATAATCCATTGTGAAGTTTTTAATCTTATCCTCGAGCGAAGAATCATCGTTTAAAATCGTATTTAATTGAGGCGCTAATAATGAAAATGCATTCTTAAAAACCGCTTCAAAAAGTAATTGCTTACTTCTGTAATAATAATGAAGCATAGCTTTGTTAATTCCCGCTTTATCTGCTATTTCCTGCATACGTGCACCATCCATTCCTTTGGACTGAAATACATCTTTGGCTGCATCTAGTATTTGTCCTTCGGTGTTTTCGTCTTTAGATTTTTTCATATTAACTATTTAGTTTAACTAATTGGTTAATAAATATACAAAAATAATCAAGCGCATTACAGTTTTATTATTTATAAAATTTAAATTCTAAAAAACCAACAAATAATCCTGAATATGCTATGACTGTTTATTTATAAAAAAATGTAATAAAATATGGATAATATGACAAAAATCAGTTTTACAGAAAGGACAATCGTTTAATTTTGTTCTAATGAAAATAAGCACTTACATATTCTCTTTAACATTAACTACTCTACTTTTATTTAATAGTACTAGAGTTACGTTAAATTATGCTTATTATACTTTAGACCCCGTTGGATTTATTGAAGCATTATGCGTAAATCAAGATAAACCAGAACTAGAATGTAATGGTAAATGTCATTTAAAAAAGGTTGCTAAATCTCAGGATAAAGAACAAAATACTCCAATAAGTATAATTGACTTTAAAGAACTTATTCTGTATTCAGAAAACCCTAAAAACGTTGTTTTTAATCAAAAAACATACGTTAAAAAACAACAACCGGGTGCTTACCACAACTTATATTCATTTAATAATATAAATGAATGTTTTCATCCTCCACAAGTATAATTTTTCTTTCATAATTGGTAGAAACCTCTACCATAATTACTAAAGTTAAATTAAATTTTTACACAAATGAAAATATTTTATAGCGTGTTTTTATGCACGCTAATTACAGCCATGTCTTATGGTCAAGAACAAAACGAGACTAAAATAGACACTACAAAACAAAAAAATACAAACTTAGATGAAGTTATTGTTACTGGTAACATTAAAAAAGACCCAGTACTAACTGTGGTGTCTAATAAATATGACAAAAAAATTGTACAACCAAAAAACGTTGCCGATTTATTTAACGACATCAATGGGTTTTCAGTTATAAAAAGAGGTAATTACGCAATAGACCCTGCGTTTAGAGCCTCACAATACGAACAGTTAAATATCCAATATGATGGTGGTACTAAAGCAATGCATGCATGCCCAAACAGAATGGATCCTATTACGACACACATTATTCCAGAAGAAATTGCTAAAATCGAAATAATAAAAGGACCATACACTGTACGTTATGGCGCTACTTTTGGAGGAATTGTAAATTTGGTTACACAAAAACCAGATTATGAAGATTATGGTTTACACGGAAAAGTATCTGCTGGCTATGAAAGCAACGGAAACTCTATAGTAAACCTAGCACAATTGCAATACATTCAAGAAAAATATGATATTGTAGCCAATGCGGGATATAGAGATTTTGGAAATTATGAGGATGGGAATGGTACCGAAATCCCTTCGTCTTTTAGAAGCACAGATTACGGTGTTAAATTAGGTTATAATTTTACTGATGATCAACGTTTACAAGCACATTGGAGACAATCTTACGGACGTGACGTGTTACATGCAGCATTACCAATGGATACAGAATACGATAATAGTAGTATTTTATCTTTAGATTATAAACTAGACAACATTGGTAAAGTTGCAAAATCATTAACTGCTAAAGCCTATTACAGTTATGTAGACCATTTAATGACAAACTTTAGTAGACCTTCTTTTATGATGATGGAAGCAGCATCTGGTGTTGATGCAACTACAATTGGTGGAAAATTAGAATTAAATTGGAATCCTTTAGAAAAGCTAAATGTATTTTCGGGTTTTGATGCTATGTATGTAGCAAGAGAGGGAGAAAGAACACGAATTGTTAAAGTCATGAATGGAAATATGTTACCAATGCCTATGGCTTTTAACGATAAGGTTTGGCAAGACTCTTATATTACAGATTTTGGATTATTTACAGAAGCAAAATATAATATTAGTCCTAAAACCATATTTACAGCAGGAATTAGATACGATAATGTAACATCAGACATTAAGGATCCAGCTACAGATTTTGCTGCTAGATACAACTTAGAGAAACGAACAGAACATAATGTAAGCGGGACGGTGTCCATTAAAAATAAAGTCTCTGATTATTTTACTTTAGAAGCTGCTTATGGACGAGGTATACGATCTGCAAATATGATTGAGCGTTTTATCAATCACTTTACAGTTGGTCAAGATCCTTATGAGTATTTAGGAAACCCTAATTTAAAAGCTGAAGTTAATAATCAATTTGAAATTGGATTTAAAGGAAAACAACCATTAAAAAATGGGTTTAATAGCTTTAGGTACGTAACTTCTTTTTATTATTCTTTTTATGAAAATTATATTGTTGGTGTTGTAGATCCAACAATTACAAGAAAGTTTAATCCAATGTTAGAGCCTAGAAATGTAAAAGTATTTCAAAATATAGAACAATCTTATAAAACAGGGTTTGAAGCTATGGCGCAAGTAGATTTTTTAAATGATTATTATTTTAAAACCGAGTTTGCTTATGTCTATGCAAAAAATAAGGATTTAGCTGAGTCACTACCATTAACACCTCCTTTTAATACTAAATTAAGTTTAGGATTTGAAAAAGAAAACTATTGGGCAAATGTGCAATATAACGTAGTCTCTAAACAAGAGAATATTTCTAGAAGTTTTGGAGAGACCGAAACAGATGGCTATCAAACTTTAGATTTACGTTTAGGTATAAAACCTATAAAGAGTATTACTTTAGGTCTTGCTATAATTAATGTTTTTGATGAAGCTTATAATAGTCATTTAAGTTTTTCATATACTAATCAAGCAGATTTTAGAAGAACACCAATTACTGAACCAGGTCGAAACTTTTCTGCATTTTTACAGTATAAATTTTAATACCGCTATACTTTAAACTAAAAAAGGAGCACATTTAAAATGTGCTCCTTTTTTTTATAGTTAAGAATGATAAAAAATTCTATCTTTCTTTTGGTTCTTCTTTATCTCTATCATTGCTTGTCATAGAGTTTACTAAAAAAGCTACAAGCCCTAAACAAACTACAGCAAAAATAATAATCATTATTACTCCGTTATTCCAATTATATAATGCAATGTTTTGAGATATCATAGTGTTTAATTTTAATCGTTATTATTTGTACAAAAATAATATAGTGTTTTATTATTATATATGACATTTATCATTTAAAAAAAACAACTTAATTAATTAGCTGTTCAATTAAAAATTAATAAATAGTTGAAGAAATATTCTTTTTTTCTATTATAAAAAATAACTCATTACCCTGTCTTGGCTTGATAGAGTTGTATGCTTCTTCCATTAATTTTATTTCAAAATATGGTTTAAAATACTCAATATATTCCGCTTTACTACCTCCAAAAGGAGGATGCGTATCATTAAGAGGTGCATCAAACATCAGTCCTGCAACTTTTCCGTTTGTATCTAACATCTCAAAAGCTTTAGCTGCATACGCAGGTCTTAATTTAGGGTTAATAGCGCAAAAAAATGTTTGTTCAATAATTAAATCAAAGACATTATCTAAATCAAAAAAATTGTGTTGCAAAAGGTGTGCTGCTGGAAAAGAAGGCACTCTTTTTTGAAAATTTTCAAGTACCGTTTTAGATAAATCAACTACATAGACATTAGTGAAACCTTTATTATGTAAATATTCTGCTTCATAAGAGTTTCCTCCTCCTGGAATTAATATTTTTATTTTTTTATTGGTTAATTGATCAAAATATGCTTTTAATGGCGGGGAAATTTGACCTAAATCCCAACCAATATCATTTGTTTTATATCTATTATCCCAAAAATCTTCACCTAACTCCATTAATAAGATGCTGTAATTATATTAATTAATTCATTTTTTTGAAGTACGCC
This sequence comes from uncultured Olleya sp., assembly GCA_947503885.1. Taxonomy (GTDB): domain Bacteria; phylum Bacteroidota; class Bacteroidia; order Flavobacteriales; family Flavobacteriaceae; genus Olleya. Next base: position 179,973 of record CANNFD010000007.1, on the reverse strand, counting down.
AGATTGCCTCCATACTTGTTTACCTTTTTTAAACAAAAGCATGGTTGGCACACCTTTTACTTGGTATTTAGCTGCTAATGCTTGATTTTTATCAACATCAACTTTAATAATTGACACCCTGTCTTTTAAATTATCTTTTACTTCTTTTAAAATAGGACTCATCATTTTACAAGGTCCACACCATTCTGCAAAAAAATCAACTAAAACTGGTTTGTCTTGGTTAATTAATTCTGAAAATTTACTCATACCTAATTGATTTATTTAATAAAAATAATCCTCCAAAACCTCTAGCCTTAATAACATTGAATCCAGTTGATATATGATATAGCATTGACGCTAATTTAACGTCAATTTGTACTACAATAGGTTTGGCCTACATTATTTTTAATATTGTTTATGTGAATTAATATACAATAATTCTTTATTATTTGTTTGATTATTTTGATAGCTTGCCAGTTGCACAACTAACAAATGATTTAGCTTTAGACACTATATTATTACCCTCTTCTATTGAAGGGTAGCCTAATGTTTTAAGCCTATCTTTTACTTTAAAAGCATCAGCTTCGTTTATATAATTAAATGACACTTTATTTTCTTCTACATTAATATTAATGTCTGAAATATTTTCTATTTCAGATAATTTAGTAGTTATGGTATTTGCACAACCACCGCATTTTAAGTTTTGTACTATGACTGTTGTTTGCATTTTATGTTTTTTAAAATTAATTATCCTTTTTTAAATTATAATTTAATATACCTCCTTTTAAATCATATATTTTAATAAAGCCCATAGCTTCTAATTTGTTAGATGCTTGTCTGCTACGACTACCGCTTCTACAATACAAGTATATTGGTTGATCTTTATTAAGTTTATTAAATTGATCACTAAATTGTGTTGAAAAAAAATCTATGTTTTTTGCATTTTTAATATGCCCCGAGTTAAACTCGTCAGGAGTCCTAACGTCAATCAATTGCACTTCTTTATTAGTGATTTGAGCTTCAAAATCTTGCGGAGTTAAGACTTCTATTACTTTACTTTGACATGATAAAGTAAGGAGTACTGATAGGATTATTATGTGTTTCATTATTAAATTATTAATTATAAAGTTAATTATTATATATTGTTTTATTAGTAACCATTGTTACACAAAAAAATGCGCTTTATCTAGTTAGACAAAGCGCACTTTTTTACTAACTAAATTTAAAACTTAATTTAATGTTGTAGGGCAAACAAAGTTTGTTCTAGGAATAGAAGTTTTTTTAATTGCTCCGTATCCACCTGCTACATCAATAAGATTATGTATACCCCTACTTTTTAAGATTGAGGCTGCAATTACAGATCTATAACCACCAGCACAATGTATGTAAAAAGGTTTGTCTTCTGGAAACTCATTTAAATGGCTATTAATATTATCTAATGCGGTGTGTTTGGCACCATCAATATGCTCGGCTGTAAACTCGCCATCCTTTCTTACATCAAAAATTACATCTTTATTATCTTCAAATCGTTTTTCAAACTCTTCAGCAGAAATTGAATCTAAAGTATCATAATCTTTACCAGAGTTTTTCCAAGCTTCAAAACTATTTTCAAGATAGCCAATTACATTATCAAAACCAACACGAGATAAACGTGTAATAACTTCTTCTTCTCTACCTTTTGGTGCAACTATTAATATTGGTTGACTTACGTCTGCAATTAAAGCACCTACCCATGGAGCAAAACCACCATCAATACCAATAAAAATTGAACGTGGTATATGTCCTTTTACAAACTCGGTTTGGTGTCGTACATCTAAAACAATTGCTTCAGTTTCATTTGCTGCTATTTCAAAAGCTTCTGGTGATAATGGTTTATGAGATTTTTTCATTACTTTATCAAAGCTTTCATAACCTTCAATATTCATCATCACGTTTTGTGGAAAATATGCAGGTGGATCTGATAAACCGTCTAATAATTCTTCTATAAATTCTTCTTTAGTCATATCTGCGCGTAAGGCGTAATTGACTTTTTTTTGATTACCTAAAGTATCCGTAGTCTCCTTACTCATGTTTTTACCACAAGCAGATCCTGCTCCATGATTTGGATACACAATTAGATCGTCACTTAGTGGCATAATTTTGTTACGAAGTGAGTCATACAAATAACCTGCTAATTTTTCTTGAGTTAAATCAGATGCTATTTTTTGTGCTAAATCTGGGCGTCCTACATCACCAATAAATAATGTGTCACCAGTAACAATACCGTGTTCTTTTCCGTTTTGGTCTATTAAAAGGTAAGTTGTACTCTCCATTGTGTGACCTGGAGTGTGTATTACTTTAATTTTATAATTACCGACTTCAAAAATTTGACCATCTTCTGCTATTAATGCTTCATAAGATGGTTTTGCTGTAGGACCAAATACTATTTGCGCACCTGTTTTTGCTTTTAAATCTAAATGCCCTGACACGAAATCTGCATGAAAATGAGTTTCAAAAATGTATTTTATTTTAGCGTTATCTTTATTTGCTCTATCAATATAAGGTTGCACTTCTCTTAATGGATCAATGATAGCTGCTTCTCCATTACTTTCTATGTAGTAGGCTGCATGTGCTAAACAACCAGTGTATATTTGTTCTATTTTCATTTTATATTCTATTTTATATTTTGGTAAAATGTGTTCGCCTTTAGGCTCGGTTCATTTTATATTCTATTTTATATTTTAGAAACTTCATTAATCATATAAGTTAAATTGATAACTCTTTAAATATGATATAAATCCCCATTAGTAGTACAAACCATCCAAATCCTTTTTTAAGTTTTTTACCCTCTATAAAGTTTGATAAGTATATCCCTAGAAATATTCCTAAAATTGATATTGTAGTGAAACTTAACAAAAATAACCAATCTATTTCTAAATTTTCAACATCTCCAATAAATCCTATTAATGATTTTATAGCTATTATTAATAATGAGGTCGCCACTGCTTTTTTCATTGGCAGTTTTGCCAATAATACTAGCGCTGGTATTATTAAAAAACCACCTCCTGCGCCTACTACACCTGTCAAAACACCAACCACAAAACCTTCTACAATTATTAGCGGGTAATTATATTTAATTGTTGTTTGTATTACAGCATCCTTACGATTACTTGTTATCATCAATACTGAAGCCACCAACATGATAATTGCAAAAAACAACATGATAGCTATATTTTTGGTGATTAAAAAACAACCAATAGTAAATAATTGATCTGGTATTGCTGGTACTAAATACTTACGTGTTAAATACACTGCAATAAACGCAGGTATGGCAAAAACAATTGCTGTTTTAAAATCGACTAATCCTTTTTGAATGTTTTTAATGGCACCTACCATTGATACTACTCCAACTACAAATAATGAATATGCAGTTGCAGTAACTGGATTAATAAAAAGTAAGTAAACTAAGATTGGTACGGTTAGTATTGAGCCACCACCACCAATAAGTCCAAGAATAACACCTATTAAAAGCGCACCAAAATAACCAAGTAATAATTGTATATCCATTTAAGTCAAATTAGTTTTCAAATCTAACTTATCTTTTAGTTTTTGTTAGTAACAATAGTTACAGTATTTACAGGTCTAAAATTTTAATATTATTACGGTTTAACTCTATTTTTCCATCAATTTCTAATGTTTTTAATAGTCTAGAAATTACTACTCTAGACGTGTGCAAGTCACTAGCAATTTGCTGATGGGTCACATAAATAACATCGCTATGGTTTACCATTGCCTTATCTTTTAAATATTTAAACAACCGTTTATCCATTTTTAAAAATGCAATTGTATCTATAGCTTCTAAAAGCTCTGACATACGGTTATGGTAGCTTTGCAATACAAATTGTTGCCAGGTTTTATACTTACTAAGCCATTCTTCCATTTTTGCTACAGGTACCATTATTAATTTAGTATCTGTTTCTGTAACAGCTCTAATTTCACTTTTAGAATTTCCTAAGCAACAAGATAAGGTCATAGCACAGGTATCTCCTTGCTCGATAAAGTATAAAATAAGCTCGTCACCATCTTTATCTTCTCGTAAAATCTTAATAGCTCCGCTTACTAAAAGTGGCATTGACTTTATGTATTGTCCAATTTCGATTAATTTAAAACCTTCAGGGATTTCTTTGTAAGTTCCAACGTTATTAATTTCTTGAATTAATTCGTCTTCAAACATATAACCATAATGCTGCTTTAATTCTTCTAACATACTTTTTTATTAACATGGTAAAGTTAATCAACTTACTTCAAATATTATATCCTACTGAATAATACTATGCTTTAGTCTTTTTGAAAACACATAGATAGCATTTTATATAATTCTGGGTGTTTTTGTTTAAATAATTTTGGTCTTTCAAAAAAATACTCTGATGCTACAGCAAAAAACTCTGCTTGACTAGTACCTCCATATTTTCTAATATCAGAAGTATCATTATTAATGCTTTCCATTTCTTTATGCATCAATGCTAGCCAAGGTGCTATATATTCTTTTCCTAATAAATATTCCGGTACACCATCTGTTTCTCCATCCATTTTATCTATTAAGTGTACAAACTCATGTATAGGTGTATTGTGTTTATCAGTTTTGTTATTAAAGGCTAATCTTATAGCTTTTTTGGATAAAATCATTTGTTTTTCAAACCTCCCCGTACCAACCATACCTAGTATTTTCTTGTCTTTATCCATATTAGAAAATTGTAAATCTTCATTAAAGCTATCTGGGTAAACAATAATACCAGACAAGTTGTTATAATGCCAATTATTAAAACCAAAAACAGGTATAATAGCACTGGAAGCTATTAGTATTTTATCTACTTCTTCTATTTTGGTATTAACACCATCAATATTAATTTCACTTAAAAAAAGCGCTATTCTTTTTCTAAAAACTTCTTGATCTTTTGCTGATAGGTTTTTATAAAACAATACCTTTTTTACTAATATCTCATGCCAATGTATAGGCAATTGCTTTACCTTTTTAGGTTTCATTAAATAGAAAGCATAAAAAATAAATCCTACAAATACTATAAAAACAACTGCGTAAATCATATTAGTTAATTGTTACTGCAAAATATTGTAATTATAATAGACAAAAAAATATATAGCACATTATAAGTATCTTCGCAAAAAAAATACCAATGCTAAAAGCTGTTTTATTTGATATGGATGGGGTGATTGTAGATACAGAACCACTACATAAAAAAGCCTATTTTTTAATGTTTGACCAATTTAATATTGTGGTCTCAAATAAGTTATATGAGTCTTTTACTGGTCAATCTACGATTAATGTATGTAGACAACTTTGCGATATTTTTGGCTTAGAAAACAATCCTGAAGACTTATTACAGTATAAACGTAAGGTATTTACAGATTTGTTTTATAACGATCCAAGTCTAAAACTAATAGATGGTGTTTTAGATATAATACAAGATTACCACAACAATGGTTTGACATTAGTATTAGCCTCCTCTGCTTCAATGGGGACAATTAATAATGTTTTTAAACATTTTGAATTAGATCAATATTTTAAAGCTAAAATTAGTGGTGCAGACTTAAAAGCGTCAAAACCACATCCCGAAATTTTTGAAAAAGCTGCGCAACTTGCTGGTTACCCTCAACAAAATTGTTTAGTAATCGAGGATTCTACAAACGGTATAAAAGCAGCCAAAGCAGCAGGAAGTTACTGCGTTGGATTTGATAGTTTACACTCTAAAAACCAAGATTATACACTTGCAGACTATGTTGTCTCAACATTTAAAGACATTTCATATACCAAAATAGCTTCATTAATAGGTTAGTTTTTCTTTATGATATTGGTCATATAATAACTAATTATAACAGACTAAATTTGGCATATAAATACTAAAGTATGCCTTTTTCATTAATCAATAAATATAATGTAGCTGGTCCAAGATACACTAGCTACCCCACTGTACCTTATTGGGATTTAGACACATTTTCATTACAAAAATGGAAACAAAATCTAAAAAAAGCTTTTAAAGAAAGTAATACAACAGAAGGTATTAGCTTATATATCCACTTACCTTTTTGCGAAAGTTTATGTACATTTTGTGGATGTAATAAGCGTATTACAAAACGTCACGATGTAGAGCTACCTTATATAAATGCTGTTTTAAAAGAATGGGATTTATATTGCGAATTGCTAGAGGAAAAACCAATAATCAAAGAATTACATCTTGGTGGTGGGACACCTACCTTTTTTAATTCGGAAAACTTAAGTCTTTTAATTAACGGAATTAAATACAAAGCTAAATTAGCAGATAATTACGAGTTTAGCTTTGAAGGTCATCCAAACAATACTACAAAAACACACTTAAAAACCTTGTTTGATCTAGGTTTTAACCGCGTTAGTTTTGGTGTGCAAGATTATAATCCAATTGTACAAAAAGCAATACATAGGATTCAACCATTTGAAAACGTTAAAAAAGTCACAGAATTAGCTAGAGCAATAGGATACCACTCTATAAGTCACGATATTATTTTTGGACTTCCCTTCCAAACAGAAGCACATGTAGAAGAAACCATAAAAAAAACAAAACAGTTATTACCAGATAGAATAGCTTTTTATAGCTATGCTCATGTCCCATGGATAAAAGGAAATGGACAAAGAGGTTTTAAAGACAGTGATTTGCCAACACCAAGCAGCAAACAAAACCAATACCAATTAGGAAAAAAACTATTAGCAGAAGCTGGGTATTTTGATATTGGTATGGATCATTTTGCTTTAAAAACAGACGCTTTATACAAAGCAAGTCATAATGAAACTATGCATCGTAACTTTATGGGATATACAGCTTCTAAAACAAAAGTAATGATTGGTTTAGGGGTGTCATCTATTAGTGATAGTTGGTATGCTTTTGCGCAAAATGTAAAAGGGATAGAAGAGTATTATCATTTGTTAGAAAACAATAGTATTCCAGTATTTAGAGGACATATTTTAACCAACGAAGATTTAATTATAAGACAACACATTTTAAACTTAATGTGTCATTTTAAAACCAGTTGGTCAATTGATAATTTATATTTTGAAGAATTACCAGAAGTTTTAATAAAACTAATTGAAATGCAGGAAGACGAGTTACTTAAAATTGAATCAAACCAAATTTTTGTTACAGAAAAAGGAAAACCATTTGTTAGAAACATTTGCATGGCTTTTGACCTGCTTTTACAACGTAACAAACCGGAAACACAACTGTTTTCAATGACTATATAAGACGTTAAATTAATTATAAAACAGTTTTATAAAGCATTTTAAATCACTAACTTTAAGAGAAACACGACAACTTAAAAAACAGCAAACATGAAAAAAATAATCGTACCAGTAGACTTTTCTGAACATTCAAATTATGCATTACAATCTGCTGCTATTTTAGCAAAAAAATATGATGCAGAAATTTTAGCATTACACATGTTAGAAATCTCTGAAACCATATTAACTAAAGGAGAAAATGATATAGAAGTAGAAACCATTTTTTTCTTAAGGTTAGCAGAAAAACGTTTTGCTGAGTTTTTAGAGCAAGACTATTTAAAAGACATAAAGGTTACACCTGTCGTTAAGCATTTTAAAGTATTTAGCGAAGTAAATGATGTTGCAAAAGAACATAATGCAGACTTAATAGTTATGGGGTCACATGGAAGCAGTGGACTAAAAGAAATATTTATTGGATCTAATACAGAAAAAGTAGTCCGTCACGCAGAAATACCTGTACTAGTAGTTAAAAACAAGCCAACTACATTAAGTTTTGAAAATGTAGTATTTGCAACAGATTTTTCTGAAAAAACAGTTACTCCTTATTTAAACGCTTGCAAACTATTTGAAAAATTAGGTTCTAAATTAAACCTTGTTTATATAAACACTCCCGGAGATGGCTTTAGCAGTACCTCTGAGATGGAGAAAACAGTGGTTAACTTTTTACAAAAAGCAGATGGTAACTTAGACAAATTATCAGAAGTTAAATACGTCTCTGATTATACAGTAGAAAAAGGTGTGCTTAACTATGCTAATGTTTCTGGTGCAGATGCCATAGCAGTAGCTACACATGGGCGCACAGGGTTAACACATTTTTTATCAGGAAGCATCTCTGAAGATATTGCTAATCACGCAGCATTACCTGTCATAACGTTTAGGATTAAATAAAAATACTTTAACTTTTATAAAAGCCTATTAATTTGAGAAATCAAATTAATAGGCTTTCTTTTTTTTAAACTAATAATTATCATGTTTTTTTAAGTTAATAAGACTTAACTTTAAATTAACCTTAAATTACTAGTTATGAAACACATAGTAGTGCCAACAGATTTCTCTGATAATGCATGGAGTGCATTAGTCTATGCTGTAAAACTTTTTAAACACGAAGTGTGTACATTTCATTTATTACATGCAGCACCTTTAATACCATCGTCATTATCATATATCTCTAACGTGTATATTAATAACGTAAAGCTGCAATCAAAACAACAATTAAACGAAGTAAAACAACAGATTGAAACCAGTAACGCAAATGCAAATCATAGCTTTAAAACCCTTCTAAAATTAATAGATTTAACAACTGCAGTAAAAGACATAACCCAAGAAAACACCATTGATTTAATAATTATGGGTACTAAAGGTGCTGGTAAAAATAAATCGTTGTTTTTTGGGAGTAACACGGTACGATTAGTTGATAAAATTAAAACCTGTCCAATATTAATTGTGCCAGATCAATATGACTATATACCAATCCAACAAATAGTGTTTTCAACAGATTTAAATAGGTTTTACACCGCGCATGAAATTAATACAATTAACAATTTTACCTATGACAACAATGCAATATTACGAGTTATAAACATTCAAAATGATCAGCCATTAACACAAATACAACAATATAATTTATCCGAACTAAAAAAAGGACTTCAAGGTTTTAAAACCCATTTTCATTCTGTCCCAAATTATGATAAAAAAGCAGAAACAATTACAACTTTTATTAACGACTTAGACATTGATTTATTGATAATGGTTAACTATAAACACAGTCTTATAGAACGTTTTTTAAATGAACCTGTGATTAAAAAAATTGGATTTCAACCTCTAGTTCCTTTTTTAGTAATTCCTAATAATAATTAATGATACTATGGACAATCATGATATTTATATAAAAAAAGCATCTGGTGATCGGGTTAAGTTTTCGACAGAAAAATTAAAAAAATCTTTAATTAATTCTGGTGCGGATAATGATTTAGCAAATAGTATTACTAGTAATGTTAGAGATGAGTTGTACCAAGGTATTTCAACTAAAGAAATTTATAACAGAGCATTTTCATTATTAAAATCTAAAAAAAGCCATATCGCGTCTAAATACAAGCTTAAAAAAGCAATTTACGAGTTAGGCCCAACTGGTTTTCCGTTTGAACATTATGTTGCTGCTATTTTAGAAGCGTCTGGCTACAACACTAAAGTTGGAGAAATAATTAAAGGGACTTGTGTAAACCACGAAGTTGATATTTTGGCTTCAAAATCTGGGAACACGGTTGTCGTAGAGTGCAAATTTCATGGTGAAGCAGGATTAAATTGTAATGTTAAAATACCATTATATATTAATTCTAGATTTAATGATATTAAATCAAAATGGAATAAAACCTCTAATATAAAAACTAAAATTACTGACGGTTGGGTAGTTACTAACACTAGGTTTACAGAGGATGCCAAAAACTATGGCAACTGTGTTGGTCTAAAGCTGTTAAGTTGGGATTATCCAATAAATAATGGCATAAAACATCGTATTGACAAGCTAAAACTTTACCCAATAACAACCTCTACTTTATTAACTAAAAGAGAAAAACAATTTTTATTAAACAGAGAGGTAGTACTATGCAAGGATCTTATAGATGATGCTTTTTATTTAGATCATTTAGGCATTTCAAAAACCCGAAAGGAAAGGATTTTAAATGAAATAAAACACCTATGTAACTCTTAAATTAAAACTATGGAATCTAAAGTAAAAATTACATTTTTAGGTGGCGCAAAAACGGTAACAGGCTCTAAATATTTAATTGAAGCTTTTGATACTTCCCTATTAATAGATTGCGGTTTGTTTCAAGGTTTAAAAGACCTAAGGTTACTAAATTGGGACAATCTGCCAATTAACGTGCCTGCAATTAAAACTATACTATTAACACATGGGCATTTAGACCATGTTGGATATTTACCACGATTAATAAACCAAGGATTTAAAGGCACTATTATTGGTACAGCTCCTACTCTAGCAATCGCAGAAATTATATTAAAAGACAGTGCTAAAATCCATGAAGAAGAAGCTAAAAAAGCAAACAAAGAACACTACACTAAACATCAACCTGCTTTACCCTTTTACACATTAAGTGAAGTCGAAAAAACAATAGGACGATTTATCGTTCAAACCGAAGAAAAATGGATTGCTATAAATAACCACATCTCTTATAGGTTTAAATATAACGGACATATAATAGGCTCTACTTTTATTGAACTTGATATTGAAGGAAAAAGATTTGTGTTTTCTGGAGATGTTGGTAGAAAAAACGATTATTTATTAAATGACCCCATTAGGCCCGAAAATGCAGATTACTTATTTATTGAAAGCACCTATGGTGACAAATTACACCCTGTTGAAGATATTGAAGACAGATTTACAAATATTATCAAAGACACAATAAATAAAAGAGGAAACTTAGTAATTCCTAGTTTTGCAGTCGAGCGTTTACAAACACTAATGTATATTTTATATAAACTGTATCAAAAAAACAAAATACCAAATATTCCGATTTTTGTTGACAGCCCAATGGGTAATAATGTTTTAGAAGTATTTAAACGCTTTCCAAAATGGCATAAATTATCAGATGCAGACTATAACGCTATGTGTAAACATATAAACATCATTACTAGCTACGCAGATACCTGGAAGACTATTGATGACCCACGTTCAAAAATAATTATAGCAGGTAGTGGTATGGTTACTGGGGGTCGTGTATTAACTTATTTACAACAATTAATAGACAAAGCATCAACAACCGTTTTATTAGTTGGTTATCAAGCAGAAGGTACTAGAGGTCGTTTATTAAAAGAAGGTACACATGAAATTAAAATTTACGGTAAATATTACCCTGTACAAGCTTCTGTTTTAAACATAAACAGCCTTTCTGCACATGCTGACCAATCAGAATTAATTGCTTGGTTAAGCGCTATAAAAACAACACCTAAAGCAGTATATCTAATTCATGGAGAACCTACAGCACAAAATGCCTTTAGAGTTAAAATTAAAGACACTTTTGGTTGGGAAGCTATAATCCCAGATTTATATCAAACTATTAAAATAACAGTTTAACCTATTGATAACATGACAATTATCATAGTTATTAAGAGTTATAATCCCTAACTTGAAGTAATAATAAAGGTAATTAATAACAACTTAAGATTACTTAAAACAACGCTATAAGCAACTATGCTATTAATTAACTACAGGGCATCTAACTGTTCTAGTAGTATAATGTAATTGATAATTGCAACTCCTAAATAAGTCGCTTAATATAAAGTAATCGATAAACAGGAAGTACACCTAATTACTTCCTGTTTTTTAAATATAAAAGCTATGAAAACACAAAATATTAATAAAATGGTAGAATGGTACAGCGCAGAACGTATACACGAAATGACTAAGCATTGGTTGTCAGATTTAAATTTTATAAAAGATGAACAAGAGTTTTTAGAAGAACTAATTATCAACTATAAAAAAAGCGCAATAGAAGACGATATCCACATAAGGATACAAAAGGCGTTAACAGCTTTACTTAGAACCAAACGTGGCAATCAACTACTTATTAATGAAATTTTAAGACATAAAGAAGATTTAAAATTAATGGTAGATGGTAAAGACGAATTAGAGAAAGAAAAAAATTATAAAACAAAGCATAAAGCACTTTCAGTAAAAGTAAGCTCTTTTTTTTATGATTACAAAGCAGTAAAATTTGAAGTTTTTAGCTTAGTCAAAACTTTAATGAAGACAGAAAAACAGGTACAATCCTCAAAATAACAACATGAAAAATCTATTTATAATATTTACACTTTTGTTATTTAGTTGTGACAATACACAACTAAAAGACCATTGGGTTAGTCCAGAAGCTTCTAATTACACACTAAAAAAAGTATTTATAGTAGGCTTAACAGACAATGTTGAAGCTAGAGAGAAATTTGAAAAAAACCTACAAAAGCAACTAGGTATTAGAGGCATTGAGACTTCTATAAGTTTTAATAAATTTGAGACTGACTTTTTATTAAAACAAAAATCTGATGCAGACATTAAAGCTATAGAGGACAATCTAATAAAAGAAGGCTATGACGCTGTATTATTTACAAAAGTTGCAGGTATAAAAAATAAAATTCAATACAGTGAGGATTATTCTAAGGTAGATAAAAACCATAACCGTTTTAAAGATGATTATTTAATGTATCAAGATCAGTTTTTTAACCCTGATGACTATAAAGAGTATCAAGTATATAATGCCGAGACATCAGTATATTGTCTTTGTCCAACAAAAGACCGTACATTAATATGGAAGGGATATATCGATATAATCGACCCAGAAAATATTAATAAAACCGTTGCCGACTATGCTAAATTATTAATTTTAGTTTTAGAAAACGATGGTATAGTGCCAACATTAAACTAGTTAGATTATTAGCATTAATCATGCAAAATATAAAGTGGGACACTAGCAATTTTACTATGTTTTGTAATTGGAGATCCAGAAAACAAACGTTCTAAAAAACTAGTTTTTTGGATAATAAACACTTCAAAGTCTATAGTATTTGTTTGTAAATAAGTATCTACAACATGGTGCATAGGCACGTTAGACACATGATGATAAGTATAATTAGCTTTAGTTAATAAACTATCTAAAGTTTTTAAATCATCAGACTCTGTAATTGATTTATCAGAAATCCTTAATACATGGTAATTAATTGTCTTTTTATCAATTAAACTGATAATTTTATTTAAACGGTTGTTATTTAATTGGTCATTTTGGTCTAACGGAATCAATACCGTTTCTGGTTTATAAAATTTAAAATCTTTGGGTATTATTAAAGTTGGATGCTCTACTTTTCTAATAACATTAAGGGTGTGACTTCCAAAAACTACCTCGTCTGCTCCTGTTACACCATTTGTACCCATTACTATTAAATCCACATTATGCAGCTTTACCAATTGGTTTATTGCATCTGTAAACACATCATAATCTATATGAGTAGAAAAGGTATGGTTGTCGTTTTTAAATTTAAGTTGAAGCGTTGCTACAAGATCTTCTAAGTCTTCTTTTGGTGATTTTACAATTGAAGCGTATAGGTTGTCATTTCCTGTTGTCATTAAGTCTGCAGACGTAAAAGTTGAAGCTTTGTGTACATATACTAAATGAAAATTAACTTTTTGAGCTTCTAATAATTGCATTGTATAATGCATTGCGTTTTTAGAACTTTCTGAAAAATCTGTAAGTAATAGTATATTTTTCATTTGTTGACTTTTTAAGGTTTGTCTGGCTTTTTTTCCGCGAAAGCGAAAATAACCACTTTAATTAATGACAATCAATTGCACTTTCAATCATTTTTTCAACTGGTGCTGGTGAAAAGTAAGGGATGCCTAATCCCATTCCTCTTAAAATAAATAAGGCACCAATAATAACAATAAAAAAAGGAATAGCTTTTTGAATACGTTGTTTAACTTGAGTGTTTAAAAACTTACCTAAATAAATTGCGGTGGTCATTAACGGTATTGTTCCTAGGCCAAAAAACGCCATATATAAACTGCCTTGCCATGCAGTGCCTGTTGCTATTGCTCCAAAAACAGCCATATAGACTAATCCACAGGGTAAAAATCCATTTAAAAACCCAATGGTTAAAAAGGTGTCAGCGGTTTTCTTTTTAAGCGCTTGGCCCATTTGTTTTTTAACAAATCCTACTGTTTTATAAATTGGGTTAACTATAAAATTTTGTCCTATTTTTTTAAAAGGAAAAAGTACGACTACTATCATTAAAACCCCAATTACTATGGATAGCTTTTGCTGTAATCCAAATATATATAAGCTTTTACCTATTACACCAAAAATTAATCCAATAATACTATATGCTAAAATACGACCAAAATGGTACGCACTAATTTGCACTATTTTTTTTAAAGAATTACTTCTGTCAACAGGCAACATAAAGGCTATTGGACCACACATACCAACGCAGTGAAAGCTTCCTAATAAACCAAATATGAGGGCTGTTATATACATTAATATCTAATTTCTTCTTTAAACATGTAGTTGTTATCTTTGTACGACCAATCTATTTTAATGTTCCAACGACCATCTAATAAACGTTTGTCAGGTATGAGCAAATTGTGGTTAGACAACAAAATTGTGGTTTCGAAGTCTAGTTGTTTATTAGATGGTCTATATAGGAACACTTTACCTGTTATGTTATTATCCTCAAGCTCTTTTGGAAAGCTTACTACTATACCTTCTGGTGTTTTTTTCCAAGTTAATTGAGAAGGTAATGTTTTAGAATTTTTTTGTTTATTAATATCGTCCTGAAAAACTAGCTCTTGTTTATAATAATCTTCATTAACCAAATCATGATCTAGTGCTTTATCAGTATTCATAGCTATCACAAAATACATGATAAAGCTTATAAATAATATAAATGCTATAACGATACTTGTTCCCCAACTTAATTTCATAATCTATCTTATTTATTAAAAGCTTCTTGGTCCTAAAAAGTTTACATTAGTCGTTTCAATTAGCTCATCATCACTATATACCTCTATAGTTAATTTAGTTTTATCATCTTCAAGAAGGCTTTGGTCTAACTCTATAAATAATGTACCTTCGGCTAATCCTTGAGCCGGTACTACAAAGCTTTTATCTGTTGACACTAATTTAATGGTACCTTTATACTTTTTAAGTCTAAAATCTACGTTACCAATATCTTTTGTTGTTTTGTTTACTAGCTTATAAGTAAATACATTACTAATAATATTATCTGCTTTGTGTTCGAATAATTGACCAGGTAGCCTTAATATTCTTGCTTCCACATCGTTTCGTAATTGTAACATCACAAACAATGCACCTGTTAGAATAGCTAATACCACTATATAACCTTTAAGACGTAATGTTAATTTAAAAGGTTCTTTCTTTTCAATATTATCCTCACTAGCATAGCGGATTAACCCTTTAGGAAAACCAACCTTATCCATAATATCATCACACTCGTCAATACATGCTGTACAATTAATACACTCTAATTGTGTACCGTTTCTAATATCAATACCTGTTGGACAGACATTTACACATTGC
This sequence comes from uncultured Olleya sp., assembly GCA_947503885.1. GTDB lineage: Bacteria > Bacteroidota > Bacteroidia > Flavobacteriales > Flavobacteriaceae > Olleya. The sequence continues at coordinate 164,595 of CANNFD010000007.1, read as the reverse complement.
ATACAGTCTATACAATCTCCATGACCAAGCGCTTCTCTATCTTCGTTTTTACGCCATTTTTTACGTCCGTTTTCGCCTTCTCCACGTTTATAATCGTAAGCAACTATAATAGATTTATTGTCTAAAAGCACCCCTTGTAATCGTCCATAAGGACAAGCGATAATACAAACTTGCTCTCTAAACCATGAAAACACAAAGTAAAATAGTGCTGTAAATATTATTAAAGGAAATAGTGTCCCTAGGTGCTCAAATGGTCCTTCTACAACATAAGTTAATAACTTATCACTTCCTATTAAATAGGCTAAAAACACATTTGAAATTAAAAATGAAATAAATATAAAAATGCTATGTTTTAAAACCCGTTTTTTTATTTTTTCTGGTGTCCATTTGGTGCGTTTTAACTTCATCTGCGCCCCTCTATCACCATCTATCCAATATTCTATACGTCTAAATACCATTTCTAAAAAAATGGTTTGTGGACAAATCCATCCACAAAATATACGTCCAAAAGCTACTGTAAATAGTGTAATAAAGATAACCCCAATAATCATTGAGATTACAAACAAGTGAAAATCTTGAGGCCAAAATGGAAAACCAAAAACATTAAAACGTCTTTCTAAAACATTAAATAATAAAAATTGATTTCCATTAATTTTTACAAACGGAGCAGCAAAAAAGAAAGCTAATAGAAAGTAACTAACATACTTTCTGTAATCATAAAACTTACCACTTGGTTTTTTAGGAAAAACCCATGCACGCTTACCATCTTCATTTATAGTTGCAATCGTGTCTCTAAAGCTTTCATTATCTGGAATTTCCATCACTAACTATTTAATTATTCTTAAAAAAAGAACCCTTTTCCTAATATTTAATAGAATATAACTCTTAAGTCAACTCTATTTATTCTGCACTATTAGCTTCCCATAAATCACCTTCTGGGTCTTTAGGGTTAGCAGGTGTAATATTTTGCATGGTTAATACATAACTAGCTACTTGTGCCATTTCTAAAGGTTTTAAATCCTTTTTCCAAGCAATCATACCTTTACCAGAACGACCACCTTCCGATATAGTTTTAAATACACTTTTGATGTCTCCACCTAAAATCCAATATTTATCAGTTAGGTTTGGACCAATTCCACCACCACCATCTGCCATATGACATGCCACACAATTGTCTGTATAAATTTGTTTACCAATCTGTAAATCTGAAGCTTCAGTTAACAATTCTACTGTGTTAACATCTACTAAGTTTTTTGCTGTTTTTTTATACTCTGCTATATCTATTTTAGCTTGTGCATATTCTTTTTCTAATTCATCATACTGAGTATCTGAAGTACCAATTACATGAAAATTAAACAAATATACTGCTGCAAATACCATTGATGCATACCAAGAGTACAACCACCAAGGTGGTAAATTATTATCTAACTCCTTAATACCGTCATAATTATGATCAAGGATAATTTCATGTTCTTCTTCTATGGGTTTTTCATCTCCTTTTAGCTTAGCATATAAAGCTTTAAGCTTATTAAACTGAGGTGTTTTAGATGTATTTGCAATGTATCTTGCTTTTCCAGCGTCATCTAAGCTTTGAAATAGTACGTTTTCTATTGCGCCTACAATACCTTCAATTGCAATTAGTATAAATAATACTAATACTAAAAATAACATGATTATAGGATATTCTATAAATGCTGGTTTATCTCCTGAGTCTACAAAGAATTCTATCAACCCTGAGATGATAAAAAATAGAGCAGGAACTCTAACGTATGATGGGATTAAGTTTTTCATTGGATTAGTTTTTAATGTGTTTAAAAGACAATCGTAAACTGTGACTTTAGTTTATTGTACTTCGTTTTCGTCATCTAGGTCTAGTGGTATATTACTAACTTTAGTGATGTAGTCTTTTTTGGCAGTAAATACCCACCAAAAAAGAACTACAAAAAAACCAAAGAATATAAGTAATGAAAGGATTGGGTAAATCTCTATACCAACAATACTTTCCATATGTTTTTTTACAAATTTTAACATGACTGTTTGTTTTTAAACTGTTGTTTATTCTGCTGCTTCTACTTTAATGTCCGTACCTAAACGTTGTAGGTACGCTATCATAGCAACAATTTCTCTGTTACGCATTTCTACAAAATCCGCTCCTCCATTTTTCTTACTGTCTTCATAAGCGTTAGCAAAGTCAGGATCGCCATAAAGGTTTTTCTCTATTTTTGTTCCTTGTTCTAACATGTCTGCTTGTGCATTTGCTATGTCTTGATCAGTATAAGGTACTCCTAATGTTACCATTACTTTCATTTTATCTTCAATCTGTGACTTATCCAAAGGATTATCTATTAACCATTTGTAAGCTGGCATTATAGATCCAGAAGAAGTACTTTGCGGGTCATACATGTGGTTAAAGTGCCAGTTGTCTGAGTACTTCCCACCTATACGGTGTAAATCTGGTCCTGTACGTTTACTTCCCCATAAAAATGGATGGTCGTATACATACTCTCCAGCTTTACTATATTCGCCATAACGTTCTACTTCACTTCTAAAAGGTCTAATCATTTGTGAGTGACATCCAACACAACCTTCTCTGATATAAATATCTCTACCTTCCAACTCTAATGGAGAGTAAGGTTTTACACTACTAATTGTAGGTATATTTGATTTAACCATTATTGTTGGTACAATTTGTACAACACCACCAATTAAAATTGCAATTGTTGCATAAATAGTTAATCTAATTGGTTTACGCTCTAACCAAGTGTGCCACCCTTCTCCTGCTACTCGACTTTTAGAAACACGTTGTAAAGCAGCAGCTTCTGCCAACTCATCTTCAACCTTGCTACCTTGTCTAATTGTTGCTATAACGTTATATACTAAGATTAACATACCAGTTAAAAACAAAGTACCTCCTATTGCACGCATCCAATACATTGGCATAATCTCTGTAACTGTTTCTAAAAAGTTACCATAAACCAAAGTCCCGTCTGAGTTAAATTGTTTCCACATACTAGCTTGTATAAACCCTGCAACATACATTGGTAAAGCATACATTATAATACCTAATGTACCAATCCAGAAGTGTAAATTTGCTAATGGTAGCGAATACAGTTTAGTTTTAAATAATTTTGGTACTAAATAATAAATCATACCAAAAGTTAAAAACCCATTCCATGCTAATGCGCCAACATGTACGTGTGCAATAATCCAGTCTGTATAGTGTGCAATTGCATTTACGTTTTTAAGCGATAACATTGGTCCTTCAAATGTTGCCATACCATAACCTGTGATAGCAACTACCATAAATTTAAGTACTGGGTCAACTCGCACTTTATCCCAAGCACCACGTAGTGTTAATAATCCGTTTATCATCCCTCCCCAAGAAGGCATTAATAACATTACAGAAAAAGCTACACCTAAATTTTGTGCCCACTCTGGTAAAGCTGTATATAATAAGTGGTGTGGTCCAGCCCAAATGTATATAAAGATTAAAGACCAAAAGTGAACAATAGATAACCTATATGAATATACGGGTCTATTAGCAGCTTTAGGAACAAAGTAATACATTAAACCTAAAAATGGTGTCGTTAAGAAAAATGCTACCGCATTGTGACCATACCACCATTGTACTAATGCATCTTGAACACCTGCGTACACTGAATAACTTTTCATGCTAGTTAAACTAACAGGAATCTCTAAACTATTAAAAATATGTAATACAGCTACTGTAACAAAAGTAGCCATGTAAAACCATATTGCAACATATAAATGACGCTGACGACGTTTTAGCATCGTACCAATTAAATTAGCACCAAATGCTACCCAAATTACAGCAATAGCAATATCAAAAGGCCATTCTAGTTCGGCATATTCTTTTGAGGTAGAGTAACCTAAAGGTAAAGTTATAGCTGCTCCAACAATTATTAATTGCCACCCCCAAAAGTTAATATTACTTAACAGATCACTATACATCCTAGCTTTTAATAAACGTTGCGTAGAATAATAAACTCCTGCAAAGATAGCGTTACCCACAAATGCAAAAATCACCGCATTAGTGTGTAAAGGTCTTAATCGACCAAAGCTTAGCCATGAAATCCCATCTGTCATATTTGGGAATAAAAACATGAATGCTAAAATGAGCCCTACAAGCATTCCAACAACTCCCCAGAGTATTGTAGCGTAAAGAAACTTTTTAACAACCTTGTTATCGTAATAAAATTGTTGCATATCCATAATTAATTGTGATTAGTCTTATTTTTGATTTTAGTTGATTTTATTTTTTTGTCTGGTGTTTTAACCAATTCGTCTTCAAAAAGCATTCTTACAGAGGGCGTATAACCATCGTCAAACTGTCCATTTCTTACAGCAAAAATAAAAGCTGTAAAAAAAACAATTGCAATAATTATGCTTACTGCCAGTAAAATATATATAACACTCATACCTATTAGAAGTTATCCTACAAAAATAATTTAGTAGACTTGTTTAAAAGATGACATTTATCATATTTCTTAAAAATATGAAAATTAATTATAACGTTTTTTATAATTTTAAAATACTTGAAATTATTTTAATTTTCTACCTATCCAATTAGTTGATATTGTTGTAAATACAACAATACTTATGGAACTTAAAGGCATTAAAATAGCTGCTATTACTGGTGCTAACTGACCTGTGACAGCAAAACACAATCCAATTACATTATAAAATAATGATAATAAAAAGCTCCATTTAATGATTTTTATACCTTTTTTAGTGACGTTTATGTATTGGTCTAATTGATCAAATTTTGTGGCATCTAAAATAGCATCACACGCTGGAGAAAACACATTTACATTTTCTGAAATAGCGATACCAACATTACTTTGCGCTAATGCACCTGCATCATTTAGACCATCTCCTACCATTAACACTTTTGCTCCTTCAGATTGATGATATTTTATATACTCTAACTTATCATCTGGTTTTTGATTAAAAAGCATTTTTGTTTTTGCTGGCAACAGCTTTTTAAGGTTTTCCAGCTCTCCTTCATTATCTCCCGATAATATTACTAAATCAAAATTTTTCTTAAGCTTATTAAATAATTTAGACAAGCCTTTACGGTAACTATTATAAAAAGTAAATTTTCCTTTGTAAGTATTATTTGTACTAATATGTACCGCTGTGTTTAGTATAGCATTTTCATTTTGGTAACCAACAAATTTTGCAGACCCAATTTTTATATTTTCGGTTTTATGAGATGCCTCTATACCTTGTCCTAAGTGTTCTTCAAAAGTATCTAAAGTTACTATGTTATTTTGATCTAAAATATCATATAATCCTCTACTAAGTGGATGATTTGAGCCTCTTAATGTATTTTTTAAAAGTACTTCTTCGTTAATACTTAATGGCTCACCTTCATATTTTGCTTCGCTTTTTTGATTGGAAGTTATAGTTCCTGTTTTATCAAATATAATAGTGTCTATTTGTGCTAATTGTTCTAAGACTGAGGCATTTTTTAAGTAGAATTTCTTCTTGCCAAAAATTCGTAATATATTTCCTAAAGTAAAAGGAGCTGCTAATGCAATTGCACAAGGACAAGCAATAATTAATACAGCAGTAAAAACATTTAAAGCTTTGCTCATGTCTGCAAATAGCCAATAAATAGTCGCTATAAATGCAATACTTAGTACCGCAATTGTAAAACGTTTACTAATGGCATTTGTTAATGTTGTAAAACCGTCTTCTTTATTTTTATTAAAGACATCGTTACCCCAAAGTTGAGTTAAATAACTTTGCTGTACAGATTTGATGGCTTCCATTTCTATCACACCAGAAGTCTGTTTACCACCTGCAAATAACTTGTCTCCTGAGTTTTTCCTAACTTTCTCGGACTCGCCAGTTACAAAACTATAATCTATCCTTGCATTACCATTAATTAAAATACCATCAACTGGGATTAGTTCTTCATTTCTTATTAATAATCGGTCACCTTTTTCTATGTCGTATACTTGTACTGGGACTTCAATGTTATTATAAATTTTAGTGACTGCAATTGGGAAATAGGATTTATAATCTCTTTCAAAAGACAAGAAAGAGTAGGTTTTTTGCTGAAAAAACTTTCCTAACAACAAAAAGAAAATTAGTCCTGTAAGGCTATCAAAAAATCCAGACCCAATATCCAAAACTATTTCTGTTGTACTACGTAAAAACAATACAACTACTCCTAAAGCAATTGGTATATCTATATTTAAAACCTTTGATTTTATTGCTTTATAAGCCGATATAAAGTAGTCTTGAGCAGCGTAAAAAACAACAGGTAATGAAAAAATAAACATAACCCATCTAAAGACATGTTTATATTGCTCCAACCAAAACTCGTTAACATCAAAATATTCTGGAAAAGACAAAAACATTACATTACCAAAAGCAAAACCTGCTACTCCTAGTTTGTATATTAAGCTTCTATTTACGTTTTCCTGCCCTGTTTTATAATCTTCTAAACTGATGTAAGGCTCATACCCAACAGAGCTTAAAAGCAATACTAATTCTTTAAGCGAAAAAGCTTTAGTGCTATAAGATACACGGACTGTTTTTTTACCAAAATTAACCTGAGATAATGAAATTGAAGCGTTTAATTTATTTAAATTTTCTAAAATCCATATACAAGAACTACAATGGATATGAGGAATATATAACGTAGCTATTTGCGTGTTGCCATCATCAAACTCGATTAATTTTTCAATTATTTTGTCCTGCGATAAAAAATCATATTTACCTTCAATCTCTTTAGGTATTGCACCAGGTGATGATTGCAGGTCATAATAACATGTTAAGTCGCTTTCAGACAAAATCTCAAAAACCGTTTTGCATCCTTGACAACAAAAAGATTTGTCCTTTTTACGTATTGTTGTATCTGTACAATTATCGCCACAATGATAACATACTTCTAATTCCATAATTTACTCATTTACCTGTAACAAAGGTTACAATTTATATGCATTTCTTTTATGATATTTGTCATATAATGTATACTTTTAAATACATTAAAATTTTAATGAGAGCTATGAGTAATTGTGAACAGTGCATTGTTAGAAAATTTAATAGTTTACAAATGTTAACTAAAGAAGAGTTAGCTCGTGTCTCTGCTTGTAAAACTAGTAAAGTTATAAAAAAAGGTGAGATTATCTTTAACGAAGGTGACGCTTTGAATGGTGTTTACTGTATTAGGGATGGCGTTTGTAAATTGATTAAATTAAGTGAAAACGGAAAAGATCAAGTCGTAAAATTTGCTGTAAAAGGTGGTATGATTGGACAACGTTCCTTAATTAGCGGTCAAGCCTCTAACCTTACAGCTATAGCTATTAATGATATGCAGGTATGCTTTATCCCTAAACAAGAAATTTTAAATGATTTACAGAAAAATCCGGATTTTTCGATGGATGTTTTAAAACGAATGGCTGAAGATTTAAAAGAGTCTGATGATAGTATTGTTGACATGGCACAAAAAAATGTAAAACAACGATTAGCTGAAACTTTATTATGTGTTAAAAAGAAATTTAAGACAAATGAAGATGGTTTTTTGTCCTTAACACTTACTAGAGAAGATTACGCTAATATTGTTGGCACAGCTACAGAAAGTACTATAAGAATCCTATCACAACTAAAAAAAGAAGGTATTATAAGTACCAAAGGAAAACAAATTAAAATTGAAGACGAGCAGGCTTTAATGCGTATTGAATAACATAGGTTTTAACCAATAAAAAAGGATGTAATTTTAAATTACATCCTTTTTTTATTTACTTAAGAAAACAATCTTTTATTTAACTTTTAAAAGCGTGAATTTACCTTGTACTTTATTAAAAAACTCATCTTTAAGTCTTCTATATTTATCTAAATGATACAAGTAACTTCTTCTATAGCTTTCGTGTTCTGTTATGTAAACCATATCACACTGCGTGTCTTCACACTCAATAATGTTTTGTCTAGATTTTGAATAAGCATTTAAAGCATTTAAAAATGTTTCGTTTTCGATTTCTTTTTTTTCAAAACGTTCAACTACACTTTTATCTTCAAACTTATCATTAAGGTCATTTTTACACATATTAATAAGGTTTGACAGTTCCTTTTTAATATATTTTAAATGATTTATCCAGTTATCAAGCTCCATAGTGTTAATTTTATGAGTAACATCTATATTGGTGTCATGATTAAATATTTGAATGTTTTCTGTTTCCATAATAATTAAAATTTAAATAATTACATCTAAGCCTTTTACACTTTCTTCTTGTTTTACATCAATAATTCTAAGTTTTTGTTTTCCTCCTGGTAAGTCCCAATCAACAACATCTCCTTTAGAATAACCTAAAAGCGCAGTACCCATTGGGGCTAACACAGATATTTTATTTAGCGAAAAATCTTTATCCTTAGGTATAACCACTTGCAACTCTCTTTCCCATCCTCCATCTGAAGCTATTGTAACAGTACTATTAAACCTTATCACATCTTTTGGCACTTCATTATCATCCAAAATTTGTGCTGTTTTTAACTCTTCTGACAATTTGATTAAAGAGTTTTGTACTGCCTGATCCTTAGCATAACCAGAAATATTAAGAATACGTTTTAAGTATACGTACTCCTTTTTTTCTAATATAATATTTTCGTATTTCATTATTATTAATTTATAAAATCAAGGGAAAATCCCTCTTTGTATGTAAGCTTTTTCAATACGCTGTATAGCAATACAAAATGCAGCTGTACGCATATCTACTTTTTGAGTTTTTGAATAATCATATACTTTATTAAAAGACTCTTTCATTTTTTTATCTAATTTGACCATTACTTCGTCTAATTGCCAAATCTCTCCGTTACGGTTTTGTAACCATTCAAAATAACTACCTACTACTCCACCAGAATTACATAGTATGTCTGGAATTATAGTGATTCCTCTATCTAATAAAATCTTTTCTCCTTCAACGTTTGTCGGTCCATTTGCTCCTTCTGCAATTAATTTTGCTTTAATATCTGGCGCATTCTCTTTAGTAATTTGGTTTCCTAAAGCTGCTGGAATACAGATGTCACAATCTATTGCGAAAAACTTATTACCGTCAACTGTTTTAGAACCAGCAAAATCAGCTATTCTACCAGAATTATTCTGACAATGAGCAAATAACTCATCTACACCAATTCCGTTTTGGTTTTCAATGCTTCCTGAAGCATCTTGTACTGCTACTAATTTAGCACCATCTTTTTCTAAAAAATAAGATGCCCAATATCCTACATTACCAAATCCTTGAACAATAAACTTTTTGCCATTTAAACTAACATTAGTTTTTTCTGCCCAAAATTTAATTGTCAAATACACACCATATCCAGTTGCTCTATCACGACCTTCTAATCCTCCACTAGCATCAGGTTTTCCTGTAACGACGTGTTGATTTGCAGTACGTTCAGCTGGCGGACGAGTACTCATATAAGTATCTGCAATCCAAGCCATAGTTTGGCTGTTTGTATTTACATCTGGAGCCGGAATATCATGTTCTGGTCCAATATTATCAGCTAAAGCAAACGTAAAACGTCTTGTTATACGCTCTAACTCTGATTCTGAGTATTTTTTAGGATCAATTTTAATTCCTCCTTTTCCACCACCATAAGGCAATCCTGCCAAAGATGTTTTCCAGGTCATCCACATTGCTAATGCTCTAGCAGCATCAAGATCTACAGTTGGATGATAACGTAATCCCCCTTTGTATGGTCCTAAGGCGTTATTATGTTGTACTCTATAACCTGTAAAAATTTCAACTTCTCCATTATCCATTTTTACTGGAAAATTAACTAAGATTTCATTGTTAGTGATACTTAAAATTTTCCTGATGTTTGGATGTAAGTTTATATGATCAGCAGCGCTATTAAACTGCTCCATAACGTTATCCATCATACCTCTAACAGGTACTTTTTTTGCACTCTTTTTTAAATCTGATGTGACTGTAGTCATTCTGTTTTATTTTAAATTTTTATTTAAAATATCGATTTACTATCGATCTTTCGTGATATTTTTGGGAAATATACTTATTTCTTGAAGTACTTCCATCAGATTTTTTTTCTAATGCCTTTTTTGTTCCAAAAACTGATACTATTGTATTAAAAATCATTGATCTATTATTTTATTTTTTTAAACTAAACTTAACTCTTGCTTTGGTTGTTTAACCGTATTTATTGGTGTTGACTTAGGTTTGATCTCGTCAAACTCACTACAAGACCAAACTTTGTCTTTTTGAGTGGTCAGCACACAAGTATTTTGATGTATGCAACTTGGACAAATATTAAAATGATTCATAAGTATAATTTATTACACTTACATTAAAGCAATCCAAGTGCCAAAACAAAAACATAATGGTCACAAAAACAAAAACCCTATATAACATAGGGCTTTTTAAGCTATTTAGTTTAAAACAGATATATTTGAATCGATACAATTTTACCCAACTGAGTAAAATTGTATCACTTATAATTTTCTAATCCATTAGTTTTTGGCGGATAGTTTTTCGGTCAATTTGAAGTATCTCGGCTGCTTTTGTTTTATTGTTTCCTGTAGCTCTTAATACTTTTTCAATATATTGTTTTTCTATGACCTTTAAAGGTTGTAATTTTTCTGAAGAAAAGTTTAGTGAATATTTTAAATGTTCTGGAAAATGAGTAACATCAACGGTTTTATCACATAATATAACAGCACGTTGTATAATGTTTTCTAATTCTCTGATATTTCCTGGCCAATTATAACGTTCTAAAACCGATAAAGCTTCGGGTGTAATTTTAATGTATCCATCTTTATACTCTACACCATATTTAAATAAAAATTTATCTACTAATAATTTGATATCTTCTTTTCGCTCTCTTAAAGGCGCTACATCTATTTCTACAACGGTTAACCTATAAAACAAATCTTCTCTAAAAGTTTGTTTTTGAATCATTTCTCGTAAATCACTATTAGTTGCAGCTATTATACGTAAATCTACTTTTTCAGCTTTTGTTGCTCCTACTTTTACAACTTCTTTTTCTTGTAAAACACGTAATAATCTAGACTGTACTGCAAGTGAAGCATTACCAATTTCGTCTAAAAAAATAGTTCCGCCATTTGCTGCTTGAAAAAAACCGTCTCTATTATTTTCTGCACCTGTAAACGCTCCTTTTAAATACCCAAACAATTCTGCTTCTAAAAGATTTTCTGGGATACCACCACAGTTAACAGCAATAAATGGGGCACGTGCAAATTTACCTTGATAGTGGATTGCTCTTGCAACTAACTCTTTACCTGTACCGCTTTCTCCTTTAATAAAAATAGTTGCCTTATTGTTTTTTACACGCTCTATAACTTGTATAACACTATTTATTTTGTCAGAATTACCTATAATTTCGCCATAAGCGTTGTTGTTAACTACGGTAGCTATTTTAGTAGGTTTATCATTAGTTTTGTGAGGAATTAATGACTTTTCTAATGCTAATTTCAACTCTGCTTTAGTAAATGGTTTGGTTAAATAATCTACTGCACCCGATTTTATAGCTACTAACGAATCCTGAACAGATGGGTAACCAGTAATTACTAATTTGGGCATTTTTGGATAATGCTCTGACACAAATTTTATAAGTTCTGACCCATCCAATTCCGGCATTTTTAAGTCCGTAATTAATAGGTCAATAGTTGTATCGCGTAATATTGACACTGCTTCTTTTACTGATAATGCTTTAAAAACATGATAATTCCAAGATTGCAAATGACGTTGCAACAATTCTAAAATATTTACATCGTCATCTACTATTAGTATATTTTCTTTTTGTAATTGCATAAGTTAAATCATTATTTAGGAAGTGTTATTGTAAAAACAGCTCCTTTATTTTTATTGTTTTTTGCTGTTATTGTGCCTTTATGAGAGGCTACAATACCATGTACAACACTTAAACCTAAACCTGAGCCATCACCAATAGGTTTTGTTGTAAAAAAGGGTTGAAAGATTTTATCTAAATCTTTTTTTGCAAAGCCTTTTCCTTGATCAGATATTATTAAAATTATACTATGTTTAGTTTGCTTGGCTTCTATAGTAACTAATCCTTCTTTTGGAGAAAAGTAAATAGCATTGATTAGTAAATTAAAAATAATCTGTGTTAATTGTATTGGGTCTGCACGCAAAAACAACTGTTCTTCATCAATTTTTACAATATATTTTACGTTCTCTTTTCTAAAAGTAGCATCTAATAAGTTTATCGCGTTTTTAATATTTGGAACAATATTTACGCGTTTCATTTCTTGTGGCATTTCACAAGCAAAAAACATTAACTTTTTTACTACCTCTCTAGAAAAAATAGCATTTTTAATAATTTTATTTAAATCTTCTGTTGCTTTTTTATTCTCTTTTAAATCCTCTTTTAACAACTCAGCAAAGCCTAAAATATTAGCTAAAGGTGTATTAAGCTCATGAGAAATACCTGCAGTAATTTCGCCTAAAATACTTAAACGATCTGCATGTTCCATTTGTCGCTTCAGTGATGTTTCATTTTTTTGAATTTCAATACGTTCTAGAAAACTTCCTATTTTAAGCGCAATATTATCTAATAGCAATTGCTCTTCTTTTAAAAAATCATCAACACTGCTTTTATCTTTAAATAAAAAAGCACTTACCTGTCCTTTAGGCTCGTTAAACAATCTAATTTTAGACTGAATATTAACAGAAGTATTTAGCTTTTTAGCTGTAGCTACACTATGTGTTTTGGTTATTATTTGAATTTCTGTTATATCTGAGTACTGAAACGCTTTTTTAGTACTATAAACAATAGCTTGTAAAGTATCCTCAATTAGTTCGGCATTTGCATGTTGAATTATTGAAGAGACCTCATAAAGACAAGTTAGCTCTTTAATACGTTCCTTTAGAGCATTTTCAGTAGTATTCATTTAAAATTAGTTTAAATCTAAAAAGTTTCAATTTAATAATACTTAATAAAAGTATAACAAAGCGTTTACATTGAGCATTAATTTAATTGTAACTCCTAATTTTTATAAAAATTAAACAAAATTATTATTTAAAATTTTGAAACTAGACAAAAAAATAAGGTCTATTTCTAACTAATTTAGAAATAGACCTTTTATAATAATTTTAAGTAGTGACAAATTTGCCTTATAACGTCTTAATATCTATTATTTAATATAGTTTTTAAGTATGTTTTTTAGGTGTGCCACATCTTCAGTTTTGTTTCTGACTAAGTTTTTTTTATTATCACAATCAAACAAAGCATAGTCAATAGTAATTAAATTGATGTCTTTGTTTTCCAAAAACTCCTTTCTTCTTTTATTGTACTTTTCTATTTGCTCTGCTCTAGTTATACCACTTACAGTCATAACCTCAAGTTTTTCTAGATCTTGGGCTGTTTTATTTTGTTTTTCAGAAAACTCAATAACTAAGTTTGCCTCTTTATAGTATGCAGCTAAAGGTAGTTTAGTTCTTGTTTTTCCTTTTTTATGCATATCACCTAACAAACTAGGAAAAGTGTGTTTACGAGATGCTTTTTCTTTTAAAATTTCATCACATAAATCTAAAATATAAAACTCGTCAGTACTTTCTCTTTTTGCTTTAGCTAGGTCTTTTTTAGATACAGCACTTATGTTTTCGTTTTCCGGAAACTTAGCACCCTCTCTTAAAAAGTACCAATAAGTTGCGGTTTCTGCACGTTCTGGATGTACCGTTGGGATGGCTTTTAAATTATCTTCTTTATCTAAAGCTCTTAATATTTTTCTAAGGGGTAATCCTTTTTTTTGGTCTTTTACAAAAACACCTGCTTTAATTAAGTCAGACATTATGTCTTTTGCTGGTATCCAATCTTTATCTGTATTTGTACTAAAGTAATTATCTACTACTTTATTTATTTTAGCGATTTTATCTTCGCTTTTACTATTATTACTCATTTTTATAACTTTTTATATTACTTGTATTAACTACAACTAAAACGCTGCAAGATAAGTTAATATTTTTTTGAAATAATTATACTGCACGTTTAATTGATTATAATAAATGATTATAATAAAAATAAATAAGCTATTAACAAATACAGTGTATTTTATGTTTAATAACTAGAAGTAAAATTGATAATAATTAAGTGGTACAGTTTAAGACTTAGTTGTTTAAATAAAACATCTTTTTAGAATCTTTGCAAAATTTTTCTGCTAACTCTAAATCACTACTCACAAAATGAGGTGTAACTGGATCGTAAATTCTTTTATAAGATGCAATCAACAACTTTGCTCCTATTGAATTAAGTATGTAGGTTTCTGATATTCTTAATTTGGATAACACCCTAGATTTAGAAATAACACTTGCTGCTTCTGTAGAAAATGTACCACGGAAACCTCTAAGATCAAAAACAAATGGCATAGGTTGTCCATCGCATAGCTTAGAGATAACTTTAACAATTCTTTTTGCTGTTTTTTGATCTAAAACTTGATTAGAGTCATCATTATTAAATTGAAAAAAAACAATATCGTTAGTGTCTTTCCACAATTTAACATGTCCTAAAGAGATGATATTACACATGAAAATATTTTTTTTTAGTTTAATGAATTATATGTCTTGTTATCGTTTACACAATAATTTACTGCTGAATTAGGATCTTTAAAAATTGAATCCGGAACTACAGGGTTACAAATAACACTTTGAATATTTAATAGCGATTTTAAAAAATAAGAGTTAACCAAAAATGTTTTAGAAAGCACTAATGATTTGATTAATGCGTTTTTAGATAAAATTCTAAAAACTTTAATTGAGCTTGAAATGCTAAGCGCCTCTAAATTAATTAGTATAGGCATGTGGACATCTTTTGACAATTTGAAAATTTCGTTTAAAAAAACATTTTCTAACTCGTCTGTATGATATGCACCTGTAAAATCATTATATACTTTACAGTAAATAATATTTTGGTCGGACCAAAATTTAAAGTTGTCTGTAATGTTATTGCTTCCCATGCTATTAATGTTTGATTAAAACAATCCAATACAAGTGCCAAAGTCAATTAAGAAGCAAAAAAAAACCACAATCCCTTTAATAGTAAAGGGTTATGGAGTAAATATAATTTTATACTTATTTATCAAATCAACGGTATACCGTGAGTGTAATTCTTCAAAAAACAAAGTCACGGAATACCGCTTATTTTATTTAGGTTTTTCTATACCTAATTTGTTCATTTTATCACGTAATGTACTAGGTTTTAAGTCTAGCGCTTCAGATGCGCTATTAGCACCACTTATCTTCCATTGACAATCTTCCAGTACTTGGAGTATATGATTACGCAATACAGCGTTTAAAGATAAATCTACACCATTAATAAGTTGTTTAGATTCTTGACCTGATGCTTCAAAGCCTGGGATTACAAGAGTATCACTATTTGAAAGTATTAAAGCTCTTTCTATTAAGTTTTCAAGCTCTCTAATATTACCCGGCCAATGGTGTGATTTTAGTTTTACCATGGTTTCATCAGAAATATATTTAACTTGTTTTTCATAAGTTTTTCCAAACTTATCTACAAAATGCTCCACCAATAAAGGGATGTCATCTTTACGCTCTCTTAATGCTGGTACTTTTATAGGAAATACATTTAGTCTAAAATATAAATCTTCTCTAAATTGTTTCTTTTTAATTTCTTCAATAAGGTTACGGTTGGTTGCAGCGATTACTCTAACATCTAATTTTTTAGATCCTGCCCCACCTACAACCTCAATTTCTCCTTCTTGTAAAAACCTTAATATTTTAGGTTGCATGTCTAAAGGTAACTCTCCTATTTCGTCTAAAAACAAAGTCCCTCCATCTGCCAATTCAAACTTTCCAATTTTATCATTAAATGCGCCCGTAAACGATCCTTTTTTGTGACCAAACAACTCGCTTTCTATCAATTCTCTGGGTATTGCTGAGCAATTAACTTTAATTAAAGGTTTTTTATTTCTTGATCCTGTGTTATGTATTGCTCTAGCTAACAATTCTTTTCCTGTCCCAGACTCTCCTAATAATAGTACGGTTGCATTAGTTGGTGCTACTTTTTCTACTTCACTTAAAACATTACTAAACTCAGCACTTCCATAAACCATCTCTTCGTAATTGAATACTAAATCCAACTCGTTTCTTAAGTAAACATTTTCTTGTTCTAACTGGTTTCTTAATTCACTTAACTCTTTATTTGCTTCTACTAACTGCTGGTTTGTTAAAGTTATTTTGTTTTCTGCTATAGTTCGTTCTTTACTTTCAACCATCAACGATACTATACTTGCTATTGATGTAGCAAAACTTTCGTCATCATTAGAAAAAACACGATTAGGCACAGTAGATTCAAAACTGATAATACCATAATTATTTTGTCTTCCGTAGATTACAATATCTATACGCGAAGAGACTTTTTTTGGAGTAAAGTACTTTTCTTTAAACAGTTTAATTTTTGGTATATTATTTTCACCTTCAAAATTTATACTGTTTTCTGCTTCAATCGTTTTAAAGTAAACAGGAAACTCATCTCTAGTAATCGTTAGGTTTTCAGTTTTAAATTTATTATTTTCTTTATTATAAGACAGCTTGTTATTTAATTCTGTTTTTTTACTATTATATTTCCAAATGGAAACCATCTCTACATTAAGTGCATTTGCAGCTGTATTGGCAATCTTTTTTAAAGATAATTCAAAATCTTCTCCAATAAGGTTAGCAAGCTCAACAATAATTTGTTTTCTCTGATTAGATCTAATTACGTTTTCTTTTAAAGTGTTTTCTGCTTGTACCCTTAGCGTAATGTCGTTAATAGTAGAAAAATAAGCTATTATTTTACCTTCGTTATCTTTAATTGAGGAGCCTGACAATGCCACAGGAAATCGCTCTCCGTTTTTACGCATAAAGGTTAGGTGCTTAACAACACCTAAGTGCTCTAATGGGTTATTAAAAGATTTATATATGTTATCGTACTCTTCTGGTGGCCAATAAGGAAATGGAGGACTAATCCCAACTAATTCGTCTTCAGAAAAACCAGTCATTTCACATAACGCAGTATTTACTTTTATATGTTTTCCTTTTAAATCCACTACAGATAAACCATCATGCAGTGAAGTTATTAAGGTTTCGGAAAAATCTTTTTCAGATTTTAGCTCTTGTTCAGCTTGTTTACGCTCTGTACTTTCTAATATTAATGAAACAATGTTAGCAATAGATGTTGCAAATTCTTGATCTTCTGGAGTCCAATCTCTCAATGGTAGTCCTAAATGCTCAAAACAAATCACGCCATAGTAACCACTACCACTATTAATATATACATCCATTAAAGATGTTACATTGTTTGGTATTAAATAATTTTTAGCTAACTGTTTTGTTGCAGTATTATTTACTGTATCCTTAATAATTATAGTCTGGTTTTTCTCTAACGCTTTAAAATAATTTGGACAAGAATCATATAATAAAGCAGGACAAGTTTGATGTTTATTATTTTTTGATATATATAATTTTTGACAATTTAAAACCTTTTTGTTTTCATTAAAACTCCAAATACTTACCCTATCAACATTTAACGTTTTAGCTGCTAATGTTGTAATTTTATTTAATGCGAAATTAAAATCTTGACCTACAAGGTTTGCTAATTCTAAAATAACATCTTTTTTTAACGTGGACTTTAGGGCAACTTCCTTTAAGGCTTCTTTAACCTTCATTTCTTCAGAAACATCCTTGATAGTAGCAAAAAGTGCTATCGATTTTCCTTTATCATCTTTTATGTTACCGGATAAAAACGATGCTAAAAATTTTTGTCCCTTTTTTTTAATAAACTCAAGTTGAAAAGCTTTTGTTTGGCCACTTGCAACTTTAGCTTTTGTTTGTAACATTAATTCTAAATCCTCCTTTTTTGCAAATGGATATGGAAGATTTAATCCTATAAGCTCATCTTTTGAATAACCAAGTAATTGACAAAACGAATCGTTAACCATAATGATTTCTCCTTCAAGATTAACGATTAACAGACCTTCTTGCATTGACATAATAAGTTTGTCCGTAAACTCTTTTGCTGCTTTTAATGCAATTTCATCTTGTTTTCTTTTAGTAATATCTAGTATAGTACCAATCATTTTTATTGGATTACCCTTACTGTCTAATACTAATTCTCCAACGCCTAAAACCCAAATTACTTCTTTGGTGTCCTGTTTTACAACTCTATATTCTTTATTAAATTTTTCTTTATTTTTTATTACATTGTTTTTTAAATACAATGATATTTCTTCCCTGTCTTCAGGATGCACAAAACTTTCCCATCTGGAAATACTACTATCTGATGATTTTTTTATACCAAAAATATTATGCAAAATTTCTGAAGCTTCCCACGTCATATTCTTTATATCTAAAGAGTACGAACCAATATTACCAACAATTTGTGATTGCCTTAAATTATATTCACTTTCAATAAGTTTTAATTCTGCTTTTTTCCGCTTGGTTATATCCTGGGTAGTCTCTATCATTTTTAAAGGGTTACCTTCATTATCAAAGACTAGCTCTCCATAGCCTTGTACCCAAATTTCTTGATTATCATCTTCTCTAAAAACCCGATATTGCTTATTAAATTTTTCATGATTAGTCAAGATATTAGTTTCAAAATAGCTTTGCAATTCTTCTCTTTCATCAGGATGAACTAGACCGTTCCAATTTTCGACGGTCTTTTCAAATGATTTTGTAAGACCAAAAATCTTGTTCATTATGGCAGAGCATTGCCAAGTCATTGTTTTTATATCTATGGAGTAGGAACCTATATTTGCAACTTTTTGAGACTCTCTTAGGTTATACTCACTTGCAATTAGTTTTAATTCTGCTTTTTTACGATTGGTAATATCTTGAATCGTTCCAATCATTTTAAAAGGGTTAGCCTCGCTATCAAAAAGCAATTCTCCTATACCATGTACCCAAATTACCCTTTTACTTTTATGTTTTATTATACGGTATTCTTTATTAAATTTTTTATTATTTACAATACAGCTCTCAAAATAACTTAATATCTCTTCTTTATCTTGTGGGTGTATAAGGCTTGACCAATTTTCTATATTTTTTTCAAAAGTATTATCAATATCAAATATTTTGTCTAATACTAATGAGCTTTCCCAGGTCATTGTGTCAAGATTTACAGTATACGACCCTATGTTAGCAACAATTTGTGATTGTCTTAAATTATACTGACTTTCTAATAGTTTTTGTTCGTTTTTTTTACGCGTTGTAACATCACGCACAATAGCTAGTATCCTACCGTCGTTTTGTATTTTTGCAGAAATTTCTACTTCTACTATACTCTTATCCTTGTGTATTAACTCTCTTTCAAAAGTTACTGCTTCCCCAGAAAGTATTGTTTTATATCTGTTATTGTTAATTATTACTTTACCTTTTGTAATATCTTGAAGTTTTAATTTTGAGAATTCTTTTTTGGTGTAACCCAAAATTGCGCTTGTAGCATCATTAAAATCGTATATTGACCCATCAAACGTATAAGTGATAATAGCATCACTAGCTTGATTAATTAATGATCTATAAGACTCGTCTCTTCTATTAAACTCTTCAGTTATATTAGATTTAATAATAGCTATTTTTGCTAAGCTTACAGCAGAGTTTAACTCTTTTATACTGTTTAAAGAAGGTGTTTTAATAGTATTGCTATAAATTGCAAATGTCCCTAAGACTTTCTTTTTATTAGAAAGTATTGGAATTGACCAACAAGACTTTAAATTGTTACTTAGCGCTATGTCTTTATAATCTTTCCATAAAGGATCTGTACTTATGTCTGAAACAATTACAGGCTTTTTAGTGAATGCTGCAGTACCACAAGACCCTATTTTTTCTCCAATTTTTATACGTTGAATAGCTGAGTTATATTGACTTGGTAATTTTGGTGCAGAAATTAAATCTAAATGCACACCATCATTGTGCATTAAACTTATGGACCCGTAAAACTCAGGCTGAAGCATTTGATAATTTAAAATAATATGGTCAAACACCTCTTTAATAGGTGTATTATTAGCTATTAATTCTAAAATTTCGTTTTCCTTAACTAGCCTAGATTCAATTTTCTCACGTTCTAATATTTCCTTTTCTAAATCTAATTTTTTTTGTTCTAATTTACTTATTAGACGCTTGCTGTAAAGCTTTAATACTTCTTTGTCATTATAAAGTAGGTCTGATTTTGAAAATTTTTTTGGGTTTTTTTCTGAAAATATTTTTTGTGTTAGCTCTAAGACTTTGTCAGAGTCTGTTGGTTTTCTTAAAAAATGAGCTGCACCTAGTTTAATTGCAAACTCTTCGTCTTGTTTTTGCGTATAAGTAGATGTATAAAATACAAAGGGGATATTTTTAAGAGCTGCATCATTTTTACACTCTTGGCAAAGCATATACCCATCCATTACTGGCATTAATATATCCGAAATAATTAAATCTACTTTGTTTTTGCGTAATTTCTCTAAAGCTTCTTTACCCTCTTTTGCTTCTATAACTTGGTAATTAGCCTGCTCTAAAATCACCCTTAACAAGTAAAGGTTTTCAATCAAGTCATCAACAATTAATATGGTTTTCATGCTAATTAATTTTGTTGTTTTGCACCATGTATACTTTCCATTTGATAAACAAAAGTATCAGGATTTATAGGTTTTTCTATATATCCATCTGCACCTGCTTCCATTGCTTTTTCCTTATCACCGCCCATTGCATAGGATGTGACAGCAATAATTGTAGTGCTTTTGGGCAAACCATTATGTCTTAATTTAACACAAATTTCATGACCATCCATATCGGGCAGCTGTATATCCAACAAAATAATTTGTGGATGGTGTTTGTGCGCAAAATTTAGCCCGTCTAAACCGTTATAGGTTTTATGCACTTTATAATTGCTTTTTTCAAGTAAATACGCCAACATATACATGTTTTTTTCATTATCCTCAATAATCAAAACAGTTGGCTTCATATTATTTAAAAGTAGTTTGGTTAGTTATGACTTAAAAATATTGATTTTATTTAACATCTAGCTCTTTATTTTATTTAAGAATTATTTATTGGTAGCTTAAATGTAAAATTACTACCTGAGCCTACCTGACTATCTACAATTATAGTCCCTCCTAATTTCTGGATTATACTATTACTAATTGCTAATCCCAATCCTGTACCTTCATGAGGTCTATTAATACCAACTTTTATCTGTGTAAAAGGTACAAATAATTTTGAAATATCTTCTTTACTTATACCTATTCCTTGATCTATTACTTGAGTAATTATAGTGTCATTTTCAAGATGGACTTTAACTTTTATTTCTCCTTTATCTGAAAACTTAATAGCGTTAGAAAGCAAATTTAAAAGCACTTGTTCTACTCTTCTTTCGTCACTAACTAAAGTGATTTCCATGTTTGAAATTTCTGAACTTATTGTAAGTCCCTTTTTTGATGCTTGAGGTAACAAGAAGTCTATTGATTTTTCCAAGCATAACAGGTAGTCAAATGGATGATAGGATACTTCCAATTTTCCTGCTTCTATTTTAGAAATATCTAAAACATCATTAATTAAACCTAATAGATGCTCGCCACTACTTTTTACCATTCCGATTTGCTTTTTTTGCTCGTCGTTTAGTGGGCCTGCTAGTTCTTTTAATAAAATTCCGGAAAAACCTATTATAGAGTTCATTGGTGTACGCAACTCGTGTGACATAGTGGCTAAAAAGGCAGATTTCATTAAATCTGCAGATTGTGCTTTCTGTTTTTCTTTTTCTAATTCTTCAGATTGAAGGTTTAAATCCTCTAAAAGATTTAATAGTGCTGTCTTACTATCGTTTAACTCTTTGGTTCTTTGCTCGACAAGAGTCTCTAGGTCATTTTTATATACTAATAGTTGCTTTTCTTTATTTACACTTTCTGTAATATCTTGTACTATTCCAATTGATTTTATGGGAGTGTTGTTTTTGTCATATATAGTTTCACATTGTTCTTTAACAAATATTACTTCATCATTATCAGTATTAACTCGGTATATTAAACTATAAGGTTCATGATTTTTAACGGAGTCTGCATAAGTTTTAGCAACCATATCTCTATGATCTGGGTAGACAGCTTCTAAGCAAGATGCTATACTGACTTTAAATTTTTTAGGGTCTTTTTTAAATATCTTATAAATTTGATTAGACCAAGTTATTTTTTGTGTTTTAATATCAAGTTCCCAACTTCCAATTTTAGCAATCTGTTGTGCTTTATTTAAATTTGATTCACTAATTTCTATTTGTTGCTTTGTTGTTTCATAAACAGAATTTAATTGCTGTTCTTGTTCATTAAGCTTAGATTTTATTAGTTTGTTGTAGCGTTTTGATTGTCCAAAAAAGTACCAAATAGACCAACTACCTAATAGCGAAACAAAGATACCTAGTAATGCAAACCATACTACTGGTGCATATATAGTTTTTGTTGGTACAACATAAAGCCTCCATTCTCCATAAGTCAATTCGATAGGTACAGCATAATCTTTATAGTCTGTCATATCTGTATCTAAAAAGAATGCTTCTTCTCCAGTTTCTGAGTTTACCCTTGACAGTTGATATATAAACTTATTGTTTGAAGAAGTGCTTATGTTTTGATCATTAAAAAAAGTTGAGAGTTTTGTTACAACTGCTGAGAAACCTGAAAACTCATTATCTTTAAATATTGGCACCCTACTTACAATACCAACACCTCCTTGTTTTAGATTAACTGGTCCAGCAATAAAAAAATCTTTTCTTTTAATAGTTGCTAATGCACCACTACTTGCCTCCTGAGCTGTTAAAATATTAAAACCAATTACATTATTATCATCTAATGGGTAAACGTGCGTAATAACTCCATTAGCATCAACCAACTCTACTACGTCAAAATACTTATATCTATCTAACAGCTCTATTGCTATGTTTTCAAAGTCATCTGGTATTCCGTTTCTCTCAACAATATAACTAAGGGTTTTTGTTGCCGAGTAACTATACATTACTAAAGCTTGTAATTTAGTTTTAATTAAATCTACCTTACTATTCAACTCTTTTTTTTGTTCGTTTTTTATAATTATATATCGCTGATATGTAGTGTATTGTGAAACAAAAAATAGTATAGCAAAAGTAATTAAACCTGCAACCAAGGGTTTTTTAAGGTGAGTATACAAAGCACTACTTTTCATATAAAAAGGTTAATTAATTTAATTTTTGTTTTTTTGATTTTAACTCTTCAATAAGTTTTTTAAGTTCTATCATTCTTAATTCTCTTCCAACAAATAATCTGTTCATTCGTTGTAGTTCATCATTTTTCGAATTTATTTCTTCAGTTCTTAATTTAATAAGTTCTTCTAAATTATTTTTATGGTTTTCTAATTCGATTTCTGCTTTTTTACTTTCGGTAATATCTCTAACTACACCAATTAAAAATTTAGCGCCATTTTGATCAACATATCTAGTTTTTTTAGTTGATATTATTCTAGTTTCATTTTCCCTTATAGTTAGTGTTTCTTCATTTATATTTTCGACACCACTTGATAGTACTTGCTTATCTATTTTTAAGAAGACTTTTTGCTCATCAGGACTTACATCCTCTGCTAATGTGTTGCCTAATATTGCTTCTCTAGGCAGGTTAAACATCTCGCAAAATGCATCATTAACAGTTATAAATTGACTTTTTTCATCTTTAACAAAAACAGGGTCTCCAATGTTATTAATTATTTTATTAAGGTAATTTTCGCTTTCTATGATACGTTTATCTGCAATTTTTTTATCGGTTACATCTAAAGCTATACCAATATATCCATATAAATTATTTTGGGCATCTAACAATTTAACTGCTTTTACAGAAAGCCAAATAACTTGTTTGTTTTTATTTAAAACTCTAAACTCTGTAACAAAGTCTGCATCTGTTTTTACAAAATGATGCCACTCTTTTATTACTCTTTCTTTATCTTCTGGATGGGTAGCATTTGTCCAACCAAAGTCCATTGCTTGATCAAAGGACATGCCGGAATATTCCATCCATTCTTCATTTACATAATTACATACCCCCTCTTTATCTGCTTGAAAGATCCCTACAGGCGCGTTTGATGCTAAATGGCGGAATAACTTTTCGTTTTCGACTAGTTGATCTTCAACCTTTTTACGATCTGTTATATCTCTAGTAACAGCAAGTAAAGAAATTATATTATCTTTTATATCTTTTAAAGGCACTGCGTGGGTTTCTAACCATCTTTTAGTCCCATTTTGTCCAATAATTTCAAATACTAGTTGTGCTGTCTGACCGTTAAACACCTCTTGGATTTGTTTTTTAAAAGCAGACAAATGATCTGGTTTAATAAAATTAAAAATGCTTTTACCCTTAACATTTTCTAGACTATCTACTTCAAGCATAGCTAATCCTGCAGGGTTCATATAAATTAAATTTCCGTTAGCATCTAATTGTTTAATACATTCTGGCTCGGCTTCTAAAATTGTTCTAATATGATTTTCGCTTTCTTTTAATGCTAAGTTTGCCTTTTTTTCTTCTGTTATATCTGTAAAATAAACGGTTACTCCTTCTTCTGAAGGATATATTTTATTTTCATACCATTTATCTATGGACGAATTATATGCTTGTAAATATTGTGTCTGTTGTGTTTTAAACGCTTTTAAATATAATTTATAAAAAGGTTGATTTACAATTTCGGGAAATTCATTCCAGATATTTTTTCCAATTAAAGCTTTAGGATCTCTTTCTATAATTTCTCCTGCTTTTTTATTAACATAGGTGTAGCACCAATTAGCATCTAAGATTACAAAACCATCAGAAATATCATCTAAAACACTTTCTAAATTTGAGGTTAATTGTTTTTGTGATTGTAATTCTAAAATAGCACCCTCATACCTTTTATAAAAAGTTAATGAGCGGAAAATGTCTAAATAAGAAAGACTTGAAGTCTTTTCTTTATTAAAGTTAGGTTCAAAATATTTTAGATAAATTGTAAAAAAAGCAGTATATAAAATTGCTGCCAAATTTTTAAAAATCATCCCTGAGAATAGAATATTTTGATAATCTTCACTTTGAGAATAAAAACTAATAGTGATTAAAATAGTATCTATACTAATAACAATACACATTGTGAATAGCACCCTAAAAAACAATGATTTAGTAAATTTAATTAAGGATTGATATAGGGTGATTGCTATAAAAACATCCAATACTAATATAAGTGTCCCTATAAATAAGAACAAAATGTTTTGTGTAAAATAAGTACTCTTTAAATTATAAATATTATTAGCCTCTATACCAATAATAGTCCACCACCCGATTAATAGTAGTAATGCTAAAACAAAATTAGTCCCTAAAATAGCATATAAAATTTTTCTAGCTTCTAGAATCCCCTCACTTATATAAATTAAAAATATTGCGAACAAACTACCAGTAAACAGCACCATAGACCCAGAAGATACTGAGACACCTGAAGCTACTTCAAGAAATAATACATTAGAAAAAAATACTTGTAAAAATTGGAAAGCACCTAACATTATCCATAACACGCCCAGACCAAAGACTAATCTTAATCGGAATAATGTTACTATCAATAGCGCTACAAAAACGCATTGGGCTAATAACATTAAAATGTTAGCATACATTATTTCCATAAATTGGTTTATGTAACTATATAAATACTTTAAATTTTCACACTAATTTATACAGTTATTATTCTTTGGTTAGTTCAGTTTTTTTTTTAACACTAAGATAACAGACAATTACATCCAATCAATCCAAAACTGTTTATAATAGTGTTTAGGATAAATATAATCTTTTATTTAAGAAGAAAAAAATACGTTTTCAAATAAAACTGTCCGTTGTAAAGAAGATATTACAAACTTTAAGAAAACTTACTTACCGATACAATATTTAACTACCCTTGTATTCATTGGTGCTATTGTATTTGGGCAACAAATAGCATACAAAAAATGGATAATAAGAGAAGATTAGTAACAACTATTAATAAATAGAGCAACAAATATAGCATAAAAAAAACCGCTCGATTAGAGCGGTTTCCAAATAAAAACACCAAGCATTAATTAGCTGTACCAGAGCCTAAATAAATACTGTTTGATACTTGACTACCATTAGCAGAAATAAAAGCCATAAATAGCTCTACTGTATCTCCTGCATAAGTTGTTGGGATTGGAATAATTTGAGAACCTACTGTTCTGTCTGCTCCATCAAGTAAAGAAATGGATTCCTTTTTTGAAGGATTGTAAACCAATAACATCGCCTTGTCAGTAGCATTTGCGTTACCTTCAGCAGAGTTATCATCCCAACCAAACGTTACTTCTCCAGCAGTTGCTAAATCAGTCGTTGGGTTTAGCACACCAGATAAACCTCCTCGACTTACTAAAGCGTTCGGATAGTCAACAACAAAGTTAGGTTCAGTACCTGTAATAGCATTATTCAATACATACGACATTGCAGCATTAAATTCTGTTTTCTTAACAGCTAACCCTTTATATCCTAACTTAATAAAAGGCTTTACAGCCTGTAAAAATTCTAAAGTGGCAGTAAACTTGGTTCTTTGGTTTACTTGACCAACAGTTCTTGGATTGGCTACACTTGAAGGTTTAATTCTAATGTAATCAATTCCTTTCCAGCTTCCACCGATAACGTTACCAACCTTACCTGAAAGACCTCCTAAAATACCTTGAGCAATTTTACCCATAACATAAATAATTTAAATGAAACATAATTTTCTTCGGACTTGGTACGGACTTAACACGAAGTTGTACCTTCCGCTGAAATATATGGCAAGTTTTATGCTATTCTTTTGATATGGATTTTGTTGCTTTAGATTGCTTCTTTTTGCATTTTAGAAAATAAACTTTGGATATATGATACTTTCAAATCTGCCATTTTTGAAATAATTTTATGAAGCTCCTTTTCCTTTTTATTAATTGCTGACACAATATTAATATGTTTTTGCAACTGAATTGCATCATAAAACAATGAGCTGTAGCTGTTTTTCAAAGTGTTCCTACAATCATCTATTGAAATAAACGGAATAACACTACCTTTTAAATAGTAAGCGTAAAAACCGCCTATTTGCAACATCATAGATAAGTGAAAAAGTGTGTGTTTTACCTCTTCTGTTGTAGTAGTGACAACGAAACAGTTAGCACAGGATTTTAAGAGTGGTTTTCCGCTGTTTAGACCTTTGTTTAGAATGAAAAAATGAGGGTTCGAGTAAGTCTTTCCGACTTGGTGTGTTTTTAGTTCAAAAGTTGACATAGCTATCCAATTTAAAATTGCTTCGCTACGCTTCGCGCCATTATTTTTTTTGAAAAGAAAAAAGATAGCCATAGTTGTTGTGGCGTGGGTAAGGCTGTCAAGGTTTTTGGATAAAAGTTTTTTGAGTTGAATGTCTAAATCAAAAGAAAAAGGGTATTGAAAAAAAGTTTTATTCAAAACCCGTAGGGCTTGACCTTTATAGCCTTGTGCGGTTGGCAGAGGTAGCCACATATATTTGCCATTTTTTTTTATTTTAATATTTCAAATCGGTTTAAACTTGATTCAATTTACTTTTAACTTTTCTGGGGAATTAACACTTAAAAAAATAGGTTTCAGTTCGTATTTGAGCGTTGGATGAAGCGTTTGTATATGTAGCGTTTTAAATAGTTGTTTGATAAAACAGCATTTAAACAAGCTACTTATACAGGACTTTTAGACAATAGCTTATTGCTTTTTTGAGGCACGATAAAAAGTAATGTGCTATGGCGTATTACTACATATTCTAAACCTATTTTTTTATATCCTATTTCTTGGGTGGTGGGGAAAAGTGGACATTAATATTTGTTAACGAAATGAAACAAACAAAGACTTGAGGTAAGGAATACTTGGACTTAACGATGGTTTTGTGCAGTTGAATGAGATAACGAATATTATAATAAATTAACGTTACCCTTTTGAATGTTCGACTGTTTAATGTTTGTTGAAAATGTAGTTAGAAGTTCGGATGTGAGCGTTGGAATAGCGGATATTTTACATAATAGCAGTTATAGCGACGAAAATATAATAAAACGCCGTAGGCAACCATTGAAAGGATTTTTGCTCCTATAACTTCTATTATGTAACATAGCTTGGGATTGGTTTTTTGGCGT
Organism: uncultured Olleya sp.; assembly: GCA_947503885.1. GTDB lineage: Bacteria > Bacteroidota > Bacteroidia > Flavobacteriales > Flavobacteriaceae > Olleya. The sequence goes on along the minus strand of CANNFD010000007.1, from coordinate 136,452 downwards.
AATAGTTGTTTGAGCGTTGGCAATAGCTCTTTGCTTTTTTATTGTACTAATTTATTTATATAGATACTTTTAAATAAAACAAGTAATGTGCTATTATAGCGTTGGATACAAGTATTATGACATAAAACCAATTATGCATTGGCGAGCGGAACAGCACAAAAGACAGAGGATTTTGAGGTACGAAAAAACTGGGTTTTGGGTTGTGGGGACAATTACCAACTCATTCGTTGTAATCTAACTGCATTTAAAATTGCTAATAATGCTACTCCTACATCTGCAAAAACTGCTTCCCACATTGTAGCTAAACCACCTGCTCCTAAAATTAAGACAATAACTTTAACACCAAATGCTAAAATGATATTCTGCCAAACAATTTTACGTGTAGAACGACTTATTTTAATGGCTCTTACTACTTTTGAAGGTTGGTCTGTTTGAATGATAACATCTGCTGTTTCAATAGCTACATCGCTCCCTAAACCACCCATTGCAATACCAACGTTACTTGCTGCTAAAACTGGTGCGTCATTAATACCATCACCTATAAAAGCTACTTTGTTTTCAGGATTTTTCTTTAAAATTTCAACTTCGTTTAATTTATCTTCTGGTAGCAAACCACCTTTAGCATTTTCGATGTTCAACTCTTTAGCGACTTGTTGCGTAATGGAATCTTTATCACCGGAAAGCATCATAATATTTTTAATGCCTACTTTATGTAAATTAGTAATTGTTTCTTTTGCATCTTCCTTTAATTCATCTGCTATTACTACAAAACCTGCAAATTGATTATCGATTGCTACCAACACTATCGATTCTACAATAGATTCCGTTTCCGTTGGAACATTAATATTATTCGCAGTCATTAAGGCTTTATTACCTACTAAAACTGTTTTACCATTTACAATGCCTTTTAAACCTTTACCTGCAACTTCAGAAACGTCTTGTGCTTCAAAATCTTCACCTTCAGCTTTGTACTCTAAAATGGCTTTAGCAATTGGATGCGTGGATTGTTCTTCCATCGCCATTAAGTATTGCATAAATTCGGTTTCATTCCAACCAATTGCTTTTACTTCTTTGATTTTAAAAACACCTTTGGTAACGGTTCCTGTTTTGTCCATTACCAAAGTATTTATCTTGGTCATTGCATCTAAAAATGAAGCACCTTTAAATAAGATTCCATTTTTTGAAGCTGCTCCCAATCCACCGAAATATCCTAATGGAATTGAAATCACTAACGCACAAGGACAAGATATTACCAAGAAAATTAATGCTCTGTATAACCAATCTCTAAACACATAATCATCTACAAAAAAGTAAGGTATAAAAGTAACACCAATAGCTAAAAACACTACAATTGGTGTGTAGATACGAGCAAACTGTCTGATGAATAATTCTGTTTTAGATTTACGTGCTGTTGCATTTTGAACCAAGTCTAATATTCTCGCAATAGAACTGTCTTCAAACTTATTGGTTACCTCAACTTCAATAACGCTTTCCAAATTAATACTACCTGCGTAAACCTTTGCTTCTTTTTGAATGGAATCTGGTTTGCTTTCTCCTGTTAACGCAGCTGTATTTAAAGATGCTTTTTCGGATAATAAAATGCCATCCAATGGAATTTTTTCACCTACACGAATTTGAATTTTCTCTCCAATATTGACAACTTCAGGCGAAACACTTTTATAATCTCCCTCACGAAATACATTGGCTTCTTTAGGTCTAACATCTAATAATGCTTTTATATTTCCTTTTGCACGATTTACAGCAGCACTTTGAAATAATTCGCCTACTGCATAAAATAGCATTACTGCAACACCTTCGGGATATTCACCAATAACAAATGCACCAATGGTTGCTATAGACATTAAAAAGAACTCTGTAAAAACATCACCTTTTTTAATACTAATCCAACCCTCTTTTACAACAGGAAACCCTACAGGAAGATATGCAATACCATACCAAGCAATACGAATCCAATCCTTAAAGAATGAAACATCAAAATAATCTAAACCTATACCAATGATAAGCATTGTAAAACTTATTATTGCAGGCACGTAGGTTTTGAATGCACTTCCATTACCGTGATTATGACCATCATTATGCGTGTGTTGCACTTCTGAATTTGGTTTTAAATCTCTTAAATTGACTTTCTTTTTTTTCATTTAATATCTAATAATTTTTCAATGTCATTGGGAATAGGCATTCGTTTTAATGGTGGCACGTTTGCTCCACCAGTATTACCAAGTGGAACGTGATTTATAAATGATTTCCAGCCACCCACAAGCAACCTAATTATTTGACCTATTACTTCTTTCGTATCTTTTTGTCTAAATCCAAACTTTAGCATAAGCCAATGTGAATAGGTATGTTCTATAGGATAAGATTGTCCTATTATATGACTACGTTCTAAATGATACCAAGCATTACCAAACTGCTTATTTTCTAAACAGAAACTGTATTGTTTTAATTCTTGGTTATACGCCTGTTTTAGATGTTTAGGTATTTTAGTATTAAACTTCATATCCTCTAATTTTGGATAAATGTACTTTAATAGTAAGTGCAATGGAAGTGCAATAATTAGACACTACACTTATCGCAAATACCTTTTACCATCAAATTTACATTCTCTGACACAAAACCATCTGGCACTTTTATTTGAGGTATTTTATGTTCTGTTAAGCAAATGGTTTCATTGCAATTATTACAATGGAAATGTAAGTGCAAATCGGTTTCAATTTCACAATTACATCCCTTTTCACATAATGCATATTTTGTAATCCCTGTACCATCGTCTATTTGATGCACAATAGCCTTTTCTTCAAAGGTTTTAATAGTTCTGTATAAAGTGGTTCTGTCTGCTTTTGAGAAAGCATTTTCAATATCACTTAAAGTAACAGCGACCTCTTTTTCTGTAAGAAACTTATATATAAGCAAACGCATTGCTGTAACACGAATATTTTTTGACTCTAATACTTGTTCTATTGTTTCCATAATTAATGTGCGTGTTCTGCTTCTCCTTTTTTCATTTCTGCGTTAAGATAATAAGCATTGTTATAAGCAAATTTTGTATTACTTTCTATGTTTTCAGTAAATTGAACCGATACCCAATCACCATCTTTAGTGCCTAACACAACTTCGATAGGTTTAAAGCTCCAATCGTCATTTTCTTTTTCTACTGAAAACACATAATATCTTTCGCCTTCTTTTATAATTGCACTTTCTGGTAAAGCTTTTGTTTGGGTATTATCTACTTGAATTTTACCTTGAATATACATACCAGGAATTAAGTTACCTTTTTTGTTTTCTATTTCTGCGTGAACGTGGACTGCTTTTGGGTTGTCCTCAAAGGTTTTGCTTACGGAATAGATTTCTGCGATAAGCTCTGCATCTGGTATGGATTGTACCGTAAAGTTAACTTTCTGACCTTTCTGTACTTTATAAACATCTTTTTCAAAAACCATTAAATCGGCGTGAACGTGATGCGTATTTACAATTTCAAATAATTCGGTTTGTGGCTCTACATATTGACCTGTTTTTACTTCAACTTTTTGCACAAAGCCTTCTATTGGACTTCGCAATGCTATGCGCTGTGCAATTGTTCCATTGCGAACTGATGTAGTGTTAACGTTGAGTATTCTTAATTGCGCTTCTAAACCATTAACCATTGCTTTTGATGCTTGATATTCTGCTTCTGCTTTCTGGAAATTAGCACCAGAACCAACACCAGCATCGTACAATTTTTGTTGACGTTCATAATTTTTCTTTGCAAGCTCGCTATTGCTATAAGCGTTTAAATAATCCGTTTGCGCTTGTATGATATTTGGGTGCGATAGATAAGCCACAACTTGACCTTTATTAACCTTATCACCTTCAATCACTTCAATTGAAACGACATTTGCACCAACAACAGTAGTAATAGCTGCTTCGTTTTGTGGTGGTACTTCTAACGTTCCGTTTGCTTCTACATAGCCGCTCATATTACGTAATGCTAACGTATCTATTTTCATTTTCAATGCATCGAATTGCTGTTGTGAAAGCATTACTTCGTCTTCATCGTGATGCTCTTCGTTAACTTCTGTTTTTTCTTCCTCATCGTGGGAATGACCATCATTCTCGTTATGATTTTCTTTATTTCCGCAAGCTGAAACAAATATGGCTAACACCATTACGGTAAGGATTTTATATATTTTGTTTTTCATTGTCTTATTTATTAAAATATTGTAATTGAAATGTGCTTTCTAAATAGTTTACTAATGCAGTCTGTGCTTCCAGTTCCGATTGAATTGCTTCTTTTATCAACTGCGTAAATGCAGTATAATCAATTTCGCCTTCTCTATATGCCAGTAATGCACCTGTTTTTTGCTCTTTTGTTAATGGTAAAACTTGGTCTTTGTAAAACTCCCAAGATGTTTTCCATTTCATATAATTTTCTTTAGCCTGAACAAACCTTGATTGTACTTCCTGTTTTTTGAACGCTACATTGGTTTCCGCTATTTCTTTATCAATTCTGGCACTTCTAACTTGTGCTTTGCTAGAACCTGATAAAAACGGAATTGAAATTCCTGCTTGATAGGTGTAAAATCCTGAATTGCCATTTACTTTTTGTAAACCACCTTGAAGATTGAACTTTGGCAAATTATCTGCTTTTGCAGCTTTATATTTAGCTTCCGCTTCATCTACAATGCTCTGCGACATACTGTACAATGGATGACTTTCAATACTGAATGTTTCCATATCACTATCTATCGCTACCTCAAATTCATCTGAAACTGTAAAAATTTCTTCTGATACCAACCACAAATTGAATTGCTGTAAGGCAATAAGATAATTACTATAGGCTTGCGCTTTTTTATTCTGAATTTGAAACGCTTGATTTTTTGCTGCCGAATATTCTAATTTAGAAATAGCTTCGACTTCATAATTTAAAGCTACTGCTTGCTCGAATTTGGAATAAATGGAATCCAATTCCTTATACAAATCATAGTTTTGTTTCATTTGATAGCAATTAGACCAAGCTTTTTTAACTTCCAATTCTAATTCCAACTCGGAAAGTTGAAAGGCTTTTTGTTCCAATTGAATGCGTTGTTCTTGTAGCTTCTTTTTAGAACCAATGCCAAATACATCGATATTTGATTGACCAATACCAATGGTTGTATAGATGCCATTTCCATTATCAATTTCTTCTCCACCTGTAAAAATTTGAGTCGTTCCGAAATCATAGGCAGTCGATTTTAATTGTTCTTGTTTTGTAATTTCCAACTGCTTTTGCTTCAATAATGGATAATTACTTTTTGCGAGTTTAACAGCTTCCTGTAATGAAATTTCGGGAATTGTATCATTCAACTCTTGTGCATTACTTTGTGGTGAAAAGCCAAATAGTAATAATACAACTGCTGTTGCTGTTACTAACTTTTTATTTGGCTTAAACGTAAAAGATTTGTTTTCTACCCAATGATATAAAATTGGTAAAACAAATAAGGTAAGCAAAGTTGAAGTTAATAATCCACCAATAACAACCGTTGCCAATGGACGTTGTACTTCTGCACCAGCTGATGATGAAATAGCCATTGGTAGAAAGCCTAATACATCTGTAAAAGCAGTTAGCATAATAGGTCTGATTCTTCGTTTAGTACCTTCAACTATTCTATCCTTTAGATTGGTTACACCTTCTTCTTTTAATTCGTTGAGTCCGCTTATCATTACCAATCCATTTAAAACCGCAACGCCAAACAATACAATGAAACCAACACCTGCTGAAATACTAAATGGCATATCACGCAACCATAAGGCTACAACACCACCAATGGTTGCCATTGGAATGGCTATGTAAATCATTAAGGTTTGTGGTAAAGATTTTAATGCAAAGTATATCAATATAAATATGAGCAACAATGCAATAGGAACAACGGTTTGTAATCGGTTGCTGGCACGTTCCAGATTTTCAAATGCACCACCATAGCGAATAAAATAACCTGATGGTAATTCCAATTTTGCATCTAATTTTGATTTTATTTCAGTCACCAAAGATTTGACATCACGACCTCTAACATTAATGCCTACATAGGTTCTTCTGTTGGTATTGTCCCTACTGATTTGCATTGGTCCTGCTTTGTAACTTACATCTGCGATTTCTTGCAAAGGTATTTGAGCACCTGAAGGTAAATTGATATATAGATTTTGAACATCTGTAATATCCTTTCGGTTTTGAGAACTTAAACGTACCACTAAATCGAAGCGTTTTTCACCTTCAAAAATCACACCTGCTGTACCACCTGCAAATGCAGATTGTACGGTTTGATTTAGGGTATTTATTTGAAGTCCGTATTGTGCTAATTTGTTTCTGTTGTAATTAATGGTCATTTGTGGTAAACCTGTTGTGGCTTCGGCTTTCATATCACCAATGCCTTCAGTACCAGCAATAATTTTAGATATTTCTTCAGCTTTTTGGGATAGTATGTCAATGTCTTCACCATAGAGTTTTATGGCAATATCTTCACGCACACCTTCAAGCAACTCATTAAAACGCATTTCGATAGGTTGGGTAAATTCATAATTAACACCAGGAACGATTTCAACCGCTTCTTTCATTTTCTCAATCAATTCATCCTTTGTCTCTGCTGTTGTCCATTCGCTTTTAGGTTTCAGAATCACAAAAACATCAGCTAAATCCATTGGCATTGGGTCGGTTGGTATTTCGGCAACACCAATACGACTAACAATTTTTTCGACTTCTGGAAATTTGGCTTTTACTATTTGTTCTATTTTGGTAGTAGTCTCAATAGTTTCGGTAAGTGAACTACCTGGTTTTAAAATAGCGTGAAATGCAATATCACCTTCATCGAGTTGTGGTATGAACTCGCCACCCATTCTTGAAAACATAAAAACGGTTATCCCGAACAACACAACTGCAATCCCGATTACCCATTTTCCTTTTCGCAATGCTCTAACTAATAAAGGTTGGTATTTATCTTCAACCCAATGCACAAATCTATCTCCATAGGATTTTTTATCGTTTTTTGGTGCTCTTAACACCAAAGCAGACATCATTGGTACATACGTTAAACAAAGTACCATTGCACCAATCATAGCAAAAATAAAGGTCAACGCCATTGGCTTAAACATCTTTCCTTCTATGCCTTGCAATGCTAAAATGGGAAGAAACACAATTAAGATAATCAACTGACCGAAGAATGCAGCATTCATCATCTTTTTTGAAGCATTTGACGCCACTTTATCTCGTTCTTTGGATGTAAGCTGTTTCTTTTTCAGGACTTGTGATGCAATTAGAAATACTGTACTTTCAACAATAATTACAGCGCCATCGACAATAATTCCGAAATCTATGGCTCCCAAACTCATTAAGTTTACCCAAACATCGAATACGTTCATTAAAATAAAAGCGAACAATAAGGATAATGGTATGGTTGAAGCGACTATTAAGCCACCACGCCAATTTCCTAATAAGAAGATAAGGACAAAGATGACTATCAATGCACCTTCAATAAGATTTGTGGTTACAGTAGAAGTTGTTTCACCAATTAATTTACTTCGGTCTAATAATGGCTCAATAATTACACCTTCAGGTAATGACTTTTCAATTTGAGCCATTCGCTCTTTTACATTGGCAATAACATCATTGGAATTAGCTCCTTTTAGCATCATCACCAAGCCACCTACAACTTCGCCTTCACCATCTTGTGTTAATGCACCATAACGAATTGCAGAACCAAATTGTACCGTAGCAATATCGCCAATAGTGATAGGAATATTATTGATATTCTTAACCGTAATTTTTTTAATGTCTTCTAAACTCCGTACCAAGCCTTCTCCACGAATAAAATTAGCCTGATGGTTTTTTTCAATATAAGCACCTCCTGTATTTTGATTATTAGCTTCGAGTGCATTAAACACATCTGTAATGGTCAACCCAATTGCGTTTAAATCGTTTGGGTCAACCGCTACTTCGTATTGTTTTATTTTTCCACCAATAGCGTTTACTTCTACCACACCAGGAACCATTGCCATTTGACGCTGTACAATCCAGTCTTGCATTGAGCGTAAATCTGCAATGTTGTATTTGTCTTTAAACTCTGGTGCAACTTTTAGTGTGTATTGGTAAATCTCTCCTAAACCTGTTGAAATAGGCCCCATTGTAGGTTCGCCAAATCCAGCAGGTATTTGCTCTTTGACTTTGTTTAGTTTTTCGGCTACTAATTGGCGAGGTAGATATGTTCCCATATCATCATCAAATACAATAGTAACCACAGATAAGCCAAAACGAGAAATTGACCTTATTTCCTGAACATCAGGAAGATTGCTCATTGCCACTTCAATTGGATAAGTAACAATTTGCTCAATATCTTCAGTACCTAAATTGGGGGATTGTGTTATAACCTGTACTTGGTTATTGGTAATATCTGGAACAGCATCGATTGGCACTTTGGTCATACTCCAAATACCTGTTCCGATTATGGTAAGCGTAAGCAAACCAATAATGAATTTGTTATTGATTGAAAAATCAATGATTTTATTAATCATAGAAAATGTATTAATTCAGTTAAACTATTCGATACAATTCTGATATAAGAAAATAGAATTACACGAAATGAAATGAACCCTTTAGGCTCAAAATTGGATATAGCTATCCATTAAAAAACTGAATTATACTTTAGGTGGCTGGAAAAGTGATTCCAAATATCTGGAAGTGAAGTTTACTTTATGTAAATTATATTGTTTTTTCTCTTCAAACTTTAATCGATTGGTTAAAGCCAAATTATTGTTCGCAATAATTAATACCAAAGGGTGACAACATTGATTATGGGAATGGACTGGTGTATTCTCCTTATCTGGGTTATGATGATGCTCTTCATTTTTAGCATCGCTCTCAATGTAATCTTCAACTACATATTCAAAGAAAGAGTCTCCATAAACTTTATGGTCTTGATAATGGGTAATTACATTTGAAATTTCTTTAATTGGACCACAAAAGTCCATATCTATGCTTATCCCTTGAAAAAAGAATAAAATAGACATTGATATGGAAACAAATATTTTCATATAATTTATACAAATATACAAATTATTGAATGCAATGGTGTTGCAAATAAATTGATTGGTAAATTACAAAAACCATAGAGCATCTTTAGCATCGTCTGGAACGCCATTATTAAAACGTGGTGCTATTTGTGCTACCATTTCTGGATATTTTATTGTGATTGGTACATTTTGTTGTCGAAGCGATTTCCAATATAATCTGCTAAACTGATACACTTGTGTTAATAATTCTAACACTACATCTGCATCTTCAAAAGCATCTTCATCTGGACTGCTTACCTTAATTTTTATTGGGAACGGATAACCATCTGTATCTGAATACCGCTGTGAATTAGGGTAACGTGCATTATTAAACAACAAAAATTGATTTTCGCTAATACGTATGTATGTACCACTTACAGGCATTAACTTTTTGTTCCAATTAAGGTCGTAAGCAATAATATCTTCTGCTTCTGTTTTATTGATATTTAGAATGTAGAGCGGAATTTTTAACCCTAATGTATGCATCCCTCTAATAATTGGTTTTAGTTCCTCGTAACTCATTTCCTTATAGAAGTGAATGACTACTTTATCTGCTTCTGCAACCGATGTAAAATCTCTAATGGCTTTACATATACTTCCTGCCAATAGGTCTGTTTCGCTTTGGTCAAAATATTCGAACTTTCTAAATAAGCCATTGTTTTGAAAACTAAAGGCACTTGCTATATAACGTCTGTTTTCGCCTTGATTGGTAAATGCACCAACACCTATTACTAATTCTTTTTTATCGGTTACTGCAAGTTTCCAAGGTGCGCCACCTAATTTGGCGTGAATAGCTAACGCCATATTTTGCAATGAAAATTGGAAGTTGTATTGATTCTCGATATTGACCACCATTTTTTCATAATCTACCACTTGTGTAACAATGCCTTCATTTAAAAACAGTTCTTTGATTTGAATATAGATTTCGCGGTCTTCGGGATTTTGTGTGAACTTATCGAAAGGACTTAAATAAAAAGCTGCGTAAAGCACATTATCGTGGTCGAAGGTTAAACTCTCTAACTTTTCAATTATTTCTGGTATTGGGTCGTTTTCGTTGGTAAATTCAATGAAGTGTTCTTTGGATGATGATGCTTTAATGTTCACATAGGCTTCTAATCCTTTATAATAATTCTTTTCTGTATTTACACCTTCCTTTAAATTTTGATAGAAAGACAATACCGAATCTTTATGAGAAGTATGGCAAATGAAAAATATCTTGATATTTTGATTGTTTGGACGTCTGTAAGGGTTTAGGATATTCATTGCCTTTTTAGGCACTAAATGGGTTTTCTTGTTACCGTATTGGTCTTTACCAAATTCCAATAAACCTACTTGTGGGTCGATATGGTTGATACGATTGAGTGGCACATCTATAAACGTATCAGTTTTAAATGGAAATATGACTTTAAAATCTTCTTTAAACAGATAGTTGGTTGCAAAATTATTAATAAGTGCTACGTACTTTTGATATTTATTAATTGGTCTTATAGGTTCCTCAATAGGTATATCTAATGCTCGTGCTAATGACAAATTAAAAATTGGGTATGCTTGGTCAAACTGAATAGCATTGTAAAATTCTTGTTTTTCCTCTGTATCGAGGTCCATTTGGTAATTGAACGTTTTTTGACCATATACACAACGTTTTATTAACTCTGAATCCTCTATATCCTTAACCGATGTTGTAAGGACTTTTGAAGTACCATCGTATGATACAATTAACTCTGGTAAGTCTGTGAGTTTTGCAAACTGTATCTTAAATGAAAATTTATAGTAGAGGTTATAGTCTGCTGTATTCCCTTTTTTTGAAGGCATCCACACTTGTACATCACCAACGAAGTTTTTTACTACTATATAGTCTTTCGATTTAAAATAGCTTCTTAATTTATGTTTAAGGAATTGCTTATAAATTCTTAATTCTCTACCATCTACTAAATTTAGCTTAATGCTTGGTGCATCTGGTATTTCTGTTGTAAATGTTGTAAATATTTGGTCTTTGTTAGATAAGTCTGCATCTGGAAACACCTCTTTTATCTGCCTTGAAAATTTAGATTTATGGATAGGATGACTACCTTCAATATCCTCTAAAGTTAAATAAATAGTAGGCGCACTATTAGGCCATTTAAAGTTTAGTATGTTGGTTTTGAGGTGTTCTTGCATAAATGAAATTATATTGTAATTTTACATAGAAGGTTGAACTTTATTATTGTTATCAACTAATAAATCTTTGTTTAGTAGTCTATTTACAGACTGCATATCTTGGTATGTAGATTTAGCACGCTCTATTATTTTTTCAATAATTTTATCAGAAACTTCCATTTGTTTCACCAAGCCTAAACCAACCAAATAATCTAATAAAAAGGATATATACAATAGTTCAAACTGTGAAAAAATATTGTTTTTTGTTTTAGTGCGATGTATTAAATAATCTCGATGACGAACAATCTTTGATACATATGTTTTAATATCATCTTCTGGAATATTAGTTATATCGACTAATAATTGCTTTTGTTCTAATAAATCTTTGGCAAAAGATGAGTTCTTAATCTTATTACCAAATTTCAAACTATAAGCTTCGAAAGCTGTATAGGAATTTGTAAATCGCCTACTATGGCTCGTTTTAACCGAGAGTAAATTTTCGATAATAATATCAGCACAATAACCTATGCCTTCATTGTTATACCAATGCTTAATTATATTGGACAAATCATCTTTAATAGTATCATAGTCAAGCGCTATAAAACCAGATATGTTTTCTTTGTTGAAATCATCCTTGTAATATAACGAAGCCCAATTACCACAGCTTAAACATTTAAAATTAAAAGCTTTAAATTGTACAGACTTACCGTATAAAAAATGAAATAATTTTTGAAATGAATTATATAAATCTATACTCTCAAGAATACTCAATTTTTTTTCTGATTTAAAATCGACATATCCAACATTGTCCATTCTAAAAAAGTTGTGGTTAGAAGTATATGATGTTGATTTTGTGATTTTAATAGATAAGTCTTCAGTAATATTCGTATTGTGGACTACGTCATCCTCTTTTTCAAGTTTGTCTTCTAAAGAATTATACCAATGCATTTTTCTAACCCAACTCACTATTGCTAAATTGTCAATTTGAAATTCATTAATTTTCAAACCTATAGGTTCAATTAAATGATATGCACAAGCAAACGTATATTTAGGCTTATAAGTTTTAGTCTCTACTATTCCATTGCTACTGTTTTTAATCTTGCAGTTTACAAAAGTTAAATAGCCTAAACCTGTAAAAACCCCATAAATTAACTCTATTTGATAGGCAGGTAATCTTTCTGACAAATTGGTCGTTATGTGTACTTCATCATTAATTAACTCTAATACACAAAAGCACTTATTATCCTCTGCAGATTTAAACCATACCTCGCCATAATATTTATTCTCTTTAAACATAAATTACTTTAAATCCTAACCCTTTTTTACAATCTTACTAATTTTTTCTTCAGCTATTTTGAGGATTTCCGTACGCTCCTTTTCATTTTTGAGCATTAGTACAATTTGTTCGGACATCCATAGCTTAATTAATTCGTTTTCGTCTTCTTTTAATGTTTTGGCAAAAGCAACTACTTGTTCGCGTCTTGCCATCCGATTTCCTCGTTCTATTTTACTTAAATAGGCAACATCCATATTTAGGTTTGCAGCCATTTCCCTTAATAGCAAATTGCGTTTTTCACGCAATGAACGTATGTACTCTCCAAACTCCATAATAGAATTATTTAGACTTGTCAAATTTTGTCTAATTTAACAAAAGGAAACCAAAGGAAAGTAAAAAGATATAAACAGTTATTAACAGGTAATGAGGATATTAAGGATTTGAGGAAGTCAATTTAATCATATCCTTAAATCCTTAAAATCCTTAACTATGTCTTTGCAGGATTTGAATAGTTGTTGTGTGCTTCTCTGTATATTAAACCTGCATCAACAAATTTGGTAATATAGCCTTCTGCGGTTTTGTGTGCGATGCTTTGTTTTGTGGCTAAATCTAAATACTCTTGTCTGCTAAATTGCTTTGGCAAACTTTCTAAAAAGCGTTCTTTTCTATTTAAGCGTTTTGTTGCTTTTTGCTCTATTGGTAAATCATTAAATACTTTACTACTGTGTTTTACTAAAATTGAAATTATGGTTAGTGCATTTTCAAAATCTATATCCTCACATTCTTTAGTTGCGTTTACATCACCATCCTCCATAATTCGGAATGCTGTGAATAGCATCATTATCCTAAACGCAATTAAGCCTAATCGCCTTATTGTTGCGATGTACTCTTCGGGTTGTAGGTTGATGTATTTGGTCTGTAAGGATTCAAAGAACGTATTGAATTGCTGTTGTTGGGTTGTGGTTAATCGTATTTCAATCTCTGGGTTGTTTTTTAGCGTTTTGTACAATTCTAAAAACTCACTACCTAATTGGTTATAGTAATCATCTAAACCTAACTTATTACTATTTTGAAATACATTTTTCCAAGTTGGTTTTATATTCATATAGTAAAACATAAAGCGACTAAATAGCCCATTTTCTGCATTGGGTATTAAGGTTGCCACTTGTTTAGGTGTGCCTGATAATACTGTTGACAAGCACGGTTTCTCAATATCTACATATTCTCTATCTGTTCTACGATAATAGCTTATGGTTTCGTGATGAAATGCTTTACGAAATCCATCGGAATAATTGCCATAATCACTTTTAAAGGCTTGTGCTAATGTATCGCCTTCGGTTTCAAAAATTAAACCTCTGCCTTTATTATCAGAAATTAATTGATATACGCCTGTTACACTATTGTTGGCAGGAATGAACAGCATTCGCTCTGGCGGTTTACTCGGTTTTTCCAAGTTTTCATCTTTGCCTTTATTCATATTATAAGTAGCAGTTACTGCTTGAAATTGCTGCTTTAATACTTTGGCTTGTTCTCGTTTTAATTTATGAACAGGCTCTACCAAATTTTTAATTTGGTTAAGTCTTCCTTTACCTGCAGATGCAGGTGCGGTTACAAATAAATATAAGTTGCTGAATACTCTACGTTGGTCATAGATACCAAAGAGTTTAGGAAAACACGCACTAAATGCTGTTAATGAACCTAACAATAAAATATCCTTTTCTTCTTGTCCATTAGCAGGATTTACAACTTGTTGTAAAAACTGTGGCAAATTCTCATATACCGTTTCTGGTATTGTAGGCATTGATTGGTTGGCTGTATCGACAACAGTTGCAACGTTTGTTGCAACTTCGTTGTTATACTGTTGTTTAGTCGGTTTGATACCTGACTGATGTGCATAGTGATAAAAGGTAGCAATTGTAATTCCGTGTCCTTTTGCGTTTGAGCATTTATCGAATTGTGCATCACACTCTTTAGCATCGTAACCTGCATAATTTTTACTCATACGGTGGAAATAATCTCTACCTATTTCTCCATATTCTTCTGCTAAAGCAAAGCCTAAATCTCTCCAAGTGGCATAACTTCCTGTTATGTCTGTACCTGATTGCTCGATTGCTGAAATGTAGGATTCAATGTCGTTATCAGCAACAGCAACAACATTAGTTGTTGCTGTGTTGCTTTTTGGTTTTGTTGGCTCTTTAGGAACTTCTAACCAATCTTTTGGGTTAAATATTTTAGTCATAATGCTTGATGTCTTTTATGTAAAAAGGCTGTTGGGTCATATGGTAAAAAACACGCTCTGGAAACGTCTTTACCTGACTGGTCAACCTCAATGTTATAATTGTGTTTAATGTAATTTGCTACTGCTGTGAAATATTCTGAATGTGTTACTTCTGAAATATCTATTCTAATAATCCATTTTAGGCCATCGCCAGATGGTGATATGAATAGCATTTCGGTTTCAAAATATTCATCATTTAAGAGCTGTGTTCTTAACTCTTGTAGATTCTCTAAATGGTCAAAATCAATGGTTAATAAATTAGAATGCTTTAGCAAATTGTTATCGCTTCGTTTTTCAAATGTTCCTGAAAGTGTTACGTAATCAAAGCGATTCGCTTTGAATTTACGTGCTTCTTTTACATTGGTAATTGCTCTTAATTCTTCAGTAATCTTTTTGTATTTATTACTTGTGATTAATGCAAATACTTGATGTAATCGCAAGGTTTCCGAAGGAAACACATTGCGAACAGGTGCTTTAAAAAAGCTACAGTTGGCATACCACGTATCGTCTGGTTCATTAAGCCATTCCAATTCGTCTTTTTCCTTGACTTCTAAATTTAGATGTAGCTCTTGATTTATCTTCTGGTACAAATCTTCTTCATCGGTTATTCTAAAATGATATTGTGCAAAATCGAATACATCACCTTTAAAGGCTTCTAATTCTGTATCTCGATGTGTTGCTATAATACCATCAATATGAATCCGCAAGGTTTCTTTACCACCATTAAAAGGGTTTCGAGTTATCCCACAGTCCCTTCCTTTTACAGAAAGGACTGTTTGATTAGGATAATACTGTCTCAACACATAGGCATAGATTTTTAAACCATAATGTGTTTTGTCTAAAATTGCTTCTCTACTTATTTCCATCTTGCTTGAAATTATGGTTGTAGTAGTTGTCTTGAAGCAATTGCTCTATGTCAGCAACTTTATAGTAAAATTTACCTTTTACTTTGCTGTAAGGCAAAGTGCCATTGGTTCTTAAAGTTTGTAGCGTTCGCTTACTTATATGTAAGGTCTGCAATACATCTTGATTGTCTATCCACGTATCTTTTAATACTTCTGCTCTCGATTGTCGTAACAATTCGATACGTGCTTTAATGTCCTTTATTTCTTGAGAGAGCGTTAAGAGTAAATCGATTATTTCAGTCATAACTTCACCGCTCCTTTCTTAATAAGGTAATCGGCAGCTTGCTGTTCGATTTCGTCTCTTGAGTTCATACGGTTACGCAGTAACCAATGGTCTAACTCTTCTCTTTGGAAATAAATCTTTTTACCATTCGGTTTATAATGTGGAATGGTTCCCGTACTTGTGAGTTTATACAAGTGCGATTGGGATAATTCTAAATACTTGCAAGTTTCATTAAAGTTTAATACTTGCTTTTGCATTGTTTGTTGCTCTAATAAGAGTTTTTCAATGCGGTCTAACTTTTCGATGATATTTGTGTCCATCGTTTATTTTGTTTTAAATAAATGAGGACATCTGGCCAAATGTCATTCTTGGTTTTCAAGAACAGGACAAAGGTTGAAAATTGGCTTCCCGATTTTAGTAAGAGTGTAAAACAAGGGTAAGACAACAGTAAGGTTTCTTACTATTCTTACTGTTTTTTATTGCAGTTGTTGGATGATTTTATCTATTTCTTCCTTTTCTTTTGGGTTGTGAATTTTGTTTTTGTGAAGATTATTCGCCTTTAATAGCGTACCTGTTTTAGTAATAAATTTTCCAGAACGTTCTATTGAGGTAGGATTGAAACCATTAAAAAATGGTTTAAGTTTTGTTACAAGGTAACTAAACTGTGTAGTTTCGCATTGAAGATAAATTTGCGATTCTGTATTTGCAAAATCTTTTGCTAATAACAATTGGTGCAAATGTTCAACAGTTGTGCGGTTATCTAACAAATCGATTTTTAGATTTACTTGTTTAAGTACAGTTAGCAAAGTTGAAGTGTCATTACTTTTATATCCAAAAGAAGTCTTGGGTGTTGCTTTCGTTTTTGATGTTTTTTTGGTAGCAACTTTTTTAGTGGTGTTCTTTTCTATTAAGCTAACATCAAAAGTTTCATCATTAAAGTATTTTTCTGCAATTTCAGAAATTGAGAATTTTGTATTTTCCGAAAATTGTCCGTATTGCTCTTGTAGTTCAGCATACAACCTTATTACAGATACTTTTAAGTAGTTTATGATATAATTGTCATCATTATTTAAATCTGTTGTTATACCTCTTTTATTGATATAAGTTGCAATGTCATTTAAGTACTTATCAAATTTATTAAGTAGAATGGTATAGCTGTATTTATTTTCTGGTGTAGTTGCATTTTTCGGAAATTCCTTTACAAATGATGCTACTGTATTTTCTGTTTCATTAATTATTAGCTTTTGATAGTATTCTTTTTTCGCATTTAAAGGCTTTTTAAAGTTTACTTTAAAAACTGCGTTATTAGCTTTTTGGTTCAATTTAAAATCAGACAATAAGTATTTAAAATCCTTTTCCTGTCTATTATCTCTATGTAAGCCATTGGTTATAGAAACCAAACTTGAAAATATACTTCCTTTCATTATAAATCCAGTTGAATACGGTTAGCAGCTTCTTTCTTTTTATCGTCAATTACTTTGGCATATATCTGTGTAGTTCGTAACTCTTTATGACCTAATAATTTTGATACAGTATATATGTCTGTACCCAAAGTTAATTGTAAGGTAGCGTAGGTATGACGCGCACAATGAAACGTAATAGTTTTAGTAATACCTGCCTTCATCATCCATTGTTGTAATTTTAAATTAGACCAGGCACTATAATGTAAGCCATCAAATACTTTATCGTCTGGATTACCTTTTTCTCCTAATAGATTTCTTGCTTGGTCTGATATTGGTAAGGTTTCGACACCTTTAGTTTTCTTTTGTCTAAATCGGATATAATATCCCATTTCTTTTGAGTGCTGGATTTCTGACCATATCAGTTTTTCAATATCTGACCAACGTAATCCGGTTAAAGCTGAAAAAATAAAAGCATTCTTTAAGATAGGCAGTTCACATTCTGTATTAACTGCTTTTTGTAATTCATCAAGCGTTAAAAATTCTCGTTGAGGTTCTCCTTGTTTAAAATACTCTACACCATTTGCAGGATTTACTTTTAAAATTCCATCCTTGACCGCCTGTTTTAATGCCGCTGAAAATTTACCATAATACGAATATTTTGAATTTTGAGACAATTGCTTACCTGCTCTACCTATTGCTTCTTTATCTAAATACTCTTTGAAACGCTCAACAAACGATTTGTCTATATCTTGAAAACTAACATCTGTTGGACAAAACTTTTTTAAATGTTTTAGCATACTATTCCAATTACCATAATTGCCAGAGCTTGTATTTTTCTTTTCTGCTAAAGCTGTGATATAAGTAATAAAACTACCTTTTAGCTTTTCAATATCTTGAAAGCCATAAATACCATTTTGAATTTCTATTTGTCGCTGTGCACATATAGTTTCAGCCAATTGTTTGGTTTTCTTATTAACCTCTCTTTCAGTTTTGGTTTTAGGATTAGGTGTAAGGTATAAGCGTAAGTATTCTGTTTTACGTTTGCCTTTATGATAGTAATCTAAATACAGACTTATTTTGTCGTTCTTCTTGCGTTGTCTTAATGTTACTTTCATAATGGAATTAATTAAAAAGGTTTTCTATTTGCCATCTGGCCACAATACGCTTTCTACCAAAAGGAACTGCTTTTAAACGTCCTTGTTGAATCATTCTTTGAATGGTCCATCTACTCACGCCAATCAGTTGTGAGGCTTCTGTTACGCTTAAAAAATCTTTGTTATTTACAGCATTAGGATTGCGAACTTCAACAACTTGTTTTTGCTGTTGCATATCTTCAGTAAGAGTAGCTTGAATTTTTTCTTGACGTTTGCGTGCCTTATAAGCTCTTTTTGCACAAGTATCGCCACAGTATTTAGTAACTGTTGTACGTGCTGTAAATGCATTACCGCAATGCTTACAAGTTTTTGGAATGAATAAATTACTGCTCATAAATGGTGCTTTATGTAGCGTAATGGTGCAACGTGGTGCAACGTGGTGCGTTATGGTGCATCATTTCGCCAATATCTTCGCCAACAGAAATGGGCAACAATTCTATATTTCAGGCAACAGATATACAACAAATTTAATCAAAAAAGAGCAAATAAACAACAAATAAAAGAAGATAAAACACTATAAAGTCAACAATAATAAGGGATTAACAAATAAAAGAAAGTAAGTTACTTCCCGATACAGAAGTTAGCAAAAATATTACCTAGCAGGTCGTCCGAAGTAATTTCTCCAGTTATCTCTCCAAAATGAAATAAAGCTTGTCGGATATCGATAGCCAACAAATCTCCTGACAGTCCAGATTCTAGTCCATATTTTACTTTTTGGATTTCTTCAAAAGCTTTTAGTAACGAATCGTAGTGCCTAGTATTAGTTACAATAGTTTCGTTGTTGCGTAATGCACCAGTGTTTACAAAACCAATTAGTTTTTCTTTTAAACTATCGACACCAACACCAGATTTTGCAGATAATAAATGTACGTTTTCAAACTGAGTTTTTAAGCTATCTAATTCTACTGGATTTAAGGTGTCTATTTTATTAGCAATTATTAAAAGAGGTTTAAGCGGAAACCTATTTTTAATTTTTTCGATTTCTATTTTTAGCCTTTTGCTTTCAGTTTTAAACTCTTCTGCAGAAAACAATAAAACAACAACTTGTGCTTGTTCCATTTTTTCAAACGTTTTTTTAATCCCAATACTCTCAACAACATCTTTAGTCTCTCTGATTCCTGCAGTATCAATAAATCTAAATCCAATCCCTTCAATTACTAGCTCGTCTTCAATAGTATCTCTAGTTGTTCCAGCAATATCACTAACAATAGCACGCTCTTCGTTTAACAGTGCATTTAACAATGTAGATTTTCCAACATTTGGCTCGCCTACAATTGCTACCGGTATCCCGTTTTTAATAACATTTCCTACTGCAAAACTGTCTATTAATCGTTTTAATACAAAGGTGATTTTTTCTACTAAATCTTTAAATTGTGAGCGGTCTGCAAACTCGACATCTTCTTCTGCAAAATCTAATTCTAGTTCGATTAAAGAGGCAAAATTCATTAACTCTGCTCTTAGTTTAGCTATTTCGCTAGAAAAACCACCACGCATTTGTTGCATTGCAATTTGATGCGACGCTTCATTATCACTTGAAATTAAATCTGCAACAGCTTCTGCCTGGCTTAAATCTAGCTTACCATTTAAAAAAGAACGAAGTGTAAATTCTCCTGGATTAGCCATTCGGCATCCTTTTCTTAAAAATAGTTGAATAATTTCTTGTTGTATATAAATCGATCCATGACAAGACACCTCCACTACATCTTCTCCAGTGTACGAGTTTGGATTTTTAAAAACAGACACTAAAACCTGATCTATCGTACGTTTATCATCTACAATATGACCTAAATGTATGGTATGTGTTTTCTGTTTTAAAAGCCTTTTATTACTTTTTACAGACTCAAAACAGCTGTCAGCAATTGCAATAGCCTCCTTACCAGATAACCTAATAATGGCTACTGCTCCTGCACCAGATGCGGTTGCTAAAGCAACAATTGTATCGTTATAAATCATATTGCAAAAATAGACATAAAAAATTCAATTTTAATATTTTATATTTGTAAGAAATTTGAAAATAATGAAACAATATATCCTACTTTTATTAGTCGCTACTTTAAGTTTTTCTTGTAAAGAAGAACCAAAACAACCTGTTGTTTTTGGTACCAATATTGGTGATTATGCTCCTACTTTTACATCAAAAACACCCGAAGGCGACGATTTGGCATTAAATGATGTCAAAGCTAAGGTTATTGTTTTAGACTTTTGGGCTAGTTGGTGTGGTCCTTGCAGAAGAGAAAACCCAAACGTGGTAAAAATGTATAATAATTACCATGATAAAGGTTTAGAAATCATTGGTATATCTTTAGATAAAAAAGGTCAAAAAAACCGTTGGGTAAATGCGATTGCAAAAGATAAACTAACTTGGAAACAAGTTTCAAGTCTTCAAGGATGGCAAGAACCTATTGCATTAGCTTATGGTGTACGCTCCATTCCTGCTACTTATATTTTAGATGGTGACGGTAAAATAATTGCTAAAAATCTGCGTGGCAAAGCGTTAGAAGATAAAATAGCTGAGGTGTTAGCTAATTAAATTTTTCCTAGTTTTTGCATTACAAATAATACAACTATTGGTATTGCTAAAACTAATACCATAGTTAAGTCCGTTTTTAATAACCAAGGCGCAACAATTAATGTTGTCACATAACCACCTACTGCACCTCCAAAATGGGCATCATGACCAATGTTACCAATTTGTTTTTTCATTCCATAAATAGAGTATAATAAGTATCCAATACCAAATACCCATCCTGGGATTATAAAGTTAATTTCCATCCAAGGGTCAAATAATATTGCAGAATATATTATCCCCATAACTGCACCACTTGCACCTACAGCACTATAATGGTAGTTATTTTTATTAAATACTAGTGACAATAAACTACCCGCAATTAAGCTTGCTAAATAGATAATAATAAATTTGGTTTCTCCTACCCTAGCAATGACTAACCAAGCAAAAAAGTAAAGCGTAATCATATTAAACAATAAATGTTGTGGGTTTACATGTAAAAACCCAGAACTAAACACTCTAAATTGCTCTCCTCTTTTAATCGCTCCAACATTAAATTTATACTTTTCAAAAAAAGCATAATCGTCAAATCCTTTGTAAGAGATGATGACGTTGGCAGCAATTATTATTATAGTTATTAAATTTAAATTACCCATTATCTAGTTTAACTTTAAGTCAAATATAGTATATATTTGTTTTCGCAAAACTAACAAGTATTCATGCAATTATTAGCCTATATTTTAATTTATCCTTTTTTATGGTTGATTTCAATTCTTCCATTTAAACTTTTATATGCGTTTTCTGATGGATTATATTTTTTAATCTACCATATAATTGGTTACAGAAAAAAAACAGTGAAAGAAAACCTAAATCTTGTGTTTCCAGAGAAATCTGAAGCTGAAATTAAGGAGATTACTAAAAAATTCTATCATCATTTATGTGATATGGTTGTTGAAGCGATAAAGTCTTTAACAATCTCTGAAAAACAGATGTTAAAACGCATGACATTTGCTAACGTTGAAGAGATAAATCAATACGAAAAAACTAACAGAAGCATTATATTAATGTGTGCACATTATGGCAGTTGGGAGTGGATTTTTATTTTACAAAACCATGTTAAACATAAAGGATATGCGGTATATAAAAGGCTAGAAAACAAGTATTTTGACAAATTAGTTAAACGAATTAGAGCAAAATACAACTCGTACCTTATAACAACTAAAGAAACGTTTAGCACATTACAGGAAGCTAAGGAAAATGGCGAGTTAACTATTAATGGTTTTGTGTCTGACCAAAGCCCTAAACCCTGGAAAGCACACCATTGGTTAGACTTTATGGGTATTAATGTTCCTGCACATACTGGAGCCGAAATGCTTGCTAAACAATTAGACATGACCGTGGTTTATTTTGCTGTAAAGCGAATTAAAAGAGGATACTACGAAACCACTTTTACAACATTAGCAAAACACCCTAACGATTTTAAAGACTACGAAATTACAGACGCCTTTTTTAAATTAGTTGAACAACAAATTTACGAAGCACCACAATATTATTTATGGACACACAAACGTTGGAAACATCGCGGTAAAACTGCTGAAGATTTTAAATAAAGACATCTACAAAAAACAAAAAAGCCTCACAATTTTAAAATTGTGAGGCTTTTTAAATATTAAATATATGTGTAAGTTTATATTAAATTAATGACTATTAGCTACGTTTAATTACAGCTCAAACCAATCATTAACTTTTACTCCGTTTTTTGGTACAAAAGTCTTGTGTATAAATTCATTATTAGCTTTATTATACTCATAGTCTTTAGCCCATTCTTCATGGTTTTCTGCTAATGCTATTATGCTTTCACAAACATAATCTATCTCATCACAAGTAGTCGTTGGATGTATAGACATACGTATCCAACCTGGTTTACGTATTAAGTCTCCTAAAGAGATTTCGTTAATTAAACTATTAGATTGCTCTTGGTCTACATGCAGTAGATAATGCCCATAAGTACCTGCACAGCTACACCCGCCACGAGTCTGAATTCCAAATTTGTCGTTTAACAATTTAACACCTAAATTAAAATGTAAATTATCAATATAAAAAGACACTACCCCTAAACGGTCTTTGTGGTCTCCTGCTAAGATTTTAATATTATCTACATCTCCAAGATTAGAAAATACTTGATGTATTAATTCATGCTCTCTATCCAACATGTTTTTTACACCCATTTGCTCTTTAAGCTTCACAGCTAAAGCTGTTTTTATAGTTTGTAAAAAACCTGGTGTACCACCATCTTCTCTGTCTTCAATATTATCGATGTATTTATGCTCTCCCCAAGGGTTAGTCCAACTTACGGTACCTCCTCCAGGACAATCGGGAATCATGTTTTTGTATAATTTTTTATTAAATACTAAAACACCCGAAGTGCCAGGTCCACCTAAAAATTTATGAGGAGAAAAGAAAATAGCATCTAAAGCTTCCTCTTCATCCTCTGGATGCATATTAATATCTACATATGGTGCAGAACATGCAAAATCAACAAAACAAACACCTCCATTTTGATGCATTAGTTTTGCTATTTTATGATATGGTGTTTGAATCCCTGTCACATTACTACCTCCTGTTACCGAAGCTATTTTTAATGGACAATCTTTATATTTTTCTAAAAGAATTTCTAAATTATCTAAGCTAAATAAGCCGTCATCACCAGCTGGAATCACTTCTACCCTTGCCATAGTTTCTAGCCATGAGGTTTGATTTGAGTGATGCTCCATGTGTGTAATAAACACAACAGGTCTAACCTCTTCCGGTATAGTGGTAAATTTTCTTAGGTTTTCAGGAATCTTCAATCCTAAAATTCTTTGAAATTTATTTACGACACCGGTCATACCGTTTCCTGCAACAATTAAAACATCGTCTGCATTAGTGTTAACATGCTTTTTTATTATTAGTCTAGCTTTGTGATACGCATTAGTCATAGCTGTACCAGACACAGTCGTTTCGGTATGTGTGTTGGCTACAAATGGTCCAAATTGATTTAGTAATTTGTCTTCAATTGGTCTATATAACCGTCCTGAAGCTGTCCAATCTGTATAAATCATTTTTTGATTTCCGTAAGGAGATTCAAACTCTTGATCTATACCTACAATATGATGTCTAAATTGAGAAAAATAAGCTTCTAATTTTGACTTTTCGGTTCTTTTTGCTTTTGTAACGTACATAACTAATTAATTGTTAAGCTTAAAATACTAAATATTTGCTATTTGTTTGATTTCTGCTATAATTTTATCTGCTAAATTATCAGCTTCGGTTTGGCTTTTAGCTTCGGTATAAATTCTAATTATTGGCTCTGTATTACTTTTACGTAAGTGTGCCCAACTTTCAGCAAAATCAATTTTTACACCGTCAATAGTGGTTAAGTCTTCATTACTATATTTTTCTTCCATTGCTTTTAAAATAGCATCTACGTCTAATGTTGGTGTTAATTGTATTTTCTTTTTACTCATAAAGTAACTTGTATACGTTTTACGCAACTCGCTGACACTAATTTTTCTTTCTGCTAATAAGCTTAAAAACAACGCTACACCAACTAAGGCGTCACGACCGTAATGTGATGCTGGGTAAATTATCCCTCCATTACCTTCTCCTCCGATTACAGCATTATTTTTTTTCATTAAGGTCACAACATTTACTTCTCCAACTGCAGACGCCTCATAAGTACCTCCGTGTTTTTCTGTAACATCACGTAATGCTCTGGTAGAGCTCATATTACTAACTGTATTACCAGGGTTATGAGATAAAACCCAATCTGCACAGGCTACTAGAGTATACTCTTCTCCAAACATTTCGCCATTTTCATCCATAAAAGCTAATCTATCAACATCAGGATCAACTACAATTCCAAAATCAGCATTATGCTTTTTAACTTCATTAGACAAATCACCTAAATGCTCCTTAAGCGGTTCTGGGTTATGAGGAAAATGCCCTGTTGGATCACAGTACAGTTTTACAGCTTCAACACCTAAACGCTCTAATAATAACGGGATAGCAATCCCTCCAGTACTATTTACTCCATCCACAACTACTTTAAAATTTGCGTTTTCGATAGCTTTTTGATTTACGTATTCTAGCTCTAAAACTTCATCAATATGGATATCTATGTAGGCATCATTTACAG
Source organism: uncultured Olleya sp. (assembly GCA_947503885.1). Taxonomy (GTDB): domain Bacteria; phylum Bacteroidota; class Bacteroidia; order Flavobacteriales; family Flavobacteriaceae; genus Olleya. Next base: position 111,322 of record CANNFD010000007.1, on the reverse strand, counting down.
TAATTTTACCTATATCGTCAACTTCGGCAAAAGTCATAGCATCAGATTCTGCTATTTCTAAAATCTTTTGTCCCTCTGCTCCATCTAAAAATTCGCCTTTAGCATTAAGCAATTTTAAAGCATTCCATTGTTTTGGGTTGTGACTTGCTGTTAATATAATCCCACCATCAGCATGTTCCATTGGTACAGCAATTTCTACTGTTGGTGTTGTTGACAAACCTAAATCCACCACATCAATACCAAGTCCAACTAAGGTATTCATTACCAGATTTTGAATCATATCTCCAGATAAACGCGCATCGCGACCAACCACAACCTTATAGTTGGTTTTATCACGTTGCTGTTTTAACCATGTCCCATAAGCAGCTGCAAATTTAACTGCGTCTATTGGTGTCAGGTTATCGCCAACAGCTCCACCAATAGTACCTCTTATTCCTGATATAGATTTTATAAGTGTCATTCTCTAAATTTGTTTTTAAGTTTTAAAAAATAGGTTTCAAAATATTTATAAGACACATGTGCCATTATAATAGTTAATGCAAAAGTTAATATAAAAATTAAGACTATGACTAACAAATCATTAATTACAATCTCCATTTGAAGCTTCAAAAATAAGAAAACTACAGCGTTTAATGCGATAACATGAAACATATATAAACCATAAGATATTTGTCCTAAATAATTTAAGGCTTTATTCTTAATTTCAATTCCAAAATTATTATGTGCTAGCGTGTGTATAAACAAACCAAATAGCACCATTGCGGACAGGTTAAATAACACTAATGAATCGAAATGTAATATTGAAGTAGTAAAAAACAAAACTGTTAAAACTATAATCAACATAGGGATTAGCATAGTTTTTTTAAGAAACTCTAAATGCTTTTTTTCTTCTAAAACCGCTATAATCCCACCAAAAAACAAAAAGAAAAACACCATGCTAAAATGCTTTAAAAATTGAAACACCTCTAAATGAAATACAACAAAATATAAGCCTGTAAAAGCAATTAAAAATAGTAAAATTCTGTTTTTGTTAACCAAAAAAAGTAATGGTGCAACAATAATATAAAATTGCTCCTCGATACCAATAGACCATAAAACTTCTAAAATCCCTCCTGGCATATAAAGTTTTGCAAAGACATTAGGTAAGAAAAAACTAGTTAATAATACTCCGTCTAATAACTGGTAATCATTTTGAAAAGCTATCCCTAATTGTGGTAATAAAACCCAATAAAAAATAAAACCAAAAATGACTATTAAATAATACAGTGGAAAAATTCTTAATATTCGTCTAATGTAAAACTTACGGATAGAAAATGCTCCGTTTTGTTTTGCTGTATAGATTGTTTTGATAATTAAAAATCCACTTAGCACAAAAAACATATAGACTGCTTCAACACCACGATTAAAAATAGGAGCATCTAAAAAATAAGGAAGTCCCTGATTACGACACAATTGTGGCAAATGAAAAAACACCACTAAGCTTGCTAACACAAAACGTAATACATCTAAATTAGGTAATCGAATCAAATTATATAGTTTAAAGGGTAAAAATACATATATTTATAAGATGAATTTTCTTGCTCACATTTATCTTTCCGGAAATAATAAAATGATAACCATTGGTAACTTTATTGCAGATGGAATAAAAGGTAAAAAATATAACGATTACCCTAAAGATATACAAACAGGAATTTTATTACATCGCCAAATAGATACCTTTACGGATGCACATCCTACGGTTAGAAAAAGCACAAAAAGACTTCATAAAAACTACGGACATTACTCTGGTGTGATTGTCGACATTTTATACGATCATTACCTAGCTAAAAACTGGTCAAAATACTCTGATGTACCTTTAGCAAAATATGTTGATGATTTTTATACCATTTTAGAAGATAATTTTGAAATACTTCCAACTAGAATTCAAAAAATAACTCCCTATCTTTTAAAAGACAATTGGTTATTAAGCTACGCTACTATTGAAGGAATTACAAAAGTTTTAGAAGGCATGAATAAACGCACCCAAAACCGCTCTAAAATGAATCTAGCTGTTAACGAGTTAGAAGAGTTTTATCAAGAGTTTGAAGCTGAATTTACTAGTTTTTTTGATGAGTTAAATGAGTTTTCAAATAAAACTTTAGTCGCATTACAATCTAAATAATATGAAAAAAACTGTACTATTATTACTATTATCTATTACATTAATTAGCTGTAAAAAAGATAACAAACGCGGTCTTATTGCTAAAAAAGCAATAGTTGTTTCTGCTAGAGCGGAAGCTTCAAAAATTGGCACAGCTATTTTAAAACAAGGCGGAAACGTATTTGATGCTATGATTGCTACAGATTTAGCATTAGCAGTTTGCTATCCCTATGCAGGCAATATTGGCGGTGGTGGTTTTATGGTGTATCGCCTAGAAGATGGTAGCATTGGTGCTTTAGACTATCGCGAAAAAGCACCCAAATTAGCTACAAAAAACATGTATTTGGACAGCTTAGGTAACGTCATTCCGGGATTAAGTACAAAAGGCGCTTTAGCAGTTGGTGTTCCAGGTGCAATAGCTGGATTGTTTGAAGTCCATGAAAAGTTTGGCACACTACCAATTGAAACCATTATGCAACCAGTAATAGACTTAGCAAAACAAGGGTATGTAATTACTAAAAAAGACCAACTAGTTTTAGAAGATAAAAGAAATGATTTTTTAAAAACTAATAAAAACCCAATCCTTTTTAGCAAAAAATGGAAAGCTAACGACACCATTAAACAACCTAATTTAGCAAATACCTTAGAAGCTATAATGATTAACGGTCGTGACGAGTTTTATAAAGGCGAAACTGCAAAAAAACTGGCTGCTTTTATACAAGATAATGGCGGAATTATTACAATTGATGACTTAGCTAGCTATGAAGCTAAATGGCGTAAACCAATCACTTTTGAGTATGACAACCTAACCGTTATATCCATGTCTCCTCCTTCAAGTGGCGGAATATGTTTAGCTCAAATCTTAACCCAAGTAGAAGATTTTAAGTTAGATGAATTTGGACATAACTCGCTTAAAGCAATTCAGGTTATTACCGAAGCAGAGCGTCGTGCCTACGCTGACAGAAGTCATTATTTAGGGGATCCTGATTTTGTTAATATCCCACAAAATGAGTTATTAAGTGATACCTATTTAAAAAACAGAATGGCTGATTTTTCTTTTGACAAAGCAACTCCATCAACAGCTGTTTCTCATGGAAAAGTACAAATAATTGAAAGTGACGAGACCACACACTACTCTATTGTAGATCAATTTGGAAACGCTATTGCAGTGACTACAACCTTAAATTCAGGATATGGTTCAAAATTATATAGTGATGAGCTAGGCTTCTTTTTTAATAACGAAATGGATGACTTTTCAAGTAAACCAGGCGTACCAAATGTATATGGTTTAGTTGGTGCAGAAGCTAATGCAATTCTTCCAGAAAAACGTATGTTAAGCTCGATGACTCCAACTATAGTAGAAAAAAACGGACAATTATACATGACTTTAGGCACTCCAGGAGGCTCAACAATTATAACGTCGGTTATGCAAACCATATTAAATGTTCACGAATATGATATGACAATGCAAGAAGCGGTAAATGCGCCAAGGTTTCATCACCAATGGTTACCTGATGAGATCAGAATGGAACCTGACTCTTTTTCAAAAGAATTAATAGAACAACTAAAAGCTAAAGGTTATACTATTAATGAAGAAAATGCTGATGTAATTGGTAAGGTTGATGGTATTTTAGTTTTAGAAAACGGACAATTAGAAGGTGGCGCAGATAGACGTGGTGATGATGCTGCGGTTGGCTTTTAGCAAACACAATTTAGCATCAAAATTAGCGTTTAACACTTATAATTACACAAAATGAAACTAAAAAAAATATTAAAAATAATAGCCGGAGTAATCATTTTTATAACGTTACCAAGCTTGCTCTTTTTTGGTTTTGTTTATTTTAAATATAACGAGGATTTACCTATTGGCAATCAAACAGAAAAGGCAGATATTTTAGCTCATAAAATGCTGATAGCATTAAACGCAGATGCCTATAAAGCAACTAATACTATCGAATGGACTTTTAGGCGTAAACACCATTACAAATGGGATAAAAAAAATAATATTTGCGAGGTTAACTGGAAAGAATACAAAGTAGACTTAAACCTTAATGACCCTTCCAAAAGCCTAACCTACATCCATAATTTTAGAATTCACAATGAAAAAAGCGTAGCGCTAATTAAAACAGCTACAGACTATTTTAATAACGATTCATTTTGGTTAGTTGCTCCATATAAAGTGTTTGATAAGGGCACCACAAGAAGCATAGTAAAACATAACAATAAAGACGCCCTACTAGTAACTTACACATCTGGAGGCACAACACCTGGCGATTCCTACCTTTGGATCTTGGATGAAAATTACAAACCTACAAAGTTTAAAATGTGGGTTAAAATTTTACCAATCGGAGGATTGGAAGCTAGTTGGAGTGATTGGAAAACAACCCAAAGTGGTGCACAATTGCCAACACATCATAAACTATTATTTTTTGGTCTAAATATGGGTGACGTTATAGGTAGTAAATAATAAATAGTAATATTCATTTGGCTCTCTTCAAACAAATCATTTTCACAAATAACTAATATTCAAATATTTAAACAATAATACATCTTCAAACTTATTAACATTAGTACTTTGTAAGAAGAGGCTAAAAATTAATAAAATCCTAACTAACTCTATTTCTAAAAGAACTACAAAATGCGTATCTTTACAGCTTTGTCTATTTCTGGGCAAAAATACTAAAATGCAATGAGTAATTTTGAAGAAAACATAGAGGTTAGAGGCGCAAGAGTCCATAACCTTAAAAATATTGATGTCACCATACCAAGAGAAAAACTAGTGGTTATTACTGGTTTATCCGGTAGTGGTAAATCGTCTTTAGCATTTGATACTATTTATGCTGAAGGACAACGTCGTTATATCGAAACTTTTTCTGCGTATGCAAGACAGTTTTTAGGCGGACTAGAACGTCCTGATGTTGATAAAATTGACGGATTATCGCCTGTAATTGCAATCGAGCAAAAAACAACTAGTAAATCGCCACGTTCAACTGTCGGGACTATAACAGAGATTTATGACTTTTTACGCTTACTATATGCAAGAGGTAGTGACGCTTACAGTTTTAATACTGGCGAAAAAATGGTCAGTTATAATGACGAGCAAATCAAAGCATTAATTACAGAGAGCTATAAAGGCAAACGCATAAATATTTTGGCGCCTGTAGTACGTTCTAGAAAAGGACATTATCGAGAGCTGTTTGAGCAAATTGCCAAACAAGGCTTTGTAAAAGTCCGTACAGATGGCGAAATCAAAGATTTGGTTAAAGGCATGAAGCTTGACCGTTATAAAAACCATGATATTGAGATTGTAATTGATAGATTAAAAATCGATGATGGTGTAGATAATGATAAGCGTTTAACCGAAAGCATTAATACTGCTATGTATCATGGTGACGATGTACTTATGGTTATCGATCAAGACACACAAGAGGCGCGTTTTTTTAGTCGTAGCTTAATGTGCCCAAGTTCTGGGATTTCTTACCCAAATCCAGAGCCTAACAATTTTTCTTTCAACTCGCCAAAAGGAGCTTGCAGTAATTGTAATGGTATTGGTACGCTATATCAGGTTAATGAGAATAAAATAGTACCTGACGATTCATTATCCATAAAAGCAGGTGCTTTAGCGCCACATGGTCCAGAAAAAAAGAGTTGGATTTTTAAACAGTTTGAAACCATTGCAGAACGCTATAATTTTAAATTAAGCGATCCATATAAATCAATACCAAAAGAAGCTAAACAGGTTATTATGTTTGGTGGTAATGAAAAATTTTCTGTGGAAAGTAAAACTTTAGGGATTACTAGAGATTATAAAATTGATTTTGAAGGTGTCGCTAATTTTATCGAAAATCAATATAAAAATGCTGAAACGACATCTTTAAAACGCTGGGCTAAAGACTACATGGACAAAGTTGATTGTCCGGTTTGCGAAGGTGCACGATTAAGAAAAGAGTCACTATATTTTAAAGTTAACGGAAAAAATATTGCAGAATTAGCCAATCAGGATATCAGCGATTTAGCAATTTGGTTTAAGCAATTACCAGAAAAATTATCAAATACGCAACTTAAGATTGCAGAAGAAATTATAAAAGAAATCAATACCCGACTTCAATTTTTATTAGATGTTGGATTAGATTATTTGTCTTTAAACCGAAGCTCTAAGTCCTTATCCGGTGGAGAAGCACAACGTATTAGATTAGCCACTCAAATTGGATCGCAATTAGTTGGGGTACTTTATATTTTAGACGAACCCAGTATTGGATTGCACCAACGCGATAACGAAAAACTAATTAACAGCTTAGTCTCGTTACGCGATATTGGTAACTCGGTAATAGTTGTAGAGCATGATAAAGATATGATAGAGCGCGCCGATCATGTTATTGATATAGGTCCAAGAGCAGGAAAACATGGAGGAGAAATTATTAGTCAAGGCACACCCAAACAACTTTTAAAAGAAAAAACGCTAACTGCAGAATACTTAAATGGTAAAAAAGAAATTGAAGTGCCTAAAAAGCGTCGTGAAGGTAATGGTCATTTTTTAGAGCTTAAAGGTTGTACAGGTAATAATTTAAAAAACGTTTCTGTAAAGTTTCCATTAGGAAAAATGATAGGTGTAACTGGCGTTTCTGGTAGTGGTAAATCAACATTAATAAACGAAACCCTCTACCCTATTTTAAATGCACATTATTTTAATGGTGTAAAAAAACCAATGCCTTATAAAAGTATCAAAGGTTTAGAACATATTGATAAAGTGATTGATATTAACCAATCACCAATTGGTCGTACACCACGAAGTAATCCTGCAACATACACCAAAACTTTTGACGAGATACGAAGCCTATTTGCTAAAATCCCAGAAGCATTAATCCGTGGTTATAAACCTGGTCGTTTTAGTTTTAATGTTAAAGGTGGGCGTTGCGAAACCTGTAAAGGTGGTGGTTTACGTGTTATCGAAATGAATTTTTTACCGGATGTTTATGTCGAGTGTGAAACGTGTCAAGGAAAACGTTTTAATCGCGAAACCTTAGAAATTAGATATAAAGGCAAAAGCATTAGTGATGTTTTAGACATGACTATTAATGAAGGGGTTGATTTTTTTGAAAACATTCCTAAAATTCATAAAAAATTAAAAACAATTCAAGATGTTGGCTTAGGTTACATTACCTTAGGACAGCAAAGCACAACGCTTTCTGGTGGTGAAGCACAACGTATTAAACTAGCAACAGAGCTAAGCAAACGCGATACCGGAAACACCTTTTATATTTTAGACGAACCTACAACTGGACTTCATTTTGAAGACATTAGAGTATTAATGGTTGTTTTAAACAAATTAGCAAATAAAGGTAATACGGTGTTAATAATTGAACACAATTTGGACGTTATCAAAACCGTAGATCATATCATTGATATTGGTTATGAAGGTGGTAAAGGTGGCGGAGAGGTAATTGTAGAGGGCACACCCGAAGTAGTTGCTAAACATAAAAAAAGTTACACCGCTAAATTTTTAAAAAAAGAATTAAAGTAGTTAATTGCATACAGCAAAAGATTATAAAAACTACAAATAATAAACATAAAATAAACACATAGTATAATGAGAGAAGAAAAACATCCAAAAGGTTGGAATGAGAAAAAAACAAACGATTCTTGGGCTATTTTTAAAATAATGGGAGAATTTGTTAATGGTTTTGAAAAAATGAGTGCTATTGGCCCTTCTGTTTCTATTTTTGGATCTGCACGTACTAAGCCAGACCATAAATATTATAAATTAGCAGAAAATGTAGCTTCTAAAATTGTTGAAGCTGGATATGGAGTAATTACTGGTGGTGGACCAGGAATTATGGAAGCAGGTAATAAAGGTGCACATTTAGCAGGAGGAACATCTGTAGGACTAAATATAGAATTACCATTTGAACAACATGATAATCCTTATATAGACTCTGATAAAAGTTTAGACTTTGATTACTTTTTTGTTAGAAAAGTAATGTTTGTAAAATACTCTCAAGGGTTTGTGGTAATGCCAGGAGGATTTGGAACTTTAGACGAGTTATTTGAAGCTATCACTTTAATACAAACTAATAAGATTGAAAAATTTCCAATCATTTTAGTAGGTACCGATTTTTGGGAAGGTCTAATGGGATGGGTTAAAACAACCCTTTTAGATAGTTTTGAAAACATTAGTGCAGGTGACTTAGATTTAATTCATCTTGTAGATACTGCAGATGAAGTTGTCGAAATATTAGATGGTTTTTACAAGGATTACGATCTAAAACCTAATTTCTAGTACAAACTTATAATTCATAAAAACAACTATTTAGTTTTTCAGGTGATAATAATTAAATTCACCTGAAAAACTATATTTTACATTGCTTTTAAAACAAATTAGCCACACCCAACCAATAGATTTACAACACGTTAGAGATATACAGACAACTATCTTTGTAAACAACAAAACTATTAATACCTTTATTTCGTAATTATTAAAAGGAATATATTACTTTACACAAATTAATAGTCACGTATAACCTTAAAAGTTTGTAAATTTAAATTGAAGCTAAATAACACTATATTTTTCTGTTTTTTACTATGTAGTCTTTCGGCTTTAAGTCAAAATATTATTGACATAGATGCTGTTTTTAATACAACCAACAACAGTATTAATATCACACAAACTATAGAGTATAAAAACAAAAGCAATGTTACTTTAGACACTATTTACTTAAACGATTGGAGCCATAGTTACTCTTCAAAGACGACTCCCCTTGCTGAACGTTTTGCTGACGAATTTAAGACTACTTTTCATTTTGCAAAAAATGAAGATCGTGGGTTTTCTGCCATAACAAGCATAAAGCACAACAGTAATAACACATTTTATGAGCGTTTAATAAAACACCCTGATGTTATAAAAGTAGGGCTTAATACTCCTCTTAAACCTAACCAAAGTTATAAAATCACGATAACCTATATTGTTCAAATACCAAACAATAAATTTACTAGGTATGGTTTTACTGATAATGGTGATTACAATCTTAGATTTTGGTATATAACTCCAGCAGTATTTGATGGGTCTTGGCACTATTACAGTAATAAAGATCTTGAGGACTTATTTGTAGAACCTGCAAATATTACCATAAAAGCAAACTACCCAAATAATTATACAGCAATTACAGAGTTAAATACTACTGATACTATTGTAGAAGAAACTACTACTTCTGTTTTTAATGGTAAAGACCGGATAAACTCTAAATTTTCATTAGTAAAAAATGACGATTATAATACGGTCGAAACTGATTTTTTTAATATCAAGTCTAATATTGACACTGAAAGTTTAAATCCTGCTGAAATTGCAATATCGACTGATCGCGTAGCTCAATTTATTAGTAAAAATTTAGGTGATTATCCTCATGAAAAAATATTATTAACTTGGATTGATTACAAGAAAGACCCTATTTATGGTCTTAATTTACTTCCAGATTTTATTAGACCTTTTGAAGATACATTTCAATACGAATTAAAAATACTTAAGACAACCTTAAAAGCATATTTAGAAAACACACTTTTAATAAACCCACGTCAAGAACAATGGTTATTAGATGGAATCCAAATTTATTATTTAATTAAATATGTGGAGGAATATTATCCTAATCAAAAGATTTTAGGAAAATTAGCTGACGTTTGGGGTGTTAGAGCTTTTCATGCAGCAGATTTATATTTTAACGATCAATATTCTTTTTTATATATGCACATGGCACGTACAAATATTGACCAACCTATTGGGATGGCTAAAGATTCGTTATTAAAATTCAATAAAAATATTTCTAATAAATATAAAGCTGCAATTGGACTTAATTACCTTGACGATTTTGTAGGAGGCGCAATTGTGAGTAAGACATTAAGTGACTTTGTAAAGCAAACAAAATTAAAAAGAACAACTCCCGATGATTTTAAATCTTTAATTAAATCTAAAACCAATAAAGATATAGATTGGTTTTTTGAAGACTACGTAGAGACTAGTAAAAAAATAGATTTTAAATTTAAAAAGATTAAAAAAACAGAGGACTCCATTACAATTACACTTAAAAATCTTAGAGATAATAAGATGCCAGTCTCACTATTTACTCTAGAAAATGACAGTATCACTTCTAAGCAATGGATTGAAGGTTTTAGTGGCAACAAAACAATTACTATAGCTAATAAAGATGTAGACCAGTTAGCATTAAATTACGATAATGTTATACCAGAGTTTAATCAACGAAATAATTACAAAAAACTTAATGGTTTTTTCTTAACCAATAAACCACTACAATTTAGGCTATTTAAAGATATTGAAGACCCTAATTATAATCAGGTCTTTTTTATGCCAGAATTTGAATACAATTTTTATGATGGTTTATCTCCAGGCTTGAAGCTTTATAATAAAACACTTTTAAGCAAACGCTTTTTATATAAAATCAGTCCTAAATATGGATTTAAAAGTAACCAAGTTGTTGGTAGCGCATCTTTAATTTATAATGCAAGACCAGAAGGCTCTGACAATTATAGGACAAAATATGGTCTATCTGGTAATTATTATAATTATGCTCCAAACTTGTCTTACACATCGTTTACACCATTTATTGATTATAACTTTAGAAACCATAAAGACTTAAGAGATAATAAACGTGAGTTTTTATCCTTTAGATATATTAACATTAATAGAGAAGTTGATCCAACAGGCGAATTTGAAACAGAGGGCGAGCCAAAATATTCAGTATTTAACGCAAAATATGGTATTGTAGATAATAATTTAAAAGACTACTCGTCTTTATTCACAGACTTGCAATTTGCTAAAAACTTCGGGAAAATCTCCGCTACTCTAGAGTTTAGAAATTTAAATCAACGTAACAAACAATTTAATCTAAGAGTATTTTCTGGTTTGTTTTTATATAATGACACCTATCAAGATTCTGATTTTTTTAGTTTTGCTTTAGACAGACCAACAGATTATTTATTTGATTATAATTATTTAGGGCGTAGTGAACAAACAGGTGTGCTAAGTCAACAAATTATTATCGCAGAGGGTGGTTTTAAATCAAAATTATCGCAACCATATGCAAATCAATGGATGACAACAGTTAATACTAGTGCAACATTGTGGAGATATATTATGTTTTATGGTGATGCTGGAGTCATTAAAAATCAAAATTTTAGCCCAGAATTTGTATATGATACAGGAATACGCCTAAACTTAGTTGAGGATTATTTTGAATTATATTTTCCGGTATATTCTAACCTTGGTTGGGAGGTTGGGCAACCTAACTACGACGAAAAAATCAGGTTTATTGTAACACTATCGCCAAAAACACTTTTAGGGCTATTTACAAGACGTTGGTATTAATAAATTCTTAGCAGATTTCAATAATTTACGATTTATTTATTAAATAATCTTTAATCACAGGTAATTATTGAATAATTCACATTTTTTTAAGATTTTTTGATATTGCTAAACTGACAAATTTTGATTAGATTTGTTTTAAATAATTCCTTAAACATGCAGACAAAAGTTAACAACAAGAAAGACCTATCCTTTGAAGATTTTAAAACTGAAGTTCTAAACGACTATCACACAGCTGTAACTAGTCGTGAATGTAGTCTATTAGGTCGTCGTGAAGTGTTAACAGGAAAAGCTAAATTTGGTATTTTTGGAGACGGAAAAGAAGTCCCACAGTTAGCTATGGCTAAAGCTTTTAAAAACGGAGATTTTAGATCTGGTTATTATCGTGACCAAACGTTTATGATGGCTATAGGCGAGCTAACAATTGAGCAGTTTTTTGCAGGATTATATGCCAACACAGATTTAGCACAAGAGCCTATGTCTGCAGGAAGACAAATGGGTGGTCACTTTGCAACTCATAGTGTAGACGAAAACGGGAATTGGAAAAACTTGACTAAACAAAAAAACTCTAGTTCTGACATCTCTCCTACTGCAGGTCAAATGCCTAGGTTACTAGGGTTAGCACAAGCATCAAAAATTTACAGACATGTAAAAGGTATTGATACCACTAACTTTTCTGTAAATGGAAATGAGATTGCTTGGGGAACAATAGGTAACGCAAGTACAAGTGAAGGATTGTTTTTTGAAACTATTAATGCTGCTGGTGTTTTACAAGTACCAATGGTAATAAGTGTTTGGGATGACGAATATGGAATTTCTGTACATGCAAGACACCAAACTACTAAAGAAAACATATCAGAAATCCTTAAAGGGTTTCAACGTGATGAAAAAAATAACGGTTACGAAATATTAAGAGTTAAAGGTTGGGATTACGCTAACCTGATTGCAACTTATGAAGAAGCTGCAAAAATAGCAAGAGAAGAGCATGTCCCTGTATTAATTCATGTTAACGAATTAACGCAACCTCAAGGTCATTCTACTTCAGGATCACACGAGCGCTACAAAGATAAAGAGCGTTTAAATTGGGAAGCAAAAAATGATTGTAACCTAAAAATGCGAGAATGGTTAATTGAAAACGGTATTGCTACTGATGAAGAGCTTTTAACTATGGAAAAAGGTATTAAAAAACAAGTTAGAGAAGCTAAAAAAGCTGCTTGGTCTAATTATTTAAAACCAGCATTATCAGAACAATCAGAGTTAGTGACGTTATTAAATAATGTTGCAAAAGCAAGTCCTAATAGAGTCTTTATAGAAAAGTTAACAAACGATTTAAGTGCAATCTCAGAACCAAACAGAAAAGACACTGTGTCCGCTGCTAGAAAAGCATTACGTTATGTTATCACAGACAACACACCAGAAAAACAACAATTACTAGATTGGATTGAAAACTTTTTTGCAAAAGTACAACCACTATATAGTTCTGACTTACATAACGATAGTGATACAGCAGCAATCCATATTAATGAGATTAAACCAACTTACGACGCTAAAGCAGAAGATGTTGATGGTCGTGTAGTTTTAAGAGAAAACTTTGACGCGATATTTAATAAATATCCTGAAACTTTAGTTTTTGGTGAAGATGCTGGTAATATTGGTGATGTAAATCAAGGATTAGAAGGTTTACAAGAAAAATATGGTGAGTTACGTGTCGCAGATGCCGGTATTAGAGAAGCAACTATCCTTGGTCAAGGAATTGGTATGGCAATGCGTGGTTTACGTCCAATTGCCGAAATCCAATATTTAGATTACATATTATATGCACTTCAAATTATAAGTGATGATTTAGCGACCTTACGTTACCGAACAAAAGGGCGTCAAAAAGCACCATTAATTATCCGTACTCGTGGACACAGATTAGAAGGTATTTGGCATTCTGGATCGCAAATGGGGGGTGTATTAAACCTTGTTAGAGGGATCCATGTTTTAGTACCAAGAGACATGACTAAAGCTGCAGGTTTTTATAACACACTATTAAAAAGTGACGAGCCAGCTTTGATTGTAGAATGTCTAAACGGATATAGATTAAAAGAAAAATTACCTTCAAATATTGGCGAGTTTACAACACCAATCGGAGTTGTAGAAACAGTAAAAGAAGGATCAGATATTACATTAGTATCATACGGTTCTACATTAAGAATTGTACAACAAGCAGCCAAAGAGCTAGCTGAAGTTGGTATTAATGCCGAAATTATTGATATACAATCATTATTACCTTTTGATTTAAATCATGACATTGTAAAAAGTGTTAAAAAGACAAACCGATTAATGGTAATTGACGAGGATGTTCCTGGTGGAGCTTCAGCATATATTTTAGACCATATTATCAACACACAACAAGCGTATCAACATTTAGATAGCCAACCTAAAACATTGGCTGCTAAACCACACAGACCAGCTTATGGAACTGATGGAGATTACTTCTCTAAACCATCTACAGAAGATGTTTTTGAAGCGGTTTACGCTGTGATGAACGAGGCTAACCCTACTGACTTTCCTAAATTGAGATAATCAATTTATTTAAAATAAAAAAAAGCTCATCTAATTAATTGGATGGGCTTTTTTAATATCTTTAAAATCTATTGTAAAACATATGTCTACACAATCCGATTTAACCACAAGAGACTGGTTAGCTATTGAACGAACCAAGTTAGCTAACGAACGTACTTTTTTAGCCTATTTTAGAACCTTTTTAGTTATTTTAGGTACAGGAATTACCATTTTAAAACTAGAGCTACTAGAGGATTTAGAAACCTTTGGTATAATTCTGATAGCTATTGCACCATTAATTTTAACAATTGGTATTATCAGACTTTATGCAGTAAAACGTGTAATTAAAAAACATTATAAAATAAAATCCTAAAGCCCTTTTCGCTAAAGCGGAAATAAAACAATTTGTAATGAAAGCAGTATCCGTTGTTACCATTCGTAAAGAATTAAAACATAAAACCAACGAAGAGTTGGCAGAGCTTTGTTTGCGTTTATCCCGTTTTAAAAAAGAAAATAAAGAGCTACTAACCTATTTACTATTTGAAGCTGACAGCGAAGCTGGTTATATAGAAACCGTCAAAGCTGAAATTGACGAACAATTTGAATTAATAAATACAGATAGCTTTTTTTACATCAAAAAAAGTGTCCGTAAGATTTTACGAAACACCAAAAAGTATATCAGATACTCGCTTAATAAAGAGACTGAGGTTGAACTACTACTCTACTTTTGTAAAAAGCTTAAAACAATGAAACCATCAATAACTAGAAATACAACTTTAACCAATTTGTACGACCGTAATATTGAAGCTATTACCAAAAAGATATTAGCCTTACATGAAGATTTACAGTATGATTATACTGCACAATTAGAAGATATGTAGCAAACACTTAAGATTACTATTATGACTTAACATTAATGTTTTAGGATATTAAAATTGGTTGTTAACCCATTTAAAAATAGTTTTGTAAACCTGTTCTCTTACCGTTTTTCTAGAAAGCACTAAGTCATGCATACCATCTTTAACTTGGTAAGTAGTGACGTTTCCTTTTAATCCATTAGCATAAAACTTTATATGGTCGACGTTTAAAACTGCGTCACCTTCCATAAACCTTTCGGACCATTTTTTGTCATATATAGTTTTGTCACTATATAAAATTAGTATTGGTACATCTAATATTAAATTGTTTTTAATATTTTTATGTGCATTATGTATTGCATTAATAAAGCTTAAACTAACATCAGGAATAGCATGAGGTTTCCATGTTAATGAATAGTTCCATTCTCCATATTTATTTTTATGCAAACTATAACCATAAAGTTTAGAAAAACCACTTGAAATTAACTTGTTTGGAACATACTTACTTAAAAAGGATAATAAAGGAATTCCAAATTTTCTTTCAATAAAATTAAGATTAAATTCAAAAAAAGGACTATTACAAATTACCCCATGAAACATATTACTGTTATGGTGCCTCCCAGCATAATTAGTTACAATAAGACCTCCTGTAGAATGTCCCATTAAAACAACCTCCCTATTATTTTCAGATTTTATGACTTGTAGGGCCTTATTAATATCTTCATCATATTCTAAAATAGAACGAACATTATTTAATTTTTGATGACTTAAATACGAACGACCATATTTTCTTAAATCTAATGCATAAAAATTATAATTTTCAGCGTTAAACTGTTTAGCCATTTGGTCTTGAAAAAAGTAATCATTAAAACCGTGAATGTACAGGATAGCTTTTGACGATAAAGTTTCAGCCTTTTTTCTAACTAAAGTAGCAATAACTTTACCTTCATAATCATCTTCAAAAAAAAGTGTCAATTGCTCAAATCCACTTCCAAGTACATCTGGAGTATAATTTTTACTGTTATGACTCATAATTATATATTTTGATTAATTGTGAGTTTAAATGGTCACGTTTTTTTGTTGCTTTCTTTTTGAAAATATCTTAAACTGAAGCAAAGCAACCATTACTAGAAAAGCAACAAAATTTACAAGTAATAACATATTAATTTCTGGTAAAATGGATGATAAATCCCCACCATAAAAAGCTATTTTCCTGAAGCCACTTAAAAATTGAGTAAGCGGAATAAATTGTGCTATATTAGCTATTGCATCTGGAATTGCCATAGTTGGCCATGTAAATCCACTAAGTACAAAAGCTGGTGTAGAAATTACCATTAACAGTTCGGTAGCTTTTAATTGACTAGGAATAGCAATCGAGAACAACATACCAATACTCATTGATGATAAGGTTAATAAAATGGTTAGCACCAACATTGGTAAGCTATAAATTTTAGCATCTATATTAAAATAAGGTATAAATAAGCTTACTAAAAACCACATTAATGGAATCATCAAGAAAAAAGGTGTTGATTTAAGCACAATATGGTATAAAGACCAATTGCTTTCTTCAACTAAGTTTTTAAAATAACCATCCTCAAAATCTCTTGCAAACACTAATGCCATAGCCAGAAATATAATTTGTTGCATAATACCTGCAAGTAACCCAGGTAGCATAAAGGTTACATAGTTTCCAGCAGAATTATATAGCTTATTAAAATTAATTTTAAAGCTTTCAAATGCCTGTAATGCTTGATCAGTATGCAACCCTTGTTTTTTAAGTCCTTCAATTTCTATCCCAGCATTTAAAGTCATTAATACTGCTTGAATATTATTACTAGCTGTATTAGCGTTTAATATATTAGCCATATTTAAATCAACCCTAACTTCTGGATGTTTTTTTTGTAAAATATCTGCTTCAAAGCCTGTTGGAAAAGTGATTACTGCTGCGTACTGCTCAAAAGGCATTTCTTCTTTGATATTACCTGGAGTAAATCTTAGGTCTTTAACTAGCAATCCTTCATTATCTTCAAAAGCATCAATAATTTTATCTGTTGTAGGACTTTGGTCTTGATCAATAATTACAATAGGAAGGTCTACCACTTTAGCTTGTTGGTACACATAACCAAATAAAACGCCATATAAAATTGGTGCACCAAAAAAGATTGCAAGTAAAACGCTATTAGAAAATATACGCTTAAACTCGACTTTTAGTAATCGTAAAAACTTTTTCATGCTTTTATTCTTTAATTAAAATAGTTGCATTTAGATAAAATAATTGGTCAGTATTAGTAGACGTTGGTATTACTTTAAGCTCGTATATAGATTCAGACAACTCATATAAAGGAGCTGTGCTTGTAATGTCTGCGTACTTAGCCAGTTGTTTTATAGCACTAATTTTAGCACTAAATTCTTCTTTTGTATATGGGTTGATTAACGTTAATGACTGACCGGTTTTAAATTGATAAATATTAGATTCTGGCACAGTAAAACGGAAATATACACTACTTTTTTTGTAACCATTAAATAGCGTAAAACCTGGCGTAAGTAATTCTCCCTCTTTAAGGCTTATGGTTTCAATAGACATATCTGAAGGTGCAATAACATATTTTTCATTAGACGCAGATGTCACTTCTTCTTTAGCACCCAACGCACGATCTAATTGACCTTTAGCTTGGTCTATTTGCTCTTTTCTGGCACCATTTATTGCTTCATTTTGCATCCCTTTAATAGCATCTACTTGGGCTTGTGCCATATTTAACTTCATCTTTACTTCATCAAATTGTTGTTGTGTAATTAATGAGTCTTGATACATTGCCTGCATCCTATTAAAAGATTCTTTTGCAAATTCTAACTGTGCATTTCCAGATTTTAATTTACTTTCAATCTGTGTTAATTGATCTTTTGTTGCGCCATTATAAGCCATGTCTAATTGCCCTTTAGCTGCTTTAATAGCTCCTTCTGCTTGTGTCATTTTTGCATTGACTTCAGGAATATCTATATAAGCCAACGTATCTCCTTTTTTTACATCTTGACCTTCTACAACATAAATATTACTAATTCTACCTGCAAGTTTGCTAGTAATAGAAAGCGTTTCAAATTTAACTTTCCCTCTGTAGGATGTAATTTGATCTTTATTTCCACAAGAATGTAAGGTTGCAATTGCAATAGCACTTAAAAAAATAGTTTTTATCGTTTTCATTTTTTTTCTGTATTATTTATAAAAAGAAGTAAGTATTCCCTTTGCATGAAGCAAGTCTGTTAATGCTCTGCGTTGATCAAAATAGGACTCCTGTAATTTAAAATTAGCTTTTTCTAAATCAGTTAATGCGTCAAGCACATCATTAATTGATGCCAAGTCATTTTTATATTGTTTATCTACCATATCATAGGTAGCACTAGCCAAATCAATTTCTTTTTCTACAATTTTTGTGTTTTGAATTGCCGACTCAAAATTTAGTTGAGCTTTAATAATACTTAATGAAATCATTTCTTCAGCCTCTTCAATTTGTTCTCTATATTTTTGACTTTCGATAAAAGATTTTTGACTTTTTAATTTAGACTGAAACCCATCAAAAGCATTCCATTTAATACCAACACCAACAAACCATTTAGGATCTAATAAGGATAAGTCGTCTTCAATAAACTCATAATGTCCCTTTAAAGCCAACTTAGGTATAAAGTTACTTTTTTCCATTTTTGATTTATATAATGCTGCTTGTTCCGCCTCTTCTAGTGCTTTAATTTCGTTGCGTTTACTAGTATCAGACCAATCTGAAGTTGAAAACGATTCTAGTTTTGGATTTAATAAAGCTAATTGCTCCTTACTTTCTCCTGTAAGTTGATGAAGCACTTCTATTAATAAAATAGTATTATGAGTAAACTCTAATTCTTTTGAAGCTAACTGTTGTTGCGCTAATTCAATTTTTTTACGACTAATTGGTGTTGCTAAACCGTTTTCGATTCCTTTTTTTACATAATACTCTTGTTCTTCTAGGTAGTTTTTTGTTGTTGTAAGCACCTGTTTAGAAGCATATACTAAAGCTAATTTGTCATAAGCTTCTATTATATTTAAAGCTATTTTATCTTTTTTGGCAAACCCTAAATAATTTAATGACGCTTCTTTATGTTTACTAGCTTTAATAGCATTATTAACTTCAAACCCACTAAATAACACCCAATCTAAATCTACTGAAGATTTTAAAATGTTTTTATTTTGAAGGTTTGGTACTTCCGTTAATGGGATATTATCCGGAAACGGAGCATTAAATGGGATACCTAGTGCTTCTTTAATTAGTAGTTTTTGCGTACTAATTAATAAGTTTTGGGTGTCGTCATCAAAAGTTATATCGTCATTTAACCTAGTAAAACTACCATTAAAAGTGACTTTAGGTATAAATACTGACTTAGCTAGTTTTTGATCAACTACAGCCTGTTTAGCATCTAAATCATGAATATTGATGGAATGACTTTTATCTAATCCCATACTAATAAGTGTTTTTAGAACTGGATCTAAATGTTGGGCGTTTGATATAATTGGAATAAACCAAATTAATACAACAAATACAATACTTAACCTTGATAAATGTGTAGACATTACAAATGTTTTTAAAATAACATTGTAAAGGTATTAAAGTAATATATGTAATCTTTTGATCTAAATCAAAAAGTTGAATATTAAGCTATTATCAATTATTTTTTCTAATACGACTTAAGGTTTCTTGGGTCATCCCAAGGTAAGATGCAATATGTCCAAGTGGTACACGGTTAGAAATATCCGGAAATTCAGTAATCATATAATCATAACGTTCTCTGGCAGTTTGAAACTGTATCGCATTTAGTTTAAGTACAATTTTAGATAACATATCTATGGATAATAGCCTCATAAACTTTTCCATATTATGATATTTTGCTAATAACAAGTCCATATCTTGGTGTGCTATGCTATAAAGTATAGCATCTTCTAAAGTTTCTAAATAATAATAACTTGGAGATTGATTAAAAAAACTGTCTGCACTAGACATAAAAACGCCCTGTCCAAAAAACCATTGAGTTACCTCTTTACCATCTTCTTTTAGGTAATAACTTCTTCCTAAACCTTTTTCAACAAAATATAAATTTTGACATACCTGACCTTCTTTAACTAAAATCTGATTTTTTTTTACCTCTACTTTTTTAAAATGAGATAAAATATCATTTAATTCGTCATGAGAGAATGCAACATAATTAACTAATAAATCAGTAATATTCATAAAGTATTTATAAAAATTGCGGTTAGGAATAATGTGTTAATTAATCATCAAGTTAGGTTTTACACAAACCTCTAATTCATAATTTTAAACAGCATTTCTTTTAACAGATCTCCTTGTGGTACAGCATTGCTATCTACCCCTTTACTTTTTCCATCATACTCACGTAAGGTAGCAATTACCTGACTTACATTACGCATTGGATAGTTTCGAGCAGCTTCTATATACTCGTTAACAAAATACGGATTAACACGTAATGCAGATGCTACAGCTCGAGGATTACGATCTGACATACCATGCAAATGTAATAGCTGAGAGAAAAAACTAAACAATAATGACACGGTTAAAACCATAGGGTTATCCTTAGGGTTTTCAGCAAAATAATTTATTATTTTATAAGCTTGAGTAATGTTTTTAGATCCTATTGCTTTACGTAACTCAAAATTATTATAATCTTTACTTATTCCAATATTTTCTTCGATATGGTCTGGAGTAATCTGTGTGTCTTTTGGTAAAACTATTTGCAGTTTATCTAACTCGTTGCTTAATTTACTTAAATCGGTACCTAAAAACTCGACTAACATTTGTGAAGCTTTTGGTGTAATGGAATATCCTTTTGGTGACAACACACGACTTATCCAATCAGGCATTTGGTTATCGTATAACTTTTTACTTTCAAAAACAACACCATTTTTTTTAATTTCTTTGTAAACCGCCTTACGCTTATCTACCTTTTTATACTTATAACAAATTACCAAAACTGTAGTTGGTTGCGGGTTTTTAGCATAATCCACCAATTGTTCGATTGTTCTAGATAAATCCTGAGCTTCTTTTACAATAACAACCTGACGCTCTGCCATCATTGGATAACGTTTAGCATTACTAACAATATCGTCAATAGTTACATCACGACCGTACAATACCATTTGGTTAAAACCACGCTCTTCCTCTGTTAAAACAGTCTCTTCAATATAATCTGAAATTTTATCAATATAATACGCCTCCTCACCCATTAATAAATAGATAGGTTTAAGTTTATTATTTTTTATATCAATTACAATTTGTTTGGCTTCGTCCAAAGGAAAAAAATTTAAAAATTTGGTATTTGACTTTTGAAGTTTAACTTTGAAAAAAACCGAATACCATTTAATGCAAGAGTTAAACTTTCCAAAGTTTGTGTTTCGTTTCAAAAATAGCGAAAATAAAGTATCTATTTTTGATGTTATACGTAAAAAATTTATGGTCTTACAACCAGAAGAATGGGTAAGACAACATTGTGTACATTATTTGATAGAGGTTAAAAAATATCCAATCTCTTTAATTAATGTCGAAAAAGAGCTTAAAGTCAACGATTTAAAAAAACGCTATGACATTGTTGTATTTAACACAGACGGAAGCATCCATTTGATTGTCGAGTGTAAAGCGCCTAAAATAGAAATTAAACAAAATACATTTGACCAAATTGCACGATATAACTTAGCTTTAAACGCAACCTATTTAATGGTTACCAATGGTATAAATCATTATTATTGTAACATGGATTTTGAAGCAGAAAAATACCACTTCTTAAAAGATATCCCTGATTATAAATAAATAGTGTTAAGTAAAAGTGTTTATTTAAATAAACTAAAAACAAACTAATTTGAAAATAGCAGTCGTCATATTAAACTGGAACGGAAAAACATTGCTTGAACAGTTTTTACCATCGGTTGTAGCCTACTCTGAAGAAGCCACAATTTATGTAGCGGATAATGCGTCAACAGACGATTCTGTAGCTTTTGTTAAAGCCAATTATCCTGCAATAAAAATTATTCAAAACACAGTAAATGGTGGGTATGCAAAAGGCTACAATGAGGCTTTACAACATGTTGAAGAAGCTGTTTATTGTTTATTAAATAGCGATATTGAAGTTACTCCAAACTGGCTTTCACCAATATTGGATACTTTTAAAAATGAAAGTGAAACTGCTATAATCCAACCAAAAATTTTAGACTACAAAAACAAATCTAAATTTGAATATGCTGGTGCTGCTGGGGGCTTTATTGATAAATATGGTTACCCTTATTGCAGAGGACGCATTTTTGACACTATTGAAGTTGATACAAATCAATATCCAAACGACACTATTTTTTGGGCATCTGGCGCCTGTTTTTTTATTAGAAAATCAACCTTTAAAGCATTAAACGGTTTTGACGAAACCTTTTTTGCACATATGGAAGAAATCGACTTATGTTGGAGAGCATTTAATAATAATTACATTACAAAATATATTGGTGACTCTACAGTTTACCATGTTGGCGGAGCAACTTTAAATGCTTCGAGTCCTAAAAAAACTTATTTAAACTTTAGAAACAGCCTGTTTACATTAACCAAAAATGCAAAAGGTAATATCTTCTTTTTAATCTTTACAAGATTACTATTAGATGGTTTAGCTGCTATAAAATTTTTGATAGAAATAAAACCAAAACATATTTTAGCAATTTTAAAAGCACATGGCTCTTTTTATAGTCATTTAGGAGAACTTTTAAAAGCACGAAAAAACAGCACACAAAAAGCTGGGTATTTTACTAAAAAATCAATTGTATGGTCTTATTACATCAGTAAAAAGCAAAAATCCAATCAATTATAACGCTTTTAGCAAAAGTTTTGTTAAAGGGTATTTTAACATATTAATTATTTATACTTTTGGTGTGTATAAATTTAATTTATCATTAAAAATTATGAAAAAAATCCTTTTACTTAGTGCAAGTGCACTATTACTATTAAGCTCGTGTGTATCTAAAAAAGAATTTGCTGCATTAGAAGCAAAACAACAAGAAACACAGGATTTATTAAATACAGCTACTGTAAAACTAAACTCTTGTTTAGCTGACGAAGCAGCATCTGCTGCACGTCTAAAAGAGCTACAAGCACGTTTAGCAGACATGAAAGCTAACAACCTAGCTTTAATTGAAAGCACAAAAGACATGACAATGTTAACAGCACAAGGTGCTAAAAACGTTGAAAAATCTTTAGAAAGCTTAAAAGAAAAAGACTTAAGAATTACAAGATTACAAGATGCTTTAACTAAAAAAGATAGTGTAACACTAGCTTTAGTTACTAGTTTAAAGAAAGAAGTAGGATTAAACGATCCAGACATCGAAATCAATGTTGAAAAAAGCGTTGTTTTTATCTCATTATCTGACAAGTTATTATTTAAGAGCGGAAGCTACAACATAACAGATAGAGCTACTGAAATCTTAGGGAAAGTTGCAACAGTTATTAATGGAAAACCTAATTTTGAAGCAATGGTAGAAGGTCATACAGACAATGTACCTTACAACAGAGGTGGTGTTTTATTAGACAACTGGGATTTAAGTGTTAAACGTAGTACATCTATTGTAAGAGCATTACAAGACCTAGGTGTTAAACCTCAACAATTAATTGCAGCAGGACGTGGTGATCATTTACCATTAGTATCTAACGATACAGCAGAAAACAGAGCAATCAATAGAAGAACTAAGATTTATATCTTACCTAAGATTGATCAATTTTATGAAATGATTGAAACAGAAATGAAAAATTTATCTAAAGAGAACTAATTCTTTTTTTTAAATATACAGAGAAAGCTCAGCCGAAAGGTTGGGCTTTTTTTATGATGTTACCTAAATTTTAATGTGTAGCAATTATTACTTGTTAAACAGAAATAAAGCAGCGTTAAAAAAATAATTTTTGTTTAAAATCGAAACACTATTAGTAAGACTATTGTTCTGGACACCAAACAGACAACTCGTTACCTGAGGGGTCCAAAAACTGAAAACGTTGACCACCAGGAAAAGAAAAGATGTCCACACTTAGCTTACCTCCTAATTCTATAACTTTAGCTTTAACAGCCTTTAAATTGTCATTATAGATAACTATTAAAGCACCATTAGTAATTGGTAATTCTGTTTTTTCAAAACCTCCAGCAATACCACTTGCTTCAAAAGATGTGTATCTTTCTCCGTAATCAGTATATTGCCAACCAAAAACTTTAGTGTAAAAGGTTTTTACAACTTCTAAATCTAGTGCTTTAAGCTCGATATAATTAATATGGTTGTTGATTGGTTTCATTAATAAAAAGATAAAAAAAATGACGTTATTTATAATGAAGTAGAATAATATTTAAATAAGATTAATCGACTACTATTTATTTCTTTTTAAAAAATCTCCAAACTTCCTTTTCCTTCTCTGATTATTTCTGGCATATCACCTGATAAATCAATGATAGTAGATGCTTGATTATCTCCATAACCGCCATCAATAACTAAATCCACAAGTTTATCCCATTTTTCAAGAATCAATTCTGGGTCTGTAGTATACTCTAAAATAGTATCTTCATCTCTAATAGATGTTGACACTATTGGATTGCCTAAAGCCTTAACAATCTCTAAGGCTATTGCGTTATTAGGGACACGAATCCCCACTTCTTTTTTCTTTTTAAAAGCAGCTGGTAATGTTTTAGATCCAGGTAAAATAAAAGTGTAAGGACCTGGAAGTGCTCTTTTTAAAATTTTAAATGTTGTACTATCTATTTGTTTGACATAGTCTGATAAATTACTTAAATCATGGCAAATAAAGGAAAAGTTTGCTTTATCTAACTTCACCCCTTTTATTCTAGCAATACGCTCTAAAGCTTTAGTGTTAGTAATATCGCAGCCTAAACCATAAACTGTGTCCGTTGGATAAATGATAAGCCCCCCTTTTTTTAGGATGTCTACCACCTTCTTAATTTCCTTTGGATTAGGGTTTTCTTCATAAATCTTTATAAACTCAGCCATAATAAGTATCTTTAACTATCGTTTACTAAAGTAAATATTAATTTGTTTATGAAAAAAATATCTGTTCATTATTTATTTTTACTGTCATTAATCTTTGTGCTTTTTTCATGTTCAAATGATTCTGACACGACTACAGACACGCAAAACCCTGCCAATACAGTTGCTGCAACACAAATGCTAAATGTGTCTTATGGAAGTGACAGCGCACAGGTTTACGATATTTACTTACCTGAAAACAGAAACGAAAACACCAAAGTTATAATCCTAATACACGGCGGTGGTTGGACTTCTGGAGATAAAATAGAAATGAATTCCTTTAAAACAATAGCAGGAGAAGACCTTCCAGAATATGCTGTTGTAAACATGAATTATCGATTAGCATCGCAAGGTGTATCTCCTTTTCCGATGCAACTTAACGATATTACAGCAGTAATTAATCATTTAAAAGCAAACCAAAGTAACTATATTATTTCTGAAGATTACGGGTTTATTGGTGTAAGTGCTGGTGCACATTTAGCCATGTTATGGAGTTATGATTACGACACACAAAATAACATTAATATGGTAGCAAGTATTGTTGGTCCTACTAATTTAGCTGACCCTGCTTATAATAACAACCCAGCATTACAAATAGACACATTAATGCAGTACTTTGGTGTAACACCGTCTGTTGACTTTTTAGAGACTTATAGTCCTTTGCATCAAGTAAAAACAACGTCTGCTCCAACAATTTTATTTTATGGAGGTATGGACCCTTTAATACCAAATTCGCAAGGCATTGATATGGATGCTAAATTAACACAGTTAAATGTTGTACATGAATTTACATTTTACCCCAATGAAGCCCATGGTTGGGTTGGAACCAACTTATTGGATACTTGGTTAAAGCTTAAAACTTTTATACAGACACACCATTAGTAAAAAATAAGTGTCTTATATTTTACTAATAAAAATTATATCATTTAAACTATTAAAAAGGAATTACCCTATAAGCTCTAATTTAGCAAAACGCAATAGTAGTTTCTTTTTACCTCCAAATTCAAAATTAATTTCAGCTTTTAAATCTCCGCCTTTACCTTCAATACTTAGTACTTCACCTCTTCCAAATTTTAAATGTTTTACTCGGTTACCAACAGTAAGTTGACCACCAAATAAGTTAGCATCAGCTGGTGCTTCAATTTCTGAAGCTTTTTTAAGTTTTTTAGGTGCACTTATCTCGAAGTTTACTGGTTCTTTCTTTTTAGCCACTTTCTTTTGAAATTTAGGTTGTATTGGTTTTTTAAATCTTACTTTATTAGGTGGTGTATCTCCAAAAATATCGGCCGATAACATTGGGTTGATACGTCGTTCTTCAATTGGTGTAATAATATCTAAAAACTGATCGTCTATTTCTTCAATAAAACGACTAGGCTCAGAGTCTACTAATTTACCCCATCGGTAACGCGATAATGCATAGGTTAAATACGCTTGTTTTTCTGCTCTTGTCAAAGCGACATAAAACAAACGACGTTCTTCTTCTAGCTCGCTACGTGTATTCATACTCATAGCACTTGGAAACAAATCTTCCTCTAGTCCTACTACAAATACATGACTAAATTCTAACCCTTTTGCAAGGTGGATAGTCATTAAGGCAACGTGGTCCGGATCCCCTTTGTCGCCATCTAAATCTGTTGCTAATGCAACATCTTCCAAGAATTCAGCTAAACCATCTTTAGAGTCTGCAATTTCTAGTTGTCCTTCAACAAAATCTTTTATACCATTTAAAAGTTCTTGTACATTCTCTAATCTAACAACACCTTCTGGAGAACCGTCTTTATTAACTTCTTTAATTAAGCCACTAGTTTTGGCTATATGTTCTGACAAATCAAATGCATTAGCAGTCTGATTCATCACTTGATAACTTTCAATAAGCGTGACAAAATCACGAAGCTTATTTTTAGTACCGTTATTTATATTAATGTCAAGTGTATCAAGCTCTTTTAAAACTTGAAAAATAGTTTTGTTATGTTCATTTGCAGCAACAATTAATCTATCGATAGTTGTTTGACCAATACCTCTTGCTGGATAGTTAATCACACGTTTTAATGCTTCTTCATCTGCGGTATTTAACACTAAACGCAAATATGCGGTAACGTCTTTAATTTCTTTACGTTGGTAAAATGACAACCCTCCGTAAATACGGTACGGAATATCACGTTTTCTTAACGCATCTTCCATTGCACGGGATTGTGCGTTGGTACGATATAATATAGCAAAATCGCTATTTGGTACGTGGTCAGTCATTTTGGTTTCCCAAATGGTACTAGCAACAAATCGTCCTTCGTCCCCATCTGTTAAACTACGATGTACTTTGACTTTAGGTCCTTCGTCATTTGCTGTCCAAACTACTTTATCTAATTTAGTTTGGTTATGGTCAATTACCGAGTTTGCTGCACCTACTATATTTTTTGTAGAACGGTAATTTTGCTCTAATCGGTACATTTTAACATCGTCATAATCCTTCTGGAAGTTTAAGATGTTATTTATATTTGCTCCTCTAAAGGCGTAAATACTTTGTGCATCATCCCCAACAACACATATATTTTGAAAGCGATCCGCTAATGCTCTAACAATTAAATATTGACTGTGGTTTGTATCCTGATACTCGTCTACCAAAATGTATCTAAACTTATCTTGATATTGTGCTAATACTTGCGGAAAACGTGTTAATAGCTCGTTTGTACGTAATAATAAATCATCAAAATCCATTGCTCCTGCTTTAAAGCAACGCTCCACATAGGCTTGATAAATCTCACCCATTCTTGGACGCCTAGCCATAGCGTCAGCCTCCATCAATTCTGGGTTATTAAAATAAGCTTTAACAGTTATTAAACTGTTTTTGTAAGATGAAATCCTACTGTATACTTGTTTAGTTTTATATAAGTCTTTATCTAAACCCATTTCTTTTATGATCGACCCCATTAGTTTTTGAGAGTCTTGAGTATCATAAATTGTAAAATTACTTGGGTATCCTAGATGGTGTCCTTCAAAACGAAGAATTTTTGCAAAAACCGAGTGAAAAGTTCCCATCCACAAGTTTTTAGCTTCACCTGCTCCAACAATCTCAGCAATTCTACCTTTCATTTCTTTAGCAGCCTTATTGGTAAAGGTTAATGCTAAAATGTTAAAAGCGTCCACGCCTTGACTCATTAAATAGGCAATCCTGTAAGTAAGCACACGTGTTTTACCCGATCCTGCACCTGCAATAATAATCATAGGTCCATCTTTTTGGACTGTAGGCTCGTATTGTGCTTCGTTTAACTGACTTAAATATTTTTCCAAATTGCTTACTTTTTTTAAGGTTACAAAAATAACCAATGTTACCGTTTTAACCCTTTGTATTTATTATTAATTATAAACATTTAATAACAAATTTGCAGTTTATTTTTTTTAGATACCTTTACAATAGTATTACCCTAAACAAACATCGCTTAATTATCTATGAATAAAAGGATATTATACTTACTATTCTTTTTGTCTGCTTCTATTTTTGGTCAATCCCAAAAATTATACAAAAAAACATATACAAAACAAGATGGTTTAGAATTAAGTCTAGTCAACACCATGTGTATTGATAATGATGGCTTTTTATGGTTAGGAGGTACAAATTTTGATGTAAGAACTATTGTATTAAACAATAAAAAGCTGTTTTTACAACGTTTTAATGGCGTCTCGTTTCATAATATACCACTACCTGTTTTAGAACACCCTATTAACAAAGTAGGACAAATCTTTAAACGGAATGATGGCCAATTTTATATTAAAGCAGTTACCGAAATTGGACATGTTTTATACTTGTTTAATCCTTTTACTTCAGAATTTAAAAGAATTAAAACTGGGAAAGACATAAATGATCAAGTACAGCTTTCTCATTTGTTTAAATACAATTTAAAAGATTACGTTATAACACAGGTAAACCAAACAATAACATTAAATATAATACAAGAAGACCTTAAGCTACTACCTTTATTTAGCTATACTGATACTGAAAATAATTTTTTAATAGACTCCTCTACTCAATTTATACCATTTAAGGATTACTGTATTATAGGAGATGACAGTTTTCCGATAAAGTATTTTGATTGGAAGGGTAATTTGCTAAAAAAACATGATCAAAATGCTTTTAAAGATCCTAAAAATGTAGATTCTAAATTTTGGATTGAAGAAAAATTTAAAGTCGGTGGTGATTATTATGGTTTTATAAAAAACAAACTTCAGCTTTATAATTTTAAAGAAAGTACAAAAGAGATTGTAGCTACAACAAAACAAAACACAACCTTTGCTAAAGATTATATTGGCGCCTATAATGACCAGTTAGGTAATCACCTATTAATATCTATTAAAGATAATGACCTGCGTTTTGATGTTTTAGAGCCAGAAGGTTTTAAGACTATTTATAAAGAACAAACTGAACACTCTGATTTTGGTTACGAAGTAGCATCTGAAGACTTAAAAGACTACATATGGGTTTGGTATAATAACGAATTACATTATTATAGGTTTCCTTCAAAAAAAATAAAAACTTTTTTAAAATCAAATAGCATTCGATCTATTCACGAAATAGATTCTACTAACTACATTGTGTCAACCGAGTTTAAAGGATGGTTTAATATAGATGTTTTAAAAAACAAAGTAACCCCTACAGACCTTAGGCTAAACAACAAATTTTTAGCTCCAAAATCCTCTAGAAACATAATAAGAGACAATGATAGCATACTTTGGAGCAGTACTGAAGCTTCGATTATAAAAACAAACCTAAAAAGTCTTAATACAGAACGTTACAACCACTATACTGTAATTTGTATGGAACGTCCTACTGATAGTACTATTGTTTATGGGACACAGTATTATAACCTAATGGAATTTAATACTAGAACCAAAACGCATAAACCATTACTTGCAACCGACTCGTTATACATTTACGATATTGAAATTAGAAAAAATAGTAATCTAGTAGTCGCTGGAACAGATAAAGGTTTACTAACTTATAATTTAAAAACTAAAGCACACAAATTTTATAATAGTAAAGCCCAACTTGAAGACTTATATATTTTAATGTGCGACTACCATGACGATTACGGGTATTTGTTAGGCACTAGAGCAGGGAATATTATTGGTTTTAATCCAGAAAACGAAACTTTTACAACATTATATAAAGATGATCTAAAAGCAGGCATTGCTACTCTACTTTTTAACAAAAACATTTGGTGGATTAATACTTTTAAAGGTATAGTTGCTTTTGACCCAATAAATAAAACAACCACTAGATTTTCAGAAAATGAAGGCTTGACTAATAATGAAGCTAATAGATACAGTGCAATAAAAACAATGGATGATGCTTTTTTAGTCGGTTCGATTAAAGGGCTAAATTATTTTAAACCTGAGGATTTAAAGGTAAAAAAAGACTCGGCAGAGTTGGTATTACTTAATATAAACAAATATGATAAAGAGCTAAAACAATACACTAATAATTATAATCGTTTTAAATTAGACACCAATAAACCAATAATACTACCTTCAGAAAACAGAGCATTAGAGCTTCATTTTGCATTAAAAAACACCCATGCAATTACTGAGAATTACAGTTATAGATATCGCTTAAATAAAAAAGAATGGGTTGATTTAAAGTTTCAAAATATAATACAAATCCCAAACCTGGCAGCAGGAAACTACACTTTAGATATAGAAGCCTTAGATTTTTCTAAATCAAAAACAGCAAGCATACTAAGCTTAACCATTATTAGTAAAGAGTTTTTTTATAAAACATGGTGGTTTATTATTTTAATAGCACTTATAATTATTTTAGTTTTATTATGGTATTTAAAACAAGCACAAATTAAAAAACACCTACAAGAAAATTTTTCTCAAGGATTAATACAATCTCAAGAAGAAGAACGCAGTCGTATCGCTGTCGAGCTGCATGACAGTATTAGTCAGCAACTTACCTTAATTAAAAAGAAAGCACAAAACACAAATCAGGACGAAATAACAATCCTTACAAATAATACTTTAGAAGAAGTCCGCACACTGTCTCGAGGCTTATATCCTCCTTTACTTAAACAACTTGGATTAACAGAAAGTATCGAGCAACTAATTTTAGATGTTGATAAACAAACCAACTTGTTTATTTCTGGAGAAGTCAATACTATAGATACTTATTTTAATGAAGCTCAAGCCCTAAATTGCTATCGTTTTATCCAAGAATGCATCAATAATGTTTTAAAACATGCTGAAGCAAAAGCTTTATCAATAAGCGTTATTGAAGTACCAAATACTATTATTATAACTATACAGGATAACGGAAAAGGCTTTGACGTTAATAAAGCACAAATAAAAAATAGTTTAGGCTTAAAAACCATACACGAACGCATACGTATATTAAAAGGCGTATTAACTTTTGAGAGCCACTTAAATAAAGGCACAACAATTACAGCCCAAATACCTAAAAAAAATGCCTAAAAGAAATAAAATTATTATTGCAGACGACCACCCTTTACTTTTAAAAGGATTAACAGAAGAGCTAATAAACAATAATTACAATGTTGTTGACACAGCAATTGATGGTAAAAACGCCTTAAAACTAATTTTAAAACACCAACCAGACATCGCTATTTTAGACATCCAAATGCCTATACTAACGGGCTTTGAAGTTATAAAACAATGTGAAGATAAAAACATACACACTAAATTTATAGTACTTACGTCACACAAAGAAAACAGATACGTACTAAAAGCTAAAAGCCTAAATATTTCAGGATATTTATTAAAGGATGAACCTTTTGAAGAAATTGAAAAATGTATACAAGCTATTAATAAAGGGCTTACTTACTTTAGCTCAGTATTTAAGGAGGTTTATGAGAATCAGGTTTCTCCAGAACTTGAAAAACTTCAAAGCTTATCGCCTTCAGAACTTAAAATAACACAACTAATTTCTCAAAATAAAAGCACAAAAGACATTGCAGAATCTCTTTTTATTTCGGTAAGAACCGTACAAAAACATAGAACAAATATTATTGCTAAATTAAAGTTAGAACCTAATACTGATGCACTTTCTGTTTGGGCTAAAACCCATAAAGAGTTTCTTTTTTTCAAAAACAACATAAACTATAAATAAAAACGCCCTTAACTCTAAATATAGAATTAAGGACGTTATAGAAAAATGAATAATAGCGTTACTCTTTAATTATTTTTTTGATGGTAGTCGTGTTATTTGTTTTAAGTGACATTAAATAAAGTCCGTTTGACAATTCTGATATATCTAATAGGTTGTTACCTTCTATTAACATCCCTTTTTTAACCACTCTTCCATTAATATCTAAAAGCTTGTAAGTCGCTTTATTTTGTAATGTTATAGTGACTTTAGTTTTTACTGGGTTAGGATATATACTTAAACCTTCAAATACTTCTTCATCCATACTTAAGGTTTCACAATCTAAACTGCCATCTGTAATAATCCAACTGTGGTTATAAATTAAATTGGTTCTAGCAGCTTCACCAGCACAATATTTACTATTACCACCGTGAAAGTTAATATTTTCTGGTATTTGTGTTTCTCCTGGATCTAAAGTATTCCAACCTATTAAAATGCTGTCGTAATTAGATATTGATAAAGATGCATTATCAAACATATCTGCCATAGTTGTTACATTACTAATATCCCAAGAACCAAGGTCTTGATCGAAAGCAGATGAAAATGCAAACATGGCTTCCATAGTGGTCACATTACTTACATCCCAATTACTAATGTTTCCGTTAAAAACAGAAGCTTTATCGAACATAGATTTCATAGTTGTAACATTACTAACGTTCCAAGCACTTAGGTCTTGATTAAAATTAGAAGCTTCCCAAAACATATCATCCATTCTTAATACATTTACAACATTCCAGCCACCTATGTTTTGATTAAAGTTTGATGCATAATAAAACATACCCCTCATGTTTTGAACGTTTATAACATTCCAACCTCCAATGTCTTGATTAAAAATAGACGTTCCTGCAAGCATAAATTCCATATTTGTAACATTGCCAACATCCCAACTTCCAATATTTTGATTAAAAGCAGTTGCACCAGCAAACATTAATGACATGTTATTTACGTTTCCAACATTCCAGCTACTAATATTTCCGTTAAAGACTTCTGCACCATTAAACATAAATGCCATATCGGAAACATTTGCTACATTCCAACCAAGGTCTTGATTAAAAACAGTAGCATTATTAAACATCGCACCCATACTAATTACATTACTTACATTCCAGCTTCCAATATTTTGATTAAAAGCAGAAGCATTGTTAAACATACTAATCATGTTTGTTACACTACCAACATTCCAATTGCTAATATTTCCGTTAAAAACAGTTGCGTTATCAAACATAGACTGCATATTTGTTACATTACTTACATCCCAATTACTAATGTCTCCGTTAAAAACAGAAGCATTATCGAACATAGATTCCATAGTTGTAACACTACTAACATTCCAAGCACTTAGGTCTTGATTAAAACTAGAAGCTTCCCAAAACATATCATCCATTCTTAATACATTTACAACATTCCAGCTACCTATGTTTTGATTAAAGTTTGATGCAAAAGAAAACATATCCCTCATATTTGTTACACTACTTACATCCCATGTGCTTATATTTCCGTTAAAGGCATATGCTTCAGTAAACATAGATTCCATAGTTGTAACATTGCTTACATCCCAAGTGCTTAAGTCTTGATTAAAAACCTCTGATAACTCAAACATATAACCCATATTGGTGACACTACTAACATCCCACAAACCTATTTCATCATTAAAAGCTGAGGCTCCAGAAAATGCTTCGGACATATCCGTAATTGTACTTACATCCCAGTTTTTAAATCCTAAATTTATTGTAATAGCATCACGAAACATTCTTGCAATAGATGTGGCTTGCGATAAATCCGGAGTGTCTGTAGCGTTAATTTCTATAAAAGCACAGCCATTAAAACTATCTTCCATACTTTGCCATGCTTGAGTCCCCCATTGCTCTACAGATAAAATGTCATATTGGTCTCCTTTATCGTTAAAATAAATACGCGGGAAATCACCTTTTATTGTAATAGTGTGTATTCCGCTAGTAGCATAGGTATGAGCTGCATCACCTGTAACACCTAAGTCATCAAACGTACCATCGTTATCCCAATCTATGTCATAATTATAACCTGTCCCAGTTGTTGGTATGGTTAAGGTTTGTCCGTTAGAGGTGGTTTCCCAAGTGGTAATAAAAGGAAGCTCTGGGCAATCTAAACCGCCATCTGTTATGGTCCAACTATAAGGTGTAGTGGTTAAACTTGTTCTTGCACCTTCTCCAGCACAATATTTACTATTACCACCGTGAAAGTTAATATTTTCTGGTATTTGTGTTTCTCCTGGATCTAAAGTATTCCAACCTATTAAGGTAGCATCGTAATTAGCTGTTGATAATAAAGCGCCTTTAAACATATTATTCATTTCTACCATATTACTTATATCCCAAGCCCCTAAGTCTTGATCAAAAGCAATAGCACTATTAAACATATCAGACATAGTAAAAACATTACTTACATCCCATGCGCCTATGTCTTGATTAAACACTGTTGCATTTCTAAACATATTATCCATTAATGTTACACTACTCACATTCCAAGCGCTAATGTCTTGGTTAAAACTAGAGGCACCACTAAACATATTAGACATATTATTTACCGCACTAACGGACCAACCACTTATATCTTGATTAAATGTACTAGCTTCTTTAAACATAAAAAACATATTATTAACACTACTTACATCCCATAAGCTAATATCTCCATTAAAAGCGGTAGCGTTAAAAAACATAAATTGCATACTTGTAACACTACTTACATCCCAAGTGTTTAAATTTTGATTAAATGAAGTAGCATTATTAAAGGCATTATCCATGTTGGTTATAGTACTAATATCCCATGCACTAAGGTCTTGATTAAGCGCTGTTGCACCACTAAAGATGCCATTAAAAGACGTGACTTGTGACAAATCTGGACTGTCTGTAGCGTTAATAACTAAGTTGGTACAACCGTTAAAACTATTCTCCATACTTTGCCAAGCATTAGTACCCCACTGGTCTACAGATTGTATTTTATCTTTATCTCCAGTATTGTTAAAATATATTTGTGGAAAATCACCATATATTTTTATAATATGGGTTCCTGCAGTTGCGTAGGTATGCGTTATATTTCCGTTTACTCCTATATCATCAAACGTACCATCGTTATCCCAATCTATGTCATAATTATAACCTGTTCCAGTTGTTGGTATTGTAATGGTTTCATTGGCTGTTGTAGTTTGCCAAGTCGTAATAAAAGAAAGCTCTAGGCAATCTAAACCACCATCTGTTATGGTCCAACTATAAGGTGTAGTGGTTAAACTTGTTCTTGCAGTTTCTCCAGCACAATATTTACTATTACCACCACTAAATGTTATATTTTCTGGAATTTGTGCTTCTGTACCGCTTAGAGTACTCCAACCTATTAAAGTTGCATCATAATTTATAACCGATAAACTGTTTGCAAAAAACATTGTACTCATATTTGAGACATTACTTATATCCCAATTTCCTAAATTTTGATCAAAAGAAAGAGCTCCAGCAAACATGAGACTCATATCTGTGACATTTTTAACATTCCAAGCTCCAACATCTTGATTAAAGTTATCGGCACTTCGAAACATTTTCGACATATCCACAACACTTTTTACATCCCAAGTACTAATATCTTGATTAAAAACATTAGCATTCCAAAACATACTGTTCATGCTAATTACATTGCTAACATCCCAACCACCAATATCTTGGTTAAAAGCTGCTGTATTACGTAAAGTATGTGCCATGTTTGTCACACTACTGACATCCCAAGTACTTATATCCTCATTAAAAGAACTACAAAATGTAAACATATAAGACATGTCTGTAACATTACTTAAATCTGGAGTATCGGTAGCATTTATTGTTAAAAAAGTACAACCATGAAAAGCACTAGCCATACTTTGCCATGCTTGAGTCCCCCATTGCTCTACAGATAGTATTTTTTGTTTATCACCTGTATTATTAAAATAAATATGAGGGAAACCTCCTCTTATAGCAACAGTTTGCACACCTGGAGAAGTGTAAGTGTGAGTTGCATCACCAGTAACACCGATATCGTCATAGATACCATCATTATCCCAGTCTACATCATAATTATATAAATAACCACCACTTGTTGGTATGGTAATAGTTTCATTTGCTGTAGTGGTTTGCCATGTAGTAATAAATTGTGCATTTACATTATAAAACGCAAACACACATAGTGTTAAAATAAGTAGTTTTGTTCTCATAGGTTAAGTATTAATGTTGGTGTTTTTTTAAAGGCGCAATTAGTTAGTTACGTCCAAATATATTGCATTCAATTAGATAAATTAACGTGGAAACCTCAATTTACGTAGGGGTACGTAGTGCCTAAATCTTAAACAAAACACTGAAAAACAACACTTTAGACTATTGTTTTATTTTTAGCTACAAAAGACAGGTTATCTGTTTTTTACAAAGTGCTAATCTGGTTAGTTATGTAATAAAAGTGCTATTAACTTTTAAACTAATTGAAGATTTAAGCTTAAAAAAAGCTAGATAAAAAACAAAAAAAGGAGGCTTCAATTGAAGCCTCCTTTTTTAAATTAATTATAATTTTTATTAATTATCTCTTAATACATGTACTGTCGCAGTTAAAGATTTTACAACTCCATTAGTATCCGTAAAGTCTCCTGTAATGGTCATGTCCACATACTCTCCAATTGCTCCATAGTTATTTAAAGTAAATTGTAATGTATCAGGAACTGAAAAATCCATATTTATACCTACTTCAAACATAAAATTAGACGTGCTTGTTGTGGTATATGTCCCCGGAGTAGTTGACCCTCCAAGAATTATTAGTCCATTACCACTAGCAGTTTGTGTACTAATATTAAAACTTGTACCACCATTTGAACCTGCATTTAAATTAATTAAATAATAATTTACTGGGTCATTATCTATTTGTACAGAGATATATTCTGTAACAGATGTACAAGCAATTAAATTTCCAACATTAGGGTTACTAAAATTAAATGGTAATAATGTTGTAGTTTGAAAAGCATCATAATCTACACCTTCTAATGTAAAAGTAGTTGAAGACACACATTCTATTATATTAAATGAAAAACTACCATTAGTAACATCTACAGAAGAAAAAACAGATCCTGAATTTACAGCAACATATCCGTTTGTAACGTTTACATTAGAACAATCTATTAGGTTACCAGTAATAGTGGTAGCAGTTACAGTTGACATAACTACATTACCATAATTAGTATCTGTAGCAAATGGTCCAATTGCAATATTGTATACCTCTACCCCGCATTGATCAAATGCTTTTAGGGTTAAAGCTTCGTTTGAAGGCACTAAACCACATATTTGACCGTCACCATTGGAATAACCTGTTCTACCATAGGTTGCACCATTTCTCCATAATTCTATTTTAACATTAGATAATGGATCACCAGCAGCATCAACAACATTTAAACATAATGTTACTGTCGGAAACTGCGCATCGCAATTCCACCAAGAAAAATGAGCAACTTCTCCAACATATTTACCGCCAATTAAAGTAGCTTCTCCTTCTTCCACCCAATAACCATTTACCTCATCAAAATGCCAAAGTGGTATGGTTGCTGGAGCCACGCCTGCTTGCGCTGGGTCAACTGGCATTTCTATTTCTGCAACGTGTCCATCTGCTATATTTATTTCTTGACCAGAATCACCTCTTAACTCTACATTAAGCATTCCGTAAGTTTCTAATACACGCTCATTACCTCCAAGGTTTACTGCTTGTAAACTTCCTGGCATTATTATATTATTATCTGGATTTGCAGGATCTAAATAGTACATCTTAACATCTACATTGCCTGTATATGCATTTCCGTTATCATCTTTAAAACTACCGTCAAAACTAACCTTAGCTCCGTTAGGCAACACTACCTCACTAGTTGTTCCTGAAGCAACAGTTGCAATAACATTATTTGGTACTAACATGATTTGTACTGTATTTGTCCCTTGATTAGGTATCATTGTTCTAAGTCCATCAAAGTATCCTGCTTTTTTAGCTACAATATAAGCTTGTCTTTGTTTAACACTTGCATTGTTTATTTTAAACATCCCATTAGCATCTGTAGTTGCCATTTGCGACCCTATATTTACCATTACGTTTTCAATTGGCAAATTAGATTGATCTACAATACGCCCCATAAAATCCCTTTGAATGGTAGCCCCTAAGTTAATTTGAGACTCTCCTGTAGTATTGCCTTGATTATTAGGCGTATCATCGTCATTTGGATTACATGACGTAAATAATGTACCTAGCACTATCATTAGGCTAAGTAGTAATTTAAATTTTGTGATTTGAAGTTTCATAATTTAAGTTTTTACAGTTAAAATTTATAGTTTATACAGTTATATAAACATGGTTAAGTATTTGTTACCCTAGTTTTGACTTTATTAAAAAAAAAATCGTCAGTAATTGTTTTTTATACTGACGACTTTTTTAAATAATGCAGACTAATAGTAATCTAAAAGTAACAACTACTAACCCAACCTTAGCACACTGTTTTACAATTGGTTAGTCTAAGTAAACAAACAGGTGCTTTCATACCATGAACTGTTTTAATTATTTAAAATTAAACAGCTATTTAAACAAGCTTAAAAACGCCTTTTTATTGGTTTTAGATATCGGAATACGATAATCATTGTCCAAAACTACATAGCCTTCGTTTTCAAAATGTCGTACTTTTTTTAAATTAACAATATGTGATTTATGACATTTAAAAAATGTTGCATTTAGCAGTTTTTCAAACCTTCCTAAATTGTACGAACTTGTTATTGTAGTTTCATTTATTAAATGAATTTTAGTATATCCCTCATACCCTTCTAAATGTAGTACTTCTTCTTCTGGGATAAAAGACATCCCTTTAGATGTTGGCACAATTATTTTATTATTGTTAGATATTGTGCTTGATAATAGGTTAACCAAATTAAGATTATTATCAATTTCTTTTTTAGTTTTAATTGCTTTAATTGCTTTATTAACTGCTACAATCAAATCTTTATCGTCTATTGGTTTTAGCACATAGTCTATTGCATTTTTTTTAAAG
Source organism: uncultured Olleya sp. (assembly GCA_947503885.1). Classification (GTDB taxonomy): domain Bacteria; phylum Bacteroidota; class Bacteroidia; order Flavobacteriales; family Flavobacteriaceae; genus Olleya. The sequence goes on along the minus strand of CANNFD010000007.1, from coordinate 72,123 downwards.
GCTTCGATAGCATAATCACTATATGCAGTAACAAAAATGACTTGAAATTGTATATTATCTAATTGCGCTAACAGATCAAAGCCATTAATTCTGGGCATTTCAATGTCTAAAAACACTAAATCTGGTTGTTGTTGTTTTAAAGCTGCGATTGCATCTTCGGGCTTTTGAAACGTATCAACTATAGTTATCTCTGAAAATAATTTGCCTAATTTTTGTTCTAACCCTTTAAGGTTAGAAATCTCGTCATCTATTAATATAGCTGTTAACTTTTCCATGGTTATAATTGTGTAATAATAAAGGTCGACTTATTGCCTTTATCTTTTAATTCTGGGTTTAGCTCTTCTTCAGAGTAAGAAATGGACCATATTTCAGATTTATTTAAATATTTTAATCGGTTTTCTAACACGTTAGATGACTTAACTTTTCTGTTACTCTTTTTTTGTGTGTTAATAAAACCAACACCATCATCTGTGATTTCTACCTTAATACTTTTTTCTGATAAGTGTTTAATGTTAACTTGGATTGTCCCATTATCAACTTTATTGAAAATACCATGATTAATAGCGTTTTCTACAATTGGCTGCAACAGCATTGTTGGTAACTTTGTCTCTTTTGTGTTAATGGTATCATCGACTGTAATATTGTATTCAAATTTATCTTTAAATCTAAGTTTTTCTATATCTAAATAGTTTTTTATAAGCTTGATCTCTTGGTCTAAACTAATTTGGGTTTCTTTTGATAATTCAAAAAACTGACGAATTAACTTAGAGAATTTAACTAGATAAGCTTCTGACGCTTCAATTTCGTTATTATTAATATAATATTGAATTGCTGCTAAAGAGTTAAACACAAAATGAGGATTCATTTGAGAACGCAATGCTTTTAATTGAATTTCGGCTATTTTTTTTTCTTGAATAAGCTTACTATTTCTTTTAAATTCTGGAATTCTGCTTAGCCTCCAAACTATAAATGAAACTAATACAATTAGCAACAGCACCATCCCTATTTTAAACCACGTTTTTTGCCACCATAGGGGTTTAATAGTAAAATCCAACGCTTTGTTTAAATCCCCCGTTTTTACATGTAAAGTATAATGTTCTGGCTCTAGGTTATTAAAGTTAAAAACATCTGCAGTAGTTGTTGTCCATTTTTTTTGAATAGGATCTAATTTATATGAAAAACTATTGTTGTTAACTTCAGAATAATTAATAGTACTAGCTTTTACAATTATTGTATTGTTTGCCTGATAGCTAAATGTGTTTAAATCTTTAGTAATTTGTTCTCCGTTATAAGTCGCGTTTTCAATAAACAGATCTATTAATAAATCTTGTTGGTCTTGATTTTTAGGTAAAATAGTTAAGCCATTATTAGTACCTACAATTAAATTTTTGTCATCCACATAAACACAATTTACATTATTGCTAGGTAACCCATTGTTTATAGTGTATTTGTTAACCAATTTATATTGGTTATTATCTGTTGCAAAGTATAAAACACCATTATTTGTTGCTAACCAAATAGCATTATCTTTTATAAACGCATCTTGAACTATTAGATACTCTGAGCCCTTTAAAGGATTGATAGTATTAAGGTCTGTAATAAAGCTTCCAAAACCATCAGTATTTATTAAAAGCTGAAAATTAGAGATAGGTTTTAAACTTAATATTGACTTATTAAAGTTTTGCGTTTCAAAATTTATGTTTTTAATACTATCATTATGCAGTTCTTTTAGCCCATTATTAGTTGCTATAATTAACCTGTCCTTAAACACTAAAAAATCATTACATCCTTTAACAAAGATTTCTTTTTCAATATTAAATGATTTATCATCAAACTTATATATCCCAAAAGAGTAAGTTGCATATAATGCTGAATTAAAGTACACCGCTTTTTTTAAGTGACTTTCTAAGTTTTGATTTTTAAGCGAATTTTTAAAATAGTTAAAGGTCTTAATTTTATTATTGTGTTTAATAAAGATGTTAGATTTACTAAAAAATAATATTTTATCCAACGCTTTTATATTAGTTACACCATATAAAAAATCTTTAGACGTGATAAACGGATTAAATTTTTGTTGCTCACTATCATACTTATAAAAACCTTTATTAAATACACTTGCATACAATTGATTATCTACAACATCTAGTTTTTGAATTTTTTCATCTTTAAGTATATTGATTGTTTTCTGCTTTATTAACGGTAATTTATAAACCCCCATATTAAAGCTTGATAGCCAAATTGTATTTTGACTATCGATAAATCCAAAATGGGCATTTAAATGTTCTGGGAAGTAAAAAGGATTAATTACATTAAAATTTTTATCAAGTATGCCAACAAAGCTGCCTCCTGTAATTTGAATATTGTTACCCACTAAATTAATTCTTGGATGTCTTACACTTTCAACTCCTATCTGATCTTTAAATGTCTTATGTATTAGCTCAAGACTGTTTAGATTTAAAATGGTATATGTTTTTTTATGCGTCCAAAAAAACAAACTATCCGTTATTTGCCCTCTAACACTAGTATTATTTAGTATTTTTTTTGCTGAAAAGCGTTTTATTATTGTACTGTTTTTATCATAAATATTTAATGTAGTGTCATTGTAGTTTATACTTAAATAATCTACATTATTATTAAAAGTCTTTGTAAAATCTTCTCTATGAATTTTGTTTATAGGTTTTTTAACACTTTGCCAAGAACTGTCTTTTAAAACAAATAATTTGTTTGGACCCGCTGGGTAAACTTTGTTTTTTATTTGATAAGAATATAGTGGGTTTATTATTTGGTCTTTATCCTTATTAGGATAAGACAGTACACTATCATTATCTATATAACCTAAATGTGTAGATTTAGTAAAGTACCAGACTTTACCATCCGGAGTAGTAAAGGCATCCCAAACATCGTTATTTGGTAACCCGTCTTTGGTTGTAAAGGTTTTAAAAATTTTACCGTTATACCTAGACATACCTTTATCGGTTAAAAACCACATAAAGCCTTTAGCGTCTTGTACTATTGTATACACATGGTTGCTTGGTAAACCGTCTTTTGTGGAGTAGTTTGTGTATTGTTGGCAAAATGAAAAACTCCATATCAAAGTTAAAAGTAAGGTGATATGGAGTTTTTTTGGTTTCAATATTTAATATTTAGTCTTGTTACAAAAGTAATGGTTTTGAACTTGTTTTAACAACCTGACATTCCTACACAATCTGGATCATCACAATCCGTTAATCCATCTCCATCATTATCAACACCATCATCACAAATTTCTACGCAATTTTCATCAAGAAGTCCATTACAATCATTATCGAGTCCATCTCCACAAATATCAGTTGCTCCAGGATTTATATTAGGATTTGTATCATCACAATCTGTATTGTCTAAAACATAACCTGTTGGCATATTATTTATTTGAGTAGCATCATCGCAAGGTAGAAAACATTCAAACACGATAACATTACTATAATCTCCATAACCATCGTTATCTGCATCTAGATAAGCTGATAGTGTTGTAGCTCCATCACAGTTTTCATCCAAATAGCTATCAACAATATCATTAGCTCCAGGATTTACACTAGGATTTGTATCATCACAATCTCCAGCAATAGACACATAACCTGTTGGAGCTGTGCTTCCAGCTGTAATAGGATTACTACCGTCTCCATAACCATCGCCATCTGCATCAAAATAATAGATTGTTTCTGAAACACAAGATCCGTTTTCGCATACTTCTCCAACTCCACAATTAAAAGACATTAAACCGTCAACTTGTCCATCTCCATCATTATCCAATCCATCACAAATTTCTGTTGCATTTGGATAAGAATTTGCATCACTATCGTTTAAATCTGTATTATCTAATACAAAACCTGCTGGTTGAGTGCATGAATTTTGTGTTACAGATGCATTACCATAAGTATCTCCATCTGCATCTTGATACCATGTTTGCTCTGTACAAGAAGGTGAATCATCACTTCCACTACATGATACTACTAATATCAAGGTTAATAGTAAGCTTAGTTTTAAAATTGATTTCATATGTGTGTTTTTTAGTTATTATTAGCATTGTAAAACGTTAGTGCTTTAGAGAATTTAAATCCAAAAAAAGCATCTTTACCTTCATAGTGGATCACTTTTACACCATCTACTGCATCATTTAAAAAAATGATTTCATGAAAATCTTTTTCTGTTAATTTTCTTTCGTTTATTAAATAGTATTTTACTATTTCTGTTTTTTTTGCTTCGGATAATTGCTTTATTGTTTCAGTTTTAGTTTCGTTTTTTAAAGTATCTTTTTTACTTTCATCTTTACAATTAAAAACAAGTAAACCAAGACAAATTACTAAGTATTTAAGTTGTGTTTTCATATTATAGCACTTGATCAATTATTACACAAAACTCAACTTCTATACTTCCATATACTACATCTAATCGTATCTCTTCTCCTACTGCTGTTCCTGCACGTTGACAGGTAACTGTTACAATTTCTTCATTACCATTATTTAAAGTAATGCGTCCTGTACCTGTATCATTTAACGTTATAACATTAGTAGTAAAAAACAAAGGTGTAGCTCCTGTTGAAGAGGCTATCTCTATACCTGGCGCTCCATAAGGTCCATTACTTGCATTAGGAAAAAACTGTGTGTTTAGTTCTGATTCTGCAATTAATGTTTGGTCGTTGTTGTTGTTATCTAAATAAGAAAACCCTTGATAATTACATTGGGTTTGGTTTGTGGCATCATTATTTGCATCGTCATCATTATTACATGATGTAAACAAACATAAGACTAGTAGTAAGTATATTGTTTTGGTCATATTTTTATATTTAATCTTCAAAAACTCCTAATGTTCCTTGGTAATGTCCAGAAATTAATTCGCCAGAAGTATTTACAAACTGGTAATCCACATCTATAGTACTGTTTGAAGGTGTGACGTTATCTATGTTTATAGCGTTAATGGTAATGGAATGTCCTGTTGCTGCAGGACCAAAAACAGTACTATTAGCACCATTGCCTTCTCCAAACTCTACATTTGTACCATCAATATTTATAAACGTTTGCGGACTTGAAGCATCTACTTGTAAATTTGTAACAACATTAGAATCGTTGACAGAAACTACATATGTGTTACCTGCAGTAGGTGGATTACCTGTTTGTAGGCTTGGGTTATCTGCAACATCTACACTAAGTATTACAGATTGAGTTGTATTAACTGATACTAAGACCTCATCTGTTGTATTGTTTAACTTTGCATCATTATCATACAGTCGTCCATTTAAAAAAAAGAAACTATAATAATCTGGTGCTAATGGATATGCATCGTTATTACCGTCATCCTTTTCTATATAAGCATTTGAAGTTTCGTAAAATATTGAATTAGCATTGTTTTGATTGTAAGTAAAACCATCTTGAGTTGTAGTTGGGTCTAAAGCATCTGGAGTGACTTGATCATCATTATTATCGCAACTAACAAATGATATTATTAAAAATAATACAAATGATTGTCTTAAAATTGATTTCATAATCATTATTTTTAATGATATTCATCAATAACTACACAAAACTCTGCATCTAATCCTGTCCCTGTAACTAAAAACTGCATACCTTGCCCAACTGCGTTTCCTGTTGCTAAACAAGTAACATTTACCGTTTGTATTGTTCCATCAATGCTTAATTGACCTGTTCCTGTGGCGTTTAATGTTACTACTGTTGTTACAAACCAAAAGTTTCCTGGGTCACTACTTTCATAAATTTCTACTTCTGGTCCATTAGATGATGTGTGGAAAAAATCTGTAGTTAATTCTGCTTCAGGTATTAAAGTGGTCAAACTAGTTGTAGTATCCAAACCGTCATAACCTTCGTAATCACAAGCTGTTGTATCTGGTTCATCTTGTATCCCATCATCTGGATTAGGACAACCAGATCCAATAACAAATAATATTACTACTAAAAGAGTAATAGGCGAAATTGTGTTTAAAATCTTCTTTTTCATTGTGTTAAGTATTAATTAAGTTAGTATTATTTTGTTTATAAAATTTGAAATAAAAATAGCCTGAAGCACAAATAAGACATAAACCTATTGCTTGCGAGTGGGATAATACTTCATCAATTATATAGCCTCTTTCATCACCTCTAAAAAACTCTAAAATCCCTCGACCAAAACCATACAGCATTAAGTAGACTAAAAATATCTGTCCTGTAAATTGTTTATGTTTTTTAATAAATAATAGAATTAGTAAAATGGATAGTAAAACCATTACTTCATATAATTGGGTTGGATGCACAGCTGTATCATGTGTCGTTGGAAAAACCATTCCAAAATGACTATCTGTTGTTGACCCATAACAACAACCTGCAGCAAAACAACCTAATCTACCAATTGCATGTACTAATACTGTGGTAATAGCAAAGATGTCAAGCATTGGTAATACAGGTATTTGACGTTTTTTTAAATACCAAATAATAAATGGGATAATAACTACAAACGAGCCATAAAAGACATATCCACCATTAAAACTACTTATGATTAAACTTGGATCATTAATGTACCGTAATGGATCTTGAAGGTAAAAAAACAGTTTTCCACCAACAAAACCAGCAATAAATATCAAATAGAAAAATGTATTTGGAAGGTTGCTTATTGCTAAATCCTTTTTAGCGCTCCACTTAGTATATAGCGCTGCTATTAATGTTCCTAAAGTAATTAAAGTGGCATAAGAATATACTGTAAGATGTTTTACACCTAGTATATTAGATAAAAATTCAGGTAAAGTAAAATCAAATAGCTCGGGGTACATCTTTTCTAGTTTTAATTAAAATCGGCAATAAAATATGGTTAGCAAACTATTGCTGATTTATAAACTTGTTTAATAGCCTCTCAAAAATAGGGAGCAACCCATTAAAAATAGTCTATCATTAAATAACCCTTCGTTTTCGTTGACTTAAAATCAGTTTTCATTCCATTAACGGATTTCTTGTGCAATAATTTAAAAGACATTATGTTTGTTATTTAAACAAAACATCTCATGGAACAACAGCTTTTAAACTTATTAATGTATACCATCCCCTCTTTAGTAACTGGTGGTATCGCTTTTCTTTTTTTTAGAGAACATATGCAAAACGAAGAGGAGCGTCGTAAATTTAATATCATAAAATCTTTAAGTAAAGAATCCTTACCTGTTAGATTACAGGCTTACGAGCGTCTAGCACTTTTTTTAGAGCGAATTTCGCCTAATAAATTATTGCTTCGTGTGTCCCCATTGTCTTCAGACAAACAAGCTTATGAAGATTTATTAATTAAAACTATCGAACAAGAGTTTGAGCATAACCTATCACAACAAATCTACCTAAGTGATGACTGTTGGACAATTGTTAATGCTTCAAAAAGTGCAACAATTCAATTAATTAGAAAAGTAAGCATGAGTGATAAAATTGACTCTGCTAGTAAGTTAAGAGAAGCTATTTTAAACGAAATGCTTGACAAAGCAGCACCAAGTAATGCTGGACTACATTATATTAAAAAGGAAGTTGGAGAAATCTGGTAATCTCTTTTTAAAACAAAAAAAAGCCCTATCAAACGATAGGGCTTTTTTTTGTATATAATAATTTAATTATTCAATCACTGTAGACTTATACTCTTCATTATTTTTATACTTTTCTTCAGCGTACAAATACCCTTGCAACCACCACTCTTCCATTAGTTTTTTATTAAAAATTAATGAGTTTTCAGTTAATTTGGTTGGTGTGTAATATAAATTAAGTTTAACATTTCTATGTTTTGCAGCTAACTTACCAATAGCAATATCCCCTTTTTCTACTTGGTCTAACAAATGACCAAACAAGTTAAGCATTAACGAAAACGGATTTTTACCCAACACTTTGTTATATTCTAAATTCTCGCTTTCTAAAACTATGGCATCAACTTCTGTCGCCCCTCTTAAAATAGCCTCTCTAATTGGTATTACGCAACCTAATCCACCATCTGCATATTCAAAACCATCCTTAATAGCTAGAGACATAAACGGGATATAATTGCATGATATCCAAATCCATTCGCAAAACTCTTCGTAATTATAATCGTTAATAGATTTATATTCTACTCTGTTTTTAGATAAGTTAGTAACCGTAACTACAACATCTTCTTTTGTCGCTTTAATCGTATCGTATTCTGCTTTAGTAAAGTGTTCTTTAATATGTCTTTTAAGGTTTTTACTCTCGCCAAAAGTTCTTTTTCTTTTAAAAAATTGTAATGCGGTATTAAAATAATTAATAGACACGTACTCTCTATCTCCTTTTTTCTTAATTACAAAAGGGTTGATACTAAAAATAGAATTCTGGTTAACATGAGTATAAATATCATAAAGCTTACCGATATTTCCGGTTGCTAAATGCGGTATTAAAAGACTTCCGGTAGAAGTCCCTAAAAACATATCGTACGATTTACCTTCTTGTTCAATCAAATGTTGTGCGACCCCACCTGCAAATGCGCCTTTACTTCCTCCTCCAGATATTACTAATGCTTTCAAATTATTGTTTTTGGTTGTCCTGCAAATTACTAATTATAGCCTTATATTTTTCATTTTCTGATAACAAATCTAAAAGTTGCTTAGCAAAACGCTTAAATCGCCAATTATGATGCTTAGAAGCTTCTATTAAATTACCTAACGCTACCCTATTAAACAAATCTAAACTTGCCAATGCTTGAAACGCATTTTGACGCAATTCAAATCCTTTTTTAGGATCCGTATAACTAACCAACTCTTCAAAAAAAACTTTAGTTTTATCCTGCTCATACTCTGGAGTAGCCAATGTTAATACAAGCCAAAGGGTTCTTACATTATAATTATTAAACCCGTAAACTGTCTTAGTTTGGTCTAAATACTGGTTTCGCTGTAGCGGAAAATTAGCCCAAAGATTATACAATGCTGCTTCTATTGTGACATAAGACTTATCCTTTAAAAGTGTTTCATATGGTTGTTTTATAGCTGAAGGGATTTTGGTAACAGACTTTGCAATAGCCTGCCTTACTTTAACCGAATTATTAAAATCTTTAGCCTGAATTTTATTAGGCATCTGTTGTATTACTTTAATCTTAGATTCATCAAAAAGATAAGATGTTAAATACTCTGAGCATTTAGACGAATACCCTTCACAATCTATCTGCAAATATCCATTTACAGCATTAGAAACAGAAGCTAAATGCGTAACCATCTGATCATAATACAAAGTTTTAGAAACTAACCATTTATCAACAAACTCTGTCAAATCTTGACCAGAAGTATTTTCTACCTCACTAATAAAATCATTAGTTTCAACATTTTTAAAAGCATGGGTTTTTAAATAGTTTTTTATAGCTTTTTTAAAAGCTTTATCCCCCACCTTTTGTCTTAACATATGCAACACCCAAGCGCCTTTTTTGTAAAACGTAACACTACTTGATTTTGGATCCAACAAAGCAGTACTATGACCTGCTTTATCTTGTGCTGCAAGCTCTTCTGCGTACTCATACAGCTTCCAATAGTAATAGTCGTCTCCAAATACGTCACCTTCGGCTAATAGCGCGTAATAGGTCGCAAAACCTTCTTGTAGCCAATGGTGTGTCCCAGATGTTTCAGTCACCAAATCTCCAAACCATTGGTGTGCTAACTCGTGCGCATTGACGTTAACATAGTTTTTATCAACAAAACTAGTATCGTCAATCATAAAACCATCACTAAAAATGGTACAGCTAGTGTTTTCCATACCAGAATACAAAAAATCTTTAACTGGTACTTGCTTATAATTTTGCCAAGGATATGCAACTCCAATTTCGTCTTCTAAAAAATCAAACATTTGTTTAGTATATCTATAGGTTGGCTCCACTTTAAGCGAGTCTTCAGGATAGTAATACAGCTCAATTGGTACTCCGCTTTTAGATGTAATTACCTGTTTATCGTATTTACCAATTGCTAAAGCGACTAGATAACTTGACATAGGTTTCTGCATCTGGTAATGCCATTTTATGTGATCATGCAAAGGTGTATCTAATGTTTGTAATCCATTAGAAATCACTTTATAATCCGCTTGATGAGTTAATGATATATTAAATACTATTTTATCATTCATATCATCAATACTTGGTAACCAATGACTAGTATATTTACCTTGACCTTGTGTCCATATTTGGTACGAATCCTCTTTTTTTGTAAAATACAGTGCTTTTTTTGGTCTGACAGAATAATCAAAATAGACCGTATACGATTCTCCTTTTTTAAAATGATTAATTAATGTCAATCGTTTATTATCATTAAAAAAATCGATCTTCCTTGGATTAGACTTTGCTTTTTTAATTTCAACATTAGAAATTATCATATTAACAGCATTAATATAAATAGAGTCTGTCTGTTTAATAACATCAAAAGTATACCAAACCTTTCCTCCTATTTTAGAAGAGTCTATGTCGATACTTAAAAGTGCATTTGCAGTTTTAAAATCTACAATATTGGTCTGCTGTGCTTTGGCAGTAATGCATAAAAACGTTAAAAAAAGTATTAAAAAGTATCTCATAAATAGAGTTGAGCAAGGATTAGACCAAAAAAAAGTACGTTAATTAAAACGTACTTTTTAAATTTTAAAATTGTTAGTCAATAACTACAGGAGCTGTTATTACTGTGTTACTTTTTACAACTACATAAGTTGAGGTTGCGTAATAAGCACTTCCATTAGCCATATCATTAGTCCAGTCTTCAAAATCATACTCAAAATTTAAAGTACTACCAGATACTGTTCCACCAAGCGCATCAACCCTTGTAGGGACTGCCATACCTGGACACCATCCTGCTCTATCTGGCTGCCAATTTCCTGGGCTTTGATTATTAATTGGGTTTGAGGCACAACCTATTGGGCCTAAATAATGGTCAAAAGTACTGCTTCCGTTAATTTTTATATTATGTGTTCTAAAACACCACTCTGCACAAGGTCTAGACCCAGCATCATTTGGTGTTGCGTGTCCCCAACCAGAAATAACAGATCTAAAGTGTGTACTTTCTGCGTTTGCAGGTATTACTATTTGTTTGTCTAAATCAAAATTATGAGCCACACCATAAGGTACTCCGTCTATTGAGTTTAAATGATAACCTAAAACCTCAGACACCGCATAGTATGGATAATCTGGTGTCCCTTCGATAAAATCAAAATCTACAGTAATAAGATCTGCTTTAGACGTCCAGTTTTCAATATAAATTCTTAATTCAACCGACCCTGTTAATAATGATTTAAAGTCAGTGACATCAAACTCTAAACCTCTATCTAACTGTTGTGTTCCTGTCCAGTAAGGGGTAATATATCTACCTAACTCATACCATTTACCACTAATCTGATCCTTAACTTTAATATTTGCAAAACGGTCCCAATCATCGCAACCAGAACTTGAACAATCAATTTGTAAGTACATTTTTATTTGTGCAATATTGGTTAAATCGGAATGTAAATTAAACACCTGAATTGCAGACTGATTATTTCCTCCTCCAAAAGCCAAAGGCTGCTCGTTAAAAGTTACATAATTATAACTTACCGGTATAGCGTTACCCTCAAGACTTACAACAACGTCAGGGCTTGCTGCATTTGTCAAAGTCAAATCTCCTGTTATTACCCCTGGAATAGTTGGTACAAAACGTACAAATACTTCTGTATCATTATTAACATTTACAGCAGGAATCTGAAGCGTTGTATTAAATTGAATATTATCTAACGAAATTTCAAAACCTGCAGTTGTCGTTAATGTAATCGGATCAATTAAATTATCACCATTTACAATAATACTTTGTACAGCAGATGTTTGATTTACTACTACATCTCCAAAACTATCTATATATCCAGTAGTATTAATTATTGGCGCTATACTAACTCCAACACCGGATAACGGAACATTAACCTCTGTAGCCTGAGTACTTTCTAACTTTATATTTCCAAAAACATTTCCAACAGTATTTACAGTTGGAGAAAACCTAACATACAATGTAGTGTTACCTGCATTTGCAGTTGCCTTATCTATAACCAATTGACTGCTAAAACCAGCATCATCTAACGATACTTCAAAACCTTCATTTACTGAGATTTGTAAATCACCAGTTAAATTAGCACCACCAACTTGGATGTTTTTTGAAGCAGACTGACTAGATACATTAACTTCACCAAATGCTGCAACATCTCCAGTTGCTATAATAGTTGGTTTTGGATTAGACCCTGAACCAGACGCCTCATCGCTACTACAATTAATTAAAATTGAAGTAAAACATAATAACATTAACAAGTTTATGTTTCTTTTTAGAAATTTATTTTTCATTTTTATAAATTGAATTAGTTACTTGCAATTTAAACAAAATATTTCTACTAATAAATTTATTAAATAAGACATGAGCACCAACCTTCAAACACCTATTGACTACCTTAAAGGTGTTGGTCCTAATCGCGCAGACTTATTACGCAAGGAACTGGCTATTCATACTTATCAAGATTTAATAAACTTATTTCCAAATCGCTATTTAGATCGTACAAAATACTACAAGATCAATCAATTATTACCTAATGCTGCAGAAGTGCAAATAATTGGTAAAATCACAAAATTTGAAGAGATTGCTCAAAAAAGAGGCAAGCGCTTGGTGGCTACTTTTAAAGACGAAACAGGCACTATGGAGCTGGTTTGGTTTAGAGGTCAAAAATGGATTAAAGAAGGTTTAAAACTAAATACACCTTACGTCATTTTTGGAAAAACAAACTTGTTTGCAAACAAGTATAATATGCCTCATCCTGATATCGAATTACTAACCGAGCATCAAGCAAATTTACGTAGTACGATGCAAGCCATTTATCCTTCTACAGAGAAGTTATCTAACAAAGGAATTAGTAATCGTGTGATGACAAAAATCATGCAAAATTTGTTCTTAGAAACTAAAGGAAAATTTGCCGAAACCTTGTCAGAAAAACTACGCATAGAAAACAAATTAATATCAAAATCTGAAGCCCTTTTTAACATCCATTTTCCGAAGGATCAAGAAGCACTTTCTAAAGCAGAATTTAGACTGAAATTTGAAGAATTATTTTACATCCAATTGCAATTAATTCTTAAAAATTTAATTCATAAAACTAAGATAAAAGGGTTTCCTTTTAAAACTGTTGGAGACCATTTTAATACGTTTTTTAAAAACCATTTACCTTTTGAATTAACCAATGCTCAAAAACGAGTACTTAAAGAAATCCGGTCAGATTTAGGTAGTAATGCACAAATGAATCGCTTATTACAGGGTGATGTCGGTTCTGGAAAAACTATAGTGGCGCTAATGTCAATGTTAATAGCACTTGACAATGGTTTTCAAGCCTGTTTAATGGCGCCTACTGAAATTTTGTCAGTACAGCACTATAATGGATTAGTTGAAATGTGCAACGAACTGAAAATCAGCATTAAACTTCTAACAGGTTCAAGTAAAACTTCAGAACGAAGAAAAATCCATGAATTGCTAGAAAATGGCGAATTAGACATCCTAATTGGGACACATGCTTTATTAGAAGATAAGGTTAAATTTAAAAATTTAGGGCTGGCAATTATTGACGAGCAACATCGATTTGGAGTAAAACAACGCGCCAAACTTTGGAAAAAAAACAGCCTTCCACCTCACGTTTTAGTCATGACTGCAACGCCAATTCCAAGGACATTAGCCATGTCTGTTTATGGCGATTTAGACATCTCGATAATTGACGAATTACCACCCGGAAGACAGCCCATAAAAACGGTCCATAGATACGACTCAAATCGACTAAAAGTTTTCCGATTTATTCGTGACGAAATCGCTAAAAAAAGACAGGTTTATATTGTCTATCCTTTAATCCAAGAAAGCGCTCAAATGGACTACAAAGATTTGATGGATGGCTACGAAAGTTTGGTGCGAGATTTCCCGATGCCAGAGTATCAAATTTCCATCGTACATGGTAAAATGAAACCTGCAGATAAAGAGTTTGAAATGCAACGTTTTGTTAAAGGCGAAACACAAATAATGGTCGCAACTACTGTAATTGAAGTAGGCGTAAATGTACCCAATGCTTCCGTCATGGTAATTGAAAGCGCAGAGCGTTTTGGCCTTGCACAATTACACCAACTTAGAGGTCGTGTAGGTCGTGGTGCCGAACAAAGTTATTGCATATTAATGACCAGTCATAAATTATCAGAAAATAGTAAAACACGTATCCAAACCATGACCAGAACAAACGATGGTTTTGAAATTGCAGAAGTAGATCTTCGCCTACGTGGTCCGGGAGATATTATGGGCACCCAACAAAGCGGAATCCTAAATTTACGGATTGCAGACATCGTTAAAGACAACGACATTTTACAACACGCCCGTTTTTGGGCTAAACAGCTACTAACAAAAGACCCGAGTTTAAGCACCCCAGAAAACGCTGTTATACTTGAAACCTATCGACAAATGAGTAAGTATAAAAATATCTGGAATTATATTTCATAAGCTTAATAACCTTTCTTTTTAAAAATAATAAACAACACGAGTTTTTACAATTACTACACCTCTTTAAATGCTTATTTAGTTTAAAAAATTTGTTAGCAACAACAAATAAATTAAATTTGACTAACTAACCACCTCAAATGAATCTAGCTAAATATTCAAAAGCAATTAAAATACTAGCTGTAATACCTGTTTTATTTGGTCTATCAAATATTGCAGACTTTATACTACCGACCAAAACCATTAAAACCACTGTTGTCTCTAAAAAGGAAAGCACTAGTTCTAGATTTGGAAACACTACCCTTAATATATATTTTGAGGACAATAACGACCAATTTACAGACCAAATTTATAATAACCTAGAGGCAGGAGACGCAGTATTACTATCCGTATCGGCACTACATGAAGAAACAAATGCTGTAACAATATTAGACACTAACCAAAGGTTTGAGAATAATACTTCAGAGATTTACGCAAGACTACTAATAACTTTAGTCATGCTGTTTCCTATTATTTATATCTTAAAAAAATACAGCTTAACCTCTAAACAATGTAAAATCATTTTAGTTATTACTCTAATAAGTTTAGGGGGCTTTTTTAGACTTATAAAAACACTATTTTAATCATGAAAAAACATCACAAACAACTCCTTTTATCCATTATAATAATTGCATTACTGTTTTATGCAGACCCTGTATTTGCAGGTCCTGGAGGCACTGTTGTTAAAGGTATATTTAAAACTTGGTGGGGAAAAACACTAATGGGTTTATTAGCAATCATTTTTTTACCAGTAATTTTATACGTGAAAACTATCGAATATTTTGCTGTAAAAAAAACAAAAAAGCAACTAGCACAAATCGGCCTTAAAAACAAAGATTTTTCTTGGTTAAACCTAGAGAAAAATGTCTACGATGTTTTTACACGAGTACATGTTGCATGGAACAATGAAGACATGGAACAAGTAAAAGACCATGTTAACCATTGGTATTGGCAAAACCAACAAAAAGTACATTTGGATAAATGGAAAAGTGAAAACCTTAAAAACGTGAGTCATCTAGAAAGCATTAGTAAAATTAAACCTTTGTATTTAGAGATTTCTGAAGAAGAAAATTTTGAAAGCTCTAAAATAGCGTTTAGTATAACTGCAAATATTGAAGACTACCTTATAAACAGAGAAACCAAAAAAGTGGTTCACGGTAAAAAAGGTTATAACGATGAAGAAAAAGTTTGGATCATGCAATATGTTGAAGGCAAATGGCTGCTTGACGACATTAGAGACAGTCAATTTAGTATGTCTTTTGCTAAAATGACTAATGTAGTACCAGATTTTGCTATAAATGGCGCATTAAACAGAAGCTAAAACTTTGTTATTGTTACTAATACACACCCAACAATACCAACAATAATTTTTACCTTTACAAACTAATATCTAAAAGTAATTATTTTAAAATGCTTCACCTAAAACTAGAAACCGATCCACGATGGGTTACGATTGTAGAGTCTAATATAGAAGAAATCCTAACAGATCACGCTTGGTGTGAACAAAAAGCAGCAACCAATGCTATTACTATTATTACACAGAACTCTGAAAAAGTAGAGTTAGTAACTGAGCTTTTAGAATTAGCTAAAGAAGAATTGGAACACTTCCAAATGGTACACGATATTATTAAAAAACGCGGTTACACTTTAGGTCGCGAGCGTAAAGACCACTACGTAAATCAATTATACAAATTCATGAATAAAGGTGGTAGTCGACTACAATCTATGGTAGATCGCTTATTGTTTTCTGCAATGATTGAAGCTAGAAGCTGTGAGCGTTTTAAACTACTCTCAGAGCGTATTAACGACGAGGAGCTGTCTAAGTTTTATTACGACTTAATGGTTAGCGAAGCTGGACATTACACCACATTTATCACTTTTGCTAGAAAATATGGTCAAGATATTGATGTGGACAAACGTTGGCAAGAATTGGTAGAATTTGAAGGCGAACTAATTAAAAGCTATGGTAAAAACGAAACTATCCACGGGTAACACAATCTTATACTAAGATTATTAACCTTTACCACTATCAACTCATTTAAAAAATCTAACACAATGACTTTTACTCCGTTTCCAGAAATAAAAACCAGTCGATTGTTGTTAAGACAAATTTTAAACACAGATAGTGACGCTATATTATACCTAAGGTCAGACAAAATTATCAACCAACACATCCAAAGACCACCAGAAAGCCAAACTAACACTATCGCAGACGCTTTAAAGCATATTAAAAAATTAACCGACCAAATAGATAACAATACTTCTATCTCTTGGGGAATAACGCTTAAAGACCAACACGAAGTTATTGGCACTATCTGTTTATGGAATTTTTCGGATGACAATCTTACTGCTGAAGTCGGCTACGATTTAAGCCTTAAACATCAAAATAAAGGCATCATGACAGAAGCCTTATTTGCAGTGCTAGAGTTTGGATTTAACAGCTTATCTATTAATAAGATTGAAGCTTACACCCAAAAACAAAACACACACTCTATTAAACTTTTAGAGAAAACCGGTTTTATCCTCAACCCTAGCAAAAAAGACACTCATAATGCAGATAATTTGGTGTTTGAGAAATTAAACTCTATTTAATAACAGAAATTAAATTTGACATATAAATACCTTAAAGCTAATCTCTTAATTACGCTGATAACCGGGCTGTTAAAACTAAACAACTTGCTTAGGACATTATAATACACTACTCTGCCAACAACAAATCCATAAACTCTGTAAATTCGGTTTTAAACTCAGTAAACTTATCCCCTGTTGCAGGACCATTAAACCCAGTATGTATTTTACGCACCTTACCCGTTTTGTCTATAAATATTGACGTTGGATAGCTTAATACTTGATTTAGCATTGGCAGTTTCTGGTTAGCTTTAGACTTGCTTGTTGTGCCCGTTTGTGCTAATAATATAGGATAAGTAATATTTAGCCTGTCTTTTAAACGTTTAATAAAACTAAACGCTTTAGCTTCCGTTTTGGCGTATTCAAAAGCTAATGCTACAAAAGCAATATCTTTATCCTTGTTATTATTATAATATTGTGTGTAATATTTGCTTTCGTCTAAGCAATTAGGACACCAAGTCCCCATTATTTGTACAACGACAACTTTATTTTTAAAACGGTCGTCTGTTAATGAAACTAGGTTACCATCTGGATCAGGAAAGGTAAACGCCAACGTATCATATCCATCTTTTAAATAAGTTAAGTCGTTTGCACTTGCTAATGTATAATTATCGTTACGCTTAGCAGTAAATGGCTCTACCCAATGGTTTCCAGAATAAAACTGTCCATTTATTGTGCTATCGGTAACTGCACCAGTAAATAAAAAAGCATGAGCACCATCAAAGGTTGACAGTTTTAATTGATCCCCATTTACTACTCCTTCTAAAAAACGATAATCACCCGTAGTGGTTAAAAAAGTACCAGTCACTTTATTACCCTGTTGTTTAAAAACACCTTTAGCGACATAGCTGTCCGTGTCTGAATTTGGACTAAAAACGGTTTCCCAATTACCTGAAACATTATGCTTTGGCGCACTTAAACCAACATTAAAACGGTCCTTATTTTTTTTTGCAGTAAAGACTTGCTGTCTTCCTTTCTCTTCAACCACAAAGCGTCCATTTAAAGTTTCGTCTTTAATTTTTGCAATTAAAACCCCTTCAAAAACAGGTAATTTGATATACACCGAATCGTTTTTATAAGCCACCTCATCTACTGTAATAACTTCTTCTGCGTTATAAACCTCTAGCGTATTAGCATCTTTTACTTTAAATAAAAATGGTAATTGCAGGGTGTCATTAACCATTAACTCTCCTCTATATGTTCCAAATGTAAGGAATTCGGTTTCGTTTTTATCGCAAGAAAAAACACTAAAAAATGTAAGTATTACTAATAATTGACGCATAACGTGTTTGTTTTTAAATATTATTCGAAATAACAACAAAATACTTATAAATAAAAAGACATTGCGTTAACAATGTCTTTTTATTTATAAAGTATGTAGATATGACCTACTTTTTAACAGCTTCCAATTCTGAAAGTTTAGTTTTATTTTTTTCTACGTGCATTTTACTTCTTTTAACCGCCTTTTCATGCGCTTCTAGTTTAGCTTCAACTCTTGAAAAAGCAGCTTCACGCTTGGCTATTTGGTCTTCTGTTAGTTTACCTTCTGCCACTTGTTGTTTAAATTGTGCTTTAGCTTTAGCCAATCTATTTTTACCTCTAGTGACTAACTCATCGCTTTTTTCGATTCGATTATAACTTGCATTCATTCTATTTTTAACAACCTCTAAACGCTCTTTTTTATAAGCTTCTTTATCCCCTTTAAAAGCATCACGTTTAGCTTTAAGCGCTTGTTTTTTATCTTTCATCGCGTTACGCCTTGCTTCCATTTCTTCTTTTCTATCGGCTTTCATTTCAGATTTATCTTCCTTAGAAACCTCTTTCATTTTAGCTTTTAGCTCAGCACTTTGCGCTTTCATTTCAGCCTTCATCTCGTGTTTTTCGGCTTTCATTTCTTCTTTCCTATCTTTAAACTCTTCTTTTAACTCTTCTTTTAACTCTTGCTTTTGCGCTTTTATTTCGGCTTTAACCTCCTGCTTTTCTGCTTTAAGTTGCTTTTGCTTTTGTTGCGTTTTTTTTATCATTTTACCATCAGAGTTACCTTGAGCAAAAAGCGCTTGCTGACCTCCTAGTATAAATAGTCCTGTACAAATTAACAATACTTTTAAATTTTTCATCTTAGTTTACGTTTTCAAGTTGTTCTAATTCTTTTTCTAAGTCCTCTGCTTCCGATTCTAAATCGTCAATAATACTATCTGTTTCAATTTCAATAGTTTCAATTTGCTCTGTTACTTTAGTCGTTGCGTCATCCTTTTTAGTGTCTCGGCAAGATGACATAGCAAAAACTGCAACAAGTAATGTTATTTTAAGAATTGTTTTCATTTTATTTAATATTTAATTGATTAGCATTTATAAAGATACGTAACAACTAACCATACTAGACTTTATAGTTAGCTAAAAACTTAATTAATAGGTAAAGTTCATTTTTTTTAAGAGATAAACCAAAAATAATAATTATTGCATCTAAAAAAAGTAGCTTGTTAAGTTTCTTAAAAAAAAAGCCCAACATATTGTTGGGCTTTTTAATAAAATAAGCAGTGTGTTAATTTTTAACAAACTTCTTTATTATAGTACGTTGACCATCATTAATACTTAAAAGATAAACTCCTTTTTCAATATTATTAAGTTGTAAAGTCTTACTAAATTGACCATTTGCAATCACTTGCCCTAACATATTAGAAATTGTATAATTAACAGGTCTATTATCTTCCATTTTAATATTTAACACACTAGACGTAGTAAATATTTTAGTGTCATAAAGCTTAGCCTCTTCACCTAACTCTCCATCAATTGTAATTCTAGAATCTACTGTATATCGTGCAGAACCTCCACCTATGTTTACGGTATAATCTTCCACTTCTCCATATGAAAACGTTTCACAAGCAGTTTGAGAGCTATCCCACTTCATAGACACTCGCATTCTTGTATTACCTGATAATGCACTAGTAGGTACGTTAAAATTATATGATAGGTTTCCTGAGCTTGATGTAGACCCACTAACAACTTCTTCAGAAGATTCAAACGTTCCGTTTTTATTAAAGTCAATCCACACTTTCCAGTATTCAGTATAAGAAGAGCTTGAAAAACCGACACTTAACACAATAGTATTAGTCCCATAATTAACAGCTCCAGTTTGGTTAGTAAAATCGCCATAACCATTGTTTGCAGTCGTTGTATTAGATATTCCGCCTAAACCAACATAATCTATATACTCATAATTAACATTGTTTCCTTTAGAGTTGCAATAGGTTACATTTATAGTATCTGTAGTTACACTAACAGCATTGCTTGACGCAGAAAAATTGCCTGAACCGTCTTTTGCTTGTATTGTAAATGAATAAGTTGTTGAAGCACTTAACCCGGTAACAACATAGTTTGTAGTTGTTACTTCTGTTAACAATGTACCGTTTTGATAGATATCATAACCTGTAACAGCAGTATCGTCTGTTGAAGCTGTCCAAGATAAATCAACCGAAGCTTGAGTAACATTAGATGCCACTACATTAGCTGGGATACTAGGCGCTGTAGTATCTGGTGTTGGCGTTGTACCACCACCGTCAATAGTATGCGTCCCTAAATTATCAAAAGTGTTCTGAGAATATGAATCCCATTCTGAAACTGTATAATTACTATTAGGCGTACTTATTGAAGATTTTCTTCTTAAAGTGACATCTTTAGCAAAATTAGCAGTACCACCGTTAAATACCCCTATAATATCAACTAAAACATCGTTTTTAAACAAACCAACAGCGTCATTACCATTAAAAGTAATAGTTGTTGATCCTGTTGTTGCATCTGCATTTGCTGTTACCGTACTAGTAGCAGAACTATGTGCTAGGACAAAAACATCTCCGTTATTTAAAGATCCACTTAAAGCATAGCCTGTATTCCATGCACCTGCTCCGTTGGTTTGTTTTCTTAGCTCATAACCAGAAAGGTTAACTGTGTTTCCCGTAAAGTTAGCAACCTCTAACGCCTTATTATTTGAAGACCCTTCTATATATTCTGAAATAAATAATTCTGAAGCAGTACCTGTCCCTGCGCCTGATAATGTCGTCACAGAAGCATTTGCACTAAATCCTGACACATTTCCAGCTGCATCTTTAGCATTTACTTTATAACTATAAGTGGTTTGAGCTGTTAACCCCGACACGTTATAGGTGTTATTAGTTACTGATGCTATATAAACACCATTCTCATAAATATCATAACCGGTTACCCCTATATTATCTGAAGCACTAGACCATGATAATTGTGTTGCAGTTGCGGTTGTGTTAGACGCAATTAAATTTAAAGGTACAGATGGCGCTTCTGTATCTGTGCTTCCGTTTCCAAAACGATCCTCTGCTTGTACACCGCCCCAAATTTGGGTAGCAAAAGCGGGATTGTCAATAAATGGATTTCTGTTTCCTTGAATATTAGCTAATACTTCATTTCTATTATCTTCAAAAAAGTTTACAGGGTCTTCTGCATTCCATTCTAAAAATAAGTCTATCATGTTTGCATCTCCAGCAACTGTATTACCAACACCAACATTAACAGGTAAACATCTATCATCATATCTTAAATACATATAAAGCATCATGCGCGCAACATCACCTTTCCATTCGTCTCCAGGATAAAAATGACCTGAAGCAGTAATTGTTGCATTACCAGAACCATCTGCATACATTCTGTTATTTCTTGTAGAATTCATTTGTCCGTCACAAGCCCTTAAGTGATGTGCATCACTACCAGGTCCTGATGTACCAAGATTAGGCGTCCCTAATGACTTTGGGTAAGAGTGTTCTCTATTCCATAGCCCAATACCACTTCCATGGTCATACTTTCCTCTAGTACGGTCTGTTTTTTCAACACCATCAGTATCATTATATCCATAAAGCAATAATACATTGTTAGAATTGTTAGGATCAGCATCTGCTTCCTCTAAAGCATTCCAAACTCCTGGGGTGTAGCTTAAATAGGTGGAATGTGTACTAATAATTTTTACTGCTAATTCATCTTTTAAAGCAGTACCATTTTTGGTTAAATCCACATCATTATAATACGACGGAACTTGTGCGTAGGCTATTGTAGTAATAAACAACAACATTAATAGTAATTTGTTTTTCATTTTTAGGAAGATTTGAGATTAGAAGATAAAGTTATATTTTTTTAACATTTATGAATATCTTTTAAATACCACAATAATTCAACTTAATAACACTCAGTATTCAACTAATTGAATATCAGCTATTTCATATTTAAAGCGATGTTAATAAGTATTTTTTTAACAAAACACTTTTTTCAATTTATAAAACAAGCAAGTATTGTTATATTTGCGGTCTTAATTAGCATATAAATGAAGATATCTTACAACTGGGTTAAACAATTTATTAAAACCGATTGGTCACCAGAACAAACTAGCGAATTACTAACCGATTTAGGCTTAGAAGTTGAAGGTTTAGATTTATACCAAAGTGTAAAAGGAGGTTTAGAAGGTGTGATAGTAGGTCATGTATTGACTTGTGTACAACACAGTAATGCCGACAAATTAAAAGTTACAACTGTAGATATTGGACAAGAGCAACCATTACAAATTGTATGTGGTGCGCCTAATGTTGCTGCAGGACAAAAAGTACCTGTTGCTACAATTGGAACAACATTATATACTGAAGAAGGTGAAGCTTGGACTATTAAGAAAGGTAAAATTAGAGGCGAAGAAAGTTACGGAATGATTTGTGCTGAGGACGAACTTGGCTTAGGAAAATCTCATGACGGAATCCTTGTTTTACCTGAAGACACAGTAATTGGTACCGCTTGCGCTGAGTTATTTGAAGTAGAAAATGATCAAGTTTTTGAAATTGGTTTAACTCCTAACCGTGCTGATGCAATGAGTCATTTTGGGACTGCACGAGACCTAAAGGCAGGTTTACAGCAAAAAGGAATAAATATCGAGTTAATCACACCAAGTGTTAGTGCTTTTCATGTTGATAGTAGAACACTAAAAATAGATGTTGATGTACAAAATAAAGAACTTGCACCAAGATATTGTGGTGTTACGATTTCTGGATTAAAGGTTGAAGAATCTCCAGAATGGCTTAAAAACAGACTAAAAGCAATTGGGTTATCACCAATAAACAATGTGGTAGATGCTACTAATTATGTTTTACATGATTTAGGTCAGCCTTTACATGCGTTTGATGCTAGTAAAATAACTGAAAATAAAATTGAGGTTAAAACATTACCATCCGGAACCAAGTTTACAACATTAGACGGTGTTGAGCGGGAGTTACATGAAGATGATTTAATGATTTGTAATGGTGAAAACCCAATGTGTATTGCTGGTGTTTTTGGAGGTATAGACTCTGGTGTAACAGAGCACACAACCAATATCTTTTTAGAAAGCGCATACTTTAATCCTGTTAGTGTACGTAAAACTGCAAAACGTCATGGATTAAACACAGACGCCTCTTTTAGATTTGAACGTGGTATTGACCCAAAAATAACAGAGTATGCTTTAAAACGTGCTGCTTTATTAATACAAGAGGTTGCAGGTGGAGAGATAACAAGTGATATTGTAGATTCTTACCAAAATAAAATAGAAGATTTTCAAGTTAGATTAAGTTTTGAAAAGGTAACCAAATTAATTGGTCAAGAAATACCTACCGAAACTATAAAATCTATCTTAACGTCATTGGACATTAAAATAAATAGCGTTACAGAAACTGGTTTAGGACTAACTATTCCTGCTTATAGAAACGATGTTACTCGCGAAGCGGATGTTATAGAAGAAATTTTAAGAGTCTATGGCTACAATAATATCGAAACTAACTCTAAATTAAATGCCTCAATATCAAACTCGTCTAGATTTGAAGATTACAAACTGCAAAACGTGGTTGGTAATCAATTAGCAGGTCAAGGCTGGTTTGAGATTATGGCAAACTCGCTAACTAGCGCTAGCTATTTAGCTTTAACAGAAGAATTAAAGGCAGAACATAACGTAGAAATGCTAAATCCTTTAAGCCAAGATTTAGGCGTTATGCGTCAAAGTTTACTGTTTTCTGGGTTAGAAGCTTTACGTCATAACATTAATAGACGCCAATCCAATTTAAAGTTTTTTGAATTTGGTAAAACATACCACGATTATAATGGTACGCGTGAAGAGTATAAACATTTATCATTACTAGTTACTGGATTTAAAACCGAAGAAAGCTGGTCTAATGCACCGCAGGCTAAAACAAATTTCTTTTATTTAAAAGGAACTATAGCAAGTCTTTTAGAGCGTCTAGGTATTTTACGCTACCAAGAGACAACAACTAAAAGCGATGTTTTTTCTGAAGGTTTACAGCTAAGCATCGGACGTGATACATTGGTTAACTTTGGGGTTTTAAAATCTAAAATAGCTAAACACTTTGACATTAATCAAGAGGTGTTTTATGCTGATTTTAATTGGGATAACATTATTGAAATTGCTAAACGAAATAAAATTAAGTTTACAGCAATACCTAAATATCCTGAAGTACGACGTGATTTTGCTTTACTTTTAGATGAAAACGTAACGTTTGATAGCTTACAAACTATTGCTAAAAAAACCGAAAAGCAGCTACTTAAAAACATTAATTTATTTGATGTGTACCAAGGTAAAAACTTACCAGATGGCAAAAAGAGTTATGCTGTAAGTTTTACTTTTATGGACGAGCGCCAAACACTAACAGACAAGGTTGTTGATAAAATAATGAATAAACTACAAAATAATTTTGAACGCCAACTTGGTGCAGAACTAAGATAATTATGGCGTCAATATTTAAAAAAAACATCACCTATTTAATATCAGGGCTACTATTTTTAGTTTATGGTTTTTATAGACTGTTTCAATTTTATACTGAAGACCTTTTTAATCCTGTAAGACTTATTATAGCATTAGCATTATTAGGTTATGGTGGTTATACGGTCTATACGTATTTTAAATATTTAAAAGAAAACAAGCCTAAATAAACCCTATATGGAATCATTAAAAAACAATAAATTTTATAATCTGTTTACTGGACTACTACTTATAGGCTTTGGTGGTTTTAGATTGTTTCAACATTACAATGACAACCCAACTTTAAGTTCGTTTAGATTAGCAATAGCTTTTGCTTCTATCGGTTATGGGATTTATACGTTATATAATTATATGCAACTAATTAAGGAAGAGAAGTAAACTAAAAGCTAAAAATAAACCTATCATGGAAACATTAAGAAAAAACAAATATTGGAACTTATTTTTAGCGCTTATCTCATTACTATATGGAGGAGTTAGAATATACCAGCATTATAATGGCTATCTTACATTAAGCGCTTTTAGACTAGTAATAGCAGTTGCTTTTATTGGTTTTGGATTTTATTATTTATACCTCTTTTTTAAGGTTATTAAAAAAACAGAATAATACAAAAACAGCCTTCAAATATTTGAAGGCTGTTTTTGTATTATATAAATAGTTTTATTTAGCAAACACCACTTTTGTTAATTATAATCTAATTTACTTAAAAAAGCACCTAATAATTTGTATCTTTAAGTAAGCACTTAATTTTAAGACTATGACAGATTATATAAAAGTTTTTGAAGGTAATTTTATTATTGTTCAATTAGTAAAAACTCGTTTAGAGGATATCGGAATTAACCCAATTATTAAAGATGAAAATGAATCTGGTCGTTTGGGTGGTTTTGTACATGATACACCAAGAGTTCCACAAGTATTTGTGCACGAATCTGAAGTTGAAAAAGCCATACCAATTATTGAAGCTATAAAAGCCGAAACTGAAGCCTAATTCAACTTTTAGTAATTAGAATAAAAAAAGCTCTAAAATTTAAATTTTAGAGCTTTTTAGTTTTATATATAATAAGGTTTACTTTGCAGTAACCCCATACATTTTATCACGTAACTCTTTAATGCTTTTATCTTGCATATAATCGTCAAAGGTAGAGTATCTATCAATTACACCAGATGGCGTTAACTCTACTACTCTATTTGCAACCGTTTGTGCAAACTCATGATCATGAGTCGTAAATAAAACAGTCCCTTTAAAGTTTTTAAGCGAGTTGTTAAATGCTGTAATACTTTCTAGGTCCAAGTGGTTTGTTGGCTCGTCTAATTGTAATACGTTAGCCCTAGTCATCATCATTCTTGATAACATACAACGCACTTTTTCTCCTCCAGATAAGACATTACATTTTTTAAGTGCTTCTTCTCCACTAAAAATCATTTTACCTAAAAAACCTCTAATGTTTACTTCTTCACGCTCTTCTTCTGTCTGAGCCCATTGACGCAGCCAATCCACTAAAGTCATTTCTGTACTTTCAAAAAACTTACTGTTATCTAAAGGTAGGTATGATTGTGTAGTAGTTACTCCCCAATCAAATTTTCCAGCATCAGCTTTTAGGTTATTATTTAAAATTTCGTAAAAAGCAGTAGTTGCTCTAGAGTCTCTAGAAAACACGACCACTTTATCTCCCTTTTGCAGGTTTAAATCTATGTTTTTAAATAACACTTCACCATCTAAAGAAGCTGCTAAACCTTCAATATTTAAAATCTGATCACCCGCTTCTCTATCACGCTCAAAAATAATAGCAGGATAACGACGACTTGTACGTCTAATATCCTCAATATTAAGCTTGTCAATCATTTTTTTTCTACTTGTAGCTTGTTTACTTTTCGCTACGTTAGCAGAAAAACGACGAATAAAATCTTCTAATTCTTTTTTCTTCTCTTCAGCTTTTTTGTTTTGCTGTGCGTGCTGTCTAGCTGCTAATTGAGAAGACTCGTACCAAAATGTATAGTTACCAGAAAAATGGTTGATTTTTCCAAAATCTATATCGCTAATATGTGTACAAACTGCATCTAAAAAGTGACGGTCGTGAGAGACTACAATCACACAATTATCATAATTAGCTAAAAAGTTTTCTAACCAAGCAATAGTCTCGTAATCCAAGTCATTGGTAGGCTCATCCATAATAAGCACATCTGGATTACCAAAAAGAGCTTGTGCTAATAACACACGTACTTTTTGCTTACCATCTAGATCTGCCATTAAGGTATAATGAAACTCTTCTTTAATACCTAAGTTTGATAACATTGCAGCAGCATCACTATCTGCATTCCAACCATTCATTTCTTCAAACTTAACTTGAAGCTCCCCTATTCTTTCTGCATTTTCATCTGTATAATCAGCATATAATGCATCAATTTCAGTCTTGATTTTATATAGTTCTTTATTTCCTTTTAAAATTGTTTCTAAAACAGTGTCTTCATCATGTTTGTTGTGGTCTTGTGTTAAAACAGACATACGTTTACCTGCTTCTAAGTGTACATGACCAGATGTTGGGTCTTGTTGACCTGAAATAATTTTTAAGAATGTAGATTTTCCAGCTCCGTTGGCTCCGATAATCCCGTAACAGTTTCCATTATTAAAAGTAGTACTTACTTCATCAAAAAGTACACGCTTACCGAATTGAACTGATAAATTTGATACTGATAACATATCTTTAATTTTAATTTTGTGCAAAAGTAGAAAATTAAGCCGAAATAGATGCTATACTTTAGCCTTTAATAAGTTTTAACAACGCCTTAACACGAGAACTCTATTGCAAAACATATTTTTGTTAGTGTAATATTTTGCCCTTATAAATTATCATATGTATTTAAGACACTTTTTTTACCTTTTACTATGCACTAGCGTTATATTTTCTTGTAAGAAAAGCACAAGCACTATTGAAGAAAGTACTGCGTTTTTTGGTGGTGAAATTATAAATCCAAGCAGTGATTATATTATAATTTTTAAATCTTCAGAGATTATTGACACTGTTTACTTAGATGACAATAATCGCTTTAAATATATTTTTAACAATTTTGAACCAGGCTTATTTAGCTTTTACGATGGTAAAGAGTCTCAGTCGTTTTTAATTAAGCCAAAAGACAGTATCATGCTACGTGTTAACACGATGGAGTTTGACGAATCTTTAGTTTTTAATGGTATTGGTGAAAAGGAAAACAACTATTTAATGGATATGTTTCTGGAAACAGAAAAACAGGAACAAGAAATTTTAAAAATTAGCCAACTAGAACCTATAGAATTTGATGAAAAGCTTTCTAACATTAGACAAGCAAAACTTGAGAAGCTTAACAACTTTAATAAAAAATATGAAACCAGTGCGCTTTTTAACACTTATGCTAAAGCTAATATAGACTATAACTACTATTACAGTAAAGAGGCTTATCCATTTATTAATTATAGCCAAACTGAAGAAGCTATATTTAAAAAACTACCACCAAACTTTTTTGATTTTAGATCCGATATAGATTATAATAATAAAGCCCTTAAAGACTACAGACCTTATGTATCCTTTTTAAGGTTTCATTTTAATAACATAGCATTACAAGAACATTTTAAACACTCTAAAGATGTTAGTTACAACAACCAGTCTTTAGATTACAACTTAGAAAAACTTAAATTAATTGATCAAAAAGTTTCTGATACTTTTATAAAAAACAGATTGCTATATTATAATATGATTAAGTTTATCAATGCTTCAAAAAGCGTGGATGACTATGATACCTTATTAAAATATTTCCAACAAAAAAGCTCTAATACACAGCAAAAAAATAAAGCTACTAAGTTAGTAAACTCTTATAAGTTATTAAAACCTGGTAAAATTGTACCGGATGTTGTAGTTATTGATAAAAACGAGAAGGCACAACAATTAAAAGATATTATTAAAAAGCCAACAATTATATATTTTTGGGATGCTACAGATAGATACCATTTAAAAGTTTCGCATGAACGTGCTAACGACCTTCAAAAAAAATACCCTGAGATTGATATAATTGCTATTAGCATAAATAATATAAGTAATAGAGAGCAAGCAGAAATATTACAACGTAATAACTTTGGTTTGACTAACGAGTATCTTTTTGAAAATCAAGACAAGGCTATTGAATTGTTATCATTAAAGCCAGTAAACAAAGTTTTTATAGTTGACAAAAATGCAGTAATTGTCAATCCAAAAGCTAACATGTTTGATATTATGATAGAAAATGAATTATTAGGATTGATTAATAATTAAATCTGTTTTTAATTTATAGTGTATATAAAAACGCCTGCAATTGCAGGCGTTTTTTATAGGTAATAAATAATAAGATTGTAATCTAACTATTCTTTTTTATGGTCATCAATAACCTCTTCATCTCTATACTTACAACAAGCATGTACGCTTGCATAAGCATCATCAGAAGCTTTTAAAGTTTTAGTGTCATGCCCAACAGCAATAATATTTTGTTGGATAGTTTCTAGATTGGTTTTGTTTTCGTCAAAAATTAATTTTAACTCATGTGTATCAACATTCCAAACTGCACTTTTAACACCTTTAGTTTTAAAGCATGCTTTTTCGATTCTTGATTTACACATCATACAAACACCATCAACTTCTACACTAGCTCTTTTGTTTTTATCTTGAGCAAAAGTTATTGTTGTGGTCAACATTAATAATACTAATACAATTTTTTTCATTTTTAATAAGGTTTATTTTAGTTTATATCTTAATCCTGCATAATACATGCTTCCAAAAACTGGGCCATATACAAAGTTAGTGTCAAAACTTGTTCCAAACGGATTGTCCGCACTAACTATAGGATTATCTTGTTTAACATTTGTTAAGTTTTCTCCGCCTAAATATACTTCAAATTTTGGAGAAAACACTTTAGTAACTTGCGCGTTTAAAGTCGCAACAGTATTTGAAAAGTCGTCCAATCGGTATTGGTTTGGATTATTTAATGTCGAAGCAAAACGTTGCTGACTCAACCAATTATAAGTTAAATCAAACTTCCACATACTATTGTTTCTTATTTCTGTTTCATAAGAAGCATTTGCAAAAAAACGATGCTTAGGTGTTAATGGTTTTATTAGTTTTCCTGATTTATATTCTGTTTTAACATCATAAAACTTATAAGCTGTTCTTAAATCAAAATGCGAAAAAACATTATAATTTAATTCTGCTTGAAAACTATTAGCATAGCTATCGCCTTCTAGGTTATAAAAATTAACTTCCTGTGCATTTTCTAGGTCTACAACTACCTGATTTTTAAAATCTGTACGATAAAAATCAAGAGTAATATCTGCTTTTCTTCCAAAAAGATTAAACCCTTGTAAATAAGACAGTCCGTAATTCCATGCAATTTCAGGGTCTAATCCATAGATATTACCATTATTATTTAAGATTGAAAAATTACGTGATGAGGCAAATAAGTTTTGATTTTCGGCAAAAATATTGGCACTACGTTTTCCTCTACCAACAGAAGCCCTAAAAGCAGATTTTCCCCAAGGCGAATAACGCATATGTAATCTAGGTGTAATAAATTGGCCTAATAAATTATGAGTATCTGCACGCAGTCCTGCTGTAAGTGTAAAATACTCTAAGTCATCAAAAGCATACTCAAAAAAACCTCCAAAAGAGCGCTCTGTTCTTCCAAAATCTTGCATAATGGCAAACTCATTATAAGCATCATAAGTAAAATTGACTCCTGTTTTTATTTTATGTCTGGAGTCATCAATTATCGAATTATAAATCACGTTAGAATAAATACTAGTATGCTCTATATTATATTGGTTTAACCCAAAATAGGACTCTTGTTCATGGTTACTAAATGCAAACTGAACACCAAGACTCTGCCAAGGGATTTCTGGGTTGACATAACCTAATTTAGCAGACAACTCGTAGCGTTTTGTATCAATCTCACTTCCCCAAGCATTAGTAGTTAATTTATCCGTATTTGGATTAAAATTAATTTGCCCAGACTGTTTGGCATCATCTAAATAACGTAAATTAAAAAAAGTTACAATCCCTTTTTCCGGGTTAGTAAACTGCCAACGATTCATTACATTAATTTGCTTATATAATGGCATGTCTAAAAATCCATCATTATTAT
The DNA here is from genome assembly GCA_947503885.1 of uncultured Olleya sp. Lineage (GTDB taxonomy): Bacteria > Bacteroidota > Bacteroidia > Flavobacteriales > Flavobacteriaceae > Olleya. The sequence continues at coordinate 41,025 of CANNFD010000007.1, read as the reverse complement.
CATCATGCTTTTCTTGATGGGTGTTACCATGTACGTACAAACCTGTACTCCATTTATCACTAAGCGTTGTATTAATATGTGTATTTAACTCTAATCGCCCATTACTACCTCCATATAAATTAACAAAAAGCGCATCATCGGTGGTAGGCTTAACAAGCTCTGCATTAATCTGGCCAGCAATACTTTCAAAACCATTAACCACGCTACCAGCCCCTTTTGTAATTTGGATACTCTCTACCCATGTTCCGGGAATAAAACTAAGACCATAAGCTTGAGAAGCACCTCTAATAGCAGGAATGTTCTCTGTAGCAATTAAAATATAAGGACTTGCAAGCCCTAACATTTTAATCTGCTTAGTACCAGAAACTGCATCGCTAAAATTAACATCTATTGAAGGGTTAGTTTCAAAACTTTCGGAAAGGTTACAACAAGCAGCCTTTAACAACTCATCACTGCTTACAAACATTGTGTTTTCAGCCTTTAAATAAGACCTTGATGTAGCAATTTTTCTTGAGTTAACAACCACTTCGTCTAAGTCATTTGTTGGTCTTAGCACATGTTGTATTGGCTTTGCAGACGTGATAGTTAAAGTGTCCGATTTAAAGCCAACATAACTAATAATTAATTTATTATTACCATCTACAAAAGGCAAACTAAATTTACCATCAATATCTGTAGACGCTCCTACTTTAGTGCCTGACCAAATTAGGTTAGCACCAAATAATGGCTGGTTAGTGTTGTCTATACTAGCGTCGTAAACAACCCCTTTTAATTGTTCTTGAGCTGCCATTAAAAAAGGCATAAAGCTTAATAAAATCACTAATTTTTTCATGCTTAATTATTGATTTTAATTAGACATTCAAAAACTGATTGCTTTAAAGATTCTAAAGCATTTATAAACGGAGTATAACTTTTATTACAGGTCATTCCTGTAACTATATATGTATCTATCATTACTATATTATTTAATAAAATTAACTTTTAAAGACGTTCCGCTTAAGCGGAAAAAAAAGCTTTTATCAAATAATGTAGACATCGTGAAGGACTTGGTAATCTATAACCAAATTTGGTGGCACATAATTTTTGTGTGGCACTATTAGCTTAGGTAAACTTTTAAATAACTGGATTGGGTTATATAAAAATGTTGTGATTGGATGTTGTAAACTAGAATCCAAATCATTAAAACTATTAAGCTTAAGGTGGTCAACACCTTTTAAAACCTCGATAGTATTTTTACAACAGGATTTGGTTTTAATAGTAGTGTTTTCAATACTAACAATCCCTTTACAACTTTTGGCTTTAGTAAAAATTGCAGTATCTACTAAATGCTCTCCACAGTAGTGACTCTCAACAGTAAAAGATAGTGTTGAAACCAACACGACTAATGCCATTAATAAAGAGGTTACTTTATGTAAAACTGTTTTTATCACAACACAAAATTACAAAATAGTTTAATTAATAACTCTGAAATCTAATAGGAATAATACTAAAAGTTAAATTAAAACAATAATTTCGGCACAATTAATGTTAAGTTATATCTTTGACAAATAAATAACATTTTTATGAAATTTAAATTAACATTATTAATAGCTCTTATTGCATTTTCATTTTCTAATGGACAAGATAATAAAGCTTTTAATGCTGGCGAAAAACTAACTTTTGCTGCATCTTATAATATGTCAGGTATCCTAACTGATGTAGCAGAAGTAAAAATGGAAACTAGTGAAATGAGAACTAGCTCCTCTACCCTTATGCATTTAAAATGTACAGCAACAACCTATAGCGATTTTGATAGCTATTTTAAAATTAGAGATTTATACGAAAGCTACGTAAACCCAAGAACAATAACTCCGTATTTATATAACAGAGAGATTAATGAAGGTGGCTATTATAAGTACGTAAAATACAAGTACAATCATAAAACCAATTTGGTTGAAAGCTTAATTAGAAAAAAAACTAGCAAATCTAAAACAGGTTATTGGGATCAAAATAATACTGTAAAAATCAACAGTAACGCTAGAGATATAGTAGCTACAATATATAAAATCAGAACATTAGACATCCATAAAGCGCCTATTGGAGCATCAGACTCTTTTACTGTTTTATTTGATAATAAAATGACCAAGACAAGTTTTAAGCTACTTGGAAAAGAAACAATAAACACAGCGTTAGGTAAAAAAGAATGCTATAAATTAGCAATCAATGTTGCCGGAAACAACCTTTTAAAAGGTAACAATGCCAACTTATTATGGCTAACTGCTGACCAAAACAAAGTACCAGTTTATGCTAAATTTAAAATAGCAGTTGGTAGTGGTGAATTAAAATTAAAGTCAGCAACAGGATTAAGAAACTAATATAACATGAGAAAAGTAAGCATAATTTTAGGATTAATTTTAGCAGTTTTAGCTGTAATATTAGCAGTTTTACCATTATATAAATTATCGTTTATCCCTGCTGCATTAGCGTTTGTGTTTGGAGTAATAGCTTTTTTAAAATCTAAAAAAGAACAACAGTCAACACACGTCATACAAGTAGTGTTTTTACTAACTATTATAGCATTAGCATTAGCTGGTTATAAGTCTATTTTTAGCGTTAAAGAAGTTGGTGACACAAAAGAGTTACAACAACTAGAGCGACTAAGAAAAGATGAAGCTAAAGAAGAATTAGATGACTTAATTATAATTGACTAAGTCAGAAAATTAGGTCAAAACAGTTTGTTTCTATATATTTGGCTTCCAATTACATAAGCTAGATGAAATTCTATATAATCCTAACCGCATTATCATTAGTAGGCTCTTGTGCTACTACAAAGTATAGTACTAAAATTGAAAATTTAGAAGCTAGTATTGTAGTAGATTTCCCAAGCACATTTGACACATACACCTCATCAATAAAAGCAGAAGCCTTAAAAACAAACTTAAGCAAATTTGCATCTTCCGATTTTAATGGTCGCGAAGTTGGTAGCGAAGGACAAAAGAAAGCAGCACAATTTTTAGTAGATTTTTATAAAAACGAAGGACTGTTGCCTGCTACAAAAGACTCGACTTATCTACAAAGTATTCCTAAAAGTTTTTTACCAGAAAGATATAATTCATCAGAAAATGTTGTAGCCTATATTAAAGGAAGTAAATATCCAGAAGAAACACTAATTATCTCTGGACACTATGACCATTTAGGCGTAGAAGACGACCATATACATTTTGGAGCAGATGATAATGGTTCTGGTACAGTTGCAATGCTAGAAATTGCCAAAGCGTTTAAAACAGCACAAAACAATGGTTTTAACCCAAAACGAAGCATCCTGTTTTTACACCTTACCGCAGAAGAAATTGGTTTACAAGGCTCCTACTACTACACTCAAAATCCTTTATTTGATTTAAATAAAACTTTTGCAAACTTAAATATAGATATGATTGGACGTGTGGATGACAGACATATTAGCAATCCTAACTACATCTATCTAATAGGTACAGATCGTATTAGTAAATCATTACATTTTGTTTCAGAAAAGGTAAATAAAAGCACTACAAATTTACAATTAGATTATAAGTATAATGACAAGGATGACCCAAACCGTTATTACTCAAGATCTGACCATTATAACTTTGCACAACACAATATACCTGTCATATTTTATTTTAATGGCACACATGCAGATTACCATAAACCTACCGACACTGCTGATAAAATAAATTATCCTTTGTTAGAAAAACGTGCAAAACTAATTTTCTCTACAGCTTGGTATCTTGCAAACATGGATGGAGCACTTATTAAAAACGAAGACATTTAATCTAACACGACTTTGTTAAATTAGTCTTATAAGTATTATAAAACATAAATATTCTCGTATTTTTGAAAGTATAACTACTTAAATTATTTTTAATGAAATCACTATTTTCAATCGTTACTTTAAGCGTATTGCTGGTTGGTTGCGGAAGCTCTCAAAAAAGCAACAAAACAAGCACTAAAGTTGTTGACCCAACAGTTTACGCACAAACAATTACACAACAGGACTTAAAAACAGCCTTGTATCAATTTGCTTCAGATGATTTTGAAGGAAGAGAAACAGGTACGGAAGGTCAAAAAAAAGCAGTTCAGTTTTTAAAAGACCACTATATTAAATACGGAGTTCCCGCTGCAAAAAGTGATGGTGACTATTTTCAAGATGTCCCTTTAAAATTACAATCAAAACCAGACGTCTCTTTAAATATTAATGGTAAAGCTTTAAAAAGCTTAGAAGATTTTGTATCTATAAATGCGATGGAAACTAGCACATTAAAAGCTACAGACATTGTTAATTTAGGCTACGGGATTGAGGATGACAAATATACTAATTACGATAATGTAGATATAAAAGGTAAAGTTGTATTTTTTATAAGCGGAGAACCTAAAAACAGTGACGGTACTTATGTAATTTCTGGTACAGATAAAGCTTCAGACTGGTCAAATTTTAGACAGGAATTTGCTTTAAAACGTGATTTAGCAGAAAAAAAGGGTGCTAAAGCAGTACTTTATTACAACCCAGACGTGTTTGCTATGGCTGCACTACGTTTTGGAACTTCTAGTGGTAGAATGAGCTTAGCAGGAAAAGGAAAAGATATGTTTTACTTTTTAGTAAATACTGAAACTGTTAAAGCCATATTTAATAAAGATGTTAGAGATTTTGATACTAGTTTTAAAAACGAAACTGTTAAAGCTAATCTTGATTTAGATTTTACAAATAACTCTAAAGCATTTTCTTCAGAAAATGTTGCAGCAATTGTTAGAGGAACTGAAAAACCTGAAGAATATATTATTATTTCTGCACATTTAGATCATGAAGGTGTAAAAGATGGCGAAATTTACAATGGTGCTGATGATGATGGTTCTGGTACAGTAGCCATTTTAGAAATAGCCGAAGCATTTGCAAAAGCAAAAAAAGAAGGTAATGGACCAAAAAGGTCAATAGTATTTTTAAATGTTACAGGAGAAGAAAAAGGATTATTAGGTAGTATGCATTACACCGACAACGATCCAATTTTCCCATTAGCTAACACCGTAGCTAATTTAAATATTGACATGATAGGTCGTATCGACCCTAAACGTAAAACAGGAGACCGTAACTATATTTATTTAATTGGTAGTGATAAGTTAAGTACAGAGTTACATGACCTTTCAGAAAGCGTTAATACAAAGTACACTAACATAGAGCTAGATTATACGTTTAATGCCGATAATGATCCAAACCGTTTTTACTACAGATCTGACCATTATAACTTTGCAAAAAACAATATTCCAGTTATATTTTATTTTAACGGTACACATGATGACTATCACAGACCAAGTGATACACCGGACAAAATAGAATACGATTTATTAGAAAACAGAACAAGATTAGTGTTTTACACTGCTTGGGAATTAGCAAATCGTGACAAAAGAATAGTTGTCGATAAAGCTGAATAAAAATAAAATCCTCATATCCTAACTTATTTAAAGGGTATGAGGATTTTACTTTTTATGTAATAGTGAATACAGAATCTCAAGAAATGACCGGAAAATTATTTAAAAAGCTGAGAAATTTAATGAAGCAAAATTTTCTATAAGATTATTTAATAATATAAAATACATAAAAGAACGTTGGAATTAAAACCAGCATAAACACAGTCTAAATTAATTACTAGTTCCAGCATATATACAAAATAGATGGATAACTTAAACCAAAAATTTTAAATATGAAAAACTATATAGATGGTTTCGTTCTTCCGATTCCTAGAATTTATTTGGACGAATACAAAAAGGTTGCAGAAAAAGTAGCAGGTATTTGGAAAGAGTATGGTGCTATTGCTTACTTCGAAAGCGTTGGTGATGATTTATCATTAGAAGGCACAAAATCATTTATAGAAACCTTAGAAGCAAATGAAGACGAGGTAATTATATTTGGCTGGGTAGTATTCCCTTCAAAGGAGATACGTGACTTAGCCAACAAAAAAGTACCAATAGATCCAAGAATGACAGAATTAGTTAAACCTTTAACTAACCCTAATAAGCTAATATTTGATGGTAGCAGGATGGTATATGGAGGATTTCAACTACTTGTACAATAAAACATAGAGATAAATAATAAGAAATAACGTGTTACCACATCTTCTATAAACTATGAAATAGTCTGTCCGTAGCTAAAAAACTTTGGAGTTTCTATTTGTTTTTTTTTATAAGCTGAATCACCTTTTAACAAAACAGTTTTTAAAACTGGACCTAATTATGATACCTGAAATCACAAAATGGATTGTAATATCATTCGGAATTTTTATAATCCTTATAGGGTTTCTCATGTTATTTAACCCCAAAAAAGCGAGAATAATTTTACGAAAAGCAGGAAGCACTAATTTTATAAATTATTCTGAAATAACAATCAGATTGATACCTGCAATCGCACTAATATTACATGCCGATTTTGCTAAATATCCTGAAGGCTTTAAAATTTTAGGTTGGATTATGGTAATAACCTCTTTTATCCTTTTTGTTATTCCAAAAAAAACTCATCATAAATTTTCGATGAATAGCGCTGATAGACTTAAACCAATCTATTTTCAATTTATATCTCTCCTTGCTTTTATATTTGGTGGATTAATTATTTATAATGCACTTTAAATTTTATTTGTTATATATGCCTTTTTTAAGGAACTCGCAAAATTATAAAACAAGCTTCTACAACATTTACATTATTACAAAACACTAAATATCATTTAAAATAAAACCCACAAAAAAAGCTTCTCTTGAAAAGAGAAGCTTTTTGCTTTTGGGTGGAAGACCGGGTTCGAACCGGCGACTTTCGGTACCACAAACCGACGCTCTAACCAGCTGAGCTACAACCACCATTTGTGCACATTTAATAATGCGTGTGCAAAGGTAAATTATTTAGTAGTTATTCCAAACGTTTTTTTGAAAATTTTTTATTTTAAATTAAATAAACTTTCTACAGCTGCGTAACGCTCTACAGTATAGCCTTCTGCATATTCTACATTTATTAGCCTACCTAAATCTTTAGCTCTATATTCTATACTATCCGTAAAATTTTTACTTGAAATTGGTGTTTCTGGTTCTTTACTATTAGGGTCAAAAAACTGCGTTTTATATGCTAAAACACTTTTCATTTTAACATCCATATAACCAGTAACGTCTACAACAAAATCAGGTTCAATATTTTTCCATTGTATATAATGGTATACCTGCTTTGGTCTCCATTGTTTTTGAGAGACCCCATCTAGTTGTGTTTCTATTTTAATTAAACCACTTAAAAAGCAAGCATCACTAACTAGCTTACTGCCTTTAGGGTGGTCAATATGTCTATCGTCAATTGCATTACAAAGTACTATCTCTGGTTGATACTTGCGTATCATTTTAATAACTTCTAATTGGTGTTGCTTATCGTTAACAAAAAAGCCATCTGCAAAACCTAAATTTTCTCTGAAGGAAATCCCTAAAATGTTTTTAGCGTCTTCTGCTTCTGCTTTTCTAGTTTGTTCTGTACCTCTGGTCCCCAACTCTCCTTTTGTTAGGTCTATTAAAGCAACCGTTTTACCATTTGCTATTTCTTTAGCTAGAGTAGCTCCTGCACCTAACTCTACATCGTCAGGGTGTGCACCAAATGCTAATATATCTACTTTCATTTTAATTAATTTTTATTCCAATTTTGTTTTTCTTCTTCATCTAAAAACGTCCAAGCGACAATTCTGCTTTTCTTGTTACCAATATTCATACCTATAGTAAGTACTGATGTTGCACCTAACTTTTTAAGAGACTGGTTTATTGTTTTGACATTATCTTTATTTGACACTAAACTTGTGTACCAAAAACTTTGTGTTTTTAATAAAGAACTTTCATATAAATAATTGTGTAAAAATGCTTTTTCACCGCCTTTGTACCATAACTCATGTGCTTGACCTGCAAAGTTCCTGACCATCTCATCCGTAGGCTTACCAAGCCCTTTTAGTTTACTTGTCGTTGCCTTTAGTGCGTCAGCTTCGTTTTTAAAAAATGGAGGATTACACATAGTTACTGTCACCTTCTCAGTTTGACTTAAAACACCTTTTAAAATATGGGCGCTATCTTCTTGCTTTCTAAGTTTAATTTTATCTTTTAAATTATTTTTATCAATAATGTTTTGCGCATGTTTAAGTGCCTCGTCATTACTATCAGCACCTATAAAACTCCAATCATACTGAGCAGTCCCTAATAAAGGGTAGATACAATTTGCTCCAGTACCAATATCCATAACTGTAACGTTTTGTGTCAAATTAGAACGCTCTAAAAGGTCCGAAATATGATGTATATAATCTACGCGACCAGGAATTGGAGGACATAAAAAATGATCAGGAAACTCCCAGAAATCTACATCATAATGGGATTTTAACAATGCTGCATTTAAAGCTTTAACCGCTTTTGGGTTAGCAAAGTCAATTGTTTTTTTATTATTTGCATTGGTAAATACAAATGGCTCGATGCTTGGAAATACTGAAACGAGCTGATCAAAATTGTAGTCGTCGGTGTGTTTGTTTTTTTTGTGCAAAATATTTTATTATAAATCGTTACGGTTATTTATTTATAGACTAATAGCTTGTTTAATATCTTGTTTTAGGTCTTTTACAGCTTCTATCCCAACAGAAAAACGAATCAATCCATCTGCAATCCCAACTTCTGTACGTTGTTCTGGTGTTAGTAAAGCGTGTGATGTTTGTGTTGGAGACAGCATTGTGCTTTCTACACCTGCTAAACTCATGGAAGCTTTTATAAGTTTTAATTGCTTCATAAATTGATCTGAATCTATACTATCTATTAACTCAAAAGATAACATGGCTCCAAACCCTTTCATTTGTGTTTTTGCTAGTTTGTGTTCTGGGTGGCTTTTTAACCCAGGATAATACACCTGCTTTATAAAAGGTTGTTTAGTTAGCCACTTTGCTAATTTATTAGCGTTTTTAGTTTGTGCCTTTACCCGTAAACCTAAAGTTTTCATGCTACGTTCTAGCATCCAAACCGTAAAATCGCTTAAACTACCTCCATAGTTTTTAGACACATTCCATATTTTATCCATATGCAACTTACTTCCTGCAACTGCTCCTGCACAGATATCACTATGACCTCCAAAATATTTGGTAGCAGAATGCATTATTAAATCAATTCCAAAATTAGCTGGGTTTTGATTTACAGGACTTGCAAATGTATTATCAATACTTGTTACTATATTTTTTTGTTTTGCTAAATCTGCAATTGCCTTAATATCGGTTATGGTTAATAAAGGATTTGAAGGCGTTTCTATATGTATAAGTTTAGTGTTTGGTTGTATTGCAGCTTCAAAATCTTCAACTTTATACCCATTAGTAAAGGTAAATTGGATATTTAGCTTAGGAAACTCTTCCCTTATAAAATTAGAAGTCCCTCCATAAAGGGTGTTTTGCACCACAATATGGTCACCTGATTTTAAAAATGCTAAAAACATATGACTAATCGCTGCCATACCAGAGCCAAATATCATAGCAGTTTCAGTCTGTTCTAATGCTGCAATTTTTTTGGTTAAATATTCTTGATTAGGAGTATTAAAATATCTTGGATAACGTTTAACATCAACATCCATAAATTGATATGAAGAGGATAAATATATTGGAGAAATCGCTCCATTAAATTGCTGGTCAGGCACCTCTCCTACATGTGTGCAAATGGTGTTTAAACCAAGATTGTTTAATTTCATTTTAATACGCCTTTAAGACTACTAAATTACTAATTTAAAATTTGACTGCTGTGTAGTCTAGCTACTAATATAAGTGTGACTATCTTGATTTAACGTACCTTTAACTTAAAACCAGTCTATATTTTGTATATTATAGACTATGATAGCACAAGATAAAGATACCCACGAAGAAATTTTAAAACAATCAATTAAGCATTTAGAGTTTTTAGGTTACGAAAACATTAAAGCTGATTTAGACGGATACGAATCTCCAAAATCATTTATTAAAAAGAAAAATGACATGGTAGTTACACCAGATATCACAGCCTTTAAACGTACTAAAAAACACTTTTTTGAATTAGGTTTAAAAAGTGATCAACCTAAGCTTTTAAAAACAAAATGGAGACTATTAGACGTTGTGACTAGAATGAAAGATCACCGATTTAAAATTATCACTACAAAGGGACACTATAGTTTTACTAATAAAATTTTAGAAGATTTAAATTTAGATAAAAACCTTATTAAAATATAATTTAAAAAGCCAATTTAACAATTGGCTTTTTTTTATTCTTTCTGTATGTTTTTTTTTACAATCTCTTTTAAACGCTCTTTTCTTGTAGCAGCTTCTTTTTTCTTTTTATTAATTTTTTTAGCCATTAATTTTGAATGTTTGGCTTTATTTTTTGTGTTTTTTTGACCTTTAGGTTTAGGCATAATTTATTTTTTTGAAGCTTTTAATAGCGCATTTTGCTCTTCCATTAAATCTGAAAGTTTAGACAAAAGCTCGATATCCTTTGGGGTTTTAACCGTTTTGTTTTTAACATCATGAGATTTATCTTTTAATCTATTCATCGCCTTTACAACTATAAATACTGTTAAACCAACAATTAAAAAGTCTAAAAACACTTCAAATAATTCGCCATAATAGACAGCAACCTCTTGAGTTGTAATTTTACCTTCCGCATTGGTAATTGCGTCTCTTAAAATATAACGTTTGTTTTGAAAATTTACACCTTCAGTCATAAGGGACAATGGTGGCAAAAATACTTTTTTAACCAATACATCAATTACTTTATTAAAGGATGCACCTATTATAATACCAATAGCCATATCCATCATGTTACCTTTAATAGCAAACTCTTTAAATTCTTTTAAAAACTTCATTTTAAATATTAAATTTTATTAAGTGGTGTTAAATATAAATTTTTAGTGCAAAACTAATAGCTATTTCGTAATAATTCAACTTTTTAAGCGCTATTTAGTAGTTATAATAGTTTTTCAGTTTGGCTAATTGTTTAATCAGAAGCTAATTACATGTATAAACCAAACTAAAGATGCACTTAAACAGATAATCGTGCTTATTATCGAATATAAACTATGATATATGTCATAAATATGTATTTCATCGAAAAATTTAACACTTAATAGTGGTTTTTCAAAATACTATATATATTAGACTAAGAATTTAACCTAACTATCAAATAACTCCCTTAAAACATGAAAAAAGCTACCCTACTTTTGTTACTAATCTTTAGTAATTTTATTTTTTCAAACAACAGCAAAACTACAACATCAAATTCTAACAGCATACAAATGCTTAGGTTAGATTACACCTCTCCAAATGGAGCATCCAGAGAATTACTTTTGGGATTTACATCAGATAACTCTGCAACAGATGGTGTTGACTATGGTTATGATGCGACTGTCCACACCCCTTTTAACAACGATTTAAATTGGTTAATTGAAGATAACAGATATGTTATACAAGCTGTTGGTGCTTTTGACGAAACAAGTCAATATTTATTTGGTCTATATAATGAAGTTGCTGGAGATGCTACAATAGCTTTAAGTAGTTTAGAAAACTTTCAATCAGAAATTAATGTATACATCTTTGATGCACTATTAAATACTTATACTAGAATTAACGACACACCATTTACAAGCACAATCGATGCTGTAAATTATACAGATCGTTTTTATATCACATTTAGTATACCTGCAGTAGTCGACAATGAAGACTCGACAGATAATACTGATACCACTGACGAGTCAAATAATACTGATGAATCAGACAACTCAGACGACTCTGACAACACTGATGATGATGATGACAACACTGAAGAGTCTGAAAATACAGATGATGTTGATGAAAATGATGACAACACTGATATTAGTGAAAACCAACTTAAAATTGTTTACTCAAAAGGTAATAATCGATTAAAAATTAGCTTGAATGATAAGGACTTGATTACAGCTGTATCAATCTATAGTTATAATGGTACAACTTTACAATCAGTACAAAATATAAATAATAAGAAAGCAGATATCTATCTAAATACAGATGATAAAAATCTTATATTACACATACAAACACAAACTACAACAGTAGTAAAACAGATTGTTATTGGTAACAATTAATTCAAACGTAACTAACAAAAAAAAACTCACTATTAAATAGTGAGTTTTTTTTTGTTTTATAATTTATATACTAATTACTTTTTGTAAAACTTAACATACTTTCTGTAAGATAAGACACCTAATATAGCAACTACAACTAAAGCTATACCAATAAACTTAAAGCTTACTATTTGGTCTCCACTTGCGTAACTATGTAGTCCTGAAAGGTAAAAATTAACCCCAAAGTAAGTCATTATAATACTACCAAAAGTTATAATTGACATTAAGTTAAAAAACCATTTACCACGTAAACCTGGTACTAATCTCATATGGATAACAAATGCATATAACATTATACTAATTAAAGCCCAAGTTTCTTTAGGGTCCCAACCCCAATATCTTCCCCAGCTTTCATTTGCCCACTGTCCTCCAAGAAAGTTACCTATAGTTAACATGACTAAACCTACGGTTAAAGCCATTTCATTAATAATAGTTAACTCCTTAATATTTATATCCATTTTAGACTTATTGTCTTTATTAGTTAGTATCATTAATACTAATGACACCAAACCTAATATCATACCTAATGTAAAAGGACCATAACTAGCAACAATTACAGCTACGTGTATCATTAACCAATAACTATTTAATACTGGTTGCAAGTTTGCAATTGCTGGATCCATCCAATTCCAATGCGCAATCATTAAAATCATTGCTGTAACAAATGCAGTAGACGCTAATGTTAAATCACTTTTTCTTCCAAAAGCTAATCCAAAAAACATTGTTGCCCATGCTACATAAATCATAGACTCATAAGCATCACTCCAAGGTGCATGACCAGAAATATACCATCTAGCAATTAAACCTAAAGTATGAATTATAAACAGTCCTAAAATAATTACTTTAAAAACGGTAATGCTTCTAGCTAACCATTTATTATTGGATTTAAAGATTTGCCATACAAGTAGTATAAACATTAAAGTACCAGCATACATATACCAACTAAACAACTTTTTAAACACATCGTACTTGTTATAAAGTATCTCTGCATTAATCTTGTCATCACTTAGCATTACTTGCGATCCAACTTTTCTTTGAGAAGTTTTAAATGCCTCTAATAGTTTTTCTGGTTTAGAATAATCTCCTGTTTTTTTAGCTTCATTTAAAGTAAATAGATACCAATCAAAACCTGACCCTATAAAACTACCATAGGTACTATCTTGTATTTTTTGATTATAACCTTCATTTTTATATTCAAAAGGAGAAATCCATTTATTGTTTTCGTCATCAGGAACAGGAAATATCTTTAAAGATCTACCTTCTACTGCATTACTTAATAAATTGATACGTTGATTAGTTTCAATAAACTCTTTCTGGATACCTGTTTGAGATTTAACTGCTGAAGCTTCTTCTAAATAAGAATCTAATTTATATTGAAAATTATCATCAAAAAAGTCTAGTAAGGTTGCATATTTTTGATCATTAGGTATACCAATAATGCTTCTAATTGAATCTGCTTTTTTTGGTGCTAGATATATAATTGGCACATTATACCATAGCATTGGACTTTCTAGAATACTTAAAAAGACTTGATCAGATGTTAACCCTTCATAACCTTCATGTTTAGTTAGTTTTCTAACTAACTCTGATGCATAAGTATCAATAGGCATCATACGTCCATCAAGATCTTGTATAACTAACCTTCCAAATTTTAAAGCATGCTCTACAGGTGCTACATTTGCTTTTAAAATAGAATCTATTTGTGCTTTAGTAGGTCTTTGGTTTTCTGACACCTCTGTATCTTGATGACCATGTCCATCGTCTACTGTGTGTTCTTGCTCTTGTGCAAAACCAGCTAAACTTAAACTTAAAAATAGTATAGAAAGTAGTTTAGACTTTTTCTTTTTAATTTTTTCTAGTCCGTTTTGCAAGTCTCTAAATCTTGTATGGTTAGCAAATAAAATGGCCATCATCCCAAAGTATAACAAAAAGTAACCGATGTAAGTTACCATTGTCCCCCAATAATCATGATTTACAGATAAAATGGTTCCTTTTAAATCCTTATCAAAATCGGCTTGAAAAAAACGATATCCTCTGTGGTCTAATATGTTATTCATATATATATGAAAATCAAAATCGCCTTCTTCTTTATCAATTACTGTTACTTTACTTTCGTAAGACGAATAGTTATTTTCTGTACCTGGATATTTTTCAGCAATAAAATCGTTTAATTTAATTTCAAAAGGAAGCTCTAAAACTTTAGATCCATATTTTAAAGCGATATCCAAACCACCAACTTTAACTTGCTTAAATCTGTTATTTGACCATTGGCTTCCTAAAAGTTTAACTTCTTTAGTTTCTCCATTTGCAGAAACATTAAGTACTACTGCGTTTTCGTCTTGTTTTAAAAGTTCTGATTTTTTTACAATATCAAACTTACCTTTAATTACAGGTTTAGGAAACACAAATTGCATGTCTCCGATTACATATCTAGAACGCATCATTAAAGGCTGTAAGCTGTCTTTTACTAACACTCCCTTATTCATGGTTGCCATTTGCAAATACTCACCTTCAAAAGGAGAATGAATCATTAAACCATTTTCGGTAGTTGTTAAATTAACAGCTCCTTCAGTTGGTTTATCTAAAGCTATTAAAAGGTTATGAATATTTTCTACCGTACCTTGTTTTATAAAGTGATTGTGTGGTCCATTACCTCTAGCTTCAACAATTTTTAAATAATTTTCACCATTTTCATCTGGTACAACATCCTCTTCTGCACCAAGAAAAAAGTCAGTTAATTCAAATCGTACTGGGGTATCATTATAATAGGCGGTATAGTCAAAACTATTAGTCATCCTTCCAGAAAAATCAACTTCTTCTGCAATTGGTAAGCGTTGTGGGACCCCATCAATTTTATAATCCCCATCTATATACGCAGTAATATATGTTTTTTGAGATAAAAATCCACTTTCTGTTTCACCTTCTCGTATTGCAATCATCCCTTCAAAACTATGGTAGCGCGTAATTCCGGCTCCAATAATTATTAAAATAAATGATAAGTGCAATATTAATGTTGCCCATTTTTCTTTACGCAACAACCTAAATCTAAATATGTTACCAATAAAATTGATAACAAAAAACACCATGATGGCTTCAAACCACCAAGCATTGTAAATTAAGTTTCTTGTGTAAGGTGTTGGAGAGGTATCCATGTTTCTGTCTAAGATAGTACCAACCGCCATAGCGACAGCAAATACAATAAATAAGACAGATGTTAATCTTGTAGAAAATAAGATTTTGGCGATTCTATTTTGCATAATAATAGGCCTTTTTTAGCTCGGGCAAAGATAATTGTTTTAGTTGATATTAAATCCATTAGAACTTCCAAATCTTATGTTAAAATTATTAACTTTTAGTTTGTCTAGCTTTAAATATATTTAAATACATAAATGTGCCCATTTTTCTAGCACGGCGCTTTGCATTATCTGCAATTTCGCCTTCAAAATATTGATCTATTGTAGCATGCCACAAATTAAGCCATACACCAAAATGCATCTCGCTTATAGAGTGATTAACAGCTTTGTCTACTTTTTCATGAGCCTCTAAAGGGTTGCCTATATATTTTTTGTCTAACTTTTTACCAATAAACAAGCTAGATTCCCAAAAGGTGGTCAAATGATCTAAATGACTGTCCCAATCTGTTATAATCTTATTAAAAATTGGTCCTAATAAATTATCTGCTCTTACTTTAACGTAAAATTCATCTACTAAAAGTTTAACATCAGCTCTGTTAGAAATTTCTTTTCGTTTCATACAAACAAAGATAAGATTTTGTCCTTTTATATTTCTATTTTCTTAGTATTTTAGCACTATGATTAAAATAGTTTTGCTTGGCGCAGGAAATGTAGCCACACACTTATATAAGGGTTTTAAAAAGGCGTCTAATATTGAAGTTGTGCAATGGTACAACCGAAGTAAAAAAACAATTGAAAGCTATAAAAACGAAGTAAAAATAACGGACGATATCAATAGTTTAGTTGAAGCAGATGTGTATATTATTGCGGTTAGTGACGATGCTATAGAGTCTTTAAGCGCATCCCTTCCTTTTGATAAAAGATTGGTTGTGCATACTTCTGGAAGTGCACGCTTATATGATATTGACATGAAACATTATAGAGGTGTTTTTTATCCTTTACAAACATTTAGCAAAGCGGTTGATTTGGATTTTGCCACTGTACCAATTTGTATTGAAACTTTAAGAAAACAAGATTTTAAAGTTTTAGAAGTTTTAGGACAAAGCTTAGGTAGTACAACTTATAAAGTTAACCCAAAGCAAAGACCCGCTTTACATTTAGCAGCTGTTTTTGTTAATAATTTTACGAATCAGATTTATAGAATTGCTCATGAAATTACAGAAAAGCATGGTGCCGAGTTTGATATTTTAAAACCACTAATTACTGAAACCGCTAGAAAAGTCCAAGAAGTCTCTCCTTACTTAGCACAAACAGGTCCTGCAAAACGAAACGATAAAAAAACTATAAAAAGACACTTAAAGTTATTAGACAATAATCAGCATGAAGCGATTTATAAACTAATGACAGAATCTATAAAAAAAACACATGGACACTAAAAGCTATAAAGAATACCTACACCAAATCACAACATTTATTTTTGATGTAGATGGCGTTTTAACTAACGGAATGATTACCATTACCACTTCTGGAGAAATGATAAGACACATGAATGTTAAGGACGGTTACGCAATGAAGCAAGCCTTAAACCATGGTTATAACGTATGTATCATTTCTGGAGGTACTAACGAGGGTGTCCGTACAAGATTAAACCACCTAGGGATTAAAGACGTGTATTTGGGTGCACATCAAAAAATAAAACAATTTGAAGCCTACCTTAACGACAACCAAATACAAGCCGAAAACGTTTTGTATATGGGTGACGACATCCCTGATGTTCCTGTTTTAAAATTAGTAGGTATGCCTAGTTGCCCACAAGATGCTGTGCCGGAAGTAAAAAATGTATCAAAATACATCTCGCACAAATTAGGGGGCGAAGGTTGTGTACGTGATGTTATTGAGCAAGTAATGAAAGTGCAAAACAAATGGGATAGTGATTTTGATGCACAAACATTTTAAATAAACAAACTTAAATCTTAACCAATTGATACTACTTCAACTTATACGTTTTAAAAACTTGTTACTAATTGTATTAGTGCAAGTTTTGATTAAATACGCAATGTTTCCTGCTTTTAACGTTAGTACAACCTTAAGCATTTTTCAATTTTTAATATTAGTAGCTGCTACACTTTGTATAGCTGCTGGAGGCTATATTATTAATGATATTTTTGATGTTGAAGCAGACACCATTAACAAACCTAATAAGCTAATTATAGGCAAATATATCCCTGAAGACAAAGCTTATACTTATTACATGGCTTTTACTGTAATTGGTGTTGTCTTAGGTTTTTATTTATCACACCTTATTGATAGAAGTAGCTTTTTTGCAATTTTTGTAGTTATTGCAGCACTACTTTATATTTATGCTTCTTTTTTACAACAAATTGTTTTAGTAGGTAATATTGTAATAAGTATGCTAGTCGGCTTAAGCTTAGTTATTGTGGGGATATTCGAGTTACTTCCTGCTATTACAGCGCAAAATCAATTTATACAATCCACCATGTTTGAAGTGCTTTTTGATTATGCAGTTTTTGCGTTTATCATTACTTTAATTAGAGAGGTTGTTAAAGATATTCAAGACGTAGATGGTGATTATAAAATGCAGCTTAAAACACTACCTATTGTACTAGGTAAAGAAAGAGCAACAAAAATTGCTTTTGGTTTAACTGTCTTTGCTATATTAATTTTAATATACTATTTAGCATCTTTTTTATATATGCAATTAATAGTAGTTACTTACTTTTTAGTAACTGTTATTGCTCCGTTAATTTATATAGCTATTAAACTATTTACAGCAGAGCATAAATCACAATACAAAACCATAAGTAAACTACTAAAATTTGTTATGTTTTTAGGGATACTATCCATGCTAGTACATTACATAATAAAATAGCTGACAAGCATAATTAATGGCGATAATTTTACGGGTTTAGGTTTTTTAATTATATAAATGTAAGTATTATCATCTTCAAATATTTAGCTTAAACATTATATTTTAGTTATATATTTAGACATCAATTACAAAAAACCATTTTTAAGACCTAATTTAAACTACATTTAAACTAAATGTTAAACACAAAACTTAGCGACGTTTCTAATCTTAGCACTACCCTATTATTAGAAACTCAAAACTACATAAAAACGATAAGCACAATCAAATCTTCTGAGGAGCTATCAAAATATATCGAGTCAAATTTTACTTCGTTTTGCAAGACCTACTTCAGTATAACAGATTCAACTGATAACGGATTAGATAATCAGGACAACAATATTGAGTTATATCAATTACTTTACATTATACCCGAGCTATTTAAAGATTACGCCATTTTACATAGGGATACCAATTTACAACTACAAATAGCAAACTTTGTATTATCAGATTATGATGACTCAGATGTAAAGATTAAAACTCATTTTAAAGAATCGATTGACACTTTACTAAAAGCGTCTAAAACTCTTGAAACTAGTATTGCTGCTATTCAAAATAAAAACAAAGAAAAAGCTAAAACCTCAGCTTACGCTTTACAGCATTATAAAAATCCTTGGCCAATCTATAAAAATCAGATAGAAGAAGTCCTGCAGCAATTAAAGCAAATTAGAGACAATAAGTTTTTAATGTCTAAAACTATATCTGTATTTAATGATATTAAGGAATCAAGCGACCTATTATTAGATCAAATAGTTAACAACAATTCTACCTTATTAAAACATATTAATGAGGCTATTAAAGCGGTTAGAGAAATTGAAACCCTAGAGGATGTTAATCCAATAATTAAATGGGTAGACCAAACTCTACTAACGCTTTCTAAAGCAGAAAACAATCAAGAGGATTACGCCAGTAAAATTGATGCTAAAATTAAAAAACTAAACACAGCGACCATACCGGTTAAAACCAATAACGGGTTATTAGTTACTAAAAAAATAGATTTTAATAAAACCGTTAAAAAATGGTTTGATTTTGAAATCTTTCCAAGTATAATTGATTTAACCGAACAAGAAACAACTACATCTGCTTATTTTAAACACAGTCTGCTAAACTTAAAAAGTAGCTTAACTGTTGAGAAAAACAACAAAACTTTAAACGCAATTCCCACTTTAGTAGAAAGTCTAAAAAGTGCACATGCCAACTTAAATGAAAATAATACCACTACAGAAAAAACGGTTTCAAAATTAAAACAGTTGCTATCGTCCCATTTTACTGCCTCAAAAATTTATAATGACCACCCTTTTTTAGAAGTAACTTTACAATCTTCTATTAGCCAATTAGCAACAGACCATAACGACTTTTATCACAACATTAAAAACAAGATTTTTAATCGTTTTAACAAGTTAAATACTAAGCTAGGTCAAACCAGTTTATTTAGTGATCAAAACAAGATTGAAGACACAATACAATGTATAAATTATAGAATGTTTAAAGAGGTAAATGCGCATTATGACAACCTGTTTTTTAATAAAAATTTTATAGGAAATCTATTTTTATCACCACGACAAAAACAAGAAGCAAATATTGAAAAGTCAATTTCACAATGGAAAAACGACTTTGGCAAAGCCATTATTATTACTGGAGATCAATTTAGCGGTAAATCTACCTTTGTAGATTATATAAGCCAAAAGTATTTTGAAAAAAGTACAATCCTTCTAAAAAAGGACAGTACTATTACTTTTAACGGTCGCAAATTTAAAACCTCCCATAACTTAAACGAAGCATTACAAAACATTAAAAAAGGATTTGTAAATACTAAACCCTTAATAGTTATTGACGATTTAGAGCTTTGGGACAGTACAGAGTTTAGCTTATTAGATAATGTAAGAGTACTTATTGACTTTATTTACTCTGAGTCTGATAACGCACTGGTTATAGTTACCACAACTAATCAATTAAAAAAACATTTAGATAATCGTTTAAGGTTTACTGAAGCTTTTAGCAATACAATTAAATTAGATAAAGCTAGTTTTGACGAGATTTACAATGCGGTCATGCTACGCCATAGTGCTTCTCATAAAATTTTAGTTTCTAAAAACTTAGAACCTTTAAGCCCTAAACAGATTAAACAATTTGTATTAAAGCTTTGTAAAAAACTTGATTATAATTTAGGCGAAGTACTTCAAGCTTGGACATTTGGAACCACTTTAACTGAAGACAATAAAGTTATTTATGAAGACAATGACCCTGGCTTTAAAGATTTTTTAAATAAAGAAGAGTTAATTATACTTAAACAACTTATAATATTTAATAAAATTACAGAAATTCAATTAAAAAAGTTTGTTGGAAAAAGCTACGAGGCACAATACAAACCAAGCCTTAAAAGATTATCTAACACTAAAATTATTTTAAGAGAAAACGGTGGTCAACTTAGGTTAAATCCAGTGATAACTAAAGACATCAAGCAATTATTAATTTATAGAGGTATATTAAACTAATTATGAACACTATTCCACAATTAAATACTTGGCAAGGGTTGTTTTGGCTTTTAGTAGTCTTAATTATTACGTTTTGGTGCTTTAAACTTTTAAAATATAGTTTAGAACAATTAGCAATACGTAATGTCTTTAATAAACAACTTTTACTGTTTTCTGACAAAGCAATCCTATTTTTTACTCCTATAGCAGTTGTAATATTACTATTAAACTTTATATCAATCAATTATATTTCACACAGTATAATATTGGTTATTATTAGTGTTTTTGGATTTTCTCAAATTAAAAACTATATAAATGGATTGTTTTTAAAAAGCAATCCTATGATACAAACGGGATCAAAAATACAAGTTGGAGAGTATATTGGAGACATAAAAAAGTTTTTACTATTAGGTGTAAAACTAAATACAGAAAATGGAGTACAATACATTAACTACTCAACAGTTTCAAGCTTAGGCTTTACAGTAAAACCTAATACAACAAGTGTTTTAACACAGACTTTATATTTAGAAACAGATAAAACACCAGAACAAATTTTAGATTTACTATTTAGTAATCCAATACTAAATTACAACCAACCACCAACTATTAACAAAACAGAAAACAAGCAGTTAAAATTGCAGTATACTACAGAAAACGGAGCATCCTCTAAAGAGTTAATTTACTTTTTAGAAGATAACAACATACAAACAAGCCAAATTAACACCTCTATTTAAACATGGAAATTTTATCCTCATATAACATCATTATTGCAGTTTCTGTAATAATTATTGTGTCTTTTTTATTTAATGGACTATCAAAAAAAACTAATGTCCCTGCAGTATTAATGCTTATCATCTTTGGTGTAGGCTTACAATACTTGTTAAAATATTTAAAAGTCGATAATATTGATTTTTTACCAATTTTAGAGGTCTTAGGTATTATAGGACTGATAATGATTGTTCTTGAAGCTGCATTAGAGCTAGAACTAAAAAAGGAAAAACTAATGCCTATTTTAAAGTCTATGTTAATAGCTATAATTGGCTTAGTCGCTTCGGCTTGGGTTGCTGCCTTAATTTTATACCAATTCATACCAGAAATGACCATGCAATCGGCTTGGTTATACGCTACACCACTTTCAATTTTATCTAGTGCTATTATTATCCCTAGTGTTTCTGGGTTAAAAGAGTCAAAAAAAGAATTTCATATTTACGAAAGCACTTTTTCCGATATCATCGGTATTATGATGTTTTACTTCTTAACAGGTAAATTAAACCCTGCAGAAGATGGTGGAGTTGTTGGTTTTTCATTAAACCTGATTGTAACAATAGTAATTTCATTAATTGCCAGCTATTTAATTATATTAATATTTCAAAAAATTAAAAGTCAGGTAAAACTGTTTCTACTTATTGCTGTGTTATTACTACTATATGCAGTGGGTAAAAAAATGCATTTATCGTCATTGATAATAATTTTAATATTTGGACTTGTAATCGCCAACATGAAATTATTTTTTACAGGTAAACTAAAAAAATACCTTCATTATGATAAAGCGCACCACATATATCACGAGCTGCATACTATTACTGCAGAGACCGCTTTTGTAGTCCGTACGTTTTTCTTTGTTGTATTTGGTATAACAATAGTTGTAGCATCCCTATTTAACATTGATGTGGCAATAATTAGCACCTTAATAATTGGTTCTATTTATATAATCAGATTTGTATTATTAAGGCTATTTGTTGGTAAAGATATTATCCCACAATTATTTATCGCTCCAAGAGGTTTAATTACGGTATTGTTATTTTATGCCATCCCAAAAGAAGCTATAATAGATACTTTTGAACCTGGTATTTTACTGTTTGTAATTATAGGAACAAGTTTAATTATGACTGCAGCAATGATTTATGACAAAAAACGAAACACTAAAGCTATAAAAACCGCAAATAGTAAAAAAGTAGAAACTGTAAGATGGAAAGCGCCAACTATAGATAACACTAAGTCATAATATAGTTTAATAACACTTAAATTTATTTTATAAAAGGAAAGCATTTTGCTTTCCTTTTTTTATACCTCTTATAATCTTTATCTTTGATATATACTTATTTACTATGCTAAAAGAAAAACTTAAAAATCGACATATTATATTAGCTTCAGGCTCACCTAGAAGACAACAGTTTTTTAGGGATTTAGGACTTGATTTTGAAGTCCGTTTAAAAAAAATAAAAGAAGATTATCCACACCATTTACTACATTATCAAATTAGTGACTATTTAGCAGAGCTAAAGTCTTTACCATACGTAGAAGAGCTTAAAAAACACGAAATATTAGTAACTAGCGACACCATTGTATGGCATAAAAATGCTGCTTTAGGCAAGCCTCGAAATAATGACGAAGCGTTTGAAATGTTATCATCATTAAGTAATAATACTCACGATGTAATTACCTCTGTTTGTATCCGTACTAAAAACTTTCAAAAAACCGTAAATGCAGTAACCAAAGTAACTTTTAAAGATTTTTCTGATGACGAGATTTGGCATTACATAAAAACCTATTCTCCATTAGACAAAGCAGGAGCATATGGTATCCAAGAATGGATAGGACAAATAGGTGTAACAAGTATACACGGTTCTTTTTTTAACGTAGTCGGTATGCCAACACACCTTGTTTATGAAACGTTAAATATCATTGCTGACGAGTTTTAGAATTGTATTTTTAATGTAAATTAAATAACTATGCGATCTTTAAAATTCTTAATAATTATAACCTCGTTTTTAGCGCTTTCAAGCTGTATACAACAAACTAGCAAAGACCTAAAAAAGGTAGAAGACACTGCTATTGCTTCTCCTAAAAAAGTTAAATCCCCTGCTTTTAAAGCTAATAAACAATTTAAAGACTATTGGTATGCAGGAAAAGCAGAAATCACTTCATATCAATTAGACCAAGCTCGTTATGGCGAAATCAGAAAAGGTAAAGCAGTACTAATTTATGTCACAGAACCTTTTTTAGCGGACCAACAAGTCAAAGCTGATCAAAACAACCCATCAAACATCAATGTTTTAAAGCTTAATGCCACCAAAAACTTTAATACAGGTATTTATCCGTACAGCATTATGCAAAGTACTTTTTATCCAATTGCAAATAACCAACATGCTTTAAAAGTAAGTGCATCCGTGCAAGAATGGTGCGGACAAGCCTACACACAGCTTAATAATCGCGAGCAGTTTCAGGTCAGTTCTCACTCCTATTTTCAGGGTGAAGCCGACCAAAATTTTAATTTAGACAAAGCAGTATTAGAAAATCAAATCTGGACGCAACTCCGTATTGACCCAACCAGCCTGCCAACGGGCAATTTTAATATTATACCTAATTTAGAGTTTATCAGGTTATCCCACAAACCTTTAAAAGCTTATAACGCTTTCGCGGAAAGCAAGCCAGGTCAATACAAATTAGTTATTAAAGATTTAGACCGTCAATTAATTATTAACTACAATAGTAAATTCCCTTTTACAATCGAAGCTTGGGAGGACACGCATAATGGGTTAACTACAAAAGCCACAAAAATAAATACTCTAAAATCTGCTTATTGGAATAAAAAAAGCAATACTGATTTAGAGTTAAGAAAAACATTAGGATTAGAATAAAAACTATATTTACATACTAATTAAAACACATTATGTTTTTAAAAAACCTAGAAAACGAGTTAATTAGTTCAGCTATTTTACTCATAATCTTTATTATAATTCGCATTACACTAAAAATATCAATAAAAAAAATTGGTAGAAAAAGTGGTATAAATGATGCCAGAATTGGTTTAATAATACGTTATTCAACATTTACTTTACTTCTAATTTTTCTTCTGTTTATAGCTTATATTTTTGGTGCAGAGTTAGAAAGCTTAACACTAGTCTTCTCTTCTGTATTTGCAGTAATTGGTATTGCACTATTCGCTATATGGTCTATTTTAAGTAATATTACTTCAGGGATAATCATGTTTTT
Source organism: uncultured Olleya sp. (assembly GCA_947503885.1). Taxonomy (GTDB): domain Bacteria; phylum Bacteroidota; class Bacteroidia; order Flavobacteriales; family Flavobacteriaceae; genus Olleya. Next base: position 16,332 of record CANNFD010000007.1, on the reverse strand, counting down.
TTCATTTCCGTATAAAGTTGGAGATAAAATTAAAATCCATGATAAAGATGCTCCATTAGAAGGAATTATAGAAGACATTAGAGCGTTTCAACTTCATTTAAGACAGGATAATGGAGACTTAGTGACCTACCCAAACAACTTAATTCTTCAAAAAGCTGTAACTTTAGTACAAAAAGATGCAATCGAGGACTTTGGAGATATGCATTAAATTGTAACTATGGCTAAAAAAAGACACAAAAAACGTTCTCAAAATTACAAAAAACATCTTGGACAAGTTCCAGGTACATTAGTATACACTGGTAACAAAGAAGGTAAGGTGCTTCATTTACAGGCTTTTGATTATGATATAAACGATTATAAAGAAGCTGATTTAGGATCTGTTGAAGAGGCCTTCCTGTTTAAAGACTCAGAGACTGTAACTTGGTTTAACCTAAACGGTTTAAATTTTATAGACGAAATTGAAAAAATAGGAAACTACTATAAGTTACACCCTTTAATCCTAGAAGATATTGTCAACACCTCACAACGTCCTAAAATAGATACTTATGAAGACTATGTTTTTATAGTTTTAAAAATGATGTACTATGATGACAATGAAAAAATAGTGTCAGAACAAGTCAGTTTAGTCATGGGTAAAAATTACGTTTTGACGTTTCAAGAGTCTGAAGGTGATGTCTTTGATAGCCTAAGAGAACGTATTCGACAAAAAAAAGGACGCGTTCGAGGTGAAGGATCGGACTACTTACTTTATGCGTTAATCGATGCTATTGTTGACCATTACTACGTTATTATTGAAGTAATGGGTAATAAAATTGAAGACCTTGAGGACGATTTATTTACCGGAATAACCCAAGAAGAAATTGCACAACAAATACAAGATCTTAAACGAGAAATACTAAAAATTAGACGTGCCATTTTTCCGCTTCGCGAAATTATAAGTCGTTTGGAAAAAAATGACAATAACTTAGTTGAAGAAAAAACCACTCACTTTTTTAGAGATGTCTATGACCACGTCATTCAAGTAACAGAAACCATAGATATATACCGTGACATGATTTGGAGTTTAATGGACATGTACATGACTACTATTAGCAATAAAATGAACGAAGTCATGAAAGTACTAACCATTATTTCAACTATATTTATCCCATTAACCTTTATTGCAGGTATCTACGGGATGAATTTTACCAACATGCCAGAACTACATTACAAATACGGATATTATATCGTTTGGATTGTAATGATTGTAATGTTAATTGGTATGTTTATATACTTTAAACGCAAAAAATGGTTGTAAATAAGTATTAAATAGACAGAATCTAACAACAATATAGTATACCAATCTCAAAATTCTTATAAGATTTGATGGTTTGTTTTGTATCAAGACAAAATGCAAAGAAAGAAAGTTAAAGAAAACTAAAATTCCATAATTAAAAACACGATTGTTTATATTTGAAACAGTTTCAAATTCGAAAAAACAACCATGCAAAAATTATTGGCTACACTCCTATTTCTATTGTGCTTCTCATTTACTATTCAAGCTCAACAACCAGAAAAACTAAACGCCTCAGAAATACATCAAGCAGTAAAAAAACTAAACTTTTTAGGTTCGGTTTTATACTTAGCTGCACATCCTGATGACGAAAACACAAGACTTATCTCCTACATGTCAAACCATGTAAAAGCCAGAACAGCCTACCTATCGTTAACCCGAGGTGATGGAGGGCAAAACTTAATTGGTCCAGAGTTAAGAGAACTTTTAGGCGTTATACGTACGCAGGAGCTATTAGCTGCAAGACGTACAGATGGTGGAGAACAACTTTTTACAAGAGCTAACGATTTTGGTTACTCAAAACACCCGGACGAAACTCTAGCAATTTGGAACAAAGATGAAGTATTAAGCGATGTTGTTTTAGCCATTAGACAATTTAAACCAGATATAATTATTAACCGTTTTGACCATAGAAGTCCTGGAACAACTCATGGTCATCACACCAGTTCTGCAATGTTAAGCGTTGAAGCTTTTGATTTAGCCAACAATAAAAACATATTTCCAGAACAAGTTGAAAAATACGGAACTTGGCAACCTAAACGCGAGTTTTTTAATACCTCATGGTGGTTTTATGGAAGCCAAGAAAAATTTGATCAGGCGGATAAATCACAATTATTAAACATTGACGTAGGTGTCTATTACCCTGCATTAGGTCTATCTAATAACGAAATTGCTGCATTAGCTAGTAGCCAACATTTGTGTCAAGGTTTTGGTCGTTTATCCCAAAGAGGTAGTCAAACAGAATATATCGAGTTAGTTAAAGGTGATTTACCAAAAGACAAATCCAATATATTTGAGGGTATTAACACTACTTGGACACGTGTAAATGGTGGTGAAAAAATTGAAACTATATTAAAGACTATCGAAAATAATTTTAATTTTCAAGACCCTTCTGTGCATTTAAACGATTTATTAAAAGCAAGAGCACTAATACAAACCATAGATGACTTACATTGGAAAGACCAAAAAATTAAAGAAATAAATCGAATTATTGAAGCTTGTGCTGGTTTATATTTAGAAGCTTCAGCCAACACACCAACAGCATCAATAGGTCAAGTCATTGATATAGACATTGAAGTTTTAAACCGAAGCAATGCGTCTGTTAAATTAGATAGTTACACCATATCAAACAATTCTATTAATAGTAATTATGGTAAATTATTAAAAGCAAATGATAAGCAAGTACTAAAAGAAAAAATTACAATTGCTAACTCATTACAACCAACTGCGCCTTATTGGTTAAACAAAAAAGGTAGCTTAGGCATGTATAAAGTTGAAGACAAAAATCTAATTGGTAAACCGGAAACACCACGTGCTATTACTATAGATTTTAATCTTAATATCAATGGATTTCCGTTTACGGTTACTAAAGATTTAGTATATCGTTACTCAAAACCAGAAAAAGGAGAATTATATAGACCATTTGAAATTATTCCTGAAGCCTCAGCTAAAATCAACCAAAAGGTTATCATTTTTGAAAATGACCAACAAAAAGAAATTCCTGTAATTGTAAAAGCAGGACGCGATAATATAGAGGGGTTTGTACAAATAGCACATCCTAAAGGTTGGTCCGTATACCCTGAAAAACAAAAAATTACGATAGCAAACAAAGACCAAGAGCAAACCTTAATATTTACTGTAATTCCTCCTAAAAATCAAAACGAAGGATTAATGACGCCAATGGTACATATTGGTGACAAAGTATACACAAAAGAGTTAGTAGAAATTAATTACGAGCATATCCCGTTTCAAACCGTGTTATTACCTAGCGAAAGTAAAGTAGTCCGTTTAGACATCCAAAAACGTGGAGATAACATAGCTTATATTGAAGGTGCTGGAGATGTTGTTCCAGAAAGCTTAAAGCAGATTGGTTATAATGTTATAATTTTAAAACCAGAAGACATTACTGCAGATAGGTTAAGTGCTTTTGATGCTGTTGTTGTAGGTATTAGAGCTTATAATATTGTCGAAGACCTTAAATTTAAACAAGACATCCTTTTTGACTTTGTTAAAAAAGGGGGAAACATGATAGTACAATACAATACTAGTAGAGGTCTTAAAATTGATAACATCGCTCCTTTTGATTTAAAACTATCAAGAGATAGAGTTACAGATGAAAATGCTAAAGTCACTTTAATAGCCCCACAACATGAGCTGTTAAACTTTCCAAATAAAATAACTTCAAAAGATTTTGAAGGTTGGACACAAGAACGTGGTTTATATTTTCCAGACCAATGGGCTACACAGTTCACCCCTATCCTATCTATGCATGATAAAGATGAGACTGCTAAAACAGGAAGTTTATTAGTCGCTAAACACGGAAAAGGACATTATATCTATACGGGATTAAGTTTTTTTAGAGAGTTTCCTGCAGGTGTACCTGGTGCTTATCGCTTATTTGCTAACATGTTAAGTATAGGTAAAGAAAATATTGAAAACAGTAGTAAACTAAAAAACTAAAAAGCATGCAAGACCAACCAAAATATCAATGGAAACCACTTTACACAGTGCTTCTTATAGCAAATGCACTTTATATAGTTACATTTTACTTTATCACTAAACTGTTTTAAATTATGCAAACATTAGATTGGATTGTCTTAATTGGGACACTATTAACCATTGTTATTTATGGTACTTACCAAACAAGAGGAAGTAAAAATGTACAAGACTACCTAAAAGGTGGTAGTAATAGTAAGTGGTGGACTATCGGGTTGTCAGTAATGGCTACTCAAGCTAGCGCAATTACTTTTTTAAGTACTCCTGGACAGGCATTTCATTCTGGAATGGGATTTGTCCAATTCTATTTTGGATTACCTATTGCTATGATTGTGATTTGCATGGTGTTTATTCCATTATATCACAGGCTTAAAGTATATACTGCATACGAGTTTTTAGAAAATCGTTTTGACCGTAAAACACGTACCCTGACTGCTATTCTGTTTTTAATACAACGTGGATTGGCAGCTGGAATTACAATATTTGCTCCTGCTATAATCCTTTCTGCTGTTTTAGGCTGGAACCTTTTATTGCTAAATGTAATAATAGGTGTTTTGGTTATTATTTATACAGTTTCTGGAGGTACAAAAGCAGTTAATGTGACTCAAAAACACCAAATGGTTGTGATTTTTACAGGTATGGTTATTGCCTTCATTTTAATACTAAATCAATTACCTAATGACATCACCTTTAAAAAAGCATTAGATATCGCTGGAGCTAGTGGTAAAATGGAAGTGCTGGATTTCTCTTTCGATTTAAATAATAGATACACCGTTTGGAGTGGTTTAATTGGAGGTACTTTTTTAATGCTATCGTATTTTGGTACAGATCAAAGTCAAGTACAACGCTATTTGTCTGGTAAATCTGTAAAAGAAATGCGTTTAGGGTTAATTTTTAACGGACTATTAAAAGTGCCAATGCAATTTTTTATTCTGTTAGTTGGTGTTATGGTTTTTGTTTTTTATCAATTTAACGAAGCTCCTATAAATTTTAACCCGACAGCTACAGCAGTAGTTTTAAACTCGGAATATGCAGAAGATTACAAAGCACTACAATTAGAACAAAAACAAGTTTTTGATACTAAAAAAGCAACAATAACAGAGTTTGCTAACTCAAATGGAGTAGTAAACCAAGACGCAATAGCTAATTACAACGCAGATAGTGATACCATTAGAGCGCAAGCTAGAGAGTTAATAGAAAAAGCAGGTGATGCTAAAGGCTTAAAAGTAGAAAGTAACGATAAGGATTATGTCTTTATCCACTTTATACTTAATAATTTACCAAAAGGTTTAATTGGTTTATTATTAGCTGTTATTTTAAGCGCTGCAATGTCAAGTACAGCTTCAGAGCTAAATGCATTAGCTAGTACAACAACCATTGATTTATATAAACATCGTGTTGGTCCTAAAACTGATAAAGAAATGGTCAAAGCATCTAGAGGTTTTACTTTATTGTGGGGGATCATGGCAATTGGAGTCGCCTGTGTCGCTAATCTAGCCGAAAACTTAATACAATTAGTTAATATTATAGGTTCCATATTTTATGGAAACGTCCTTGGTATTTTCTTATTAGCCTTTTTCTATAAACAAATTAAAGCTAATGCTGTATTTGTAGCAGCTTTAATCACACAAGTATTGGTTATTGGTTTATTCTTTTTAAATGAATATGACTTTATTAATTTACCGTTTTTATGGCTAAATTTTGTTGGATGTGCTATTGTAATGGCAATCGCATTTATATTACAATCTGTATTTAAAAATCCTGATATGGAAACTGCTTAACTGTAATAGTATCATACTAAAATTAAAGCGAAAACATAAAAACTAAAACCTATGAAACAGATCATTATAGTTGCTATATTTTTGTTTTCGATAGTTGGAATAGGACAAAATTTCTATACAGAGTTTCATTATAAAGACAGTATTAATAAAGGGATTTCAATTAAAAACAGTTATCCAAAAGGGGGACAAAAATACACAGACCATAATGGTAACACTTATACTTATGTGGTATTCTGGACTTGTATTACTAATAAAACTGACGCTAATCTAGATATAAATATTAGCTTCCCTAAGGAAGCATTTACGACTCCATCTTCAGCAGATATTAACTTCAATATATTTTTACCAAAAGAAGAAATGACTTTTAACAAAGCAGCATTAACAAATTACGGTTTAGATGTTATATCCTTTTTAGACAATGCTATTAACAAGCCCTCCAACTTAGAAAAAACAATTAAACCAAATCAATCCTATTTATTTTATAGTGTTGCAATTACTAATAAAGGAGTAAATGGTGTAGTTAGAGCTGGGTTTGATTTAAAAGCCAAAAATTTAATTTATAAAATTAATGACCATAATTTACTTTGCGGAAAAATAGTAACAAAAAATTAAATTGGTTTAATGTAACCTAAGTAAAAATCAATCATCAACTCAAACATTTCTTCTATCTTTGCAATCCATAAAGCATAACCATGAGAATTGATATTATAACTGTTTTACCAGAATTATTAAAAAGCCCATTTGAAGCATCTATTTTAAAACGTGCGATCGAAGCTGGTTTAGTAGAAGTACATTTTCATAATTTAAGAGACTTTACAACAGACAACTACAAATCTATTGACGACACACAATTTGGTGGTGGCGCTGGAATGGTTATGATGGTAGAGCCTATTGACAAGTGTATCTCTAAATTAAAAGAAGAACGCAATTATGACGAGGTTATATATATGACACCGGATGGTGATACTTTAAATCAAAGTATTGCTAATCAGATTTCTCTTAAAGAAAATATTATCATCCTTTGTGGGCATTATAAAGGAGTAGACCAACGCGTACGCGATATGTTTATTACCAAAGAAATATCTATTGGAGATTATGTATTATCTGGCGGAGAGCTTGGCGCTGCAGTCCTTTGCGATGCAGTAATTAGATTAATACCAGGTGTTTTAGGTAATGAAACCTCTGCGTTAACAGATAGTTTTCAGGATAATTTGTTAGCTCCTCCTATTTATACTAAGCCAAGAAATTATAAAGGGTTAGAAGTTCCTGAAGTATTATTAAGTGGGCATGCAGCTAATATTGAAAAATGGAGAGAAGATCAAGCTTACCAACGTACAAAAGATAGACGACCAGATTTACTGGAAGATTAAAAAAAGTTAAATTTTTTTTACTTTTATACTTTTAAATTTTTACTTTTTACCTATATTTGCACCCAATTTCGGATTAACCTCTGGCGAGATACGTGAATGTTGCTCTGAATCAATCATTTAAAATTAAATAAAGATGGAATCTTTAATAAAATTTGTTCAAGACGAATTTGTAACAACAAAGGACTTTCCTGAATTTTCAGCAGGAGACACAATTACTGTGTACTATGAAATTAGAGAAGGTGAAAAAGTACGTACTCAGTTTTTTAAAGGAGTAGTAATTCAAAAAAGAGGTACTGGTACTTCTGAAACTTTTACAATTAGAAAAATGTCAGGAACTATTGGTGTAGAGCGTATCTTCCCAGTTAATTTACCTGCATTACAAAAAATTGAAATCAACAAAAAAGGTAAAGTACGTCGTGCTAGAATCTTTTACTTTAGAGGTCTTACTGGTAAGAAAGCTAGAATTAAAGAAGCTAGAAGAAAATAAATTCTTCAACCTTTATCATATTAAAAAGCCTAACTTAAATAAGTTAGGCTTTTTTTAGTTATTAACTTTTGTTAACAACTTTGGTTTATAACACGTTGATATCTAATATGTTAATCTTTTGTTTTATAGATATATATTATATACTTTAGTATAACAATTAATAACAATAGCAATTTTGATTCAATAACATTGAATTTGATTTAGTTAATTTTTTAAGTTGTTTTTTGAGGTTTTTAAATTACAGGTATAGTCATGTTAGTTTAAAGATCATGATACTTTAAAAAGTAAATCATGCTTGCAGGATTTAACTATTGAGGTTGAAAGTTTTAAGTAAAATAAAGGCGCGAAAGCAAACGTATTTAAACAAAACAATGTTTAAAATTATAATTGCTTTAATGTAATTAAAAATTAAACATCAAGAAAAACAATTACTATGTACATATAGTAGCAGGTCAACACATTTTGAAAGTTACTCTCTATGTACTATTGATTTAATATATGCTTGATCTGAAAAGATGTAAGACAAATGTTTTGGATCGATTTAATGAAAGTTAAATAAGACAGTCAAATATTATCTCAAAAAAGCCATAACAACAATAGTTAAATCTATTATGTTATGGCTTTTGTTTTTAAACCAAAATATTGCATTAGTAAAATGATAATAATAACTACTACAAATCAGTAATTATTAATAAATTTACAAAAACCTTATAATGACACTTCCCTTTATTACTGATAAAATCTTTAAAAATAAAGACTATACCAAATCAGAATTACCTAAAGCAGAATATGATAACTGTACTTTTATTAATTGTAATTTTAACGCTAGCTATTTATCTACTATAAGTTTTTTGGAGTGTGTGTTTATAGATTGCGATTTAAGTAATATTAAAACTAAAGGAACAAGTTTTAAAGAGGTAACATTTAAAAACAGTAAATTATTAGGTGTTTTATTTAACGATTGTAACCAATTTTTAATGTCAATTAATTTTGATAACTGTCAACTTAATTTTTCTTCATTTTATAAAGTAAAATTAACAAGTACAAGTTTTACTAAATGCAAATTTGACAAGACGGACTTTACCGAAGCAAACTTATCTAAATGTTTATTTAACGATTGTGATCTTTTAGGCGCTACTTTTTATAATACTAATTTAGAAAACACCGATTTATTTACATCTTACAGCTATATAATTCATCCAGAAGAAAATAATATTAAAGGAGCTAAGTTTTCAAAAGAACAAATACATGGACTACTAGCAGGATACAAAATTCATATTTCTTAAAATTATCTTGATATATTATTAATTCCGCAATAAACTCACCTTCAATTTCTTTTCAACTCAAAAGGGGTGTTAAGTAAACGTTTTCGTTTTAAAAAGCCTCCTATTTTTTGTATCTTCGTCGAGCTTAAATTTAAACTAACACACATTATATATTTATGTCAAATTCACCAAAGATTGTATATACCATTACAGATGAAGCTCCTGCTTTAGCAACGCGTTCATTTTTACCAATTGTTCAAGCTTTTACCGCGTCTTCTGGAATAGAAATAGAAACTAAAGACATATCATTGGCAGCTCGTATTTTAGCTGTTTTTCCTGATTATTTAACTGAAGACCAACGTGTGTCTGACGACTTAGCTTTTTTAGGCGCATTAGCAAAAACACCTGAAGCAAACATCATAAAATTACCAAATATTAGTGCTTCTGTACCACAATTAAAAGCTGCAATTAAAGAGTTACAAGCTAAAGGTTTCGCAATTCCTGACTATCCTGAAGAAGTAACAAATGAAAAAGAAAAAGACGCAAAACAACGTTACGATAAAATTAAAGGTAGTGCTGTAAACCCTGTATTACGTGAAGGTAACTCTGATAGACGTGCCCCAAAAGCAGTAAAAAATTATGCTAAGAAAAATCCACACTCGATGGGGGCTTGGTCTAAAGATTCTAAATCTCATGTAGCTACAATGTCACATGGTGATTTTGCACATAATGAAAAGTCAGTGACTTTAACTGATGCAACATCAGTTAAAATAGTACATACTGATGCTAAAGGAAACAAAACTGTTTTAAAAGATAATTTAGCATTATTAAAAGACGAAATTATAGATGGTACAGTGTTAAGTAAAAAAGCATTATTATCATTTTTAGAAGAACAAATTAAAGACGCTAAAGATAAAGGTGTACTGTTTTCTTTACACATGAAAGCAACAATGATGAAAGTATCAGATCCTATTATTTTTGGACATGCTGTTCGTGTTTTCTTTAAAGATGTATTTGCTAAACACAGTGCTACATTTGATAAAATAGGTGTCGATGTAAATAATGGTTTTGGAAACTTACTAAGTAACTTAAACGAGTTATCAGAAACTGAACGTAATACAATTTTAGCTGACATTGATGCTGCTTATAAAGCTAACCCTGCTTTAGCAATGGTTGATAGTGATAAAGGTATTACTAATTTACACGTACCAAGTGATATAATTATTGATGCTTCTATGCCAGCAATGATTAGAAACTCTGGTCAAATGTGGAATGCAGATGGTAAATCTCAAGACACAAAAGCTGTTATACCAGATAGTAGTTATGCAGGAATATATACTGCAACTATTGATTTTTGTAAAAAACATGGTGCTTTTGACCCAACAACAATGGGTACAGTACCAAACGTAGGATTAATGGCTCAAAAAGCTGAAGAATACGGATCACACGATAAAACTTTTGAAATCGCTGCAGATGGAAAAGTACAAGTTATCGACACCGATGCTAACGTTTTAATCGAGCATACTGTTGAAGCTGGAGATATTTGGAGAATGTGTCAAGTTAAAGACGCGCCAATCCAAGACTGGGTTAAATTAGCAGTTACACGTGCTAGAGCATCACAAACTCCTGCTGTTTTCTGGTTAGACGAAAACAGAGCACATGATGCAGAATTAATTAAAAAAGTAAATATGTATTTAAAAGACCATGATACAAATGGTTTAGAATTGCATATTTTATCACCAATAAAAGCAACAGAATTTACTTTAAAACGAGTTAAAGCTGGGCAAGATACAATCTCTGTTTCTGGTAACGTATTGCGTGATTACTTAACCGACTTATTTCCAATTTTAGAATTAGGTACTTCTGCAAAAATGCTATCAATAGTACCATTAATGAAAGGTGGAGGTTTATTTGAAACTGGTGCTGGTGGATCTGCTCCAAAACATGTTCAGCAATTTGTTGAAGAAAACCACTTACGTTGGGATAGTTTAGGAGAGTTTTTAGCATTAGCTGTATCTCTTGAACATTATAGCGAAGTAAATAATAATCCTAAAGCTAAAGTTTTAGGTGATGCATTAGATGATGCAACAGAAAAATTATTAGAAAACAAAAAAGGTCCTTCTAGAAAAGTAGGCGAAATTGATAACAGAGGTAGTCACTTCTATTTAGCAATGTATTGGGCAGAAGCTTTAGCAAACCAAAATAAAGACGCTGCTTTAAAAGCTCAATTTGCACCAGTTGCTTTAGCCTTTAAAGCTGAAGAAAAAGTGATCGTTGCTGCTTTAAATGATATACAAGGAATAGCTATAGATTTAGAAGGGTATTATTCTACTAATGACACATTAACAGCTAAGGCAATGAGACCTATTCAATTATTTAATGATTTGCTTAAAAGCATCTAAATAATTGAATTAATAATATTTAAAAGCTCCCTTTTCGGGAGCTTTTTTTTATATTTTTACTATTCATAAACAACAAATGAAACAAATTAACAACTGCTTATTATTAATCTTTTTATTTAATGTTTCCCTAATTTTTGCTCAAGAAAAATACACTCTTAGCGGTAAAATTTCTGAAGCTAGTAGTAATGAGACGTTGATTAGCGTAAATGTAATAATACCAGAATTAAATACTGGAGCAGTTACAAACGAGTATGGCTTCTACTCTATTACACTTCCTGAAGGCACCTATAAAGTGGTAATTTCATATTTAGGGTTTTCAGATATTATAGAAACAATTACTCTAAAAAATGATATTTCTAAAAACTTTAAATTAGAAGAATCTTTTGAAAATTTAGACGAAGTTATTATAACAGAAAATATAGAAAAGCTAAATATAAAAAAACCTCAAATGAGTGTTAATGTACTTAGTGCTTCTACAATTAAAGAAATCCCAGTAGTTTTTGGAGAAGCAGATGTAATCAAAGCAATTACACTTTTACCAGGTGTTACCAATGCAGGTGAAGGCTCTTCTGGTTTTAATGTCCGTGGTGGTGCAGTAGATCAAAATTTAATTTTACTAGACGAAGCTACTGTATATAACTCGTCTCACCTTTTTGGTTTTTTCTCAGTTTTTAATCCAGATGCTATTAAAGATATTAAACTATATAAAGGCGGAATTCCAGCTAGATATGGCGGTCGAGTATCCTCAGTTTTAGATATCTATCAAAAAGAAGGTAATAGTAAACAGTTTCATTTAAATGGTGGTATTGGTATAGTCTCAAGCAAATTATTGGCTGAGGGTCCTTTAAAAAAAGACAAAGGTTCTTTTTTACTTGGTGGACGTAGTAGTTATGCTCATTTATTCCTACCTCTTTTTGAGGTTAAAAATATAGCCTATTTCTATGATTTAAATACAAAACTTAGTTACGATTTAGATAATAAAAATAGCATTTACTTATCAGGATATTTTGGTCGTGACGTATTTAAAATCTCTGATAGTTTTGAAAACACCTATGGTAATACCGTAATTAATTTTAGATGGAATCATTTATTTTCTGACAAATTATTCTCAAATATGTCATTAATATATTCAGATTACTATTATGGATTAAATTTAAATTTTGTAGAATTTAAATGGAATTCAGGTATACAAAATTTTAATTTCAAATACGATTTCAAAAATTACGTATCGGATGGATTTAAATTACAATACGGTCTAAATAGTGTATATTATAAATTTAACCCTGGAAAAATAGAACCATCAACCCCAACTTCTGGGATAAATCCTTTTAAATTAACAGATAAATATGCTTTTGAAAATGCGATATACATAGATGCAGAACATAAGTTAAATGATAAACTAGCTTTAAGTTATGGGCTAAGATTAAGTAGTTTTCTTCGTTTAGGTCAAGATCAATTAAATACATATCAAAATAATGAGGCATTAGTATTTAATGAAGATTTTCAGATTTATCAAAAAACAACTCCAACAGGAACAGAGTCTTTTAATAGAAGTGACGTTATTAAAAGTTTCTTAAATCTAGAACCTAGAGTATCATTAGCATATCAATTAAACAACGACGCTTCAATAAAAGCTAGTTATAATAGGATGTCTCAATACTTACATTTATTATCTAATACATCCTCACCTGCTCCATTAGATGTATGGACTCCCAGCGGAAAATATATAAAACCCCAATTATTAGATCAAGTAGCTATTGGCTATTTTAAAAGTATAAAAGAAGATAAGTACTCCCTAGAAATAGAAAGTTTTTACAAAAAAATACAAAACCGAATTGACTATGTAGATGGTGCAGATTTAATTGCCAATAACGCTATAGAACAAGTCATATTAAACGGAGAAGCAAGAGCATATGGTCTAGAATTACTCTTTAAAAAAAACGAAGGACAATTTAAAGGTTGGTTAGCATACACATTATCAAAATCAGAACAAAAAACACCAGGTCGTACAAGTAACGAAATTGGTATTAACAACGGGAATTGGTACAACACAGCTTATGACAAAACACACGACATTTCCATAACCAGTAGCTATGATTTAAATAATAAATGGAAATTAAACGCTAATCTATTATTTCAAACAGGACAACCTACAACTTATCCTAACGGACAATACGTATATAATGGAGTAAGTATCCCAAGTTATAGTAACAGAAACGCAGACAGATTGCCAACATACCACCGTTTAGATCTTTCGGCAAACTATACCCCAAAACCAGAAAACACAAAAGGCTGGCAAAGTTATTGGGTATTTAGTATATATAATGTATATAACCGTCGTAATGCAGCATCTATAAGTTTTGGTGAAAACAGAATGACTGGTAATAATGAAGCAACTAGATTAGCAATTTTCGGAATTATACCATCCGTATCTTACAATTTTAAATTCTAAAAAAGATGAAAAAATTCCTGTACATAATAATAGCATGCACTTTATATAATTGCGAAGACGTCATAGATTTAAAAGTACCAACATCAGATCCAAAATTAGTTATCGAAGCCTCATTAAATTGGTTTGATGGTTCAGACGGTGCTCAACAAGAAATAAAGCTATCATTATCAGCTCCCTTTTTCGATAATATCGTTCCCCCAGCAAATAACGCAACCATTATAGTAGAAGATACTAACGGAAACACATTTGATTTCATTGAAGATGCTAATACAGGTATATATAAAACCTCAAACTTTATTCCAGTTATAGATCAAGAATACACATTAAATATAAATTATAACGGAGAAACTTACGTAGGAACAGAAATATTAACATCAGTAACACCAATAGATTATATCGAGCAAAATAATGAAGGCGGTTTTTCCGGAGAAGATATAGAATTAAAAGCATATTACACAGATCCCGCAAACATAGACAACTATTATTTTTACCAATTCATAACAGACATCACCATAACTCCTGTCCTAGAAGTCTATGACGACCAATTTACAGATGGTAATCAAATATTTGCTTTTTTTACCGAAGAAGACTTACAATCAGGAAATCAAGTAACCATTAATAACTTCGGTATATCACAACAATTCTATCAATTTATGGATTTGCTATTACAACAAACCTCAGATAGTGGCGGCGGTCCATTTCAAACACAACCAGCAACAGTTAGGGGTAATTGTGTAAATATTACAAACCCTAAAAATTTTCCGTTAGGATACTTTAGACTTTCACAAGCCTATCAATTTACTTATATTGTAGAATAATTGGGCGTTACCACAAGGGTCGGGCTTTCACTTCTCGCTCTCTGCGAGGAGCTCAGACAAACTGTTCAATCCCTAACGCAAAATCAAAACTAATATCAAATTATGGCATTTATAAAAACTACAGAAGAAAATTCAAAATACAATCATTTAGAAAGAATGACTGTACAAGAGTTGCTTAATAACATAAATAAAGAAGATAAAACAGTACCAAATGCAGTAGAAAAAGCAATACCACAAATAGAAAAATTAGTACAACAAATAGTTCAAAAACTAAAAGAAGGTGGACGTCTTTTTTATATAGGAGCTGGTACAAGCGGAAGATTAGGTGTCGTAGATGCATCAGAATGCCCACCAACATTTGGAGTATCCTATGATGTAGTAATTGGATTAATAGCTGGTGGAGATAAGGCAATTAGACAAGCGGTAGAAAATGCTGAAGACTCAACAACACAAGGATGGGAAGATTTAAAGCAAAATAATATCTCAAATAAAGATGTAGTAATTGGTATAGCAGCATCAGGTACAACTCCATATGTTATATCTGCATTAAAACAATGTAATGATAATAACATAATAACAGGATGTATAACAAGTAATAAAAACAGTCCCTTAAGCCTAGTATCAAAATATCCTATTGAAGTTGTTGTAGGACCAGAATTTGTCACAGGTAGCTCTCGCATGAAAGCAGGTACAGCACAAAAATTAGTACTTAATATGATATCTACAACTGCAATGATACAATTAGGTAAAATAAAAGGAAACAAAATGATTGATATGCAACTCAGCAATGATAAGCTTGTTAATAGAGGTGTGCAAATGCTAATGTCAGAATTAAAAGTAGCACGCACTGAAGCAGAAAGTTTATTAAAAAGATATAAAAACGTACGTAATGCAATAAATCATTATAAAAATGAAAACTAAATCAACAGATAAAGAAGTACTAGTTAAAGGAATAAAATTTATGGGTATTGCAATCTTCTTGATGTTTGCAGGTCCAACCTTATTACATTTAGTATTAAGTAATAAAGACAAAGGCTTTTATATTCCTCTATTAGGTATCGCAATAATAATATGCATACTAGCAATCTATTTTGCATTTAAAGGCATAAATACAATTTTAGATAGTCTTTTTAAAAGCAAGAAAACCAAATAAAATTATTATTCATATTAATCTTATCATAAAAAACTAAGACTTTCCAATAATATACTTAACCTTTTCTTTCGTTATTAAATTTAATACAAAATGGAATACGATTAAAATATCGCATTCCATTTTCTAAATAATATTGCACAAAAAAACCCTTCATAAATAAATATGAAGGGTTTCTAAAAAAGGCGACGACCTACTCTCCCACAATGCAGTACCATCGGCGCAAATGGGCTTAACTTCTCTGTTCGGAATGGTAAGAGGTGAGCCCCATCGCTATAATCACCTTAAATCTTTCGGTGTATGTAGTATTTACTACTTTACCGTATATAATAACATATTGAAAAAATGATTCATGAAAATATTTGTATTGAACTTTATAAAAAACAGGCGTACAATAAGCCTATGGGTTATTAGTATCACTCGGCTATGACATTACTGCCTTTACACCTATGACCTATCAACGTAGTCATCTCCTACGACCCTTAAAGAAATCTCATCTTGTGGTGGGTTTCGCGCTTATATGCTTTCAGCGCTTATCCCTTCCCAACGTAGCTACTCT
>CANNFD010000006.1 GCA_947503885.1 uncultured Olleya sp. | reverse complement strand
CAAAATAATCAACAAGCTTAACAGCCAAACTATAAACCATAAAAAAGCCTTACTATTTAGTAAGGCTTTTTGTTTTTAAATAATTAACGTTTATTAATTTAAAAGATAGTAATCCATGTATGCTTTGCAGCTGTAACAGTATTTTATTGTTGTAAACAAGGTCGTGTTATAGATATATAATTTAGCTTGACCGTAATTATGTTAAATTTAGGATATAAAAAAAGCCTTACTAAATTTAGTAAGGCTTTTTGTTATTTAATTTGATTACCATCTTTGTCTACAAAATGATATTCAAGGTATGTGTAAGCATCTCTTGGTTGTATTTTAACCCATTTTTTGTGTTCAAAAAACCATTTTGAACGAATTGATGGAAAACCTTTTGTTAAAAAGGCTGCTATAAAAGGATGTGTGTTTAAGGTCACCTTTTTATAGTCTTTTTTAAATATTTGTTCTATGTCGTGAGTTATTTTAGGCACAATATTAATAGGTGCTTCGACTTCTTCTCCTTTAAAACTGTTAGGATTTTCCTCTCTGGTTTTAATGTTCATTTCTGGTCGTACTCTTTGACGTGTAATTTGAATCAATCCAAACTTACTAGGAGGTAATATTTTGTGTTTGGCACGGTCATCTTTCATTTCATCACGAAGATGATTAAAAAGTTTTTTCCTGTGTTCTGCAGTATTTAAATCTATAAAATCTACTACGATTATTCCACCCATATCTCGTAATCTTAATTGTCGTGCAACTTCAGTTGCAGATATTAAGTTAACTTCTAATGCTGTGTCTTCTTGCGAGTTTGCTTTGTTAGACCTATTCCCACTATTTACATCAATGACGTGAAGTGCTTCAGTATGTTCTATAACAAGGTATGCACCTTTAGCCATAGAGACAGTTTTACCAAATGCGGTCTTGATTTGTCTTTCTATTCCAAATTTTTCAAAAACAGGAACATTAGACTGATGTAATTTAACTATTGATTCTTTTTTTGGTGCAATTTGTTGCACGTAATCTTTAACTTGTGCATAAAGCGCTTCATCATCTACATGAATTCCTGTAAAGGTATCATTAAATATATCTCTTAACATTGAAGAGGCTTTATTTAACTCGCCCAATACTTTTGTAGGATGATTTGCTTTATTTAATTTTTTACACATTGCAGTCCAACGACTAAGCAAATTTTGTAAATCTTTATCTAGTTCGGCTACTTTTTTGCCTTCTGCTACTGTTCGTACAATAACACCAAAACCTTGAGGAGTAATACTCCTTACTAATCGTTTTAAGCGCTCTTTTTCTTCTTTACTCTCTATCTTTTGTGAGATAGAAATACGATCAGAAAAGGGTACTAAAACAATATATCTACCAGCTATAGATAGCTCTGAGCTAATCCTTGGGCCTTTTGTAGATATAGGTTCTTTTACTATTTGTACTAAAATAGACTGATTTGATTTTAAGACGTCAGTAATCTTTCCGTCTTTATCAATATCTTTTTCAAATGGGTAATCTTTTAAAGAAAAATCTTTTAGTTTACCTGTGCTTACACTTTTAGTGAATTTTAAAAGGGAAGACATTTTTGGACCTAAATCATGATAATGCAAAAATGCATCTTTTTCATAACCAACATTGACAAATGCTGCATTTAGACCTGGAACTGCTTTTCTTATTTTGGCAATAAACACATCGCCAACCGCAAAGTTGTTCCCATCTTCCTCTTTATGTAATTCAATTAATTTTCCATCTTTTAATAAGGCAAAATCAACAGCTTCTGGACTAGATCTAATAATTAATTCTTTATCCATTTTGGTTAATTTTTATCTATACTTTAAAGTACAGATGGATTATACAATTTATCCTAACTTAAAAAAAGTCAAGATAATCACAGGATTTTTTAAATCCGGTTGAGCTTAATAAACACGCAAGGTTTTACGTGTTATAAATAAACTCGATTTTCAAAGAACGATAATTTTAATAAACCAAAAAAGTAGTTGTTAAAACTACTTTTTTGGACTACTTCTTCTTCTTGTGACGGTTAGCGCGTCTACGTTTTTTACGCTTATGCGTTGCAACCTTGTGTCTTTTACGTTTCTTACCACTTGGCATAGGGTTAATGTTTTTAAATTAATAATTCGTTTATAATATTTTTACTTTACGTCTACGTTAGTTTTTACACCCTCTACAAATACTTTTGCAGGTTTAAACGCTGGTATGTTATGAGCAGGAATCTTGATAGTCGTATTTTTTGAAATATTCCTTCCTGTTTTTTCTGCTCTAGTTTTAATGATGAAACTACCAAATCCTCTAAGGTAAACATTATCACCACCTTCTAAAGATGTTTTAACTTCTTCCATAAAAGTTTCTACAGTTGCCTGAACATCTCCTTTTTCTATTCCTAGTTTTTCTGAAATTTTAGTTACTAAATCAGCTTTAGTCATTTTCTTTTCTTGTTTCGTTATTAATTTTTCTAAGGGTTGGCAAATATAGTCATTTAATATTCAATATTTCAAACCTAATTCATTAAAATTTAATGCGATAAACTTTACTTTTGCTTTTATTACTTTTTTACAATAAATGAGCCCCACAAAACTATTAATTAATTGGTATACAGATAATAAACGAGATTTACCTTGGCGTAACACGACAAACCCTTATTTTATTTGGCTTTCCGAAATTATTTTACAACAAACACAAGTCGTTCAAGGCTTACCTTATTACGTCGCTTTTACCACTAATTTCCCGACTGTTTTTGATTTAGCTAAAGCTGAAGAGCAAGAGGTGTTAAAATTGTGGCAAGGACTAGGTTATTACTCTAGAGCAAGAAATTTACATACTTCAGCTAAATATATAGTTAATGAGTTGGGTGGTCAATTTCCAAATACTTTTGAAGATATACTTAAGCTTAAAGGAGTAGGGGATTATACTGCTAGCGCAATTGCCTCAATTTGTTTTAATCAAAACACTGCAGTTGTAGATGGTAATGTGAACAGAGCATTATCTAGACTATACGGTATCACTACACCTATTAATACAAGTAAAGGATTTAAAACGTTTAAAGCTTTAGCCCAACAATTAATAGATACTAAACAGCCAGCAATATTTAACCAAGCTATTATGGAGTTTGGTGCTAGGATGTGTAAGCCTAAAAACCCAGATTGTAATAACTGTCCGTTTAATGACAAATGTGTCGCACTAGAAAAAAATATAGTTAGTGATTTACCAGTCAAGCTGAAAAAAGTAAAGGTGACCAAAAAGCATTTCAACTTTATTGTTGTTATATCTACAGACCAAAAAACAATTTTAGAACAACGCACAGGAAGTGGTATTTGGCAAAACCTGTATCAATTTCCTTTAATCGAAACCGTAAAAGACCCTACGTTTTCAGAAATTGAACAAGACATAAAATCTATTAAACAATTAAAAGATAAAGACATTACCTTGTCTTTGTATAATGATAAAGCAATTGTACATAAATTATCCCACCAACATTTATACACTAAATTTTGGATTGTCATAATAGATAATAGATTGCCAAACGGGGTTGCTTTAAACACTATAAACGATTATCCAGTGCCAATATTAATAAGTAATTTTATCGAAAATTTTAATTTTTAAAAACATAACAGGCAGTCCTTCAATATTTTTTATTAAATTTATTTACATTGAAGCTTAAAGCTGTAATTTTGTACCATTAAAAAAAATAATTTATGTCAGGAACGTTAAATAAAGTAATGCTAATTGGGCATTTAGGAGATGAAGTTAAAATGCACTATTTTGAAGGAGGTGGTTGTGTTGGACGATTTCCTTTAGCAACTAACGAGACTTATGTAAGTAAGCAAACTAACGAGCGTGTTACAAATACAGATTGGCACAATATTGTTGTACGTAATAAAGCAGCAGAAATTTGCGAAAAATATTTAACTAAAGGCGATAAAGTTTATGTCGAAGGACGTATAAAAACTAGAAAATGGCAAGACGAGTCTGGAACAGATCGCTATAGTACAGAAATACAAGTGTCGGACTTTACGTTTTTAAGCACAAAAAGAGACCCTGAAGCTGCCCCGCCACAACAACAACAAAAGCAACAAGAAGCAAAACCAAATACAGAACAACAAACGCCTTCCGCTTCAAGCGAAGACGATTTACCGTTTTAACAACTAATTATGGACCCTGAACCCTCGCGTTTTTTAGCACTATTACTTTTTGAAAACATTAATATTGTACTAGGTTTAGTACTATTATTTGTACTACTATTATGTTCGGCTATGATTTCTGGAGCAGAAGTCGCTTTGTTTTCTTTAACAAAATCAGATCTTGAAGACGATACTTTACAAGGTAAAAGACAAATAGAAATTATTGCAAAACTATTAATTAGACCTAAAAAATTATTAGCAACAATTCTAGTAGCAAACAACTTTATAAATGTTGGTATTGTAATACTATTTGCCTTTTTAGGCAACTATTTATTTGCCGGAATAACCTCCGCATTAGTTAAGTTTATTATAGAAGTTGTAGTAATCACCTTTTTAATATTATTGTTTGGCGAGATTCTTCCTAAAATATATGCAAGCAGAAACAATATTAAATTTGCCACATTTATGGCCTATCCACTTCGTGTTTTAGATGTGTTATTTTCGCCATTAAGTTTACCAATGCGAAGCATAACATTAGGGATACATAATAAATTAGGAAGACAAAAATCTAATATCAGTGTCGATCAATTATCACAAGCTTTAGAGCTAACCAGTGAGCATGATACAACTAAAGAAGAACAAAAAATATTGCAAGGTATTGTAAGTTTTGGTAATACAGACACTAAGCAAGTTATGCAACCACGTATTGATGTATTTGCATTAAATGTAGAGCAACCTTATAGCGAGATTATCCCAGAAATTATAGACAATGGATATTCTCGTATTCCAGTTTATAAAGAAAATGTAGATAATATTGTGGGCGTGCTATACGTTAAAGACCTGTTGCCTTACATTGACAAAAAGACCTTTGATTGGACCACATTATTAAGAGCTCCGTTTTTTGTGCCCGAAAACAAAAAATTAGATGATTTAATGGCAGAGTTTCAAGAAAAGAAAGTCCATCTAGCAGTAGTTGTGGACGAGTATGGAGGGACTTCTGGATTAGTGTCGCTAGAAGATATTATAGAAGAAATTGTCGGGGATATTAGTGACGAGTTTGATGACGAAGATTTAATTTACTCAAAACTTGACGATAAAAATTATGCTTTTGAAGGTAAAACAGCATTAAAGGATTTTTATAAAATTATTAAGTTAGAAGATGAAACTATCTTTGAAGATAATAAAGGTGAAGCAGAAACAATTGCAGGCTTTATACTAGAAAATTCAGGAGGTTTTCCAAAACGAAACAGTAAGCTTAATTTTGAAAACTTTGTTTTTACAATCGAAGCATTGGATAAAAAACGAATCAAACGTGTCAAAGTAACACTTCCATAAATTAAAATAGCCTAAACTAAGCTTGCTAAGTATTTATATTATGAAAAAATTAATTGTAATCTTATTAACCTTTGTCACATTAACCAGTTGCGGTAACGATCCAATACCAAAACCTAAAGGCTATTTAAGATTAGAGTATCCAGAAGCCAAATACCAAACCTATAATCAAGATTTACCGTTTACATTTGATAAAAACGTACAAAGTGACACGATACGCTTTAAGCCTTTAAAAGACGACGTAAAAAGCTTTGGACTTAATATAGAGTATAAAAAATTAAAAGGTACAATCTACCTTACTTATAAAGCTATAGACGGTAAACAACGTTTATTTAAATATCTTAAAAACGCCCAAAATTTTACACAAGAGCATACCAAAAAAGCAGATGCAATAGAAGAAGTAGTTTGGGAAAATCCTGTAAATAAGGTTTACGGTATGTTTTACGAGGTTGGTGGTAATGCAGCATCACAATCACAATTTTATGTTACAGATAGCATTAATCACTTTTTAACAGGCTCGTTATATTTTTATGCTAAACCTAATTACGACTCCATTTTACCAGCAGCAAATTATTTGCAAAAGGATATCAAACGCATTATGGAAAGTGTAGTTTGGAAACAGTAATAATATATAGCACATTTGTGTCCTACCAAAAGCTATAGATAGCACCAATTCCTTTTATGTTTTTTCGCTATAAATACTAAAAGTTTAGTGCCGATACTACATATTTAATTTCTAAATCTAAAAGTAGAGTGTACTTTGAGAATTAAATGGGGTGACTATATTTTTATTAAGCAATCGTAGATTCTTGTCGTTTGATTAGTCGTTAAAAATTTAAATGCTACTTAAAAAAAGCAGTATTTGATTTGGGAGAACTTAGTCTTATTAGTAAATTGTGTTTTTCAACAAATAATACCTAAAAATTTAATATTTAATGACAAGTTCTAAGCTTTTTGCACTTTTTGTATATATAATCTTTACAATAACAAACGCTAAAGCCCAAGACCAAACTTCCAATAAATTGGTAGTAGATCTCGAATTAATAAACCCCAACTCTGAAATTAATAATGGGATTGCTAAAGTTAAAATTAATGGAGGGCAAGCCCCTTACAGTTATAAATGGAGTAATGTAAACACACCTTTAAGTGCTACAGAATCCGATGGATTAATTGAGGGTATGGAGCATTCAGTGATTATAAGTGATGCCAACGGAAACACAATTAGTAAGACATTTACTATTCCAGCAAAATCAATAACCGAGATATTTAACAGTAATGTACAGCCAGCAGTTGATGTTATGGGAGCTGTTTTGTTTTGGGATGCTTTTGCGACTTTAGGTATATATGATCCAGTAGTTTATTCGTCACATAAAAACATTAGTCTTCCTAAAGAAAAAGCAAAAGCTAATGAGCTATATTATTTAAAAACGTGGTTGATTTCAGATGGCGAAAAGGTAAAAAAAGGTGATGCTATAGCACTGTTAGAAGATACACAAAATAATGTGCTTTATGTCTATGCGCCCTATAGTGGAACCTTAAACCATGTGATAAAAAAAGGAGAACAAATTTCCAAACTACCAGAAACAGGAACTTTTAAAAGCCCACTATTAGCAGTAATTAACTTTGATAGTCCTCAACCATTATTACATCCTAATGGCGATGTAAAAACTAACACGATTCCATTTATTGTAATTTGGCTTATTCTAGGTAGTATTTTTTTCACTCTTCGTTTAAAATTTATCAACATTCGTGGGTTTCGTCACTCTTTGGACTTGGCTAGAGGAAAATATGATGACCCTAATGCACCTGGTACAATAACGCATTTTCAAGCTATGGCTACCGCTGTATCGGCTACTGTTGGATTAGGTAATATAGCAGGAGTTGCTGTAGCAATTTCTTTAGGAGGTGCTGGAGCTACTTTTTGGATGTTTCTTGCTGGTTTTTTTGGTATGTCTTTAAAGTTTGCCGAATGTACTTTGGGGGTGAAGTATAGATTTATAAACGATGAAGGTCGGATTTTTGGTGGACCGATGAATTATTTACGCTATGGTTTGGAAAAACGAAATCTAAAAAAACTTGGAAAAATTCTAGCTGTTTTATTCGCTTTCCTGGGTGTTGGAGCCTCTTTTGGAGGAGGTAACATGCTACAATCAAATCAAGCATTTAAAATTGTGTCAGAACAAATTCCAGTGCTTCAAGGACAAGGGTTTTTATTTGGAGTTGGTTTTGCCTTATTGGTTGGTGCAGTTATTATTGGAGGTATAAAGAGCATAGCAAAAGTCACCGCTAAGGTGGTGCCTGTTATGGCAATATTATATGTTGTAGGTTGTTTAGTGGTTATAATATATCATATCGAATATATAGGTGGCGCATTTGTAGCCATTTTTAATGGAGCTTTTTCTGCTGAAGCTTTAAAAGGAGGGTTTATTGGTGTATTAATTATTGGTTTACAACGAGCAGCATTTTCAAGTGAAGCAGGTGTTGGGTCTGCAGCGATTGCACACAGTGCTTCTAAAACAAATCACCCAATTGCAGACGGTTTTACCTCATTAGTTGAGCCTTTTATAGATACGATGCTGGTCTGTACTATGACCGCATTAGTTTTGATATTTACAGGTAAGCATGAAAGTAGTGTAGGGTTAGGAGGCGTAGAGCTTACAGCTGATGCTTTTGGTAGTGTGGTATCCTGGTTTCCTTCAGTATTGGCTGTAGCAGTGTTTTTATTTGCTTTTTCAACGATGGTTTCTTGGTCGTATTATGGGATGCGCTCATGGAGTTATCTTTTTGGGAAAAGTAAAAAAATGGAGCTAGTTTATAAGATTATGTATTTAGGTTTTGTAGTCTTAGGCGCTTCAGTTAGTTTAGGTGCTGTATTAAGCTTTGCAGATATGATGATTTTAGCAATGTCCTTTCCAAATATTATTGGTCTGTATATAATGGCTCCAGAAATTAATACTGATATGAAAATTTATTGGCAAAAGTTAAAAACGGGTGCTTTGTATATCAATCCTAGGTTTATTAAATCTGATAATTAATTTGTAGCAAACTATTTGCAAAAGGTTATCAAACGTATAAATAAAAGTGTTGTTTGGAAACAGTAATAGTAAGAAAATTAATTGTTAAACAGCAAAAAAGCCTTATTGGACCAAAAAAAATTGCTTTTTCGCGTTTTTTTTAAATTAAAAAAATTGTTGCCAACGTGTTTGTGTATGATTAGTTGCGTGTTCAAGCGAGAAACTTACTAAATAAAACACTAACCAAGAAAATCCGCGAGGATTTTCGTAAGTAAGCAACGACCCAAGCAATTAATTATACACGGTGTTGGCAAATCGGTTTTATTTTCTTCGCAATCGTTAAATTCCGACGTTTTGTTTCTCAAGCGTAATTTAGCTTTTTTTTCTTAAAATTCTCAAAAAAATCTCCGCTTTTCATTCCGTTTATTTTCCGAACGTTTTTCGTTTCTGCTATTCGGCCAGAACTTTTCGGATTGCTAAATTTTCGATGTTATGAACTGACATTTGGCAAATCAAAATTCCGACGTAATTTTCCGCAAGAGTGATAAATTCAAACGCTATTTTTTAATTTAGATTTCAAGTTTATTATTTCTTAAAATTCTCAAAAATATTTCCGCCTTTCATTCCGTTTTTTTTCCAACGTTTTGCGTTTCTGATATTCAGCCAAAAGTTTCCAGTTTGCTAAATTTTCGATTTAAAGAACTAACATTGGGCAAGTCAAAATTCCAAAGTATTTTTTCCGCAAGAGTATTTAATTCCGACGTTGTTTTTTTTAATTTCAATTTCGATTTCAAATTCAGTTTCATTTTATTTTTTCCTTTGTTAAAAATCTAAAAACTTGAATTTAAGCACAATTTTTGTTGGTCTGGATAACTGTTTGCCAACGTTGTTGTATATGGTTTGTTGCGTGTTTCAAGCAACTAATTTAGTAAATAATTACCGACCAAGAAAGTCCGCGAGGACTTTCGTAAGTAGGCAAGAAGCCAGCAATAAATTATATACGGTGTTATATGCAGGCTTTTATTCAAATCGATAGCCTATTTCAATTGCTAATCCATTATAAGTATCGTAATATGTTAAGATTAAAGTTATTGTCAGAAGAATAAAATTAATTAAAGTCAAATTAATAATATTTCGTTTTGAATTCACCTTCTCAAATTTTCGCTGATATATATAATTCAGAAATGCAAGAATAATAACAATTCCGATTCCAATAATTCCATATTCCAATTCTTCTTTAAGTATCCATTTACTCAAATTATTTAGACTTTGTTTTTTAGAATCAGTTATTTCAGATGGTGGACTAACATATAATGCAAAATTCATATATACTCCATAACAAAATATCAGAATTAGTCCAAAATTTAAAATCAATCGTAAAGGTTTAAGATAATTCACTTTTTTATTTTAAATCAATTTTAAATTTCTTTTTTATGTAAAAATAAGTCTAATTTTATTTCAATTTTTGAATTCGTAATACTGGTTTTTAGCTTGCATATAACTAGTTATATGAGGATAAATATAGAGTATTTTATTCTAATTTGTTCCCTTTTGGGATGATAAGAGGAACTTTTGTTCCTCTTTTTGTGATTTTGATAATAGCTCTAAAGCATTATCTAAAGGACTTTTAATTGCTAATACATCTTTTCTTGCAATGTGTGTGTAAATCATTGTGGTTTTAGGACTAGAATGTCCTAACAATTCTTGAATATGCCTTAATCCAACTCCGCTTTCTATTAAATGGGTCGCATAACTATGTCTTAAAGTGTGTGGCGTAACTTTTCCTATAATATTTGCTTTTTTACAAGATGTATTCATAAATTTCCTAATACTGCTGGCTGAGTATTCTTGTTGTTTTGCGCCTTCAATTAAAAATATTGAAGGCTTATAAATATTAAGATAGCTTTGAAGCAATGGTAAAGTGCTTTCTGCTAATACTACATAGCGATCTTTTCTTCCTTTAGCATTTTTTACATGAATTTGCCTTCTTTCTATTTTTAAGTCTTCTATTTTTAGGTTTATTAGTTCGCTTATTCTTAATCCTGCCGAATATATTAATGCTAATATAGTTTTGTGTTTTAAATTGTCTGTAACACTTAGTAAGCGTATAACTTCGTTTTGTGACAAAACATTTGGTAGTAGTTTTGAGGCTTTTGGCCTTGCTAGTTTTAGATCCTCTATATAAGTATAAGGGTGGTACACAATAAATAATTTTAGTGCGCTTACAAATTGTCTTTGTGTACTAATTGCATAATTACGTTTTATAAAGATGGTTTCAATAAACACCTCTACATCTCTGTTATTTAATTGTTTGATGTCTTTTGCGTTATAAAACTCGACAAAATCTGCAATAAAATGGGTATAGGTATCTATGGTGCTTTTGCTATAGCGTTTTCCTTTTAGGTATAGGTAAAATCCATTTAATAGATTTTTATTTTCAATTGATAATTGTCGTATTCTTTTTTCGGGAAATTGATGCGTTGGCATGCTGTTGTCAAATAAATCCTTTGCATTAACTGTGGCTATACCATTAAAGATTTTAAAAAGTTGTTTTAGGTGTATTGGTGTATTGACGATATACCAACTTTTTAAGGTTTGACTCCATTTAGCTTCTGGCGTGTCTCTTAGTACATCAATTAAAATGTTATCATATTTAAAACTTATTTTAATTTGATGTGCCTTTTTAAAATAGACGCGACTTAAAACTACTAATGGTAATGTCTGCATGTTGTAAATATTATTTTACTAAAAATAGTAAAATAATAGGCACAAAAAAAGCTTTGATTTCTCAAAGCCTTTTTATATCTGTTTGTGGTTTACTTGATTAAGCTTTTTTAGCTTCTGCACAACATGCTTTTTTGCAGTCTTTTGCACAAGCCATTTTTTCTGCTTCAGTTTTGTTAGCACATTTTTTTTTGCACTCTGCTGTTTTAGCAGCACAGTCAGCACAGTCTTTTTTAGTGCAATCTTCTTTGCACTTAACTGAACATTCTTTTTTTGCTGTAGAAAAAGCATCTACAGTATGCATGTCTTTAACTTTATATGTGTCTGCAACGCTTGTTACAGTGTTTTCTAAAGAGGCTGGTGTTACAATAGCTTCGTCATATTCTACCATTGCTAATTCGCGTTCAAAATCTACAGTTGCAGATTTTACACCTTCCATTTTAGCCATTTTTTTCTCGATAGTCTTAGCACAACCCATTGCGCAAGTCATTCCTTCAATTTTAAATTCGGCTTTAGCCAATTTAGCATCAGGATTAATAGCCTTTTTTACTGCTGCTTCTGTATTTTCTGCTGCTGCAGGTGCTGTTTTAACTTCTGGCTGTGCTTCGTTTTTACAACTAAATGCAAAAACGGTAACCATAGCTAATACTAATACGTGTTTAAATGTTTTCATTTTAATTTTTTTTTTAGAGTATACCTACAAATCTACTAAATATTATGCTTTATTGCTTTTTATATTGGATTTTTGCATTGTAAAACTATACTATGCAAAATCATAACACTTCTAAATGGGTGTATTTACTTATCTTGTCACTAATTTGGGGGACTTCATTTATTTTAATTAAAAAAGCATTATTGGGCTTAAATGCTTATCAATTAGGAGCTTTAAGAACTATAATTACAGGTTTGTTTTTATTTACTGTAGGTTATAATAGGATAAAACTAATTAAAAAGAAAGACTGGAAATGGATTGCAGTTTCCGGCTTTTTAGGGTCTTTTATTCCTGCTTTTTTCTTTGCAATTGCCGAAACCCAAATTGATAGTGCTGTCGTGTCTGTTTTAAATAGCTTAGTGCCTTTAAATACTGTTTTAATTGGTGCTGCTGTGTTTAAAATAGCTAGTAATATTAGACAGGTTGTTGGTGTTATTATTGGTTTTGTGGGGACATCCATCTTAATTTTAGAAGGCGCAGAACTAAACCCAAATCAAAACTATTTGTATGCAGGATTTGTTATAGCTTCTACGTTTATGTATGCGGTTAATGTTAATATTATTAAGCGCTATTTACAGGATGTTAAACCGTTAGCAATAGCTGTTGGTAATTATGTTGTGATTTTTATTCCTGCTTTGGTTGTATTATTAATTACTGATTTTTTTAATGTTGATAATTTTGAAAATTCAGCCTTTAACCAAGCAATTGGTTACGTTGTTATATTGTCTTTTTTTGGGACTGCCTTAGCTAAAGTGTTATTTAATAAATTGGTGCAGATGTCTACACCTGTTTTTGCATCTTCAGTAACCTATATTATGCCAATTGTTGCATTAACATGGGGGTTGTTGGATGGCGAAAGTTTTAGCTTGACACAGGGTTTTGGGACGCTTATTATTTTAATTGGGGTGTATTTGGCTAACAGAAAAGCAAAAAAAAACCGAAGCGTTTAAGCTTCGGATTTTTATAAGTATGTATTTACTATTATTTAAAATCTGCATCTGTAACACCTTCGTTTACTTTTACAACTTTAATATTCATAGAAATAGTTTGTGGTCCTGCTAATATTGTTTGAGAATACGGAAATTTAACTCCGTTTACTTCAGAATAGTTAGCATATTTTACAGTCGTCGTCACTTCTTGACCTTGTGCTTTTTTAGTGCTTTCTTCCTGACTTAATAGTCCAGTTTCTACATTATAAAAACGGTAAGATGCGTCATCGTTGTTCATTACTTTAACTTTGTAGTTTTCTACACCGTCAATATCTACAATGCTTTCTAAAGTTACATTAGACAGGTCGTATTTAGTTTCTGGAAACATACCTAAATCGTCTTTTTTATCTGCGATTTCTTCTTCAGATAAAGGCATTTTTTGACCTTGTTGCTCTCTAAAACCTGTTGTTCCGTCCCATTTTTGCTTCATTAATGTTCCCATTCCTTCTGCAGTCATTTCCATAGACTCTTTATTAGGAGTCATAGATTTTGTTTCAACTTTTAATGGGATTGGCACACCTTCAATAGTTACATCACCATTCATTTGTACAGTGTTAACCATTTTAATGTTGTTTGTTCCTCCAATTGCATTTATGTAATTATCTATTACAGATTTTGCAGTTACACCTTCTGGAACTGGTTTTGAAAATTCTGGCTTTTCTACTGGATTAGCGTACTTATCAAAATATTTAATCGGAATTCCAGTTTTTTCTAAGTTAGGGATTACATCGCTTCCTTTTCCAACAATAATAATTCTAGCGTTTTCAGGCTTAAAGTATTTATTTGCGACACGTTGTACATCCTCTATTGTTACCGCATTAATTTTAGATAAATACGTTTTGTAAAAGTCACTTGGTAAGTTGTTTA
The DNA here is from genome assembly GCA_947503885.1 of uncultured Olleya sp. GTDB lineage: Bacteria > Bacteroidota > Bacteroidia > Flavobacteriales > Flavobacteriaceae > Olleya. The sequence continues at coordinate 244,075 of CANNFD010000006.1, read as the reverse complement.
GCTTAATATTTAAAGCATATCTAGCAATTGTTTGTGGGCTTTCAAGAGCTAACACAAAATTACCAACGTACTTAGCTTTTGCATTAGCTAATGCTTCTGCAGTTACAGGTTCTTTTTTAATTCTATTAATTTCTTTTAAAGTCTCAATAACAGTACTGTCTGTTACCATGTTTCTAACTGCTGTACTAGCAGTAAATCTAGAAGCACCGTAACGTGACGTTCCAACGCTAGAGCGTGCGCCATATGTCCATGCATTTGCTTCACGTAAATTCATGTTTAAGTAGCTGTTAAATCCGCCACCTAATATATTGTTAGCAATTAATAAAGCATGGTAATCAGGGTCATTCATTGTTAACTTAACATTGTTTGTTAATGTAACGTTTGACTGCACTGCATTAGGCATGTCCACAAAGTTAATTTGTGTGTTTGCAACATTAGGGTTAGGCTCGATTAAATTTGTTGTAAAATCTATTCCTTTGTCCCATTTTTTAAAACGTTTGTTTATTTGTCTTTCAACAGTTTTAAAATCTACATCACCAATAACAACTAAATAAGCATTGTTTGGGTTAAAGTATTTTTGGTAAAAAGCGATAACGTTATCAAGTGTAATGTTGTTTATAGTTTCTTCTGTAATAAACTCTCCGTAAGGGTGTTTTTTACCATAAGATAAAGCGCTACCAACACGACCAGCAACAGCTTCTACACTTTTTTCGTTGTTTTTTAAACCTTCTAAAACACGTTCTTTTTCTTTTTCAAATTCCGCTTGTGTAAATAAAGGGTTGATTGCAGCATCTGCCATTAACTCTAAAATACGGTCAGAGTATTTAGATAATCCGCTTGCGTATGCACCATCAGAACTAAAACCTAGTCTAGCACCTAAAAAGTCAATCTCTTCATTAAAAGCATCTTTAGGGATGTTAGTTGTACCGTTACCTAGCATAGCGCCTAACATAGCAGCAACACCTGCTTTGTCACCTTCTGTGATTGGTTGGTTGTCTATGGTTAAACTAAAAGATACTCTTGGTAATTTGTGGTTTTCTACAATTAAAACTTTAAGTCCGTTTTTTAATTCAAATTCTCCTGGGACCTCTAAAGTAATTGTTGGAGCTGGACCTGGCTTTGGTTGTTTAGATCTATCAATTTGTGCTGATGCAGAAATTGATATAAATAATACCGCTAATAAAGCTGTTATTTTTGTTTTCATATCTATTGAAATTTCTTTTTTTAGTTATCGTCTTTCTTAGGTAAGTACTCTAACACCACACGTTGGTTAGGGTTTAAATACTTTTTAGCTACCGCTTGAATCTCTTCTCTAGTTGCTGTTCTGTAAATGTCAATTTCAGAATTTATTAATTCTGTGTTTCCATATAACATATAGTTTGTTACTAAAGACGAAGCAATACCTTGAATGCTTGAATTAGAATTTACAAATTGGTTTTCAAATTTATTTTGAAGTTTTTGAAAATCTTTCTCAGAAATTAATTCAGTTTGAAGTTTTACAACCTCTTCGTCCATTTCAGAAAGTAATACATCTAAAGATGTTTCGCCTAACGGAAGCCCATAAATTGCATATATACTGTAATCTTTTTGAGGAATATTAATAGCTCCTGCTTGTAATGCCATTTTTTTGTCATCCACTAACTTTTTGTATAGTTTTGAAGACTTACCGTCGCTTAAATAAGTAGAAATCATATTTAAGATATAAGAATCGCGATCTGCAAATCCAGGTGTTCTGTACCCTGTAATTATAGCGGGTATTTGGATGTTTGGATCATAAAATGTTGCTTCTAATCCTTCAGTTATTGGGTCTTCTTTTTCAAAGTTTCTAACTGGGACAACTCCACTTGGGATATCTTCAAAATATACTTTTGCTAATCTTTTTGCATCAGCAACATCAATATCTCCTGCAATAACTAAAGCAGCATTATTTGGTATGTACCATTTTTTAAAATACGCCTGAAACTCTTCTAAAGTAGAATCGTCTAAATCAGACATTTCTCCAATATTTTTATGCTTGTAAGGGTGTTTTGAAAATAAGTTTTCGCTAACCGCAAATAAAAACTGTCCGTAAGGTGAGTTGTCGTAACGTAATCTTTTTTCTTCTTTAACGACCTCATTTTGTGTATCTACACCAACTTGGTCAATAACAGGGTGTAACATACGCTCTGATTCCATCCAAAGTCCTAATTCTAGGTTGTTAGAAGGAAAAACTTCATAGTAATACGTACGGTCTAAAGATGTATTAGCATTGTTAGATCCACCGTTAGAGGTTACAATTTTAAACCATTCGCCACGACCAATGTTTTCAGTCCCTTCAAATAAAAGGTGTTCAAAAAAGTGAGCGAAACCTGTTCTTAAACCTGTTTCAGGAGCACCTCCTAAATCTTTACCACCTACGTCATACATAACGCCTACAGTTACTACTGGAGCAGAATTGTCTTGATGTAAAATAACGTGTAAACCGTTATCTAAATCAAACTCTTCGTACTTAACTTCTTGTGCGGTAGCAGTAAAACCAGCTAAAAGCAAAGCAGCTAATGAGAATAAACTTTTTTTCATGTTTTGATTATTTAATTTATCAGTTTAAGTATTAGTATACCATTGTAAGTTTTTGTTACAACAGTTTTAACAAAAATAGCAATAGATGTAGCTTTTGCTAACTAATTTGATAAAAATTAACACCAAATTGTTAAAATTTGATTTGTTTTTTACGAAATTTATAATGCGTATTAACTAAAAACCAAATTATATTATGAAAAATATTTCGCTTCCTATTAGATTTGGATTAGTAATAAGTGCTTGCTTGATAGCCTTTTTTTTAATTCTATCACTTTTTAATTTACACACTAATCCTTTATTTAGTTTGTTTAATAGTGTTATTACAGGTTTTGGGATTTATGAAACCATTAAATATTACAAATTACAACAAGGTAAAAACTTTAGTTACACCGGTGGTTTTACAGTTGGTATAGTTGCGGGTTTTATAGCAGCTATTTTATTTACTATATTTTTTACCTTTTATGCAACCGAAGTTAACCCTGATTTTTTAAAACAATTATTAACTGTTTTTCAAAACGATTATAACGTTCATATAGGGTTAGTGGCTTTTGTGGTTGCTATTATGGGATTTGCAACTACCGTCATTATTACATTAACCTGTATGCAGCTATTTAAAAACAGTAGAAATATATCGCAAAATGAATAAAACGTTTGTAGATTAATTAATTAGAAGTATATTTGCATCCGTTTTCTAAGGAAAATGAGATTATTTTATATAAATTAATTAATAAAAACGTTACGCTATGTACGCAATTGTAGAGATAGCAGGGCATCAATTTAAAGTTGAAAAAGACCAAAAAGTTTTTGTTAACCGTTTAGCAACAGAAGAAGGTAAAGCAGTGTCTTTTGACAATGTACTTTTAATTGCAGATGGTTCTAACATTACTGTAGGCGCCCCAGCTATAGGCGGAGCACAAGTAAGTGCAAAAGTCTTAAAGCACCTTCAAGGTGATAAAGTTATTGTTTTCAAGAAGAAAAGAAGAAAAGGTTACCGTAAGAAAAACGGACACAGACAAGCCTTAACTGAAATCGTAATTGAAAGTATAGTAGCTTCAGGAGCTAAGCCAACAGCTAAAGCTGAAAAAGCTGCTCCGAAAAAAGAAACTAAGAAAGCTGAACCTAAAGCTGAAAAAGCTGCACCTAAAAAGGCTGCTGCTAAAAAAGCAACAGGAAAAGCTGACGATTTAAAGAAAGTTGAAGGTATTGGACCTAAAATTGCTGAAACTTTAGCAGAAGCAGGAATCGCTACTTTCGCTGAATTAGCAAAAACTGATGCAGCAAAAATTTCTGAAATCATCGCAGGTGTTCGTGGAAACCACGTAACAGACACATGGCCAGCACAAGCTAAATTAGCTGCTGAAGGTAAGTGGGATGAGTTAAAGAAATGGCAAGACGAATTAGATGGTGGTAAAGCTTAATTGCTAATCACTTAAGTATAACTAAATAAAACCTTAAGACAATGGCTCACAAAAAAGGAGTTGGTAGTTCGAAGAATGGTAGAGAATCAGAATCAAAACGTTTAGGCGTTAAGATATTTGGTGGACAAGCTGCTATTGCTGGAAATATCATATTGAGACAAAGAGGTAATACGCATCACCCAGCTGAAAACGTATACCAAGGAAAAGATCATACTTTACACGCTAAAGTAGATGGTTTAGTAAAATTTACAAAGAAAAAAGACAACAGGTCTTACGTTTCTATTGAGCCTTTTGAGGCTTAGGAATTTTATAACCTAAAAATTTAAAAACCCTCTTCATTTTTGAAGAGGGTTTTTTGTGTTTAAATAAATAATTAAACCATTCTTAATTCTAAATAATTAAATAGTCATAGTTTTAATTTTACTTAAAAACAGATGTTTTTAGAAGTTTTAGGTGTATTTTACTTAAAAGTCATACCTTATAAATTCTAAATTTGAACGCCTTAAACAATATAAAGTTTGTTATTTGTTTTTAAAGACTTTAATTAATATGATAGCATCAGATAAGTGGGTAACATACATGTGGATATTATTAGCAATTTATGCTATAGTAATATTATTTTTTGTGGTTCGTGGAGCCAAAAAAAACACCAATATAAAAGATTACGCAGTAGGTAATATTGGCTTCCCATCTTGGGTGGTTGGATTGTCTCTAGCAGCGTCTATGACAAGTGCTGCTACTTTTATTATTAATCCTGGTTTTATCGCGCTTTATGGTATATCTGGAGTAATCTCTTTTGCAATCGTATTACCTATCGCTGCTTTTATTTCTTTAATAGTATTTACAAAAGGTTTTGTCAAACAAGGTAATGCAGTTAAGGCTACAACGATGGCGCAATGGATTGGTAAACGCTATAAAAGTAAAAACTATGCGTTTTTCTTTGGTGTAATTGCGCTTTTGCTTATCACTTTTATAGTGCTTATTAATGTTGGGTTAACACAAGTTATATCTAAATCCCTTAATGCTGACCCGTTTTATGTGCTAATGGGAATAACTGTGTTTGTGTTTGGATATATGATGTTTGGTGGGGCTAATTCTATGGTGTACACCAATACAATTCAAGCAATTATTATGTGTATTGTTGCTGTTATTTTAATTGGCTCAGGGTTCGAGCATTTTTCAGACGGTGTTGCTGGTTTTTTTGATAAGCTAAAAGCTATAGATCCAAATTTAATTAAACCTACAAATACTAAAAGCTTCCTATTTAGAGATTATTTTGAAATTATAGCTACTCAAATCGTTATTGGAGTAGCGGTTGTTTGTCAGCCTCATATTATTACTAAGTCCTTATTGTTAAAAGACTCTAGCAAAATAAACACCTATTTGTTTAGCGGTATTTCCTTTATGATTATTTTCTTTTTAGTAGTAATTGTTGGTTTATATGCAAGAATTAGTTTTCCAGATTTTATGGTAAACGGAGAAAAATTACGAATGGATGAAATTATACCAACTTATGTTGTTACAAAGTTTTCTGTTGGTGTTGGTTTGGTAATTGTAGTTGGTTTAATCTCAGCAGGATTATCAACTTTAGAAAGCTTAATACAATCTTTGTCTATTACTATAACTTCAGATATTATTAATCCTTTGTTTAAAGATAGATTTACTGATAACACTATATCAATTAACAAAGTTGTAATTATTGTCCTAGGTATTGTTAGCTTTTTATTAAGTTGGCAGCAAATTAAAAGCCCAAATATTAGTGTTGCTATTTTTGCTCAAAATGGAGTCTATGCCTATTTTGCTGCTGCTTTTGTGCCAGTTCTTTTTGGTACATTTTTAAAAAATGTTTCAACAAGATCTGTTTTTATAGCAAGTATTACTGCTATTGTTGTACATTTTGGTATATATTATGGTAGGATAACACCTTACATGCAAGAACCTGTAAATAACCCTGGTGTCTCAGCTGCTATTGGTATTGTAACATCAGTTATTGTAGGTTATATATTTTATAAATTAGATTTTAAAAATAAAGAGTGGGTACATTAGATTGGACAGCTAAATGGGCAGATTATACGCCAGAAAAAATTGCTATTACATCGTATGACGCTAATGAGAGTTATTCGTATAGTGATTTAAATGTCTATGCTAATAGGTTAGCTCAAAAATTTACCGACTTACAACTTGAAGAAGGAGATAGGATTGCAGTTTTATCAGAACATAGTTTAGAGTATATAGTGCTTTTTGTTACTTGCCAGCGTATGGGAGTAATTATTGTTCCTATTAACTACCGCCTATCTGTAAAAGAAACCTCTAAGCTTGTTTTAGATTGCACACCAAGACTTCTTATATATAGTAAAAATAATAAGCTTAAAGCAGAACAATTACCAAATAGTAATTTAAAGACGATACATTTTGATACGCTTAAATATTATTATAAAAACACCAAAAACCCGATTAATAATCCCTTTTATATAAAAGAAGATAATCCCTTGTTTATATTTTACACCTCAGGGACTACAGGCGCACCAAAAGGAGTTATATACACCAATAAAATGTTGTTCTGGAATAGCTTAAATACATCAATGCAATTGGGTATTACGTTTAGGGATTCCACGATAAACACCTTACCGCCTTACCATACCTCTGGGTGGAATATTTTTATAACTCCACTGTTGCACAAAGGTGCGCATATTGGGATGTTAGAAAAATTTGATGCCGAAAAAATATTATGTCTTTTAGAGCTAAACAAAACAACTTTATTTATGGCTTTGCCAACGATGTTGTTAATGATGCAAAAAACACCTGTTTTTAAAGCGGTTAATCTAAAAAAACTACGTTACATAATTTCTGGAGGAGAGAAAGTACCATCAGAACTTGTGTCGTATTGGAAAAATGAAAAAAACATCTACATAAGACCAGGATATGGCTTGACAGAAGCTGGGCCAAGTATTACATCTTTGCATCATAAAATGACAGCACTTAAACCTAATTCTATAGGTAAGCCAAATTTTTATTTAGAGGCTAAAATTGTTAATAAAGACGGAGAGATTGTAGAGCCTAATGTGGTTGGCGAATTGTGTATTAAAGGTAATATTGTAACTCCGGGTTATTGGAATAATTCGGTTAAAACAAACAATAAAATTAAAAAAGGCTGGCTGTATACTGGTGATTTTGTTGTTAGTGACGTAGATGGTTTTTTATATATGAAAGGACGTAAAAATGACATGTACATTTCTGGCGGAGAAAATATTTATCCACAAGAAGTAGAAACTCAGTTAGAAGCCATAGAAGGTGTTAAAAAAGCAGTTATTTTAAGTATAACTGATGATAAATGGGGGGAATGTGGTATAGCGTTTGTAACCATAAAAAGTAAAAGTTTATCAGTACAGCAAATAAGAACATTTTTAAATTCTAATTTGGTGTCTTTTAAGCATCCTAAATATATTTTTATTTTAGACCAAATCCCATTAACAGCTTTAGGAAAAGTATCAAGAAAAAAATTATATAATTATTTTAATTCCATTAAATCTCAACAATGAAACAACTTACATTTATACTAGCTTTTATATTAATTAACACAACTGTATTCTCTCAAAATCAAGAAAAACCCATGAAGGAAATCCTTTCAGAATATACTTTTAAAACCCATACTGTAAGCATTGACAGTACGGAGATAAGCTATATTAAAGAAGGAACAGGGAAGCAAACGCTATTGTTTGTTCATGGATTAAGTAGTAATGCGGATGCTTGGTCAAAAAACATCCAAACTTTAAAAAAAGAGTACACTTGTATAGCTTTGGATTTACCTGGTTACGGAAAATCGTCTAACCCTGATACGGATTATACACCGACTTATTTTGCTGAAATATTAAATCAATTTATAAAAAAAACTAAGTTAGAAGATTTGATTCTTATAGGTCATTCTATGGGTGGTCAAGCAAGCATTAAACTAGCAACTACTTATCCAGAAAATATTAAAAAATTAATATTAGTTGCACCTGCGGGTTTGGAACAGTTTTCTGAGGCTAATGCTAATATTATGAAAAGTTTTTTTACACCAATAGTGGTTAAAAACACATCAGATAAGCAAATTGAAAAAAACTATGCACTTAACTTTTATGTACAACCTGAAGAGGTCTCTAAAATGATTAAGGACAGAAAACAAATTAAATTAGCATCAGATTTTGATGCCCATTGTAAAGCAATTGTAAGTAGTATAGTTGGTATGCTTAATGACCCTGTTTATGACGATTTGGAAGCTATTAAACAAAAGACATTAGTTATTTTTGGTGATAAAGATATGTTGATTCCTAACCGTTATCTAAATCCTAATCTTACAATTAAGAGTATTGGAGAAGTAGCTGCCGAGAAAATTAAGAATGTAAAAGTAGTGTTAGTTAAGGCGGCAGGTCATTTTGTACAATTTGAAAAACCAACAGAAGTAAATACGCTTATTCAGCAATTTATTGAAAGTAATTAATTTAAAAATAAAGGACAATCATTACAATTAATTCATTTGGATAATAATGAAAACCAAGCTTAAAAAATTCACTCAATTTAGTAAAAGCATATTACCAAATGAAGCTAAATATTTGCAAACAAGGTATCAGTTTACTGACTTAGAAAAAATTGAAATAATAGAACGGCTTATTTCAAATGCGTTATCTCAAAACTCTATTAAAGATTTTGATACCAACATTAATAAGCGTAAGTATTCTTATATCAAAGATTGGGTTGAAAAAAAACTGGCTAACATAGATGTAGATGCAACAATAGGTTGGATTATGTCCTTAAAGCAAAAGATTCTAACAGACGCAATAACATACAACGAGGAAAAGGATTTTTTAAACTATATCTCGGTTTATAAAAATATCGATTTTAATTTTCAGAATTTATATGATTTAGCAAAGGAATATAAATCGTATTTATTAGTTAGAATGCGCTATAAAGATCATCAAATAGTGTCAGATTTTATTGAAAACTATAAGGACAATTATGTTGAAGTAAAAAACATAAAAGAAAAACTATACACTGCCACTACAGAAATTACAAACCAATACACGCTAAATAATAACGAAACAAAGCATTTAGAGACTTGGCTGCTTCAAGTTTTTAATGATAAAAATATTGATGGTAAAAACAGGTATCAAGCTTTTGTTTTGCTTGCTTTTATGTATACTAACTATAACGAGAATGATAAGTTAAGAGTAATTTTTGATCAAATTGACTATTACTTTAGTCAAGGACAAATGTACTCTAGACGCTTGTTATCTAATTATTATGCAAGTCGTGTGTTATTACACTCTAAAAAAGACCAATTTAAGGAAGCAGAATTTTATGGATATTTATCTATAAGACAAAATAATAGTGATACACTAATGTATTTAAATAATTTGGTTGCTATTTTATTACGAAACAGTAAACCAGAAAAAGCATTTGCACTATTAGAAAAATATAAAGATCAATATAAGGATACACATAACTACCATCAAAAAATAGGGTACTGCTCTTATCAAATTCGTGTGTATGCTGAGCTTCAAAAAAGCAACCTTGCAGCATCTACTGCAAAAACCTTTTTAAGAAATTATAAAAAAGAAGTACTTAAACATCGTTGGCATCATTTTTTCACCTCCTATATTAATGTGTTAGTAATACAAGAAAAGTATGAAGAGGTACTTAAACTTTCCACTAAATTTAATTTAATAGAAAAAGAAAGTGAGCGTCAAAAACAAAACAATTATGTGCCTAACATCTCTTGGAGTATTTCGCTTTCAAGATATATGGAAGGCAAAATAAGTTCTGCTCGATTATTAGACGAAATTAAAGCACCCCTTAAAGATATTCAACCTACAAAAAATCAAAAACAATTAATGATAAAGGTTATTGATACACTTTCAAACAACTTGCCTGAAGCGTTTTTTGAACTGAAGTCACACATCTAATTTTTGTCAAATAGCTTCCGCTTAACTAATGTTTAGGTGCTCTTTTATTTGTTTTTTGTTTAAAAGTCACACTTGTTATTAGGTGTTTTCAACAATGTTTATTTTCTAATTCACAATAGATTGCCAACTAAATCTAACTTAAACAACATCTTTTTAATTATGAAAAAACTATTTTTCTTACTAACCTTAATTAGTTCTTTGGTTGTTAATGCTCAAGAAACAGGTAGTATAAACGGTACAATTACCGATGCAAGTGGCATGCCTTTATCTGGAGCCACAGTTTATATTAAAAGTATAGACAAAGGAAGCGTAACAGATATTGATGGTGTTTTCACCCTTAAAAATGTTGCAGAAGGGACCTATGACGTGTCTTGTTCTTACGTTGGTTACCAAACTTTTAACAAAAGTGTTTCAGTAACTTCAGGAGGTGTAACACAATTTAATGCTAAACTAAACGAGTCTAACAGTGTTTTAGACGAAGTTGTAATTACTGCAGGTAAAAAACCACAAAAAATAACAGATGTACCTGCAACAGTAAATGTTATTACGGCTAGAGATATTGAAGAATTTCCAAGTTTTAATATTGGAGAGTTAGCTGCTAGACAAAAAGGAGTTGACTTTGTAAGAAGTGGTGTTTTAGGAACTGGAATTAATATCAGAGGTTTTAATTCTGCTTTTAACTCTAAAAACTTACAAGTAACAGATGACAGATTATCAACTTTAATTGCTACAGGATTACCAATGGGGTCATTCTCTACAGTAACAAAAGACGATATTGAAAGAGTAGAAATATTATTAGGACCAAACGGAACACTTTATGGACCTAATGCACATAATGGCCTTGTAAGTACTATTACTAAAAACCCAAGACGATCTGAAGGGACTACCTTTGCAATTGGAGCTGGAAACCAAAACGTAGTAACCGCAAGACTTAGACATGCTCAAATTATTGACGATAAATTTGCATATAAATTTCATTTTGAAAGATCTCAAGGGACAGAGTTTGATTATGTAGACAGTGTATATGTTGGGACAACAGCCTATAAAGAGCTAGATTTAGATCGTGATTTTGATACGCAAAAATATGGTGCATCATTATATTACAAACCTACTAAAGGGTCAGAATTATCAGGATATTATGGACATAGTAATAACAATAATATTGGTATTACTAGTGCAGGACGTAACCAAATAAAAGATTGGAGCATAGATGTTGCTCAATTAAAGTTTGTGTCTAAAAACTTCTTTGCTAATACATATTATACTTGGAGTAATACAGACAAAACTTATGCAATGAACCAAAGAACACAAAACTATGTGTCGTTTATAGAAAATGGTTTTTCTGAAGCAGAAGCACGAGAGCGTTCGTTTACAGAACAATGGTTTCAAACAGGTGCTAATCAAGGTGAAGGTGTAGTATTACAAAGAGGTGCTATTTTTAAAGATGCTTCAAAACGTTTTAATGCAGAAGCACAATACAATAACAATTGGGATAAATTCTATTTAACTTTAGGCGCGCAGTACCAATTAGATATGGCAGACTCTAAAGGAACTTATCTATTAGATAAAGACGGGATTGACTTAGCGCAAACAGGTGTTTACACACAAATGGAATATAAATTAGAAGATTCTGGTTGGGGATTTTTGTTTGGAGCTCGTGTTGATAATCACGATCTATATGGTTCTAACTTTATTCCAAAAGCAGCAATTACTAAAAAAGTTAAAAACGGAACGTTTAGAGTAACTTATGGTAAAGGAATTGCAGTACCATCTATTTTAAACCTTAAAGGAAACTTATTTGGAGGATTAGTCTTAGGTAATGGAGAAGGATTTACTTTAACAGATGGTACTAAAATCCAAAAACTAGATGTAGAAACTATTAACTCTTACGAGCTTGGGTTTAAAGGTCAATTATCTGATAAATTATTTATTGATACTAATGCGTATTATAACCAATCGGATAATTTTATTAGTCCATTACGTAATATAGCAGATGCTGCAAACGGAAACTTTGTAACACACATAGGCGATCAACCACTTGCGGAAGTTAGTGAGGGTAATAATGGCGCATTTATTTTGACTTACTCAAACTTTGGTAATGTTGATACTTATGGATTAGATGTTGGACTTAATTATTATTTTGATGACAGTTTTAGAACCTCTGTAAACTATTCTTATTTTGGTCGTGATTTAGACAAAAACGACCTTGCTAATGACGGTAACCTAGACGGTCAAGTTTTAGAAAGTGAATTACCTATAAACACTCCAAACCATAAGTTTAGTGTTGGACTACATTATAATAAAGGTAAATTTTACGGAGCACTTTTTGGAAGGTTTGTTGAAAAATATGATTTCTTCTCAGGTATTAATGTAGCTGCAAAAACACAAGATCAAGATGGTGATGGTGTAAACGAGATTGTTGAAAATGCACAAAACGGACGAACTTGGAACTATGGACAACTTGGTGGTTTTTCTGTAGATGCTAATGCTGGTTATAACTTTAATGATGAATTATCTTTAGGTCTTAGTATTACCAACTTATTTAATGCAAAAAACAGAGAATTTGTAGCGTCTCCAATTATTGAAACGCTTGTATCTTTTGAACTTAAGTACAAAATGAATTTCTTTAAAAACAAAGCATCAAACATAAACTAAGCTTCTAAGCCATGTCAAAAATACAAGTTAATACTATAGAACTTGACTATCAAGATTATGGAGAAGGAGAGGTGCTTCTATTGCTTCATGGATTAGGATCCACTAAAAAAGATTGGGACGCACAAGTCCCTTTCTTTTCCAAAAAACACCGCGTTATTACTTTAGATTTAAGAGGTCATGGAAACTCTTCAAAACCACTAGAGGATTACGGTGTCCATTTAATGGTTGAAGATGTTAAACAGCTTTTAGATCAATTAAGCATTAAAAAAGTTACAGTCGTGGGTTTTTCAATGGGAGGCGCAATTGCTTTTCAAATGGCGGTAACCTATCCAGAATATTTGGATAATTTGGTTATTGTAAATAGTGGACCGGATTTTAATGATATGGGTAAAATTGGAGAAGATCTATTAAATAGTAGAATAGAGTTTTTGGAAACTAAAGGTCTAGAACCATTAGCTAAACAGATATCGTTTAATATGTTTCCTGAAGACCATCAAATAGAGTTAAGAAACCAATTTGAAACCCGTTGTAAAAACAACGATTATAATGCATATTACAAGTCTTTTGAGACTTTAATGTCATGGGGTATCGGAGACAAAATAAAAGCTATAAAAACAAGAACACTTGTCGTAGCATCAGATATGGATTATACGCCAATTACTTTTAAAAAAGAGTATGTTAATAGAATGCAAAATGCAAAACTAGCGGTTATTTATAACTCTAGACATGGTGTAGTTATAGACCAACCAGAAGCGTTTAATCAAGCACTAGAAAATTTTTTAGAAGATGAATAAAATAGTTCTAATTACAGGAAGTACAAGCGGAATTGGTTTAGGAATTGCACATCAATTTGCAAAAGAAGGCTATAATATAATGTTTCATGGCTTAGAGACTAATGGAGCAGAAATTGCTAATCAAGTAGGAGAAAAGCACAATGTAAAAGTAGCTTTTTCTGATGCTAATTTATTGCAATCTGATGCTATTGAAAACTTAGTTAAACAAACTATTAAAACCTTTGGAGCGTTACATGTCTTAGTAAATAATGCAGGCATCCAATTTGTATCACCAATTGAAGATTTTCCAAATAATAAATACCAAAACATAATTGCTATAAATATGAATGCTGTTTTCTATGCGTCTAAAGCAGTTTGGAAACAAATGAAAAAGCAAAAATTTGGCAGAATTATTAATGTGTCTTCTGTTCATGGACTAAGAGCATCCGAGTTTAAATCGGCTTACGTTACCGCAAAGCATGGTGTGATTGGGATGACTAAAGTATTAGCCTTGGAAGGTGCACCATTTAATATTACCTGTAATGCAATTTGTCCTGGTTATGTAAAAACGCCTTTAGTAGAAGGTCAAATTAAAGACCAAGCTAAAGCACATAATATGACAGATGATGAGGTTGTAGAAAAAGTGATGCTAAAAAAACAAGCAGTTAAACAGTTTGTGCCTTTAGATGCTATTGCAAATATGGCAATATTATTAGCTAAAGATGGCTCCACAACTATAACAGGTTCTTCCTTTGTTTTAGACGGAGGTTGGAGTGCACAATAACAATAACTAATAATTTAGTATAATGCCTTTCAGAGATGAAGGGCATTTTTATTTTGTTTTAATATCCCTAATAATCTTTAAATGATGATTAGTATGCATTTGTAAAAAACGTGGTATTCTTTTTTTGTTAATGTCTCCAAATAGTGGATGCTTAAAATAGGCGTCTTTATCTAAAACAGGTATGCTTTTTATATTAGTTCTGGCTAATTGTATTTGTTTGATAAGATCCTCTTTTAAAATAGTTTCGGGTGGTTTTACTTGTTTAGGTGCTTTTGCTTTTCCTCTAGGAAAAAAGCCAAGCATGAAGAATGTTTTACCTAAAAAACTAAAATTATTTTTAAAGGTAGAAGGATTAGATTTTTGGAGTGCAACAATCACATTATTAATAACTTTAAGGCTATGATCTATATGCCAAGCGATATTGCTTTTAGAAACTTTAGGATTAGTAAAAGTATGATTGTCAATATGTGACTCTAGATTATTAATCGCTAAATCTAATTTAATTAAATTCATAAAAAAAAATTTTTATTTGGTGAAGGTAATAAACTAATTGCTTTAAAAAATAAAATCCCAAACATTGCTGTTTGGGATTTTGTATATAATAAGATGCCGAAACTAGTCTAGCATAATGTTAATTATTAGTATCTGTAATGCTCAGGCTTGTATGGTCCTTCTACTTTAACACCAATATAATCAGCTTGGTAATCTGCTAACTCAGTAAGCTCAACACCAATTTTTTCTAAGTGTAATTTAGCTACTTTTTCGTCTAAATGTTTTGGTAACATATACACGTCGTTTTCATACTTATCGCTGTTTTTCCAAAGTTCAATTTGCGCTAACGTTTGGTTAGTAAATGAGTTACTCATTACAAAACTAGGGTGTCCTGTTGCACAACCTAAGTTTACTAAACGTCCTTCGGCAAGTAAGATTATATCTTTACCGTTAATGTTATATTTATCAACTTGAGGCTTAATAGTATCTTTAGTATGACCGTGCTTCTCGTTTAACCATCCTACTTGGATCTCGTTATCAAAGTGACCAATATTAGCAACAATAACTTTGTCTTTCATTGCTTCAAAATGCTCTGCGCGTACTATGTCTTTGTTTCCTGTAGTTGTGATAATGATATCAGAATTTCCAACAACAGTTTCTAATTTTTTCACTTCAAAACCATCCATTGCAGCTTGTAATGCGCAAATAGGATCAATCTCTGTAACAGTAACTATACTTCCTGCTCCTTTAAAAGAGGCTGCTGTACCTTTACCAACATCTCCATATCCACAAACAGTTACACGTTTACCAGCTAACATAATATCTGTTGCACGACGTATTGCATCTACAGCAGATTCTTTACATCCGTATTTGTTGTCAAATTTAGACTTAGTTACAGAGTCATTAACGTTAATAGCTGGCATTGTTAAAGTACCATTTTTAACACGCTCATATAATCTATGTACACCAGTTGTAGTCTCTTCAGATAATCCTTTAATTCCTGCAGATAATTCTGGGTATTTGTCTAACACCATATTAGTTAAATCCCCACCATCATCTAAAATCATATTTAAAGGCTTGCGGTCTTCACCAAAAAACAAGGTTTGTTCTATACACCAGTCAAACTCTTCTTCTGTCATGTCTTTCCAAGCATATACAGCGGTACCTGTAGCAGCAATTGCAGCAGCAGCTTGATCTTGAGTAGAGAATATATTACAAGAGCTCCATGTTACTTCTGCACCTAAAGCTTGTAATGTTTCAATTAAAACAGCAGTTTGGATAGTCATGTGTAAACATCCAGCAATACGTGCTCCTTTTAAAGGTTGTTCGTTTTTATATTCTTCACGTAAACTCATTAAGCCTGGCATCTCTGCTTCAGCTAAATTAATTTCTTTTCTTCCCCAAGCCGCAAGCGACATGTCTTTTACCTTGTTAGGTACGTAAGCAACGTTTTTTGTACTCATATTATTTATCTCTTTATTTTATAAATTAAAGACCTTTGGGAATTAGCACTTAAAATGGTTAAATTCGCTTAACAAAAAAGTGTAATTCGTCTTAGGCGATGCAAAGATAACTAATAGATTTTAGAATATTAAATGCCTCTATATAAAACCATTACCCCTAACTCACAAACTACTGTTAAAATATGGAAGATTGAAGAGTCTTATGACCACTTAATGAAGACTTTAGATCTAAAACCTGAAAGCTTGTCTCGTGTTTTAGGAATGAAAAGTGAGCTACATCAACGAGGGTTTTTAAGTGTCCGTCATTTGTTGCATGAATTTGGTTATACTGACCAAGATTTGTTTTATGATGCTAATGGAAAACCCCATTTAAAAGATGGTAAGCATATCTCTATAACCCATAGTTTTACGTTTTCTGGTGTGATTGTTAGTGATAATGAAGTAGGGATTGATATAGAAAAGCAACGTGATAAAATAAAGGTTATAGCTAAAAAGTTTGTTGATTATGAGTTTGATTACTTAGATAAAAAGGCGTCAGATTATATTAATAAATTAACTGTTATTTGGGGGATAAAGGAGTCTTTATATAAGTTGTTTGCTACGCCTGGAATGCTATTTAGAGAACATTTTTTAGTAATTCCGTTTACTATTAGTGATTTTCAAACTGTGTGTTGGATTGATTATCAAGGATTAAAAAAACGCTACAATGCTAATTATTTAGAGTTTGAAGGTTATACTTGTGCTTATGTTATAGAATAATGACTGTTTACAACGACATACTTTCCGCAAAAGCGGAATCAAAAAAACTATTAGCAATCTTAATTGATCCTGATAAGTTTGATATAGATTTAACATCGCAATTTATAGATAATGTCCATAAATCAATAGCGACTCACATATTTGTTGGAGGTAGTGAAGTGCAGGTAGAGGTCACACAGCATCTAGTTTTTAAATTAAAATCTTTAACAGATTTACCTATTGTGCTGTTTCCTGGAGATGTCACTCAAATCTCAAAAGATGCTGATGCTATTTTATTTTTATCCTTAATTTCTGGACGTAATCCTAAGTATTTAATAGAAAAACAAATTGAAGCAGTATCGTATTTAAAACCCACAAACTTGGAGGTTATCCCTACAGGTTATATTTTGATTGAAAACGGAAAAGAAACAGCGGTGCAAAAAGTAACTAAAACGCAGCCCATATCTAACGTATTACATCAATTAGTGGCTGATACTGCAAAAGCTGGCGAGTTACTTGGTAAAAAATTAATTTATCTTGAAGCTGGTAGTGGCGCATTACATCCTGTACCATTAGCAATGATTACTGCTGTTAAACAAGATTTAACAATCCCTTTAATTGTAGGAGGCGGAATTAGAAGTAAAAAACAATTAGTAGATGCTTATAATGCTGGTGCAGACCTAGTGGTTATCGGAACTGCTTTTGAGGAAGATCAAGATTTTTTTAACCAAATAAAAAAGACCAAAATTGGATAGTATTATCAATTTTTTTTTAGAACCCTATAAAACTGCTTCAACAATAAATATTGTTTTAGAGTGTATTGCAGCTTCCTTTGGTATAGCAAGTGTTTGGTTTGCTAAAAAAGAAAACATTTTGGTGTTTCCTGTAGGGATTGTAAGTACTGCAATTTATGTGTATTTATTGTCTCAATGGAATTTATATGGCGATTTAATAATCAATATTTACTATACTTTAATGAGTCTTTTTGGTTGGTACATGTGGCTTAAAGTTGTGGATGATAAAAAAAATCACATTCCTATTTCCAAAACTAATACTTTGGATAAGTTAAAAGCATTTGGGATATTTGTATTCACTTCAATATTTGTAATTATTGTTTATAGATATTATAATGTGATGCCAAACACTTTAAATTTTTCTGAAAGCATAACTTATGCTTATACTAATTTAACATCAGGAAATTTAGAGAGTTTTAGAAACGCTACCCCTTTTATTGACACCTTTACTACCGGAATATTTTTTGCAGCAATGTGGTTAATGGCATTAAAAAAGATTGAAAACTGGACGCTTTGGATTATTGGAAATTTAGCATCCATTCCTTTATATTTTGTAAAGGGATACGGTTTTACAGCAATCCAATATATAGTATTTTTAATATTAGCTATTTTAGCTTACAGACAATGGAAAAACAGCTTGAACAACAACCGGCAAACTGCGTAAAAGTAGTATTGTTTGGACCAGAATCTACCGGAAAAACTACCTTATCCAAAGCTTTGGCGCGCCATTATAATTCGGTTTGGGTGCCAGAATATGCTAGAGATTATCTTCAGGATAAATGGAATAACCAACGTAAAACATGCGAGTCAAACGATTTGCTGCCTATTGCAAAAGGACAAATGAAACTTGAAAATGAGTTGGCTAAAAAAACAGATTCGGTTTTAATTTGTGATACAGATTTATTAGAAACTAAAGTCTATTCTGAAACCTATTACTCCGGTATATGTGACCCATTGTTAGAAAAATACGCGTTAAATAATACTTATGATTTATACTTTTTAACGTATATTGATACGCCTTGGGAAGCAGATGATTTACGTGATAAACCTGAAGAACGAGAGGCTATGTTTAATGCATTTCAAGCTGCCTTAATAAAACATAACAAACCTTATGTTTTATTAAAAGGAGATAAAAAAACACGTCTTGAGATAGCCACTAAGCAAATTGATTTATTATTAGCAAAACATAACGATGCAATTTAACCAAGCAGACATAAATTTTATAGAACAAAAAGGATTAACCCTTAAAAAGGTAGAAAAACAATTAGAACTACTTAAAACAGGGTTGCCAAGTATTAATTTAGAACGTGCAGCAACTATTGGCGACGGTATACAACAGTTTTCTTATATAAAAGCATCAGAGTTAATTAGTAATTACGACTCTAAAAAAGACGAATTAAAGATTGTAAAATTTGTGCCAGCATCAGGTGCAGCAACTAGAATGTTCAGTTTTTTATTCGATTTTTTAAAAGACTACAAACCTAGTAAGGAAAGTATTAATGCTTATATCAATAAAAATAAAGCCTCAGAGTTGTCTCTGTTTTTTATTGGGATAGAAAAATTACCGTTTTATAATAAGGTAATGCGATACCTTGAAAAGAATAATAAAATAGAGGCTAATTCAACAAATGACGAAAAATTATATGCTTTTACTAAAGCAATACTTGATAAAGACCAATTAAATTTTAGTGCGTTTCCAAAAGGCTTATTACCATTTCATAAATATAAAGAGCATTTAGCAAGTGCTTTTGAAGAGCATTTATTTGAAGCAGCTTTATATGTTGCTTCTAAAGGAAAAGCAACACTTCATTTTACAATTTCTGAAAAACATAAAGACAAATTTGATAAAGAATTTACAAGAATCCAAAACATTGTAGAAAACAAGACTAAAACCAAATTTAATATTTCGTTTTCTTATCAAAAAGAAGCTACAGATACAATTGCGGTTACAACTAAGGACGAAATTGTTAGAGAAGAAAATAATCAACTGTATTTTAGACCTTCAGGTCACGGTGCTTTATTAGATAATTTAAACCAATTTGATGCAGATATAATCTTTATTAAAAACATCGATAATGTAGTGGTTTATAAATATGAAGAAGAAGTTGCTAAGTCCAAAAAAATGTTAGCCGGTTTATTAATTGATATTAAAGAAGAAGCTTTTAAATACGCTAAACAGTTAGATGAAGAGGACTTGTCTAACATTGACATTGTTAACATAGCAGAATTTTTAATTACTAAAATGAATGTTGTCATCTCATCAGAATTTGAAAAATACTCTAAACAATATCAAATAGATTATTTAAAAGACAAATTGGATAGACCTATTCGTGTTTGTGGTATGGTACAAAACGAAGGAGAACCAGGCGGAGGTCCCTATTGGGTGAAGGATGAAGGCGCAAACTTGTCGCTTCAAATTGTAGAGTCTGCTCAGATTAACAAAAAGTCTAAAATTCAGAAAAATATTCTTAAAAAAGCCACACATTTTAATCCTGTAGACCTTGTTTGTAGTATTAAAAATTATAAAGGCGAAACTTACGATTTACAAAAATTTGTAGACCACCAAAGCGCTTTTATTACAATGAAAACTAAGGTGGGTAAAGATATTAAAGCATTAGAACTACCCGGACTTTGGAATGGAAGTATGTCTAATTGGAACACGATTTTTGTTGAGGTTCCATTGGCTACATTTAACCCTGTTAAGACTGTAAATGACCTATTAAAGCCAACCCATCAAGTGTCTTAATATGTTGGATAAATCAGCTTTAGAAAAAGAATTTAAGCTAAAAGCGATAAGAAGTTCGGGTAGTGGAGGACAACATGTAAATAAGGTAGCAACTAAAATAGAACTTCAATTCCCTATAAGCGAGTCTTTAGTACTTACAGAAGCACAAAAAGAATTAATCCAATCAAAATTAGAAAGTCGTTTAACCAAAGAACAGGTTTTAATTTTGCAGTGCGGCGAAAGCCGAAGTCAACTAAAAAATAAAGGTATTGCAATAAAACGTGCATTATCAATTATTGAAGGCGCTTTGCAAGTGCAAGCAAAGCGTAAACCAACTAAAATTCCTAGAGCAATTATTAGAAAACGCTTAAAAAACAAAAAAATAAATGCAGACCGTAAAGCACGTCGTAAAAAACCAAACTTAGATTAAGTCTTGTTTAATATGCTATAATTGTATAATTACAATGTAAAATGGTTGTTGCTTTATTTTTTTAATATAAATTCGCAAATTCATTATAATAATTTGCAAATTCTACTTTACCTTTGCAGCGTTCTCAAAAAAGGGGTGCCTATATCGGCTGAGATCATACCCATCGAACCTAGAACAGGTAATGCTGTTTAGGAATTTGAAACACATTTTTGTGTTACTATGTAGTGCTTAGATGGTCTAAGTATTACAAAATATAATTAATAACAATTAAGAATAATTACCTCTTTTTATTCGATTAACAATTTAATCGTAATGAAAAATTTATTTCTTTTTTTAACACTCTTAGTGTTATCGGTCAGTGTAAATGCACAAGACCAACAAACAGTTGAGTTAGACTCAACAAAAATCACAACACTTGATGAAGTCCTTTTGTCTGCAACTAGAGCAAATGACAAGACTCCTGTTGCTTTTACAAACATTTCAAAGAAAGAGTTAGAGTCTATTAATCTTGGTCAGGATTTACCAGTGTTATTAGATCAATTACCATCAGTAGTAACAACTAGTGATGCTGGTGGAGGTGTTGGTTATACAGGTATTAGAGTGCGTGGTAGTGATGCAACACGTGTTAATGTGACTATTAACGGAATCCCTTATAACGACCAAGAAAGTCAAGGAACATTTTGGGTAAATATGCCTGATTTTGTTAGCTCTGTTGAGGATATTCAATTACAGCGTGGTGTTGGAACCTCGACTAATGGTTCGGGTGCTTTTGGTGCAAGTTTAAACTTAAAAACGCTTAACCCTTCTACAGAGGCTTACGCAACAACAACCAATGTGGTTGGTAGTTATGGAACTAGAAAGCATAATATTAGTATAGGTACTGGTCTGAAAAATAACTTTTATGCAGAAGCTAGAGTGTCTAATATACAAAGTGATGGATATATTGATAGAGCTAGAGCAGACTTAAACAGTTATTATGCAGAAGCTGGTTTTGTAAATGATAAAACTTCTATAAAAGCTATAGTTTTTGGTGGAGAAGAGGAAACGTATCAATCTTGGTATGGGACTCCAGAAGCAGTCGTTAATAATGATTTAGAAGGTATTCAGGCATTTATTGATAGAAATTATCCAAGTGATGCTGAAGCAGAAAACTTGCTAAATTCTGGAAGAACTTATAATTATTACACTTACGATAATGAGATTGATAGCTACCAACAAACCCACTATCAATTACATGCGTCACACCAGTTTAATTCAATGTTTTCAGCTAATTTGTCGGGTAATTTTACTAGAGGTAAAGGGTATTTTGAACAATATAAAGAAGAGGAAGAGTTAGGAGATTATTTTCCTAACAACGCTAATGCTTCAGACGAAGGTGATGTAATTAGAAGACGCTGGTTGGATAACAATTTTACAGCAATAGTGTATTCAATTAACTATAAAAAAGACAACCTAAACCTATATTTGGGTGGTGGTTATAATACCTATAAAGGAGATCATTTTGGCGAAGTTATATGGGATTCGTTTGAAACACCAATACCTGTAAGAAGTAATTATTACTTCAGCTACGGAGATAAGCAAGATTTTAATACGTATCTAAAAGCAGAATATAATTTAAATTCAAAATTATTCGCTTTATTAGATTTACAATACAGAACTGTTAATTATCAGTCGGTAGGAACCAGTTCAGATTTACTGGATATTAATGTAAAAGAAACTTATAATTTTTTCAACCCTAAATTTGGACTAACTTATAAAATAAACAACCTTAGTAATGTTTATGGGTCATTTGCAGTGGGTAACAGAGAGCCTAACCGTGACGACTTAACTAAAAACCCAATACAACCTAAGTCAGAACAATTACATGATTTTGAGTTTGGTTATAAATTGCAAGATTTAGACTATTACTT
Organism: uncultured Olleya sp.; assembly: GCA_947503885.1. Taxonomy (GTDB): domain Bacteria; phylum Bacteroidota; class Bacteroidia; order Flavobacteriales; family Flavobacteriaceae; genus Olleya. The sequence continues at coordinate 221,392 of CANNFD010000006.1, read as the reverse complement.
AACTGCTAATTTATATTACATGAATTATAAAGACCAGTTAGTGTTAACCGGAGATTTAGACGATGTTGGGGATGCAATCAGACAAAATGTAGCTAAAAGTTACAGAGCAGGTATCGAGATACAAACCGGATATAAAGTGTCTGATCAATTTAGAGTAGATGCCAATGCAACGTTTAGTCAAAATAAAATTAAAGCATTTGATTATGTAGTTTATGACACACAATATGACCCAAATACATATGATACAGTATCCTATCAGCCAGTTGTAACTACTTATAAGGATACAGATATTTCATTTTCACCAAATGTAATTTTTGGTAGCACGTTAACCTTTTCGCCAGTAAAAGACGGAAACATTGCGCTGCTATCTAAATATGTAGGTAAACAGTATTTAGATAATACCTCTAGCGATAGTAAAAGTATGGAGGCTTATTTTGTAAATAATTTAAATTTCTCTTATAAGATTAAACCAACTTGGATTAAAGAAGTAGCATTTAATGTATTGGTTAACAATGTGTTTAATAACAAATATGTGTCTAATGGATATACTTACAGTTATTACTATAGACCAGAAAACTCCAATGATGCTCCAATCACAGAAAATTTTTACTACCCACAAGCAACTACTAACTTTTTAGCAGGGGTTACTTTAAAGTTTTAATAATATAATTTGAACTAGTAAAATTAAAAAGCATCTCTAATCTTGAGGTGCTTTTTTAATTGTTATAAACTCTAATAACATTACCATTAACTTCTACAAAATAAGGTTTTAAGCTAAATTGACCTGTAGTACCATCAAAAGGGACACCGCCAGCTGCAATACTATAACTATTACCATCATCACAATTACAAGTTGCAATTGTACCTTCAACGTTTAAAGAAGAACAATTTGAAGGTGCGTGGTTTGGATCTGTAATCTCAAAAGCATAATAACTATCATTACCAACGCTATAAATAACAATACCATTATAACCAAATTGATTTAACACCAAAGAGTTGCCAGGGAATTGTAAATCGTTATATTGTGGCAAGCTAGTGTTTATCGAATTTGATGTATCAAAAGCGATATCTGGTATATAATTGTTTGAATTGTCATTATCATCATTTTTTTGACAAGACAAAACCAAAACAGAACAGAAAATAATTGAAAATAAAGACCTTAACATAAAAATTTTAATAGTTTTTTAGCAGTGCAATTTACAACAAATACAACGTTGAATTAAATATTTTGTATATTTGTAAAACTAAATCTCGTGTCGACGAGATTTTTGTGTTTAGCGCTAAATTGTTTTAGCGTCTTTTTATTTAAACGAAAAAAATATGAGTAAAGTATCTTATTATACAGCAGAAGGATTAAAAAAGTTGCGTGAAGAGTTAAAGCAACTTAAAGATGTAGAGCGCGTCAAGGCGTCTAGAGCTATTGCAGAAGCAAGAGATAAAGGGGATTTAAGTGAAAATGCCGAGTATGATGCTGCTAAAGAAGCACAGGGTATGCTAGAAATGCGTATTTCTAAACTTGAAGATCAGTTAGCTGGTGCGCGTGTTATTGACGAGTCCCAGATGGACACTACTAAAATATTAGTCTTATCTAAAGTTAAAATCAAAAACCAAACTAATGGTATGGAAATGAACTATACCTTGGTAGCCGATGGAGAAGCAGACCTAGCATCAGGTAAAATATCTGTAAATAGTCCTATAGGTAAAGGTTTATTAGGTAAATCAGTTGGTGATGTTGCCGAAATACAAGTGCCAAGTGGTATCATGAAATTTGATATTATCGAAATAAGTAGATAATTACCTATTGTCATTCCTGCGAAAGCAGTAATCCGTAAATAAAAACATAATTCCTGTTTATTCTGATTTAAATTTCAGTTTAGCAGGAATCTTTTTTTATCTTTAGTACATAAAAATAAATTATATATGGCATCCATTTTTACAAAAATAGTTAATGGCGAAATCCCTTGTTATAAAGTTGCAGAAACTGAAGACTTTTTAGCGTTTTTAGACGTTAATCCAAATACAAAAGGACATACACTATGTATTCCTAAAAAGGAAGTCGATAAAATATTTGATTTAGACGAGGCAACTTATCTTGCTTTAATGCAATTTTCTAGAAAAGTAGCAATAGCTCTAGAAAAAGCAGTGCCTTGTAAACGTGTTGGTATGTCTGTGATTGGGTTAGAAGTGCCACATGTACACGTGCATTTAATACCATTAAATACTATGGAAGATGCTAGATTTGTTAGTAAAGCAACTTTAGATAAAAGCCAATTTGAAGCAATAGCAAAAGCGATTCAATCTAATCTATAAATTATAAAAAGTAAGTCCAATTACACTAGCCACAATTGTAGTAGCAGCAATTATTAAAATCCAGTATAGACTTTTATACTTTTTAGAAGCTTTTTTGGGCTGAAAAGCCTTCATTTGGTACTCATAAACACGTTCGATATCATCTGTCCAACGTGCTGGATAAATCTCAGTATGGCAAACAATACAATTCATTTCAGTAGTTACCTCTTGGGTAATACTTTTATAAAAAGCAGTGTCAATAAAACGTTGTTTAAAAGTTAATTGCAACCCTTTTGTGCTAAAACACTCAGGGCAATTATTAATTAAATCAACAGTTTTTATTGTAATTAATTTTTCTGACATCATATAGTTTTTAAGCTAATCTGCATGGTTGTTCCTTTTCCTTTTTCAGAGTTTAAAACTTTTATACGACCATTATGGAAGTCTTCTACTATTCGTTTTGCCAATGACAATCCAAGTCCCCATCCACGTTTTTTGGTCGTGTAACCGGGCTCAAAGATAGTACTAAATTCGTTTTTACTAATACCTTTTCCGGTATCTGTTATAGTAATTTTTACTTGCTGTTCTAATTGGGTTATACTTAGTTGTAAATCCCCTTTACCCTTCATGGCATCAATAGCATTTTTTACTAGGTTTTCAATAGTCCAACCATACAACTGCTTATTTAAATTGACATAAACAGGATGTTCTGGTGTATTAATTTTAAAATTAACAAGTCTAGAGGATCGTGTTTTTAAATAGTCATAGGCTTCAATAGTTTCTGTAACAATATTTGCTTTTTCTAATGTTGGTAAAGACCCAATTTTACTAAAACGCTCGGTTATAGTTTGTAAACGATGGATATCTTTCTCAATCTCTTTAATATATTCTGGATTTGTATTTTCACCTTTTAAAATTTCGGTCCATCCAATTAAAGACGATAATGGCGTGCCAATTTGATGGGCAGTTTCTTTAGCCATACCTGACCACAACTTATTTTGAGTCGCAATTTTAGAACTTCGGTAAAAAAAGTAAACTACAGCTCCAAACAGTACAATAATTAGTAAAAGTGCTAAGGGGTAATATTTTAGTTTATTTAATAATGGCGAGTTACCGTAATATAATGTCCCAATTGCTTCGTCGCTATTTGTGTCATTATTATAATAAGATAAAGGGATTGGAGTGTTTTCTTCTTCAAATTGTACTTTGCTTTTTTCTAAAAATGCATCTACATTTCTAACCCCTAAAGTATCGATGTTATTAAAACTGCTTATCTCTCCTTTAGGAGATACTAAAATCATTGGGGTTGTGGATGTGGAATCTGTAATAATAAACGTTGTTACATTATTAACCTCAGTATCTAAACCACTTCTAAAACTATTTAAAAAGTCACTTTGTGCATAAGACCAAGTTTCCATTTTTCTACGTTCTTCTGCTTTAAACTTTTGAAAAAACACATAGGTATTCCATAATATTAAAGAGATGATAGCAAAAGAGGCAATAATAATTATCCAGCGGATTAGCTGACGATGTTTTGTAAAAAACATGATAGTAAATTTTTGTTGTTAATATAATGCAATTCTGTTAATAATATTGTGATGGATGGATAGTAATTACCTTTTAGTTGATTGCTAGATTGTGTATTTTTGTACAAACAACAGACACTATGCTATCTTTTACTCCTCAAGAATTATCTACAGCTAAACTACATGGCTACTTGTTAAGCGCTGTGGCACCAAGACCAATTGCTTTTGCAAGTACTATGGATGCGGATGGTAATCCAAATTTATCCCCATTTAGTTTTTTTAACGTGTTTAGTGCTAATCCTCCTATTTTAATTTTTTCGCCTGCAAGGCGCGTTAGAAATAACACTACAAAACATACTTTAGAAAATGCTGAGGTTACAAAACAAGTTGTTATAAACGTTGTTAATCATGACATCGTACAACAAATGTCATTAAGTAGTACAGAATATGCTGAGGGTGTAAACGAGTTTGATAAAGCCGGTCTAACCATGCTAAAATCAGATATAGTTAAACCGTTTAGAGTGGCAGAAAGTCCTGTGCAAATGGAATGTAAGGTTAACAAAATTATTAAGTTAGGAACAGAAGGTGGTGCAGGAAATTTAATTATTTGCGAAGTTGTAAAAATGCACGTCTCTGAAGCTGTTTTAGATGAAAACGGTGCGATTGATCAAAAAAAATTAGACCTAGTCGCAAGAGCTGGAGGTAGTCTTTATAGTAGAGCAAAATCAGGATTTTTTGAAATCCCTAAACCGCTATCAACATTAGGAATAGGTGTAGATGCCTTGCCAAAAGACGTCAGAGAAAGTGCTGTTTTAACAGGAAATGATTTAGGACTTTTAGGAAATGTTGAAAACTTACCTAATGAAAAAAGCATTCTAGCTTTTATAACCCAACATAATTTAAGTACTTTGTCGACCCAAGAAAAACATAAAAAAGCAAAAGACTTTTTAAGTTTTAATGATGTAGAAAGTGCTTGGAAAGTGTTATTATCGTAAATTAGCGATATCAAATTAGACGAATATTTAATAATTATATAGAAAATGGAAGTACAAGGAAAAGTAAAACTAGTAGGAGAAACACAAACTTTTGGTAGTAACGGATTTAGAAAAAGAGATTTAGTAGTAACTACTGAAGAGCAATATCCACAGCATATTTTAGTAGAGTTTGTTCAAGATAAATGTGATTTATTAAATAATTACCAAGTAGGGCAAGATGTTAAAGTAAACATTAACTTACGTGGTAGAGAATGGGTTAATCCTCAAGGAGAAACTAAATATTTTAACTCTATCCAAGGATGGAGAATTGAAGGTGTACAAACAGGAGCAGCACCACAAGGTATGCCAGAAGTACCACCAGCACAAGCTTTTGAGCCTGCAAACAATGTAAAAGAAGAAGATCACGACGATTTACCTTTCTAATAAAAATCTAAATTAGATTTTTATTTAAAAAACCTCAAAACTTATTAGTTTTGAGGTTTTTTTAGTAATAATTAGCTTAAAACAACCTTTTTTACGTAGTATTTGTTATTTTTTTAATAAAAAGAAAGCCAACCTAAATGGATTTTTTAAACAGTAATAATTATTTTCCTGACGTATCCAATGCTTCTGACGATGGTCTGCTAGCAGTTGGTGGCGATTTAAGTGAAAACCGATTATTAAGTGCTTATCAAAAAGGAATTTTTCCTTGGTTTGAAGACGATAACACAATCTTGTGGTGGTCTCCAGATCCTAGATTTGTTTTATTTCCAAAGGATTTAAAAGTATCTAAAAGCATGAAGCAAGTATTGCGTAATTCTGATTTTGAAATCACAATAAACAAAGATTTTGATGCAGTAATTAAAGCTTGCGCTGCTGCTAAAAGACCAGGCCAAGAAGATACTTGGATTACAAAAGGTATGATTGAAGCTTATAGCAAGCTACATCAATTAGGCTATGCTAAATCAATCGAGGTCTGGCTTGATAATACATTGGTTGGCGGTTTGTATGGTGTAGATCTAGGTAATGGTGTGTTTTGTGGCGAAAGCATGTTTACCAAAGTTAGTAACGCTAGTAAGGTTGGATTTATAACGTTTATTCAAAACACAGATTATAAGCTAATAGATTGCCAAGTATATACCAACCATTTAGATAGTTTAGGTGCAATTGATATCCCAAGAAATCAGTTTTTAAAGTATTTACTTTAAACTTCATTATACCTAAAACAACCAACCTCATGGTCGTTTACCATTCCCACAGCTTGCATAAAAGCATAGATAACGGTTGAGCCCACAAACTTAAAACCGCGTTTTTTTAAATCTTTACTTAATACATCACTTAAAGGTGTATTTGCTGGTGCATTTTTATAATAGTCAACCTTGTTTTTAATTGGTTTTCCGTCTACAAAAGCCCAAAGGTAGGTGCTAAAACTACCAAACTCTTTTTGGATGTCCATAAATAATTGTGCATTGGTAACAGTTGCATTTACTTTTAATTTGTTTCTAATAATACCTGCGTTTTGTAGTAATTCTTGTTTTTTGTCATCGTTGTAATTCGCTATTTTTTTATAATCAAATTGATCAAAAGCATCAAAAAAATTATTGCGCTTACGCAAAATAGTAATCCAACTTAACCCAGCTTGAAAGGTTTCTAAAATTAAAAACTCAAAAAGCGTAGCATCATCATAAACTGGGACTCCCCATTCCTTATCATGATAAGCTTCGTATTGCTCGTCTCCAAGACACCAACCACATTTTTGTTTAGTCATTTAATTTTTATTTCTAAATTCTTTAATAGATATAAGTACGTAAATTAAAACAATAAAATACCTAATATCAAATAAGTGTAAATTTTTAAAAATGGTATAATTAGGTATTAAACTGAAATAGTCAAATAGCAGAATTATAAAAAATAGAATTAATAGTATTGCTTTTATTTTTTTCATAAAACAACGGACTGTAAGGTTGGGTATATAATTTCTACTAATGTAACAACAGTAACTTAATAATCATAATAGTTACTGTATTTTTGTACTATGGAAACACTTAAAGACACAATTGTTAAGCAAATAATTAAGGATAGTTTAGAAAACAGCATGAGCTATCCAGAATATAGAGCATTAGTTTTGACTAAAGTCGAAAACAACTCTAATACAGGTCATGAGGTTACCCAAGACCTAGCAGATTACACCGCTCTTAATAATAAACGTATGAAGCGTTGGGATAAAACTATTAAAGTTGGTGAAGCTGTTTCAGATTTAATGAAACACAAAACGTTTAATCAAACTTGGATTGTCATTACCGAAAGTTGGTGTGGTGATGCAGCCCACGTTATTCCTGTTATTAACAAAATTGCAGAACTTAATGATGGTATTAACTTTAGAGTTGTGCTTAGGGACCAAAACGAAGCATTAATGGATCAATTTTTAACTAATGGATCTAGGTCTATTGCTAAGCTTATTATTTTAGATAATACTACAGAAGAGGTAATTGCTACTTACGGTCCAAGACCTGCTGCAGCAAGTGCTTTGGTAAACGATTATAAAGCTAAACATGGCGTAATAACACCAGAGCTTAAAGAAAACTTACAGCAATGGTATAATAGTGATAAAGGACAAACTGTAATAGCAGAACTAGTGACTTTATTAAGCTAAGCTGTTTAAGGGGATTTACATAAAGGGGAGTGTTGTTTTTGTAATACACTACTTCCCTTTAAACTCAAATGTAATCGAGCCTAATTGTTCTTTTGTTGAAGACGCGTTAAACTTCGCGTCTTTTGCATACTCTAAAGCATGTTCTTGCAAACAAGCATTAGTCGATGTGGACGCAGTATTTAAATAAGCGGACGTCACATTACCCGCACTATCTACTAATATGTTTACGACTATTTTACCTTCTGCATCACATAAATAAACAGGGATTGGTAAAAAGGTGTCTAGTCGTCCTTTTAAGGAGTAATATATAGCGCTATTAGTGTTTGCAACATTACTTTGTTTGGCACTTTTGTTTTGAGAGCGTTTACTTAAAACCTCATTAACGCTATTAAAACTAGTTAATGTGGCTTCAGAAATAGCAGAATTACCATCGTTTTTTTTAGAAGCTTCGTTACTTTCAATACTATTTTTATAAGTTTCTAATTTTGGATTGGTGTAATCTTCAGGGGGTGCGATTGACTTGTAGGCTTGGGCATAGTGCTTATAGTTGTCCGAGGTATTATACGCTTTGTTAGTGGCTTTGGTATCGTCTTTTGGCTTAAGCGCTTCCGCTTTGTCAGTTACAATAGCTTCTGTTTTTTCAATCTCATAAACGGTTTCAGCTGTAGCTGTTTTCCTTTTAAAAACAGTTAGGTTTAATACAGATAGTATTATAGTTCCTGTAATTAGTACAGTGATAGCTAGCGCTTTTTGAGAATTTGTAAATGTCATTAATTGCAAACGATTTTAATAAATGTTTGTGTCAGTTAGTGAAGTATATACGTGTAGAAAACGCAAAAAGTTGTGAACTAGTCCTTTTTTGGGAGATTTTTAATAAAATCGTCAATTAATAGACCGTTTTTTACATCAAAATCACCAATTTTTGTGCGACGTAAAACAGATAGGTGTCCACCAGAATTTAAGGCTTTTCCAAAATCGTTTGCAAGAGAGCGTATATAGGTACCTTTACTGCAAACGATTCTAAAATCAATATTTAGACCATCAATTTTAGTAATTTCAAACTCTTGGATAGTTATTTTTCTAGAAGGAATATCAACAGTTTCACCAGCTCTTGCGTATTCATACAAGCGTTTTCCTTCTTTTTTTAAAGCAGAAAATATTGGTGGAAATTGATCAATCTCTCCTATAAACTGCTTTGTAGTATCATAAATCAAATCTTTGGTAATATGTGCAGTTTCAAAAGTCTGATCAATTTCGGTTTCTAAATCGTAGGAAGGTGTTGTGCTTCCTAAAACAATAGTCCCAGTATATTCTTTAATTTGACCCTGAAAAGTATCAATTTGCTTAGTCATTTTACCAGTGCAAATCACCAATAATCCAGTAGCTAAAGGGTCTAAAGTACCGGCATGACCAACCTTAATTTTTTTAATGTTAAAGGCTTGTCTGATTTCCCAACGTAATTTGTTTACAACCTGAAAACTGGTCCAATTTAGTGGCTTGTCTATTAGTAATACTTGTCCTGCTTGATAGTCTTCTTTGGTCATTTGCTTAGTTTAAAATCGAATACGTTATAGCAATTACACCTACAACTGCGCAGTAAATAGCAAAATAAGAAAGCTTACTTTTCTTAACTAGGCTAATCATCCAAGTACAAGCAAATAAACCAGCAACAAATGCAGCAATAAATCCTGCCGATAAAGCTGTGATGTTTTGATTTTCAAAACTAAGGTCACCCCCCAAAATGTCTTTAGCTATTTTTCCAAAAATTAACGGAACCACCATTAAAAAAGAAAAACGGGCAGCTTTAGTTTTGTCATTACCTAATAATACAGAGGTGGATATTGTGGCACCACTTCTAGAAATACCAGGTAGCATGGCAATTGCTTGAGAGACTCCAATTATAAAGGCGTCTTTAAACGAAACGTTTTTATTGGTGTTTTTAGCTTTATCTGCAAAAAATAGTAAAATTGCTGTTACTATTAACATGCAACCCACTAATAGTATGTTGCTTCCAAAAAGTTGTTCTAATTGCTCTTCAAAAAACAAACCAACTAATGCAGCTGGAATCATTGAAATTGCAATTTTAGTTACAAATTTGGTGTCTTCATTCCATTTAAAAGTTAAAAACCCTTTTACTATTTCTAAAATGTCTTTTCTAAAAATAACAATGGTGCTTAATGCAGTAGCAAAGTGAAGGATGACGGTAAACAGTAAGCTTTCTTCAGGGATACTTTTATCGCCTAAAATAGCTTTACCTATTTCTAAATGTCCACTTGAAGATACAGGAAGAAACTCGGTTAACCCCTGTACAATACCTAATATAATTGAATCGATAATATCCATGTTGGCAAAAGTATTAAAATACTATGACCAAATGATAATTTGAAGTTGAAATTTAATATTGAAAACTCTAGTTTTAAAATACTAAAGCCTTTAGTCCTTTTTAGGATTAGATAAGATAGCATACACCTGTATACCAAAGCCTATAATAATTAAGGCAGGTGCTAAACGGATACGTCGCCAGTTAAAAATAGCATCGCTATACACGTTAGGGTCGTCGCTACCACCTCCAGACATTAGTATAAAGCCTAAAACAATACAAGCTAAGCCAATAAACATAAATTTATAGTTGTGTTTACCAAAAACCAATTCGGTTTTTAAACTGTTGTTATTGTTTTTTGTGCTTTCTCCCAAAGTAGTATGTGTGTTTAATTTTGACAAATTTAAACTATTTAAATTAATCGTAAATAAATTTTGAGTGTTGTTTTTGTATAGTCACTTGCTCTGCTTGTGCTACTTTAGTTTCAATTTTAGTTGACGTTGTCGCTAAATAAGCAACTATTGCAACTATACCTATTAATACAAATGTGATTCTTTTCATAATCATTAGTTTTAGATTAATCAATAAAAGTATTAGTTTGTCAGTAGCAATTATGTTTTGGTTAAGTAAATATAACGCGCTAAAGTGCTAAGTATTGTTAATGCTTTAGTTAAAACCTGTTAAATTTAATACAGTTGATCTGTCTTTAAATTTAAAAAACGTTGCGTTGCAAAGTGTGTGCTTATCCATGTAATTATAATGCCTAATAAAAAGATGATTAAAAATAAACCACCAATTAATATTGGACTTTGTCTAAGGTTTAACTCTGGAAAAGTTTGATCCACATAGTACACAATAAACCCTAATCCAACTAAGGCTAATATAGCGCCTAGTATACCAAGTCGTATACTTTTCCATACAAAAGGTCTGCGTATAAAGCGTTTTGTAGCACCAACCATTTGCATGGTTTTAATTGTAAACCGCTTAGCGTAAATGGATAATCTTATTGAGCTATTAATTAATAAAACAGCAATTAATGTAAAAATAGCACTTAGTAATAATACCCAAAAGCTAATTTTTTTAACGCGACTATTCATTAAATTAACAAGGTCTTTGTCATATCTAACTTCATCAACAAAGCTTTTTTCTAAAGCAGTAGCAGCTAGCTCTTCTAATTTTTCAGAAGTCACAAAATCTGCTTTAAGATTGACGTCAATATTATTTTGTAGCGGATTAAAGCCTAAAAAGTCCATAAAATCTTCACCATTTTCAGCTTTCATAGACTCTGCTGCTTGCTCTTTAGAGATGTAAACAGTTGATTTTACGTAATCCGCTATGGCTAAACTTTTTTCAAGTTGCTTAACTTCTACATCTTTAGCGTTGTCTTTTAGGTAAATGGTAACCGTAACTTGCTCTTTAAACAAGTCAGCTACCTTTTTAGCGTTTAGCACTAAAAGTCCTAAAATCCCTAATAAAAACAGGACTAAAGCAATACTAAGTACTACTGAAAAGTAAGACGAAATTAATCTGCGTTTTTGATATCTTTCAAAAGAAGAGCTCATAAATTGATGTTAGTTTATAGTGTAAAAATATAAAAGAAAAATGAAATTACGCTTTAAAAGATTTGCTCTTTTAATTTCAGTTGCAATGTCTTTTCATTTAGGGTACAATTCCTTGAAAAGTACTGTTTAATTCTTGTTTAAAATTGAAACCTATTCATATTATCTATAATTACAACGTCAAACTTTTAATAGTCTTATAATAAGTTTAAATTTGTCGCTTAATTAAGCGGAAAAACTCAAAAATGCAATACCATTTTAACGACATCGAAGCCAAGTGGCAAAAATATTGGGCAGAAAACCAAACCTTTAAAGCCTCAAATACTAGCGACAAACCAAAATATTACGTTTTGGATATGTTTCCTTACCCATCAGGAGCAGGATTACACGTTGGACATCCCCTAGGTTATATTGCGTCAGATATATATGCACGTTACAAACGCCATAAAGGATTTAATGTATTGCACCCGCAAGGTTATGATAGTTTTGGTTTACCTGCAGAGCAGTATGCGATACAAACCGGTCAGCATCCTGCAGTAACTACAGCAACTAATATAAAAACATACAGACGCCAATTGGATCAAATAGGTTTTTCATTTGATTGGAGTCGCGAAGTGCGTACCTCAAGTCCTGAGTATTACAAATGGACACAATGGATATTTATTCAATTATTCGAGTCTTGGTATAATAACGATTCTAATAAAGCGGAAGACATTTCAACATTAATCGCTAAATTTTCTGCAGAAGGAAATGCTAATGTCAATGCAGTTTGTGATGATAATATTGAAACATTTTCTGCTGAACAATGGAATGCATTTGATTCTGAAAAACAACAAGAAATACTATTACAATACAGATTAACGTATTTAGCTGAAACCGAAGTTAACTGGTGTCCTGCTTTAGGAACCGTTTTAGCAAACGACGAAATTGTAAACGGTGTGTCAGAACGTGGTGGACATCCTGTAATACGTAAAAAAATGACGCAATGGAGTATGCGTATTTCTGCTTATGCAGAACGTTTACTACAAGGACTAGATACTATAGATTGGACAGATTCGCTTAAAGAAAGTCAACGTAATTGGATTGGAAAATCGGTTGGAGCATCTGTGACTTTTAATGTTAATAATCATGATGAAGTTATCGACGTCTTTACCACTAGACCTGATACCATATTTGGTGTTAGTTTTATGACCCTAGCGCCAGAGCACGAGTTAGTACAAAAAATAACAACGCCTGAGCAAAAAGCTGAGGTGGATGCCTATATACAAGCAACTGCAAAACGTAGCGAACGTGACCGTATGGCAGATGTCAAAACTATTTCTGGTGCCTTTACTGGTGCTTATGCTATACATCCTTTTAGCAAAAAACTAATTCCGATTTGGATTGGAGATTACGTTTTGGCGGGTTATGGTACAGGAGCAGTAATGTCTGTCCCTTGTGGTGACCAACGTGATTACGACTTTGCAAAACATTTTAATATTGACATCCCGAATATTTTTGAAGGTGTAGATATTAGTAAGGAAGCTTATGCTAGTAAAGACAATGTTAAGATTGCAAATAGCGATTTTCTTAACGGAATGAATTATAAAAAAGCATCTAAACGTGCTATTTACGATTTAGAACAATTAGGTCAAGGCGAAGGAAAAACAAATTACAGATTGCGTGATGCAGTGTTTTCTAGACAACGGTATTGGGGAGAACCTTTTCCAGTATATTACGTAAACGGAATGCCACAAATGATTGATAAAGCCCATTTACCAATCACATTACCAGAGGTAGAAAAATATTTACCAACCGAAACTGGAGAACCACCATTAGGTCGTGCAGACGTTTGGGCTTGGTGTACTAAAACCAATACCGTTGTTAGCAACGATAAGATAGACAATAAAACCATCCACCCATTAGAGCTAAATACAATGCCAGGTTGGGCAGGAAGCTCTTGGTACTTTTTCTGTTATATGGAAGAAAAAGCCAATAGAGGTGAGGATTTTGCAAGCAAAGATGCACTTAACTACTGGGAAAACGTAGACCTTTATATTGGTGGAAGTGAGCATGCAACAGGACATTTATTATACTCACGTTTTTGGGTTAAGTTTTTAAAAGATAGAGGTTTTGTTGGAGTAGAAGAGCCTTTTAAAAAGCTAATTAACCAAGGAATGATACTTGGGACTAGTGCTGTTGTTTTAAATATTACTAATATTCAAGTTAGACATTTATCGAATCCTTATACTGTAAGTGAAGATCAACTTAAAATTGTTACTAATCATAGTCACAATGGTGCTGGTCAAAAAGTAAACATTTTAGTTTCAAAAGATTTAATTTTTGAAAGTTCTAATATGAAAAGTTCAGTTAATTGTTCAAGTGTGGACACTTTGTTTCATGACCCATCAAAACAGAATAAATTGTTTAATAGCATAATTCAAATTTTAGATGTTAACCAAGATGTTAAAGAAGAACTTTTAAGAGGAGAATCGATTTTAACATATTTTGTAAATCCTATTAGAGTAGATGTGAATAATGTCAATGCATCAGATGAATTAGAAGTAGAGTTATTTAAGAATCAAAAAACGAGTAAAGAATATGTCGATTCTATTTTTATATTCGAAGAAGATGGAACATTTATAGTAGGTCGCGAAGTCGAAAAAATGTCTAAGAGATGGTTGAATGTCGTAAATCCAGATAATATTTGCGAGCAATATGGTGCAGACAGTTTACGCATGTACGAAATGTTTTTAGGGCCATTAGAGCAAGCTAAACCTTGGAATACTGCTGGTATTACAGGTGTGCATGGTTTCTTAAAAAAATTATGGAAGTTGTATGTTGATGACAATGGACTAAAAGTCAATGATGCAACACCAACAAAAGACAACCTAAAAACGTTACATAAAACCATCAAAAAAGTAGAAGAAGACATCGAGAATTTCTCTTTCAATACGTCAGTCTCTACCTTTATGATTGCAGTAAACGAGTTGACTGCACAAAAATGTACAAGCAAAGAGGTGTTACAACCATTATTGATACTATTATCACCTTACGCACCACATATTACAGAAGAGTTATTTAGCCAATTAGGTAATGAAGGGTCAATTGCTACAGCAGCGTTTCCTAAGTTTGACGCAAGTCATTTAGTAGAAAGTAGCAAAAATTATCCGATTTCGTTTAACGGTAAAATGCGTTTTACATTAGAGTTACCAATGGATATGAGCAAAGAGGATATCGAAAAAACAGTAATGGCTCATGAAAAAACAATTGCACAATTAGAAGGACGTACACCTAAAAAAGTGATTATTGTACCTGGTAAAATTGTAAATATTGTAGGATAAAATAAGTTCTAAATTAATGCTTTTATAGCATTGTATATTTAGGATGTATTTAAAAATGTATCGAGAAGACATAAACGCTTCTCGATATTTTTTTTGTCTTAAAATGACCCACAGTAAAACTAAAAACTGACATTTTGTTATCGTATTAAATTGGCTTACTTTTTGCTATATTTATACTGTTAATTATAAAAATTAAAAAATATGTTTTCAGGATACATGGGCTACTATATTCTTATAGGTGCTATAGGTTTAATTAGTAGTTTAGTAAGTAGTAAACTAAAAAGTAAGTTTGCTTTTTACTCTAAAGTACATTTACGTAACGGAATGACAGGCGCTGAGATTGCAAGAAAAATGTTAGCAGACAATGGTATTACGGATGTTGAGGTTATATCTGTAAAAGGACAACTTACCGACCATTATAACCCAACAGATAAAACAGTTAATTTAAGCGAGGTCGTGTATAGTCACGCAAACGCAGCAGCAGCAGCGGTAGCTGCACACGAGTGTGGTCATGCAGTACAACACGCAACTGCCTATAGTTATTTAACAATGCGATCTAAATTAGTACCAATAGTACAAGTTACCTCAAGCATGTCACAATGGGTAATAATTGGTGGTATTGCATTAATGGCATCTAATGCTTTAGGCGCTAGTGGACTTTATGTGGCAATTGCAGGTTTAGTCATGATGGGGTTTGCAACCTTATTTAGTTTTATAACGTTACCAGTGGAATACGATGCAAGTAACCGAGCTTTAGCTTGGCTTAAAGCAAAAAACATAGTAACCCCAGAAGAATATAAAGGGTCTGAAGACGCGCTTAAATGGGCAGCTAGAACCTATTTGGTTGCAGCAATTGGTGCTTTAGCATCGCTTTTGTACTGGGCAATGCAAATTTTAGGTCGACGCGATTAATACATATAATTTAACCCCAACATATTTAAAGTTCGGTTTCTTTCTTTACATTTGAGCAACCAATTAATTTAATTAATAATAAATGGAAAATAATTTTGAAAATTACCAAAGCAGCACTCATTTAAGTGTTGTTTCTGAAGCAGATAGAACAGCATTTTACAAAAAAACTTATGGTCATGTGGCTGCAGGGGTACTAGTATTTGTGCTTTTTGAATACCTACTATTACAAAGCGAAACGATTGTAAACTTTATGCTGTCAATGACCGATGGTTATAAATGGTTACTGCTATTAGGAGGGTTTATGTTAGTAACAACTTATGCAGAAAGTACTGCTATGAAAACTGCGGACAAAAACAAACAATATTTAGCTTATGCAGTTTACATTTTAGCACAAGCAGTAATCTTTGTGCCTATGATATACATTGCTATGTATTACATGGATTCTGGTACAGAAATATTACAACAAGCAGCATTGGTAACACTAGCTTTATTTACAGGCTTAACAGCTGTTGTCATGTTAACCAATAAAGATTTCTCGTTTTTAAAAGCAGGATTAACAATTGGGTTTTTTATAGCACTAGGATTAATTATTGCAGGAACTCTTTTTGGATTTAATCTAGGTTTATGGTTCTCGGTTGGAATGTGTTTGTTAGCTGGTGGATCTATTTTATACCAAACGTCTCAAATTAAAGAGAAGTACACTACAGAAGATTATATCCCTGCTGCATTAGGGTTATTTGCTTCTTTAATGTTATTATTCTGGTATATACTTAGAATATTTATGTCAAGAGACTAATACAAAGACAAGTTTATAAATATAAAAGGCACCTATTTTTTAGGTGCTTTTTTTTGTTAATTATAAAATCAATAACAGTTTTTTATGAGAAAAGTAACACCTAAAAAATAGGTGGTTTTTTGTCTCTATTTATAAATAGTGCCTTTTTATTTTTTAAAAAGAAGCTATATAGAATCAATAAAATTCTTAAATTGTAAATGCTATTAACTAATGATTAACGACACTGTTTATGAGAACAAAATTACTTTTTTTTATTTTTTTACTACCAACATTACTCCTAGCTCAGGTTGGCAATGGTTTTGAAAACCTACCAGGCGTTACCTTTAATGCTGTAGGCGGAGCTTGCGAGTATTATGATGCGGATACAACAACCATACACACGCTTGTTGATTATAATGCAACATGCGGTACAATCTATGTGTCTGAAGTCGGAACTGGTGCAACCTTAGGCTACTCAATTGTTTTGGACCCAACTACGCCAAATGGACCTATGGGTTTTTCTGATGGTGATTATTTTGGTGTAGCAACAACTGCTTCGATTATTTCAGAAATTGGTGTGCCACCAATAGAAGGTGCTCAAGCTTTTTTTATGGATGATGTGGATGGTACTGTTATTATGAGTTTTGATCCTGTAGATTTATCAGGGACTACAAACCCACAAGTTAATATGTCCTATTTTTTAGATGAAACAACTTGGAATGTTGAAGACTTTTTTAGAGTAACAATACAGTTTACAGATTGTGCATCGCCTGATATTACGTTATTAGATACTACAGCAAGTCCAGGAGGAATTGATCCTTTAAATATTGAAGGTTCTTGGAATCCAATTACTGCTGACCTTAGTAGTTATACAGCTTGTAAAGCACAGTTGGTTGTAGAGTTTTCTTCAAATTCTGGAGTAGAACAAATTGCATTAGATGCTATTTCTTTTTCTGCTGGAATGACATTAAATAATAAGACGTTTAATTTAGATGCTGCTTTAGCGATTTATCCTAATCCGTCTAACGGTAATATTACTATAAAAAACAATGGTATTGCATTGGAAGCTGTTACTATTACAGATATTAATGGACGTGCAATTAGGTCCGTTAACCTTAACGGAATGACAACAAACACGACTTTAGATTTAAGTTCAGACTTGTCTTCAGGATTGTATTTTGTTACTCTTGTATCAGACAAAGGTAACGTTGTTAAAAAATTAATTATCGAATAATAACGGAGATAATATTATAACTAATCATAAAAAAAGCAACCTTAAATTGGGTTGCTTTTTTTTTGTTATTTCGCTTTTTTAATTAAATATGTAACTCACTAATAAGCCAAGCTGAAGTAATATTTAAATCTTAATCTGCCTATCAATTTGTTGGTCTAAGGATATAAAAGTCTCTGTTCTAGAAACACCTTCAATAGACTGGATGTCGTTGTTAAGTAAATGCATTAAGTGGGCATTGTCTTTACATAGTATTTTAATAAAAATACTCCAATTTCCGGTAGTGTAATGGCACTCTAATACTTCAGGAATTTTTTTAAGCTGTTTAACCGCTTCGGGATTGCTCATAGCTTTATCCAAATAGATACCTACAAACGCCATAGTTGTATAACCTAAGACCGTTGGGTTGATTACAAATTTTGAGCCTGCTATTAGTTTTGACTTTTCTAACTTACGTA
The DNA here is from genome assembly GCA_947503885.1 of uncultured Olleya sp. Taxonomy (GTDB): domain Bacteria; phylum Bacteroidota; class Bacteroidia; order Flavobacteriales; family Flavobacteriaceae; genus Olleya. The sequence continues at coordinate 203,372 of CANNFD010000006.1, read as the reverse complement.
ATCGTTGGTGTATTGCTGCACCAGAAATACCGACTTGTCTAGCAATTTCTAAAACAGGTGTACGTGCATCTTGCATTAAAGCACGTAATATCTTTTTATCGATACCATCAATGGTAATGTTGTTGTTTATGGTTTTCAATGTGGTTTAGGTTATAGTTTAAAAGATAAATGTACATAAACTATTTTAAACTGAAACTTTGCTTTGTAGTTTGTCCGTGGGGTAGATGCGTTAGGGATGGGAGTGGCATCCTTTTTTGCCATTAAAAGCAAAAAAGATATAACGGACAGCCTGACCTAAATAAAACTTGCAAGGGTATTTAAAAGCCTTGCAAGTTTTGTGTGGTAACGCCCTAATATTATAGGTTAAGTGGATTGTAACCTAAATAAGGGACTTCTTTTTCGTTAAATGTAACACCGTAATCTTCAAGCGCTTTTAATATTGGTGTGTAGACTTCTTTAGTTATTGGGATTTGTACTCCTGGTGTTTTTATTTTACCGTTTAATATAGCCAAAGTAGCAATTGCTACTGGTAATCCAACGGTTTTTGCCATAGCAGTGTAAGTTTGGTCTTCTCCAAGGGTCACCATTGTAGCATCAATCTGATGTTTTTTACCGTCAAGCTCGTATCCAAACTTATGGTACATTACGATCATGTCTTTATCTTTTGGGTCTAACGTCCAACTGTCTAATAGTATTTTTTGTAATATTTGTGCTGGTGTCGCTTTTTTAAGTTCAACCATTTTAGTCTTGCTAAATAGGTCAAGCTCTAAAAACTTGTCCCATATAAGATCGTCTTGGTCGATTTTTAAGGCGTGTCTAAATTTAAGCTCTACCGAGTCTGTTGGGCTGTATGGTAAAAAAGCGTTAACAAAATCGCGGTAGCTCATGTTCTCGCTATCATCAATAGTGTAGCTGTCGTCGGTCATACCTAGTATTACAAATGCTTGCCAAGCTCTAGAAAACCCAACACGACGCATTGTGCCTCTGTATAAGGTTTTTACATTATTTAAGTCGTAAACACTTTGGTATTTTAATGAGTCACGATTAGCGTAGGCTTCAAAACGTCCAAAACCTTCGATATCTAAAAACTCGGTACGTCTAAATAAACGGTTGTATGGGATGTATTTATAAGTGTTTTCTTGAAGGAATTTAGCAGCGCCACCTTGACCTGCTGTAACGACGTTTCTTGGGTTCCAAGTAAATTTATAATTCCATAAGTTGTTGTCACTCTCTGGAGCAACTAAACCACCAGTAAAGGATTCAAACAAGATAATTTTTCCGCCTTTATCACGTATTTTGTCTATGACTTGCATAGCACTCATGTGGTCAATTCCTGGGTCTACACCAATCTCGTTCATAAACACCAACCCTTTGTCTTTGGCATCTTGATCTAGTGCTTGCATCTCGTCACTTACGTAGGACGCTGTAACCATGCTTTTTCCAAAAGTAACACAGTCTTTTGCAACTTCTATATGAAAACGTGCTGGTAGCATTGAGATAACAATATCTGCATTTTTAATAGCACTTTCTCTTGATTTTGCATCAAAAACGTCTAATGTAATGGCAGATGCATTATCATGATTGCCAATCATTTTTTGTGCGCTTTCTATATTTAAATCACCTACTGTGATATGTAAATTTTCTGTTATTGATTTTTCTAATAAATATTTAATTAAGTATGAAGTAGATTTTCCTGAACCTATGACTAAAATTTGTCGCATAATTGATTTTTGTTGAGTATTTTTGGATTACGAAAGTAGAAAATTTAAACTGGGATTAAAACCAAAACGTATTATTTATATGAACAAAAAGTTATTAATATTAGGTACAGTGTTAGGATTAGTTAGTGTAGTTTTAGGTGCTTTTGGAGCACATGGACTAAAGGATTTGGTGTCAGTAGAGGCTATACAGAGCTATGAAACCGGTGTGCGCTATCAAATGTATCATGGATTGCTGCTTTTGTTTATTGGTAGCCAAAACTTTATTAGTGAAAAATTTAAAACAATTATCTTTTATTTAATTTTGGTTGGTGTAATCCTTTTCTCAGGCTCAATATATGGCTTAGCAACAAACACATTAACCGCTTTTAATTTTAAGTCTATAGCATTTGTAACCCCTTTAGGAGGTTTGTTTTTAATAATAGCATGGGTTGTACTGTTGATAAATATTTTAAAGGTTAAACAGAATAAATAGTATTTTTTTGGCGTTTATCTGTTATTAATTTTAACTTTGCAACTCAAACAACACATACACAACATACTGAAATTATGGTAGACCATACCCAATTTACGAAATCGATTTCGTTAGAACAATACGGAATCAATAATGCCCAAGTACGATATCAATTATCACCAGAGCAGTTACACGACATTACCTTAGACAAAGGACAAGGTAAAGAAGCGTCTTCAGGTGCTTTAGCTGTAAACACAGGAGAGTTTACAGGACGATCGCCAATGGATCGTTTTATTGTAAAAGATAGTGTTACTGAAGATAAAGTCTGGTGGGGAAACATTAATATCCCTTTTGATGCTGATAAGTTTCAAAAATTGTATGATAAAGTAACCGCATACTTATCTAATAAAGAAGTTTTTGTTAGAGATAGTTATGCTTGTGCTGATGAAAACTATAAATTAAACATTCGTGTTATTAATGAGTATCCATGGAGTAACATGTTTGCTTATAACATGTTTTTAAGACCAACTGAAGAGGAGTTAAAAGATTTTTCTCCAGAGTGGACTGTTGTTAACGCACCAGGATTTATGGCAGACCCAGAAGTTGACGGTACCCGTCAGCATAATTTTGCTATTTTAGATTTTACTAGAAAAATTGCTTTAATAGGTGGTACAGGTTATACAGGAGAAATCAAAAAAGGAATCTTCTCTGCGCTTAACTTTATATTACCAGTATTTAAAAACACATTGCCAATGCACTGTAGTGCTAATATTGGTAAAAATGGAGATACAGCAATTTTCTTTGGATTATCAGGAACAGGAAAAACAACATTATCAACAGATCCTGACAGAAGCTTAATCGGAGACGATGAGCATGGATGGACTGCAGAAAACGCTGTGTTTAACTTTGAAGGGGGTTGTTACGCTAAAGTAATTAACTTATCTGGAGAACAAGAACCAGAAATTTTTGGAGCTATTAAAAAAGGCGCTATCCTTGAAAATGTTATCATGAATGACAAAGGGGAAGTCGATTTTGAAGACACATCTATTACGCAAAACACACGTGTTAGTTACCCTATTCATCATATTGAAAATATACAAGTACCTTCTATTGGAGAAAACCCTAAAAACATCTTCTTTTTAACAGCAGATGCATTTGGTGTATTACCTCCGATATCTAAACTAACACCTGCACAAGCAGCGTTCCATTTTATATCTGGATATACTGCTAAAGTAGCAGGTACTGAAGCTGGAATTACCGAGCCTGTGCCTAGTTTTTCTGCATGTTTCGGAGCACCATTTATGCCTTTACATCCTACCAAATATGCTGAGATGTTAAGTAAAAAAATGAAAGATGCTAACGTTAATGTTTGGCTAGTTAATACAGGTTGGACAGGAGGTTCTTACGGAGTAGGTAGCAGAATTAAATTAAAGTACACTAGAGCTATGATTAGCGCGGTGCTTAACGGAGATTTAGGACTGTATAATTACAAAGATTACCATATCCACTCTGTATTTGGAGTAGCACAACCTAGAAGTTGTCCAGGTGTGCCAAGCGAGCTTTTAAGCCCAAGAACAACTTGGAATAATGATAAAGCATACTATAAGACAGCGTTTAAATTAGCAAATGCATTTAGAGAGAATTTTGAGAAATTTGAATCTTATGCAAGCGAAGAAATTAGACGTGGTGGACCACAACGTTACACTGAATAGTAATCAGTGGTAAAAGTGTTAATTAAAAAAGCGCCAATTGAAATTTTCAATTGGCGCTTTTTAATGTTATAAACTTAAAAAGGTTATTTCCCTTTGTTTGTTTTTTCAATATATTTTTGAAGCGCCATAGTCATTGATGGTGTTTCAGGCGTTGGAGCAGAGATGTCTACACGCAATCCTTTTTCTTCTACAGCTTTTATAGTAGTATTACCAAAAACAGCTATTTTAGTGTCGTTTTGTTTAAAGTCCGGGAAGTTGTGAAATAAAGAATCAATTCCGCTTGGGCTAAAAAACACTAAAATATCATAAGTAACATTTTCTAAATCAGATAAATCGCTAATTACTGTTTTGTAAAAAACAGCTTCTTTCCAATCAATATTTAAACCATTTAAAGTTTCTGGAACTTCAGGTTTAAGCTTGTCTGTTGTAGGCAGTAAAAACTTTTCATCTTTGTACTTTTTAATTAAAGGCGATAAGTCTGCAAAATTACGTTTCCCAACATAAATTTTACGTTTTCTGTAAACAACATATTTTTGTAAATAGTATGCAACTGCTTCCGACTGACAAAAGTATTTCATCGAGTCTGGTACTTTAAAACGCATTTCTTCAGCGACTCTAAAAAAATGATCAACTGCATTTCTACTAGTTAATATAATTGCTGAATAATTGTTTAAATCTATCTTTTGTTGTCTGATTTCTTTAGAAGGGACTCCTTCAACATGGATAAAAGGTCTAAAATCAATTTTCACTTTCTGCTTTTCGGAAAGATCAAAATAAGGCGAATTTTCTATTTTAGGTTCCGGTTGCGAGACTAAAATGGTTTTCACTTTCATATGTTGTATAATTTATTTTTTGACCTAATTTGTTGTGATAATGCGATATAAAACAACATAAGGTGCAATTTCGAGAGTGCAAAGATACAAAATAAAATAAAACAAGCTCTTTTTAAAGGTGTTAAGATTGTTTTTGATAAACACAGTCATACCAAATATAAAAATGGAAACCAATATAGAGAGTATGATTAATAGTGTTATTTTATTGGGGTTAAGCGTGTAAATTAAAAAGGCGTTTATAGGCAATAATAGCAGTCCAATAAAATTTCGAAAACTAATTTTTTGAAAAAGGTATTTGTCAATTATAGTTTCTGTATCTAATACACTAGATAATAATCTTTCAAAAAGTACTTTTAAAAGTAAAAAAAGCGCAATCAAAAAAGAATACTTAAATACAGATAGCTGACTAATCTCTTGTAAAACAATGGAGCTCAAGTAAATATATGCTAATAGTCCTAGGTTAATTGCAAAATTTAAAAAGAGTAAGCCCTCAAATAAATCAAAAAAACGTTGTTCTTTTATATATAAATTAGAGTGTCTTGAGTTTATAAGTAATGACACAAACTGATTAAAGCGTTTTGGAAACAGTAATTTTGTTATAGCTACAATTAGTAAACAACCTACTATAGTTAGGGTTAAAACATCTACATTATTTAGGTCTCTAAGCATGGTATAAAATTATTGATTTTTAATAGGAAAACGATTAATAATTAAGTAATTTTTATAATTAAGTAATTTTATAAAAATGTACATTTGCCTAAATTTTAATTAGTATTGATGCGGGACGCTGTTGTAATTATACCAACATACAACGAGATTGAGAATATTGAAGCTATTTTAAGAGCAGTTTTTGCACTTCCTAAAGCGTTTGATGTGCTAGTTGTGGATGATAATTCACCAGATCTGACTGCAAAAAAAGTTAAAGCGCTTCAACAGGAGTTTCCTGACCAATTGTTTTTAGAAGTTAGAGCAGAAAAAGCTGGTCTTGGTACTGCCTATATCTATGGGTTTAAATGGGCACTTAATAAGAAGTACCAGTATGTTTTTGAGATGGATGCAGATTTTTCTCATAACCCAAAGGATTTGATGCGTTTGTATCAAGCTTGTCATAATGATAATGCAGATTTAGCAATTGGGTCACGTTATGTAAAAGGGGTAAATGTTGTAAATTGGCCTTTAAGTCGTGTCATTTTATCTTATGGCGCATCAATGTATGTTAGATTTATAACAGGAATGCAAATCAAGGATGCTACAGCAGGATTTATCTGTTATAAAAGACATGTTTTAGAACAACTTAATTTAGATAAAATTAAGTTTGTAGGCTATGCGTTTCAGATTGAAATGAAATTTAAAGCCTATTTAAAAAAATTTAAATTAGTCGAAGTACCTGTAATTTTTACAGATAGGACAAAAGGAGAATCTAAATTAAGTTCAAGTATAATATCTGAAGCTATATTTGGAGTAATAAGTATGAAATTTAAAAGTTTATTCAAATCCAATTAAACAATGCAAAATAGAAAGACGCTTATTAAAAATGCCAAAATCGTTAACGAAGGAACAATTTTTAATGGTGATATTTTAATTGAAGGAGAGTTTATTGTAAAAATAGACCAATCTATCAGCCCAAAATCTGCTGATGTTAATGTGTTTGATGCAGAGGGTAAATATGTTATTCCGGGAGCTATTGATGACCAAGTACACTTTAGAGAACCAGGCCTTACACACAAAGCAAATATAGAAACAGAGTCTAGAGCTGCAATTGCTGGTGGGATTACCTCTTTTATTGAGATGCCTAATACAAACCCTCAAACAACAACTATTGAAAAACTTGACCAAAAATTTGAAATAGCTGCTAATAAATCTTGGGCTAACTATTCGTTTATGTTTGGTGGGACCAATGATAATTTAGACGAAATTTTAAAAGTCAATAAAAAAGAAGTTGCTGGTTTAAAACTATTTTTAGGCTCCTCTACTGGTAATATGTTAGTGGATAACCCTGAAGTTTTAGAAAAAATATTTACAAGTACAGATTTATTAATCTCAGTACATTGTGAGGATGAAGCGACAATCAAAAAAAACCTAGATATTTATAAGGAGCGTTACGGAGATGATATCCCTGTTAACTTCCATCCTATAATTAGAAGTGAAGAGGCTTGCTACATATCGTCTTCTAAGGCTATAGAATTAGCTAAAAAAACAGGAGCACGTCTACATGTGTTTCACTTATCAACCGGAAAAGAAACCCAGTTGTTTGATAATAAGTTACCGTTAAAAGATAAAAAAATTACTGCCGAGGTATGTATCCATCACCTATGGTTTAGTGATAAAGATTATGACGAAAAAGGCACACTAATTAAGTGGAACCCTGCGGTTAAAACAGAAAGTGATAGAACGCAATTACTTAAAGCATTACTAGATGACAAAATAGATGTTATCGCTACAGACCATGCACCTCATACTTTTGAAGAAAAATCTAATAATTATACTTCTGCACCCTCAGGTGGTCCATTAGTTCAACACGCTTTACCGGCATTGTTAGAAATGCATCATGAAGGAGATATTTCTATCGAGAAAATTGTAGAAAAGTTTTGCCATAATCCAGCCATTTTATTTGAAGTAGAAAAACGTGGTTATATTAAAGAAGGCTATTATGCAGATTTAGTAGTTGTAGATCTAAATAATCCATGGACAGTTAATAAAGACAATATTTTATATAAATGTGGGTGGTCACCTTTTGAAGGCACAACTTTTAAATCTAGAATCACACATACTTTTGTTAACGGAGGTTTGGCCTATAAAAACTTTAAGTTTTATGATACTAAGTATGCTAAACGATTAACTTTTAATAGATAATTATTTTGAAACAGCACCTTTTAATATATTCACTAATAGCAGTATTACTTTCGTCTTGTTACGGAGTAGAAAAACCTAAAAAGCCTGACAACCTAATAAGTCAAGATAAAATGGTGGAGGTGCTTGTAGAGTTAGCATTAGTGTCTTCTGCTAAAGGAATTAATAAAAGAGAGTTAGAAAATAAAGGGCTAGTGCCGGATGCTTATGTCTATAAAAAACATAAAATAGATAGCACACAGTTTGTCCAGAGTAATAATTATTATGCTTTTGATATTGAGGTGTATACAGAGATTTACCAAAAAGTAAAAGACAGCCTTGAAGCATTACGTGTCGTTTACAAAGAAGTGCTTAAAGAAGAAGATGATATCAAGCAAAAAGAACTTAAAGAAACTTTAAAAGCTAAGAAGAGTAACGTTTTAAAAAGGCAGTAGTTTGTTTTAAACTCGTTGCTACAGTTTTAAACTCATAGCGTAAAGCGGTTTTTATTTTAGCATTACTATAATTACTATTGGATAATGCAGCGTGTGCAGTCTGTTTAGTTAATAGACGACGTTTACCGGTAAGTTTATGCTTCAGCCAATCCAATCGCCAAGCAATAGATAATAATAACGGAGATGCCTTTTTATTAGGAGGGGTTACACCTAAATAGTTAGCGGTTTTAAAAATAAAATCTTTAAAAGATAAGTTTTCAGAGACTAGTATAAAACGCTCGTTTTTAATGTCACTTTTTAAAAGGGCAACCATACAAGATACCACATCATTAACAGCAACATAACCTGTGCTACCGGTAGTATAATAACGCATGCCTTTATTTACCATTGTAATTAAAGAGCCACTACCATAATGCCATATTCCAGGACCAATAATTACTCCAGGATTTACAATTACAGCATCTAAGCCTTCTTGTGTGGCACGCCAAACTTCTAATTCTGCACCATATTTAGTAATCGCATATACATTATTATCAAATTCCTTATTCCATTCAGTCTCCTCAGTAACTAAGCTAGTTTCAATAGTTGGAGTGCCAATTGCAGCGATAGAGCTAACATAGCATAGTTTTTTTACCTCATAGGCCAAACAAAGGTTAACAATATTTGCTGTGCCTTCAATATTAGTTTTTCTTAATACATCAAACTTGTCAGGCTCAAAAGACACAAAAGCAGCGCAATGGTAAACATAGTCAACGTCCAGAAACGCTTCGGTTAATTGTGGGATGTCAATCAAATCGGCTTTAACCCATTCAATCTTATTAAATAAAATATCAGGGGTGTCAGAATAATAACTAAAAATACGTTTCACGGTTTTAAAAGTTTTCTCCCTTCTATAAATAGCGCGTACAGGCTCGTTTTCACTTAATAAATGAAACAACAAATGTGCGCCAACCAAACCGGTACCTCCTGTAACTAAAATCATAATTCGAAGGTAATAAATATTAGATATTGTATGTAGTTTAAAACACGATTTTTATCTTTACCAATTCAATAATAAAACCACACTAAAATGGCTAATGCATTTGTAGAAGAATTAAGATGGAGAGGGATGGTACACGATATCATGCCAGGAACCGAAGAGCAACTAGATAAAGAGATGACCTCTGCTTATATTGGTTTTGACCCAACATCAGACTCGTTACACATTGGTAGTTTAGTGCCAATTATATTATTAGTACACCTTGAAAAAGCAGGACATAAACCGGTCGCTTTAGTTGGTGGTGCAACAGGGATGATTGGTGATCCATCAGGTAAAAGTGACGAGCGTAACCTATTAGACGAGGCGACACTTAACCACAATGTAGCAGGTATTAAAAGCGTATTATCTCGTTTTTTAGACTTTAATTCTACTGCAAAAAACGCACCCGTTTTAGTTAATAATTACGATTGGATGAAAACCTTTTCATTCATCGATTTTGCACGTGATGTTGGTAAGCGTATTACCGTAAATTACATGATGGCAAAGGATAGTGTTAAAAAACGTTTGTCTGGAGAAGAAGGTAATGTGGGGATGAGTTTTACCGAGTTTACTTACCAGCTAATCCAAGGGTATGATTTTTACCATTTGCACAAAACCATGAATTGTAAATTACAAATGGGTGGAAGTGACCAATGGGGTAATATTACAACTGGGACAGAGCTAGTAAGACGTATGAATGTGGGTGACGACACCGCAAAAGCCTACGCTATGACTTGCCCACTAATTACCAAAGCAGACGGTAGTAAATTTGGTAAAAGTGAAGGTGGTAATGTGTGGTTAGATGCAGATAAAACTAGTGTCTACAAATTTTACCAATTTTGGTTAAACAGCTCGGATGAGGATGCCGAAAAATATATCAAAATATTTACCTTTTTAGATAAACAAACTATTGAAACTTTAGTTGCAGAGCATAAAGAAAACCCTGGGTTTAGAGCCTTGCAAAAACGTTTAGCCGAAGAGGTAACAGCTTTTGTACACTCTAAAGAAGAGCTAGAAAATGCCGAAAAAGCATCAGGAATATTGTTTAGTAAAGATTTTAAAAATGAAATTAAGCAGCTAAATGAAAACTTATTTTTAGATGTTTTTGAAGGTGTGCCACAAGCCGAAGTAGCGAAGGATAAAATCGAAGCTGGTCTAGATATGATTGCTGCATTATCTGCCGAAACTAACTTTTTAGCCAGTAATGGAGAAGCACGTCGTGCGTTAAAAGAAAACTCGGTAGCAGTAAATAAAGATAAAGTAACAGAGGTGTATACTATTACTACTAACGATTTAATAAACGATAAGTACATTGTAATTAATAGAGGTAAAAAGACCACTTTTATAATTAAAGCAGTGTAAACGGATAATGTTATTAATATACAAAATGCCTGCTTAATAATTAAGCAGGCATTTTTTTGCTAAAATTAGTTAACCAACTAAAAACTAATTTTTCTTCTTCATATATAAGTAGTCGTAGGTTTTTAGTAAACCTTACAAAACCATAAGATTACAACCTCTAATATCGCTGTTATCAAAGCGACCAATAATCTCAAAGTCGTTGTTATCATGTACCCGTCCTAAATCTTGAGTCGCAATAAAGCTGCAAGAGTTGACATTAGCAAGATCAATAACATTAATTCCTCCAGTTTTTGAGGTATTATAGACGTTTAGGGCGTCTTCAGTATCTCTAGTTAATAGTTTCATCCAAGGGGGGCAATTAAAAACCCCATGCCCTTTGGAGTACCCCTGGCTTAATAGCTCGGTCATACCATACTCGCTATGGATAGCGTTGACACCAAAACCTTGTTTTAAGGTGGCATGCAGCTGTTCTCTAATTAGCTCTTTACGTCGTCCTTTCATCCCACCAGTTTCCATAATAATAGTATTATTAAGGTTAAAAGTGTGGGTTTCGATTAAATCTAATAGTGCAAAAGAGACACCGATTAATAAGACCTTTTCTCCTGCTTGATCTAAGCGAATTAAAGTAGCTTTTAATTCATCTAAATTATTTAAATAAAAACCACTATCTGGTTTTTTAGAGTCTTTTATTAAATGATCTACCATATAAACTAAAGACGAGCCTTCACGCTCTAGATAATTAGGTAATAATGCTAAAACGGTATAATCGGTTATGTTGCCATAAAAATAATCAAAGCCTTTTTTAAAACTAGTTTCGTAAATACTAAGGTCGGTAACATGGTGTTTGCTTGTAATTTGTCCAGTAGTACCACTACTTGTAAATGTGGTTGTTATTGGTGCTTTGCTACTTAATACTTGATGCGATTTAAAAAACTGAATGGGTAAAAACGGAAGCTCATGCAATGCTGTAACATCACTTGGATTAATATATAGTAAGTCGCAAAACGAACGATAGATTGGATTGTTTTCAAACTGAAAACGAAACACCTCTAAAGCTTTGGCTTTAAATTGTGAGGGGGTAGATATTGTAAAAAGTGAGTCTGTAGTAATCATTAAATTATAAAAGACAAAAGTATAGAAAATAAAAAAGCGTTGCTACTAGCAACGCTTTTTTGTTATAGTATGTAAAAGATTATTGTACCACTAATTTTTTAGTAGTAGTCAATCCGTTTTGTGATAATTTTAAAATATAAACACCAGACTTTAAGTTAGATAGGTTTAAACGACTAGTAGATAATACTGTGTTTATCACTTGTTTTCCTAAAACGTCAAAAGCAACAACACTTACAGGTTGATTGTTTTTAGTTTTAATTGTTACAAATCCGTTAGTTGCTGGATTTGGAAACACTGTAAAATCTGAAACCTCAAATTGATTTACAGAAAGTGTAAATGTTTGTCCTGTGTTTAAAACTCCTGGAGATTCAGTTAATGGTCCTGTCCATGTAAAATCAGAATAATCACTACCAGGTCCATTTGTAAGTTGTAAAGATTCTCCAACTGGTGTTGAGCCTGTCTCGGATACACCAATATCAGTTGATGTCATAGTGTTAGCAGTACCTGAAGTTGCAGTTAAAACGCCTTCATAGCTTAAAAATTGTATTACAAAACCATTATTGTCAATTAGTGCTAAACCATCTGGACTTCCATTTTGGATACCACCACCTGGCCCAGCAAAGGAAACAGCGCCAAAACCAGGACCCTCATCATCTATTAATCCTGATAATGCAATAGTTGCATACATCGATCCATTAGATCCATTGTATAACTCGACTGTCCATCCTGTTAAATCTGTACCTGCAGGTCCTGCGATTTCAACAAATTCGCCAACATCACTACCTGTATTATCATAGTGAATTTCGTTAATAAATACAGACTGAGCTGATATGCTAACTGTAAATACTAAAGTAAAAAGTAAAAAGTAAAGTTTTTTCATAAAGAGTGTTGTTAAAGTTCTCTCAAAAATAGATAAAAAAAAAGAGTTATCTAATACTAGATAACTCTTTTAACAATTATTTATTTATGCTTATTAATTTACTACTAGCTTTTTAGTAGTTGATGTTCCGTTTTGGTTTAAATGTAGGATGTAAATTCCTGACTTTAAACTAGACACGTTTAATCTGTTATTGTTAAGTGTTTTAGTTAAAACTTGTTTTCCTAAAACATCATATACAGTAACTTTAACAGCAGTATTTGATGGTGTTGTAATGTTTACATAACCAGTATTTGTTGGGTTAGGGTAAACACTAAAGTTTGTTATTGGCGTGTTAAACTCTGTATTAGATAACGTTTGTGCAAAAGTTTCAGAAATAATAAGGTTGTCAACAACAATACCTTCGTTTAAAGAAGAGTCTGATTGTCTAAAAGCAAATGAGGCGATAACTTCACCTGGATCAGTACCATCAAGTCCTAATATAGAAGTGTCAGTTTCTGAAGCTGCATCAACCCATAATTGAGCAATATTTGTGTCTTGGTCATATCTTACAGTAACTCTATAAACTGTACCATATAATAAATCTGTAGCCCAAGTCGCCTCTGCAGTACTAGCGTTAGTTGCAATACCTAAAGAGAAGTCTCCAGCGCCACTTGGTGGTACAACGTCTAAACGTGCTAAAAATGTATTATCAACACCTCTAAAATGTGCAAAATATTCGTTGTCAGTTCCCGAGTAAGGTGAACCTAAGTCTGCAATACTCATATCAAATGAGTAAAATAGGTCGCCAGTTACAGCTGTAAATGGTAACGCAACATCTTCACTTGGTGTTCCGTGTTGTACTGTTATTTGACCAGAAGTTACCAATAAATCCCCAGCATTACCACTAGTAGTTTCCCAGTCGCTATTTCCTACTAAACTTCCATCAGGATAAGAAAAAGGTTCTGTAATTGGTAGTATTAATTGTGGATCACAATTTGGGCTATTAATGTTTCTTGTAAAATCACAACCACTATTTGCAGGGTCACCAGTAAAAGTTACAGTAAAATCTGTGCCTTCTAATATATTGCTAATAACTATTGTTCCAGCTGCAACAGTTGAAGGGTCATCGCCACCTACTGTACCGTTACCTCCTGTGTCTATTGTATAAGTACTATTACCACCACCCGTATAATCGATACTTACGTTGTAAGTGTCAGTAGTAGCAGGTGTAATTGTATTACATGTTTCAACAATTGCCCCTACATTTAAAGTACATGGATAGGCAACTGTAAAAGTTACTGTTTCTGTTACTGCAGGAGTAATAGGTGTGTGCATGTTGTCTACTAAAGTCATAACAACAACATAAGTACCACCATCTACTGTCGGAATAGTTTCGTCAAGTAAATCATATTTCATTGGTTGGTCTATACCATTAACTGTCCAGTGGATGTGTCCATCTCCTGTCCCTCCGTTAGATGGTAAGGCATCAACAGTAAAGTTTTGAACTGTAGTAGATATATCTACACTAGTAGTTCCAGAAACAAATTCTTGATTGTCTGATGGAGAGGTGATTGCTAATATTGGTGAAGCAGTTCCAGTGTATCCTGTCCAAGTAATATCATCAATAACAACTTGTCCGTCACTATTGTTAACACTAATAAATTGAATAACAACATCTCCTGGTTGATTAACTGTAAATGTTCCAGAATTCTGTACTGTTGCATCAGTTGAAGTGACATTACCAACAACAATACCATTGACAAGAATATTTAAGTTTACATTAGTACTATAAGCTCTTTGATAATTAAAGTTGATTGTACCTATACCTCCAGTTATAGTTCCAGAAGTAAGTTCTGCTTGAGGCGTTCTGTTTCTACCTAACATTATAGATTTTCCAGTGATAGAAAAGTCACCTCTAGATTCAACATAAGTCCAAGTTGATCCATCATTACCAGTAAAAGTTCCACTTGCGTAGGAAGATCCTGTTTCTGTAAAATTATCAAATGTTTCAGAGCCTTGTGCAAAGCCTACTGACACAGATAAAACAGTTAATAGTAAAAAGTAAAGTTTTTTCATAATTAAAGTGTATAAATTTAAGCAATAAAGATACTAATAATATTTTTTACAGCACAACGATAGCAATAAGATTCTTGCGATTTTACAATAAGATAACATGGTTTTAACACTTTGACTATCAGCTTGATAGTTAGTGGTTGATTTTCTGTAAGTTATAAAAAGTACAACTGATTTTTTATGTTATATTAACGTTATTAATTTTTTTAAAACTAAATAGTTTACTAATAACTTTATCTTTACACTATAATAACTATTAAGTAAATTCAAGATTAGAATCTATGAATAAAAAAGATATTAAAATTCTTTTAGTCGACGACGAGCCGGATATTTTAGAAATTGTTGGTTATAATTTAACCAATGAAGGCTACCAAGTTATCACTGCTAAAAACGGATTGGAAGCAGTTAAAAAAGCTAAAAAAGAAAAACCACAGCTTATTATTCTAGATGTTATGATGCCTAATATGGATGGTATCGAAGCTTGTGAAGCCATCAGAAAATTACCGGATTTAAGCGCAACACTAATCACGTTTTTAACTGCTAGAGGCGAAGATTATTCGCAAATGGCTGGGTTTGATGCTGGCGCAGATGACTATATCACAAAACCAATAAAACCCAAAGTCCTAGTTAGTAAAGTAAATGCGTTATTAAGACGCTTAAAGACGGAGGAGGATAATAAATCCCTAATCAAAATTGGTAACTTAGTGATTAATAGAGAACAGTATAAAATTATATTGGATGGTAACGAGATTGTACTACCAAGAAAAGAGTTTGAACTCTTATCGCTATTAGCTTCTAAACCTGGTAAGGTCTTTAAAAGAGAAGATATTATGGACGGTGTTTGGGGTAACGAGGTCGTTGTTGGTGGACGTACTATAGATGTACACATCCGTAAGTTACGCGAAAAAATTGGCGATGATAGCTTTAAAACCGTTAAAGGGGTAGGATATAAATTTGTAGAATAGTTTTGAAATTAAAAAGAACATATAAATTCGCTTTAAAAACTTCGTTTTTAATCACAATCTTTTTAACGCTTTTCATGAGTGTCTTTTTGTATGTGTTTTATCAGCTAGACCTCTTACAAATCATACTTTTTGCAGGAGTTACGTTTAGCTTGTCATTTTTAATTACCCAATACAGAGTAGAAAATTTTATCTACAAGCGTATTAAAAAAATCTATAAAGACCTAACGCTGTTGGAGTCTGTAAGTTTTAGTAAAAACAACATTACAACAGACATGGCGACGCTGACTAAACAAATAGACCAATACGCAAAAACCAAAAAACTAGAGATAGAAACCCTAAAAGTAAGGGAAGGGTACCGTAAAGAGTTTATGGGTAATGTGTCGCACGAGCTTAAAACACCACTATTTACTGTTCAAGGCTATTTAGAGACCTTATTGGATGGTGCTATTGACGACAAAAATGTATCTGTAAAATATATAGAACGTGCCAATAAAGGTGTGGAAAGACTAATCTATATTGTTAAAGATTTAGATATGATTACCAAGCTAGAAGTTGGGGCATTAAGCTTAAACATTCAAACATTTGATATAGTTCAATTAATACAGAGTGTGTTTGATCTGCTAGAAATGAAAGCAGCCAAAAAGAAAATTACCTTAACTTTTGATATGGATTATGACCAACCAATTATGGTTAATGGTGATGCCGAAAGGATTCAGCAAGTGCTAACTAACTTGGTCGTAAACTCCATTAAATACGGAAGAGAAAAAGGAACAACCGAGATTAGTATAGAAAAGCTAATTAAAAATAAAATTATTGTCAGAGTAACTGATAACGGAGAAGGGATCGAGAAAAAAAATATCGCACGTGTCTTCGAGCGGTTTTACAGAGTCGACCAAAGTGGTTCTCGTAAAGAAGGAGGTTCTGGTTTAGGCTTAGCAATCGTAAAACATATTATTGAAGCACACAACGAAAAAATTTATATGGAAAGCGAAATTAATATTGGTAGCGAGTTCTCTTTCACGCTAGAAAAAGCTAAATAAATCCTCAAAATCAATAGGGTGATCAAAGCTTTTAAAACCGCTGTACGCCTTAACACGTTGTAACGCCTCCAAAGTAAAATTAGACTGGCTGCAACTAGCAGCAATCCCTTGTGTCTCTAAATAATCCGCCAGATACTCTTGTTCCGACTGTCCCGGTGTAGGAATAAAAAATGCCGATTTACCCAGTTTAGCTAAATCCATAATAGTTGTATAACCAGAGCGCGCAATAATAAGGGCGCTCTCGTTAATCGCAGCTTGTAAAGCATCCGTTTGCATAAAATTATAAATCGTAAAAGGCGGTTGCTGTACTACCGTTTGTGTCTCTTCAATAATCCCTTTAACAAAAAGCACGTTGCCTTTGTAAGCACTTAATTGGGTAAGCAAAATAGTTTCCAAAATACTGCGTTGGGGTTCTGGACCAGACAGTAAAACCATAATAGCATTGGTAGTGGGGGTCTCTTTTTTCTCAAAACGACTTAATGCACCAATATAGTTTATAGGCAAACCTTTGGCTTTAAAATCATGACTAAGCCGACCGCTTAAATTAGGTAAATGTTCAAAATCCGGAACCCAACACGCATCAAAACGCTTTAAATACCGATCATGAAAAAAAGTACTAAGTTTTGTCGTGCCACCACTTAACACATTTAATTGGTGTGTGATAAAAACAGAAGGCACACGATTAGAAAAAACACCCAGCCTATTATCAGATATAATCCCATCGATAGTATAATCTGTAACAATAGCGTCAACCACTTTTTGCTCGGACTTAATGGCTTTTTTTATATGCGGTAATTGCCTAAGCAAGGTCCATTTAAACCAAAATTTAGAAGTAGCATAAGTAATATTATAGGACGGTAACGTAATAAAAGTAAGCGATGCAAATTCTTTTTTAAGCAATAGCAACGCTTGACCATCACTAGCAATCACAGGTTCAAACCCAGCAGCAAGCAAAGCATTAATAATCGGTATGCATCGTGTGGCATGACCAATTCCCCAATTTAAAGGCGCAACAAGTATCCGTTTTTTCATTAATAGTATTTGGGCGTTACCACAAGGGTCAGGCTGTCCGTTATCTCTTTTTTTGCCAGATATGGCAGCAAAAAAAGGAGGCCACTTCCATCCTTAACGCAGTAAAATAGTAAAATCAAAGATAATCATAAAGTTACTTAGGGATATTTCCTTAATTTTACACCAGAAATTACAAATACAAATAGTAAAAAAGTGGGTAGCAAGAATAAGCAAAAAAGATTTAGAGAAAATGAAACCTTTGAAAATGTGTTTCAACCAACTAGAAGTCAATTAGTCGACCAAGTCTATAAATACAAAGGGAATTGGAATAAAGACGTCTTTAAAAACAACAACCCTTTAGTGTTAGAACTAGGTTGTGGTAAAGGAGAATATAGTGTCGCGCTAGCCGAAAAATTTCCTAATAAAAACTTTATAGGTATAGACATAAAAGGCGCACGTTTTTGGAGAGGTGCTAAAACAGCTATAGAAAATAATATGCCTAACGTTGCTTTTATACGTACTCAAATCGAGCTGGTCGAGTCTGTTTTTGCAGAAAACGAAGTAGACGAAATCTGGATCACCTTCCCAGACCCACAAATAAAATACAAGCGTACAAAACACAGAATGACCAATTCTGCATTCTTAAAACGTTATAAAAACATTTTAAAACCAGACGGAATAGTAAATCTAAAAACGGACTCCGAGTTCATGCATGGCTACACCCTAGGATTATTACATGGCGAGGGGCACGAGGTGCTACATTCTAATAACGACGTATACCGTCAAGACGGAAGCCCAGAAGAAGTAACAAGCATCCAAACGCATTACGAAAGTATCTATCTAGAGCAAAACAAACCAATTACGTATATTAGATTTAAAATAAACTAACTATTGAATTTAACCATAACCTTTTTTGTAAGCCTACTCATTGCTTTAGTTGGTGTAATCCCTCCCGGATTACTCAACATGACCGCAGCAAAAATTAGTATAAAAGAAGGCTACAGTCGGGGGTTGGTATTCTCTTTAGGGGTATGTGTAATTGTAGTCGCTCAAACACTTATTGCAGTTACTTTTGCACGCTATTTAAGTCAACATTCAGAAGTGGTACAAATATTACAACGTGTAGCATTTGTGTTATTTGTTTTAATAACCGTCTATTTTTTCCTTTTAGCAAAAAAAGAAACCACACCAAAAATTAAAGAAGACCGTAAAAGCAAACGCAGTCAGTTTTTTCATGGGATGTTTCTATCTGCTTTAAACGTGTTTCCAATTCCGTACCAAGCGTATATGAGTATTACTTTAGCCGGGTTACATTGGTTAACGTTTGACAATGTTAGTATCACATCCTATGTTGCAGGAGCAGCAACAGGGACATTTGTAATGCTATACGTGTACGTATTTTTCTTCAAAAAGATTAAAAGCAAAAAGCTAAAGTCGCAAAAAAACATGAACTATATTATTGGGACTATTACAGGTATAATAGCCATTTTCACCTTAATAAATATCATTAAAGACTTTTAATCCTATGACGCCAGAAACACTTAATTTTTTTGATAAAGTGTATGAGGTAGCACGACAAATCCCCTATGGTCGTGTAACAAGTTATGGGGCAATCGCAAATTTTTTAGGCGCAAAACATGGTGCTAGAATGGTTGGCTATGCTATGAATGGGTCACACAATAAAGACGTTCCAGCTCACAGGGTAGTAAACCGTAAAGGACTACTTACCGGAAAACACCATTTTCAGGGCACCAACCTAATGCAGCAATTATTAGAAAACGAAGGGCTTGAGGTGGTAGAAAATCAAATTCAGAATTTTGATAAAGTATTTTGGGATCCTATTCAGTTGCTATAATTAATTAAAGCGACTGCCCTACTTTTTAACACCATAGCCTCCAACTATCACACTATAAAAAACATCAAACTAACTGCTTTAATGTTCAAGGTTTAAGTAGTATATTTGCATTTAGAATCATTCTATATAGTTAACTATTATCTAGAGTTGATGTATAGGGCAAGTACCTTTTGTGTGTTGCACTTTATTTCCACTCTCTTTTTATTGAATCAATATGAAATTAAACAAAAAAGACATACTTAAAGCGTTAGAAACCATCACGGTTCCTGGAGAAGGACAAAACATGGTCGAAAGCGGAGCGGTAACAAACGTGGTAACATTTGCAGACGAGGTTATTGTGGACATAACAATAAAAAACCCAGCATTACAAGCGCGTAAAAAAACAGAAGTAGAAATACTTAAAACCATTCACGAGCAAGTATACCAAAAAGCAAAAATTAAAGTCAATATAACGGTGGAGGCACCTACAAAATCGGCTCCAAACGTAATTAAAGGAAAACACATTCCTGGTATCCAAAACATTGTAGCAGTCGCTTCCGGAAAAGGAGGGGTAGGTAAATCTACAGTAACAGCAAACCTTGCAGTAACTTTAGCAAAAATGGGCTTTAAGGTTGGGATTTTAGATGCCGATATTTACGGACCATCAATGCCAATCATGTTTGATGTAGAGCTAGAACGTCCGTTATCAACAACCGTAGACGGAAAATCAAAAATGAAACCTGTAGAAAACTACGGTGTTAAAATATTATCCATAGGCTTTTTTACAAAGCCAGACCAAGCAGTCGTTTGGCGTGGACCTATGGCAGCAAAAGCATTAAACCAAATGATTTTTGATGCAGCATGGGGCGAGTTAGATTTTTTATTAATCGACTTACCACCAGGTACCGGAGACATCCACCTAAGCATCATGCAATCCCTACCAATAACAGGGGCGGTAGTAGTAAGCACACCACAAAACGTAGCTTTAGCAGATGCTAAAAAAGGAGTCGCAATGTTCCAACAAGAAAGCATCAATGTACCAGTATTAGGTATTATTGAAAACATGGCCTACTTTACACCAGCCGAGCTTCCAGAAAACAAATATTATATCTTCGGTAAAGAAGGTGCAAAACACCTAGCAGCAGATTTACAAGTACCACTTTTAGGAGAGATTCCTTTAGTACAAAGTATTCGCGAGGCAGGAGACGTTGGGCGTCCAGCAGCAATGCAAACCGGAACACCTCTAGAAAAAGCGTTTGAAACCATTACCCAAAACGTCGTGCAACAAGTAGTGGACAGAAACGAGAATCTGCCAGCTACCGAAGCGATTAAAATAACCACTATGGCAGGATGTTCTGCAGTTAATAAAAAATAAATGACAACAGAAGAGCTAAGACTAAACGTAGAAAAAGCACTAGAAGAGATTCGTCCTTTTTTACAAAGCGATGGTGGGGATATCACCCTTTTATCAATAGAAAATAACGAGGTAAAAGTGCAACTAGAAGGCGCTTGCACCTCGTGTAGTGTCAACCAAATGACCCTAAAATCAGGAGTAGAAATGACAATCAAAAAATACGCCCCACAAATAGAGCGTGTCATTAACGTGGCATAGTTAAAGGTTTGGGCGTTACCACAAGGGTCGGGCT
This sequence comes from uncultured Olleya sp., assembly GCA_947503885.1. Lineage (GTDB taxonomy): Bacteria > Bacteroidota > Bacteroidia > Flavobacteriales > Flavobacteriaceae > Olleya. The sequence continues at coordinate 182,450 of CANNFD010000006.1, read as the reverse complement.
ATACGTTACTAGTTTTGGCTCAAAGCGTACGCTCGCCAAAAGCTAACCACTACTATCCCTAACGCAGACTAAAGCTAACAAATATCATAAAACAAAACAGCAGATTGTTTTACTTTTGTAGGCGACAAAAAAAGCAAATAGCTAATAAAAAAGCAAAAAAATAAATAATGATTAAAACAGACATACTAATAATAGGCGCAGGACCAACCGGTCTTTTTGCAGTGTTTGAAGCAGGATTATTAAAATTAAAATGCCACTTAATAGACGCATTACCACAAATTGGTGGACAATGTTCAGAGTTATACCCTAAAAAACCAATTTACGACATACCAGCATACCCAGAAATTCTTGCAGGAGATTTAACCGACAAGCTAATGGAGCAATGCAAGCAATTTGAACCTGGATTTACACTAGGCGAGCGTGCAGAAACTATAGAGAAGCAAGAAGACGGGACATTTATTGTAACCACAAATAAAGGCACAAAACACCAAGCGCCAGTAGTAGCAATTGCTAGTGGATTAGGTAGTTTCGAGCCTCGTAAACCTTTAATTCATAATATAAAAGACTTTGAAGACAAAGGGGTAGAGTATATGATAAAAGAGCCAGAACTGTACCGCAATAAAAGGGTGGTCATTGCTGGTGGTGGAGATTCTGCTTTGGATTGGAGTATCTTTTTAAGTGATGTAGCAAAATCAGTAACGCTAATCCATAGGCGTAACGAGTTCCGTGGGCATTTAGACTCTGTAGAAAAAGTACAAGACCTAAAAAACAAAGGAAAAATAAAACTAATCACACCAGCAGAGATTGTTGGACTGTTAGGAGATGATAAGTTAAGCGGAGTAGTAGTAAAACAAGCAGAACATATAGAAAAAGAGTTTGAAATAGAATGTGATCATTTTATACCTCTGTTTGGGCTGTCTCCAAAATTAGGGCCAATTGCCAATTGGGGATTAGAGATCGAAAAAAATGCAATAAAAGTAAATAATGCATTGGATTACCAGACCAATATACCAGGTATTTTTGCTATAGGAGACGGAAACACCTATCCAGGAAAATTAAAATTAATCCTTTGTGGGTTCCATGAAGCAACACTAATGTGTCAAGCAGCCTACCAAATAATCAACCCAGGAAAACGTTATGTGTTAAAATACACAACAGTAAGCGGTGTCGATGGTTTTGATGGCACACGTAAAGAAGCACCAAAAGCAGTAGTAAAAAAGATAGACTAAAAAGTGTAATAAAAACAAAAAATAACTATATTCTAACCGCAAACGACTATTTAGTATATACTAATTACTAATTACTAACGACTATTTAGTATATACTAACGACTAATTACTGTTTACTATATACTAACGACTGTTTACTATTTACTAACGACTAATTACTGTTTACTATTTACTAACTACTATTTACTAATTACTAACGACTAATTACTATTTACTAACTACTAATTACTAATTACTATTTACTAACTACTGTTTACTATTTACTAACTACTAACTACTAACTACTAATTTCCTAACCATCCCCTACCATGTCAGTTCAAAAATTTGAAGAATTATTAGTTTGGCAAAAAGCACAAGATTTAGCGGTTACTATTTATAAAACGTTTAAAGCAAATAAAGACTTTTCTTTTGGAGACCAAATAAAAAGAGCATCTGTTTCAATTTCTAATAATATTGCCGAAGGGTTTGACAGAAACTCAAATGCGGATTTCTCAAGATTTTTATATTTTTCATTAGCCTCTAATAGCGAAGTAAGATCTATGTTATATTTGTCAATCCGATTAAATTATATCGAAGAAAAACAAGCACAAATTTGTATAGAAAATACTAATGAAATTTCAAGGATGTTATATGGCTTAATCAAATCATTAAAAACTAAAAACTAAAAACTAAAAACTAAAAACTAACTACTAACTACTAACTACTGTTTACTATTTACTAACCACTAACCACTAACTACTAACTACTAACTACTAACTACTAACTACTAACTACTAACTACTAATTACTATTCTCTACCCAAATGCAAGACATAAACATAAAAATAACAGACCGCGACGGAGTAACACATCAGGTAGTTGCACCAACAGATATGGCTATGAATCTAATGGAGGTAGTACGTAGTTACGAGCTAGCGCCTGAAGGGACTATTGGGATTTGTGGTGGTATGGCAATGTGTGCCAGCTGCCAATGCTATGTACAAAGCGATACGCAATTACCAGAAATGCAAGACGATGAAGAGGCGATGTTAAGCGAAGCTTTTTATGTAAAAGACAACTCACGTTTAGGATGTCAAATCCAAATGACTCCAGATATGGAAGGTCTGGAAGTAGAGCTAGCGCCAGAAAGTTAAACAAAAACCCAAACCAAAAACTCACTCCGTCTTATAATCCAATAATCGACGAGGTCCCTCCAAAAGCACACGGACAATCTGCAAAGTGCCATCCTCTTTAGTGGCAATTTGCCATTTTATTAACGATATAGCGCCATTTTCAATCTCGATACCAGTAATACTTCTAGGGTGCACACAACTCCCATCATTAAAAAATGCAATGTCTCCTGGTTCTGGAAAACGCGGTCTGTGGGTATGACCAACAATAGTAATAAGGTTATTATTATCGATAATCCATTTTTTAGTACGACGTTCGACTTTAATCAACTCCTTATAGTTTTTTGCAGGACTAGTAGGATCAGCAATCCCCATCACATTTAAAGGTTTCCAAAGCACGCGCACCATAAATCGACTCCATTTCCAAAAATTATAATTCCACCAATCGGCTTGATGCCCATGGGTTAAAAACACCTCCTGTTGGGTGTCTGTATGCTTTAAAATAATAGCTTCGTGATAAGCAATATCGCCAAAAAGCACAACATCCTCACCAACCTTAGGATCAAAAAAAGTAGATAAGGTTTTCTTGACATACTCAGGATCTCGGTACACCATATCGTGGTTACCCCAAATCATATGCAACCTATTTTTTTTATGAAAAAGCTGCATCAAGCCATACACGTTTTTATGAGCATGTAATATAGACTCAAAAGAAATATTTTCCCATAGCTCATCACCATCACCAAGCTCAGCATAATCAAAACCCTGCACGTAATAGTGTTTTAAAGCATGGTAATAGATGTTTCTATTATTAGCAAAATCATCTGCAAAACTATTGTCACCACGATGGCAATCACTAAATAAAATAAATTTAGACGTATCGTCAAACGCAAGCACTTTAGCATTTTTATAGGCGCGATCTAATTTCTTTTTTGCTGAAAACATAAAGCATTGGTATATAAAGCAATATAGTATTTATTTTTTTTAAGACAACAAAACCCTAGGGCAACTACAGTAGGTTTTGGGGGGCTAATAGCAACAAACTATAAAAATATAGCGGTCACTTAAGCGATAATAAGTACTTTTGTAGCACGATAAAACAGCTTAAAAAAGCGGTAATGCAGGAGAAACAATGGTACGTGTTATACGTCAAGCGTAATCACGAAAAAAAAGTCGAACAACGCATAAATCAGTGGGATAAGGCAATTGAGGCCTTTTGCCCAACAAGAACCGAAGTGCGTAATTGGAGCGACCGCAAGAAAAAAATACAAATCCCATTACTACCCAGAATCGTCTTTATTCAAGCCACAGCACAAGACCGTAATACCGTGTTTAATATCCCAGGAACCGTAAGATACTTATACGATAACGGTAAACCGGGAATCGTTAGGGAAGCCGAGATACAATTTCTAAAAAATAATTTAGACACCCTAGATATTGCCTCACACACCCTGCAACCAATAACAGCAGGTGCCACACTACCTTTAGATGATTTTGGAATGCCTGATCAAGAGGGAGTAGTGGTAAAATCTACCAAAAATAACCTTTGGGTTGTTTTGAAATCCGTCGGATTTGTCGTAAAATTGCAACTTAATTAATAACAAAAAAATTAATTTAAACAACTGTTTTACACAGCGCTACGATTCTAACCAAGTCGTTTCTAGTTAAATTATTAAAGGGAAACAATCATAATTTGTCTACATAGTTTATAAACCAGTTTAAAGTTTAAGGTAGTAAGTAGTCATGTTAGTGGTAGCTGTAAAATAGTTATCGTTAGCAAGGTATGTACTTGCCTGTATTATTTTAAAGTTTGTTATGGTTATTGCACACTATAAACAAAAGTAAAAGCTACTTTTGTGTGCCATTATAAAAGCAACTTGTTTTGTGACAAGTAAGGGCGTAGCCACGTCTTATTAGCAATATAAAAGCTTAAATTAAGAGCTCAATACAATGAATTTAGAAGCATTTAAAACATTAGAAGGTAAAAGCATTTTAGTCACTGGAGGAGCAGGATTTATTGGAAGTAACCTATGCGAAAACCTATTAAAACTTAACGCCAAGGTAACCTGTTTAGATAATTTTGCAACAGGACACAAACACAATATAGCACCTTTTCTAAAACACGAAAACTTTACGTTAATAGAAGGCGATATCCGCGATTTAGAGACCTGTCATAAAGCCTGTGCCAATCAAGATTTTATATTACACCAAGCAGCATTAGGATCAGTGCCACGATCTATTGCAGATCCAATTACGTCTAACGATGTAAATGTAGGTGGGTTTTTAAATATGTTAGTAGCAGCACGGGATGCAAAAGTGACACGCTTTGTATATGCAGCAAGTTCTTCCACCTATGGTGACCATGAGGCGCTACCAAAAGTAGAAGAAGAGATTGGTAAACCTTTATCGCCCTATGCCATTACAAAATATGTAAACGAGCTGTACGCCGATAACTTTTTTACAACCTATGGCTTAAACACAATAGGCTTACGCTATTTTAATGTGTTTGGAAAACGTCAAGACCCTAACGGAGCTTACGCAGCAGTAATCCCGTTATTTGTAAAACAATTTATAAAACACGAAAGCCCAATAATAAATGGCGATGGGACCTATTCTCGTGATTTTACTTATATCGATAATGTCGTACAAATGAATTTGCGCGCCATCACCACAGATAATAAAGACGCACTAAACCAAGTGTACAATACAGCAGTTGGGGACCGTACCACTTTAGTACAACTAACCGATTTACTTAAAAAATACTTGTCTAAATACGATGCGAAGATTGCAGAGGTAAATGTCGTGCACGGTCCAAACCGTAAAGGAGACATCCCACACTCTTTAGCATCTGTAAACAAAGCTAAGCACTTATTAAATTACCAACCAACACATACTATAGACAATGGTATTGAAGAGGCTGTAGAATGGTATTGGGAGAATTTGGGGTAGTTTGTTAAAATAAGTAATTATACAGAAACAACTTATATAAAATCATTGAAGCAAAAACTTAATAAAATACTAAAAAACAAGGATACTAAAGTTCTTTTAGAGAATTTTATATCCTTGTCTTCTTTGCAGGTGGTAGGTATGATTTTACCGCTAATAACATTACCTTATGTACTTCGTGTATTAGGTTTTGAAAACTATGGAGTTATAGTGTTTGCGGCTTCATTAATCGCATATTTTTCTGCTTTAACCGACTTTAGTTTTAAATATACAGCTACAAGAGATATTGCCATTTTTAGAGATAGTCCAAAAAAATTAAGCCTTATTTATAGTAAGGTTTTAATCATAAAAAGCATGTTTCTGTTACTGTCGTTCACACTAATAGCAATAATTGTGTTTAGTTATCCGCCCTTTTACGAAAACAAATTAATATATATATTAACTGTTCCTATGCTCTTGGGGCAAGCCTTGTTTCCAGATTGGTTTTTCCAAGGCATGGAAAAAATGAAATATATTACCTTTTTAAATATTGGTATTAAACTGTTCTTTACATTTTGTGTTTTTATATTTATTAAAGAGGAATCTGATTATTGGATATATCCTTTATTGCAAAGTGCTGGGTTTATTGGTGCAGGAATTGTGGGTCAAATTATTTTAATGAAGAAGTATAAACTAAAATTTATATGGCTTAAACCGAGGATAATAAAACAAACAATAATAGCAAATACACCAATATTTATAAACCAATTTGTACCAAACCTATACAATAATACAAGTACGTTTTTATTAGGGCTTTTAACAAATAACACCTTGGTAGGTATTTACAATGCCATAAAAACAGTAGTTAACTTATCTATTACCTTAATAGAAATATTGTCTAGAGTGTTTTTTCCTTATCTAAACAGAAAAAAGGAAGCCTTTTTAAAATATAAAAAGTTGATGTTAATAGTTTCTGTTGGCCTGACAATATTATGTTTGGCATCTTATAAATTGGTTTTTTGGTATCTAAATATAGAAGAGGAAAATGCCTTTATAATACTGGCTATTTTAGCCTCCGGAATAATTGGCTATACTTTGTATAATATTTACGGAGTAAATTATTTTATTATAAAACGCCAAGATAAATTAGTGATGAACAATACGATAACAGCTTCCTTAATAGGATTTATTCTAGCCTTTCCTTTAATTTATTATCTAGGTATTATTGGCGCAGCCATAAATTTATCTATGGCAAGATGGATTATGGGGGGTGGTTTGTATTGTAAATATAAAAAAGATAATAAATGAAAATAGCTATACACCATAGAGAAGGAAGTTTCTCAGAACGTTGGATTGCTTATTGTAAAAAACAAGATATCTCACATAAGATTGTAAATTGCTATGATACTGATATAATTGAACAATTAAAAGACTGTAATGTCTTGATGTGGCATTTTCATCATAATAATTATAAAGATTCTTTACTAGCGAAGTCTTTAATGTTTTCTTTAGAGCATTTAGGTCTTAAGATATTCCCTGATTTTAATACGAGTTGGCATTTTGATAATAAAGTAAGTCAAAAATATTTAATGGAAGCTATTAATGCACCGCTTGTGCCAACTTACGTTTTTTACGATAAATTATCTGCCAAAAATTGGATAAAAACCACTTCTTTTCCAAAGGTATTTAAATTAAAGGGAGGGGCAGGTGCTGCAAATGTAAGTTTAGTGAGGGATAGTTCAGAAGCTAATAAGATTATAAATAAGGCATTTGGAAAGGGGTTTAGTCAGTTTAATAGATGGGGTTTTTTTAAAGAACAATTTAGAAAAATGATTAATAGACAAGGAGATGTTACTAGTTTTTTTAAAGCTATTATCAGGCTATTTATTTCTACTGAATTTGCTAAAATGAGTGGGAAAGAAAAAGGGTATGTTTATTTTCAAGACTTTATACAAAATAATAATTTTGATATTAGAGTTATAGTTATTGGTGACAAGGCTTTTAGTCTCAAGAGAATGGTAAGAGAAAATGATTTTAGAGCATCTGGAAGCGGTAATATTATATATTTAAACGACAAAAGTATGGACAAAGAGATGCTTAAAATATCTTTTGAAACTTCACTAAAACTAAAGGCACAATGTATTGCTTTTGATTTTATTTATGATTCTGACGGTAGCCCATTAATTGTAGAAATTAGTTATGGTTTTTCTAGTAGAGCGTATGATTCATGTCCTGGATATTGGACTCAAAAATTAGAATGGCATGAAGGTGCATTTGTACCTCAAGAATGGATGATAGAATACTTAAACGAAGAAAAGAGTTATTAAGATGTCGTTTAATTTTGTTTTAATAAAATTTTCTAGTAATAAATAGTCTTCAAAATGATTTTTTTATAATGAATACAATTATATTTTTATATACAATACTTGGAATAATTATTCTTTCATATCTAATACAAACAATTAAAAGATGTGGTTGGAGCATATTTTCTTATGCTTCATTGTATCTTTTCATTTTTTTCATTGTTGCACCTCTCTTCTCTTTATTTTTTTTAAATAATAATCAAACTGTTTATAAAGTAGTTTATTTTTTGCCTGATCAAGAAAACCTTGAATTAGTAGCTCTTACTCTATTATCTATCTGTTTAGGTTTTTTATTTTATTTCATTGGTTATGGAAATCGGGTTAACATAAAGATTAAAGAGGTTTCCGTAAAAAAAATAGGACACATTAAAGTAATTCATGTTTCAATAGGCTTTATTTTTTTATTGTCACTGTTTGGTTTTTTTATGTATGTGAATGGATTTGGTTCTTTAGATAAAGCAATTGCAAATGCAAATTTGGTAAGATCAGGATTTTACAAGGATATTAATAAAGACACTTCCCACACCTTTTTTTTTAGATTTATTTTTTTAGCATTAATTCCTTTTCTGTTTTTTTATTTTAATAAAAAATATAACAACTTCATCAGATTTAGTGTTTTAATAACATCTTTGATTATAGTATTTATTTTGTATGTGTTTTTATCGCCAGGAAGGCAATCCATAATTGATTTTTTTTTAATATTAATACTTGTTTCAATCATAAAAAAAAATCAAATTTTGAATTATAAAATTATAATTTTAGGTTCTTCAATTATATTGATTCTCCCAATTATAGAGAGTTATTTTTCAAGTAGATCATTTGATACATTATCTTATGATGTTTCAATAGGGCAAACATTTATAAATGAATTTGGTTTTCCATATTTTAGTTTAATGTATTCCATACAAGAAAACTATGATTATTTCTTGTTTTCTGATTTCATTTCAGGAATATTTGGTAAATTTTTACCTTCATCTTGGAGCCCAGGTATAAAGGGGAGTAATTATTTAAATAGTTATTATATGCTTGGGAGAGACGTTAAATCTATTCCTCCTGGACTATTTGCGCAAGGTTTCTATAGTTTAGGTTTACTTGGAGTCATCCTTATTTCCTATGTGACTGGAAGGTTTTTTAAATATTTGGATGTTATATACCGACAAATTATTTCTCTTGATAGTAAATTAACCTTTATTTATGCATTTTTAATAACTAGTAGTATGATTTGGATTAGGACAGGTCTGCCTGCAAATTATTTTTATAACTTAACTTTTCTATTTATGTTTTTATTACCCTTTTTTTCTTATCGCATTAAGTTTCAATAACATTATGAGTAACAAAAGAAATATTTTGATTTTATTGCCAAATGATAGCCTCGGTGGTGCGGAGCAGTTTCTTAAAATGCTGGGTGATTACCTAGGCTCTGATTCTAATATCTGTGTTTATGTGGTTTTTTTTAAAAAACGATCAACTGGTTCTTGGGACACTTCAGGACATAAGCTTTTTTATGGTGACACAGATAAGGAGAGGTACGGTGTTTTTCAGGTTATAAGGCAATTATTTAAATTAAGGAAAGTAAATTTTGATTATATTTTTACTTCTCATGTACACACGAATTCGTTAATAGGACTAATGCGGCGAATCGGGTTTGTGAAATCAACTTATTTTATTGGTAGAGAATCAACATCTATTTTTTTTAGGTACGGGGGGGTAAAATTGATTTTTTTTAAAATTCAATATAAGCTTGGTTATTCGGCGATGGATTTGTTAATATGCCAAAGTAGTCTTATGAGAAAGCAATTATTAGATGGTTTACCTTGGCTGAAGGATAAAACGAAGATAGAAGTTATTGGTAATCCAATAAATCTAGACGCAATTATAAAACCAACAAACACCTTAGAATTTAAGGAAATAGCTGATTTCAATTATATTGTAAGTGCAGGACGTTTAATTGAGGAAAAAGGTTTTGATATATTAATTGAGTCATTCGTAGAGGTTAAAAAAATATTTCCAACATATAAACTATTAATTTTAGGAGAGGGTAAATTAAGAAGTGAATTAGAATCTAAAATTAGAGAATTATCACTTATTAATGATGTTTTACTTATTGGCTTCGTTAAAAATGTATTCCCTTATTTTAAGAAAGCTAAGGTTTGCGTTGTCTCCTCAAGAATTGAAGGTTTTCCTAATGTCTTACTTCAAATGATGTCGCAAAATAATAATATTGTATCTACTTTATGTGCGGGAGGAATAGCAGAAATTAAAGGTATCTATACGGTTGATATTAATAATGTGCAAAAATTATCGCAACAAATTATCGCTTGTATTTTAAATGATAACAGTAAAAATCGAATTTTGTATGATATTGAACTTGACTCTCGTAGTGTAGTGTCCTATTTTTCAAAAATAGAAAATTATTTGAATGGAGTTTAAACTAATCCGCATCACAACCATCCCTTTATCTCTAGAAAAGCTATTAGAAGGACAGTTGTCTTATATGCAGTCACATTTTCAGGTTACAGCTGTTTCTTCAGAGCCAAAACATCTGGAAGCTTTTGGTATAAGTAACGGTATTGCTGTTTTTCCTTTAGAATTGACCAGACAAATTACCCCTTGGCAAGATCTAAAGGCATTAATTAAATTGGTGCGTTATTTAAAAAAAGAGCGTCCACAAATTGTGCATACCCATACGCCAAAAGCAGGTATTGTTGGTATGTTGGCAGCCAAACTAGCTGGTGTCCCTATACGGTTACATACAGTGGCCGGTTTACCTTTAATGGAAACAACCGGTAATAAACGGAGGTTGTTAGATGTAGTAGAGCGTCTTACTTACAATTGTGCAACCATGGTGTACCCCAACTCTAAAGGCTTATATGATTTTATTTTAAAAGAGAAATTTATAAAACCTAATAAATTAAAAATCATTGCTAAAGGAAGCTCTAACGGGATAAAGACACAGCATTTTAACACAGAGGCGATTAGTGTAACAGTAAAAGAGCAGCTAAAGCATAGTTTAGCCATACAACCAAATGATTTTGTGTTTGTATTTGTAGGACGTTTAGTGGGAGATAAAGGTATTAATGAATTGGTAAGCGCATTTAAATCCTTAAGTGCTCTAAATAAAACTAAAAGTAGCAAACTGTTATTAGTAGGGCCTTTTGAAACAGAACTGGATCCCTTAGAGCAAGATACATTACTTGAAATTGAACTAAACCCCAATATTATTGCTGTAGGATATCAAAACGATGTAAGACCATACTTTGCAATTAGTAATGCCTTAGTTTTTCCTAGTTACCGTGAAGGGTTTCCAAATGTAGTGATGCAAGCAGGCGCTATGGGGTTACCTGCAATAGTCTCTAATATTAATGGCTGTAATGAAATTATTATAGACCGTGTTAATGGTGTCATTATTCCTGTTAAAAATACTAAAGCGTTACAAAAGGCAATGTCTCAATTTTTAGAGGAAGAAGCATTTGTTTCAGAATTAAAACAAAAGGCAAGACCTTTAATTGTTGAGCGCTATGAACAATCTAAATTTTGGCAAGCCTTATTAGAAGAATACCAACGCTTATTAAAAACAATACAATAAATGTTAGGGGCTAAAATTGTATTTTGTGCGGTAATATAACTAAGCATTAAGACAAAACGCTGTATTTTAATTGCTCCAAAAAAAAGAATAAGTAATGCAAAAAGGCTAAGGTATGGATACTGTATAGCAAAGGTATAGCAAAGGTATAGATAGTGTATGGATAGTGTATGCCAAAGTAAGACTAAAAAACAAGTTCAAAACAGACAGCAATACCTTAAAAATTAAATGGGCTAAAACCCATTAAAAAAGTTATAAAATGCAACTTAAAGTGGCTATGTTCTAATTTGTTGTTATTTTTGCACATTAATAAAATAGCATAAAGAGGTGTGTTATAGTTTTTTAACCTTAAAGCACAATTATAAAACCACTTTAAAATAAGACATACCGCAAATAGCGCTCCCTAAAATAATTAAAGAACAACCGATGATAACAGCACAAAATATACAACGATTACTAGTACTACTAGTAGGGATACTTTTAAGTAGTTGTGTTAGTAATAAAGAAATTTTATACTTTCAGGATGCCGATATGTATAAAAACACTACAATTGAGTACCGCGAAAATACCATACAACCTAACGACATACTATCCGTTACCATAAGCGCTGCCATACCAGAAACAGCAATCCCGTATAACCGTATTGTGGCTGCTAATGCTTCTGCAAACACAAGTATTGAAGTATTAAAATTACAAGGGTATTTGGTAAACCCTGAAGGGTTTATTGCTTTACCAGTTTTAGGTAAAGTCGCTGCTAAAGGGCTAACCAACTCGGTATTAGAAACAACCATCATAAACAAATTAGAAAACGGTGGACACCTTGTAAATCCTATCGTAACCGTTAGACTATTAAATGCTAAAGTGACCGTGCTAGGAGAAGTACAGCGTCCAGGAACGTTCTCCTTTACAGAGCAATACCTTAGTGTGCCTCAGGCTTTAGGCTATGCAGGAGATTTAACAATTAACGGACGTCGTGATGACCTATTACTAATTCGCGAAGTTGATGGATCTAGAAAAATAACGCACCTTAATTTAACAACAGCCAATTGGATGGATAATCCAGAATACATGCTAAAACCTAACGATGTGTTAGTAGTACAACCTAATCGTGCTAAAGTTAAAACAGCAGGATACATTGGTAATGTCACCACCATCGTTGCTATTGCATCCTTGGCATTAAGTGCGACAATTTTACTAACCCGATAACCGATATTTATGAATAAGCATTTAGAATTAGATTCGGATAACGAACAATTAGACATTAAAGGGACTGTCTATAAATACCTAGCCTATTGGCATTGGATTGCCTTATGTGCAATTGTAGCAGTAGCTTTGGCATTTTTATATTTACGCTACACACCAAACAGCTATACAACAACTGCTAAGGTTAAAATCTTAACGGATAAAGAGGCAGCAGATTTTGCTTTAGATTTAGATAAATTATTAGGTAAAGGAAACATAAACCTAGAAAATGAACGTGCAGTACTGCAATCTTTTAGATTAAACAATAAAGTAGTTAAGCAATTAAACTTACAAGTAGCGTATTTTCAAACAGGACGCATCAATCAATCCCAAGTGTTTAACGCACCGTTTACGGTCGTGCATGTCCCTCAAAATGAACAACCAACATCAGCTTTAAATTTTGAAATTACTGTAACAGACAGAGGTTATAAATTGGTTAATTTAGAAACCGAAGAGGCATTAGACGTGCCTACCTTTTATTTTGATACCCCTACCGCAGCTTTTCCGTTTAAAATAACACCTAATGAAGCAAACAGTGTAGCTGGTAAAAACCCAGTATATACCGTGTCTATTGTTAGCGAGAATAAAGCAACTCAAAATTTAGTCAATAATATTAATGTGTCACCAGACGGTAAAAACAGTGATATTTTGTTACTGAGTTTAAAAGCAAACAATAAAGAGCAGGCTCAAACTATTTTAAATACGCTTATAGACGTATATACTGAAGACGGGATCTTAGACCGTCAAGAATTATCTAAGCGCACCATATCGTTTATTGACGAGCGTTTTAAATACCTGACTACCGAATTGGATTCCATCGAGGTCTCTAAAGGAAACTACAAACAAAGCAACAACCTAAGTATCTTTGAAGCGGATGCAGCTTCAGTTATTCAAAAACGATCGGTAAAAGACGAGCAGTTATTTGAAGTAGAAACACAATTGCTTCTAGCAGATGTATTGGCAAATAGTATGACCACTACAGAAGACCTAAACTTATTACCTGCTAATATTGGTTTAAATAGTGGGGCAGTTAATAACTTGGTTAGCGATTACAATACAGCCATTTTAGAATACAACAAATGGAAAGCTAGTGCTGGAGACAATAACCCAAAAGTCAAAATTTTAAAGCAAACGATTGTTGACCTTAATAGAAACATTAGCAGCTCGCTTAATGGGTATAAAACCCAATTGCAACAAACATTAAAGCAAAATAAACGCGCACAAGGGATGGCACAACAGTCCTTTAAAACACTACCTAATAAAGAAAAAATATTACGTAGCATCGAGCGTGAACAACTACTAAAAGAAAACCTGTACCTACTATTACTTCAAAAGCGTGAGGAAGCTGCAATTACTATGGCAGTAACGTCAGCAAATGTTAAGGTCATAGATTATGCAATAACTAATGCTATTCCTGTTGCGCCAAAACGTAAGATAATACTACTAGGGGCTTTACTAATGGGCTTAGCAGTTCCTGTAGGCTTGTTATACGTTAAGTTTTTAACCAATACCAAGGTATATACTAGTAAAGATATAGAAAACATCAACCCTAATAACCCAATTATCGGAGAAATTCCGGTCATTCCTAATGCAAAACAAAGCCTTAAAATAGAGGCTGGAAACTCGCAAACAGAAGAAGCATTCAGAACCTTAGTGCATAATTTAAACTTTACACTAGGCGCTCAATCAGAAGCTGAAGGTCGCGTGATTGCCTTAACATCATCCGTTAAAGGGGAAGGTAAAACTACCATTGCGTTTAATATTGCACAGACCTATTTTCAATTAAAAAAGAAAGTGCTTTTAGTTGGTGTGGATTTAAGAAACCCACAATTACATACGTTAATTGACGAGTCTAAAAATAAAGCAGGATTATCTAATTATTTAAGTGACCCTAATTTTAATTGGGAAGACGCCATTATAAATATTGATAGCCAAGCAAAACAGTTTGATATATTGTTATCAGGACCTATTCCGCCAATGCCAACAGTATTATTGTCAACACCACGCTTTCAAAACTTTTTAAATGAAGCAAGACAGCAGTACGATTATATTATATTGGATACAGCACCTACATTATTAGTGGCAGACACACTAACTTTTGTTAACCATGCTGATTTTACAGCTTACGTAGTAAGATCAGGAACCACCGATAAACAACTTATTGAGTTTTCTAAAAAACTAGTAGAACAAAAAAAGTTAACCAATATGGGATATGTCATTAATGACATGGACTACAAAGGGACGTATGGTTACGGTTATAACTATGGTTATGGCTATGGGTACCACGCCGATACTGCTAAAAAGAAATGGTATCAGTTTGGTAAATAAAAGATTGCCTATCTTACAATAAACCAATATGCGCATTATGAAAATAGCAAAGACTTTTATAATAGCACTGGGTTTAGGTCTATTTGTAGGCAAAGTATTTGCACAAGATAAGCCACATGTCAAGCTACTAGTGGGTTTAAATGTTATCAATAATAATAGTAAAAGCCAAATGCCTTGGGCAATTGCAGCACTAGATTTTAAAACACCCTTGACACTTGGTATAGATTATCAAGTCACTAACAAATGGAGTTTTGGTGTAAACTCGACATTTAATAAACTAGAAGTGTCTGGCCTTACCTCTAATTTTTACGCTATACATGCAGATGCTAATTATTATATAATACCAAACACACCAAGAGATTATAAAGAATTATATATAAGTTTTGGTGGTGGCTTTTATCAAGCCTTTAATAACACTACAATTACACTAAGTCCTGGTATGGGGATTAACTATTGGTTTTTAACCAATTGGGCAGTAAATGTCTCTGCTAAAGCTAATGTAGGGGTTAAAAATAAAGTGCATGAAGTAGGTAGTTATTACCAAGCTAACCTAGGACTGATATGGCGACTTGGTGATCAGTTTAATAATAAATGATAACCAAAACCTAACTTAATAAAACAACTAAGTAGCTTAAAATTATAAATACCACAATAAAAAAAGCACTGCTAATTGCAGTGCTTTTTTTTATATAAAATATTCAGTACTATTATAGCGTGTGTAACAACTATTTAAAAGCGTTTAATCCAGTAACATCAAGTCCTGTAATTAGTAAATGGATGTCATGTGTCCCCTCATAAGTAACAACACTCTCAAGGTTCATCATATGTCTCATAATACTGTATTCTCCACTAATTCCCATACCTCCTAACATTTGTCTAGCATCACGAGCAATCTTTAAAGCCATATCTACATTATTACGTTTCGCCATAGAGATTTGTGCTGAGGTTGCAGTATCATTTTCACGCATTACCCCAAGTCTCCAAGCTAATAACTGGGCTTTAGTAATTTCAGTAATCATCTCAGCCAATTTCTTTTGTTGTAATTGAAACTGTCCAATTGGCTTACCAAATTGCATACGCTCTTTACTATATCTTAAAGCGGTATCGTAACAATCCATCGCTGCTCCAATCGCACCCCAAGCAATACCAAATCTAGCCGAATCTAAGCAACCTAATGGTGCACCTAGTCCAGATTTGTTAGGTAATAAGTTTTCTTTTGGGACTTTAACATTGTCAAAAATAAGCTCACCTGTAGCACTCGCACGAAGCGACCATTTGTTGTGCGTCTCCGGTGTAGAAAACCCTTCCATACCACGCTCTACAATTAAACCATGGATACGTCCTTCTTCATTTTTAGCCCATACAACAGCGACATTACAAAAAGGCGAATTAGAGATCCACATCTTTGCACCATTTAAAAGATAATGATCACCCATATCTTTAAAATTAGTGACCATTCCACCAGGATTACTTCCGTGATCAGGTTCTGTTAATCCAAAACTTCCAATCCACTCTCCACTAGCTAATTTTGGTAAGTATTTTTGGCGTTGTGCCTCGTTACCATATTTCCAAATAGGATACATCACTAACGACGACTGTACAGATGCTGTACTACGTACTCCAGAATCACCACGCTCAATTTCTTGCATGATCAAACCATAAGAAATTTGGTCTAATCCAGCACCACCATACTCCTCAGGAATATAAGGTCCAAACGCACCAATATCAGCCAATCCCTTAACAATTTGCTGTGGGAATTCTGCTTTCTGGGCATACGCTTCAATAATCGGTGAGACGTCACGCTTTACCCATTCTCTGGCAGCATCACGTACTAATTTATGTTCTTCAGTTAAAAGTTCGTCAAGATTGTAGTAATCCGGAGCTTCAAATAAATCTGGTTTCATTTAAGTCTATATTAAAAATAAACTAGTCCTATTAGCTTATTAATTCAAAACAAAAATAATGAAATCGATAACAGAACACAATTATTCTGCTACATTTTAAGATAAAAATCTTTTGTAAGTGTAATGTACTCCGCAGTGTATTGGTGTCTTGCGGTTTCAATCACCAAGGTCTCTGTTTTTATAGCGCTTTCGCGGAAAGAAAAAGCCAGCAAACTTCTTTTAGTTTCAGAAGTAGCAGTCCCTTTAACATGTAAAATTTTATTAGGATAAAGTTGGACTTCCGAAGCTAAAGCGATAAAACGGGACGTCTCCTTAAAAGGAATGATAACACTAAACACGCCATTTTCCGAAAGTAATTGTGCAACACTACTTACTAAATGCTCAAAAGGAAGCGCATCAGTAAACCTAGCCAAATCACGTTGGTCATTATCGGTTTTGTAGTCCTCAGAATAAAATGGAGGATTAGAAATAATTAAATCGTAGGTCTCTTCAATCTCCTCAGTAAATTCGGCTAAATCTGCATGGTAACAAAACAAGCGATCTCCCCAAGGTGAAGCTTCAAAATTATCAACACATTGCTCGTAAGCTTGGTCGTCAATTTCTAAAGCATCTATAACTTGTGCTTGACTACGTTGTGCTAACATTAAAGATAACACACCCGTTCCCGCACCAATATCTAAAACAGAAAAAGGAGCAGTGTCTAAAGGACTCCACGCACCAAGTAAAACACTATCTGTACCTATTTTCATAGCACATTGGTCTTGATTAACGGTAAAGTGTTTAAATGTAAAAGGTTTGCTCATGTCTGTCTTTTAATCTACTATATATCTATTGTTTTATAGGGCTATCCGCCATCAAAACTCCTCCAGAGCTAGTTTTAAGAGTCCATCAGAGTAATCTCAAAAGAAGCACCCATCAAAACAGCCAGCCAAATGCCGCTATTAATCAACAAAAATTAGTCTTCTAAATATAAATCAATCAAACCCTCTGGAGTGTCCACAAAAATAGTTTTATTTGGCTTGTCTACCTTAGAGATAAACTCGTCATTCATTGGGATTAAAATCTCAATACCATCCCTGTCAATCTCAAATAAAGATTGTGCAGTACTATCATTTACAGCCTTTATAATACCAACAGTTCCAAAATGTTTGTCCTCAACTTTAAAACCAATAATTTCATGAAAGTAAAACTTATCATCGTCTAATTCTGGTAGAAAACTTAAAGGTAAATAGATATTGCTTTTAATTAAGCTATCCGCATCAGCCTCAGTATCTACATCTTCAAATTTGACACGTAGTAATTCTGATTTGTGTAGTTGAGAGCTTTCCACAAAAAACGGAACCAAAGTACCACGTAAATCGATTAACATCGAATCTAAGTTTTCGTAAAGTGCAGGCTCGTCAGTGTCTAGTTTTATAAGGAGCTCGCCTTTAAAACTATACTTTTTTACAATTTTCCCTAAAAAGAAACAGTCTTTAATATCCATAGAAAGTTTGTTGCATAAAAAACTCCGATACTAATATCGGAGTTTAAAAGTATAAAAAAAATAATTTTTATTCTTCTTCTTCGTTAGAAGCTTTAGCATCTTCAGCGACTTCCTCTTCAACAGCTGGTGCTGCTGCAGCGATACGTGCTTCATTTGCTGCTTTTTCTGCTTCAAAAGCTTTTGCTTTAGCGTCAGCTTCTGCTTTAGCTAAACCATCTTTTTTAGCATCAACTTTGTTAGCTTTTTCATCTAACCAAGCGTTAAATTTCGCTTCAGCTTGCTCTTCAGTTAAAGCGCCTTTTCTAACACCTCCTGCTAAATGGTTTTTAAGCATTGCTCCTTTGTAAGATAAAATAGCTTTTGCTGTGTCAGTTGGTTGTGCACCATCCTGTAACCATTTTACAGCACCATCAATGTTTAATTCGATAGTTGCTGGGTTAGTGTTTGGATTGTAAGCACCTAATTTCTCTAGGTATTTACCGTCTCTTTTTGCTCTAGCATCTGCTGCTACGATCCAGTAATAAGGTTTTCCTTTTTTACCGTGTCTTTGTAATCTAATTTTTACTGGCATAAATAATTAATTTGTGAGGTTCGCGACCTCTATTATTAATAAGTCTGCAAAGATACTATATTTTTTTAATTTTCAACTTTTTTAAGTAATTCTGTTAAATAAAATAAATTATCCTATTTTTGGTCTTGTATAAAAGTAATATTAAATGAAAAAAATAGCAGTTTTACTAGTTGTAATTTTTACGTTAACGTCTTGCAGTGAAGATTTAGTCTTCAATGATCCTGCATTTATAGGATATAATGATGGAGAGTTGTGGGAAGCAGCAAGCTTTAGAGCTAACGTTGATGGTTCTGGACATTTAACTATAACTGGGATTAGAAACTCAGAAACTATAAATTTAAAAACGACTAATACAGTCGAGGATATCTATGTTTTAGGTAACACCACATCATCTGCAACTTATGAAGATGAGTTTGGAACAGTATATACAACTAACAATACTCCAAACCCTAATACACAAGTTTATCCAGCAGAAGGAGAAATTATTATTTCAGAATATAATCTAATTGAAAAAACGGTCTCTGGTACTTTCTTTTTCTATGCCTATGATAGTTCTGGTCAAAACTCAGAAAATTTTAATAGAGGATATTTTTACCATGTGCCAATTTTAAGTATTGGTGTTTCTGGTAATGTGGATGTGACTGCAGCTTGTCAAAATGCAACCGCTGTAGTAGTAACTACACAAACCAATTATAATAATGTGGACCCTATGGCACCAGAGTATACACAGATTTGTAACTTCTATAAAACAGCTCTACAAGGTAAAAAACAACAGTGTGGCGACCCTGATGGGGCGATACAAGATATTATAGATGCGTTAGGCGATTGTACTAACTAGTCACTAAAATCAAACATAAATATAAAGCCAACGCATTTGCGTTGGCTTTTTTGTTAAATAGTCTTAAGGTTATCACAAACCCTGTTAAAACCCTTGACAACAGGGCTTATTTGTTGTATATTAAATATGCAGATGAGAAACAATATCCATCTATAAAGAACATATTGAAATTTAAATGACCAAAGAGATATGAATTACAGCGAAAAAATTTCAAACAATTTAAACGAATTATTAGTTAAAAATTATGATGCCGAAAAAGGGTATTTAAATGCAATTGATAATGTAGATAGTAAACCACTTAAAATGTTTTTTAAACGAAGAGCATCAGAAAGAAGTGAGTTTGCTAAAGAGTTAAGAACTGAAATCTTACAATACGGAGAAATACCAGAAGATTCTGGAAGCTTTAAAGGAGCAATGCACAGAAATTGGATGAGTTTAAAGTCAACCTTTTCTGGGAATAACGAAGAAGCGGTTTTAGAAGAAGCAATTAGAGGTGAGGAAGCTAGTTTAGAAGAATATGATAACTTGCTTAAAGAAAAAAACTTGCCACCATCTATTGATAATTTAATTGCTAAACATAGAAACGCAATTCAAGCTGCAATTAATACTGAAAAAGTACACGAAGAGTTAGTGTCATAAACAGTAATTATACGATAATAATTAAACCAGCATTTACATGCTGGTTTTTTTTTGTTTACAACTGTTTGGTATTTCACTTTAAAAAACTAATAATTCTATGTACTTTTATAGGCTCATATTTTTCAGCACAAACTTCTAAGAACACTCATAAATGTATTTAATATTCGATACCGAAACTACAGGATTACCTAAACGTTGGGATGCGCCAATTACGGACACAGACAATTGGCCGAGGTGTATTCAGATAGCATGGCAACTCCATGACGAAATGGGTAATTGTATCGAGCACCAAGATTACTTAGTGCAACCAGAAGGGTTTAATATCCCCTATGATGCCGAGAAAATTCATGGTATTTCTACCGAGTTGGCGCAGCAACAAGGGGTGCCTTTAGCAGAAGTGCTAGAAAAATTTAATGTAGCACTTAGTAAAACTAAGTTTGTTGTCGGACAAAATGTAAAGTTTGACTTAAATATTATGGGAGCGGAATTTGTTCGCGAAAGCGTAGAAAACCCACTTCAAGAACTCCCGGTTTTAGATACATGTACAGAACAAACAGCAGAACTGTGTCAGATTCCTGGTGGTCGTTATGGTAAATTTAAACTACCGACGTTAACCGAGCTACATCAGTACTTGTTTAATCAACCCTTTGCCGAAGCCCACAACGCAACTGCCGATGTCGAAGCAACAACTCGTTGTTTTTTAGAGTTAATTAGATTAAAAAAATACACCAAAGAACAATTAGAAGTTCAGCCTGAATATTTTGAGACATTCAATAAAGAAAACCCTCAAACAATTCAACTTATAGGTTTAAAGCATATTAACCTTAAAAAGGAAAGTGCTAAAATCCAAAAGCAATTACAAAAGCAGAATACAAGTGAGATTTCTACTGCCGAGATTAAAGAAAATATTAAAGACCTTCAAGCGGTAGATTTTGTCCATTTACACAACCACTCCCAGTTTTCAGTATTACAATCTACCATTAGTATTAACGATTTAGTAGGGCTTGCTGCCGAGCAAAATATGCCTGCAGTTGCACTAACCGATCATGCAAACATGATGGGAGCATTCCATTTTGTTAAAGCTATTAATGGCTATAATAAAGCAATAAAAGCCAAAAATGCTGAAGCAGAAGAAAAAGGAGAAACACCCACTGCTAAAGAAATTAAAGGAATTTTAGGATGCGAGTTTTTTGTCTGTGAAGACCATACCGATAAAACACGTAAGGACAATGGGTATCAAATTGTACTAATCGCTAAAAACAAAAAAGGATACCATAATCTAGCCAAATTATCCTCGCATGCGTTTGTAGACGGATTTTACTATTTACCGCGTATTGATAGGAAGCTGATAGAACAATATAAAGAAGATTTAATTTGCTTAACAGGTAACTTGTATGGAGAAGTCCCAAGCAAGATTTTAAATGTAGGTGAAAGTCAAGCTGAAGAAGCCTTAATTTGGTGGAAAGAGCTGTTTCAAGACGATCTGTATATCGAGATAATGCGTCACGACCAAGAAGACGAAAACCGAGTTAACCCAACCTTAATAAAGTTTGCAAACCAACATAATATTAAACTGGTTGCAACTAATAATACCTACTACGGAAAACAAGAAGATGCCAATGCACACGATATTTTATTATGTGTTAAGGATGGCGAAAAACAGGCAACACCTATAGGTAGAGGTCGAGGGTACCGCTACGGATTACCAAACCAAGAATACTATTTTAAGTCTTCTGAAGAGATGAAAGCGCTGTTTAGGGATATTCCTGAAGCAATTACAAACATTCAAGAAGTTGTCGATAAAATTGAAGGCTTTGAGTTAGCTAGAGATGTACTATTACCTGCTTTTGATATTCCTGAAGAATTTAAACATCCTGATGATGAGAAGGATGGAGGGAAACGAGGTGAGAATGCCTTTTTAAGACACCTAACTTTTGAAGGAGCAAAAAAACGCTACGGAGAAGAGCTGTCTGATGAGGTGGTTGAAAGACTTGATTTTGAGTTGTCAGTTATTGAAAACACAGGATATCCGGGATATTTCTTAATTGTAGAAGACTTTATTCGTGAGGCCAGAAAAATGGATGTATCTGTAGGTCCAGGACGTGGTAGTGCAGCAGGGTCTGTGGTAGCGTATTGCTTATGGATTACCAATATAGACCCACTATTATACAACCTACTTTTTGAGCGTTTCTTAAATCCGGACCGTGTAAGTATGCCAGATATTGATATTGATTTTGATGACGAAGGTCGATCTCGTGTCATGGATTATGTAATTGATAAATACGGAAGTAACCAAGTAGCACAGATTATTACCTATGGTACTATGGCGGCTAAAAGTAGTATTAGAGATACAGCGCGTGTTCTAGATTTACCGCTTTTTGATGCAGATAGGATAGCGAAGCTGATTCCAACAATGTCTAAATTGAAAAAGATTTTCGGTTTAACCGAAAAAGAATTAGCGCAAAAATTTAGAGCAGAAGATTTAGAAAAAATAAACGAGCTTTTAAATATTTCTGATGGAGATAACCTAGAAGCAGAAACAGTTAATTTAGCTAGAAGCCTTGAGGGCTCGGTTAGAAATACTGGGATTCATGCTTGTGGAGTAATTATTACACCTGATGATATTACTAAGTTTGTTCCGGTATCTACCGCTAAAGATTCAGACTTATATGTGACGCAATTTGATAACTCGGTAGTAGAGGATGCAGGATTGCTTAAAATGGACTTTTTAGGGTTAAAGACCTTAACCTTAATAAAAGATACCGTTAAAATTGTTAAAGCTAAACACGGTATTGTATTAGACCCAGATACATTCCCTTTAGACGATGTGAAGACTTATGAGCTGTTTCAACGTGGAGAAACAGTAGGGGTGTTTCAATATGAATCACCTGGAATGCAAAAGCATTTAAAAGACTTAAAGCCTACGGTTTTTGACGATTTAATTGCAATGAATGCATTGTATCGACCTGGTCCTATGGAGTACATACCAAGTTTTGTACGCAGAAAACATGGGGATGAGGATATTGAGTACGATTTACCAGCAATGGAAGAGTACTTAAAAGAAACCTACGGGATTACGGTTTATCAAGAGCAAGTAATGCTACTATCACAAAAGTTAGCAGATTTTACAAAGGGTGAAGCCGATGTCTTGCGTAAAGCAATGGGTAAAAAGCAAATTGCAGTTTTGGATAAAATGAAACCAAAATTTATCGAGCAAGCCAGTGCTAAAGGACATGATGCTAAAAAGCTTGAAAAAATTTGGAAAGACTGGGAAGCATTTGCTAGTTATGCCTTTAATAAATCGCACTCGACATGTTATGCGTGGATTGCTTATCAAACGGCCTATCTAAAAGCACATTACCCAGCAGAATATATGGCTGCAGTACTGTCTAATAACATGAACGACATTAAGCAAGTGACTTTTTTCATGGACGAATGTAAGCGTATGAAGTTGCCAGTATTGGGTCCTGATGTTAATGAGTCCTACTATAAATTTTCTGTAAATAAAGACAATGCTGTACGTTTTGGAATGGGTGCCATAAAAGGAGTCGGTCATGGTGCAGTAATGACAATAGTTAATAATAGAAATGAAGACGGACCTTATACTTCAATTTTTGACTTAGCAAAACGTATTGATTTGCGTGCTGCTAATAAAAAAGCATTTGAAAACTTAGCACTAGCAGGAGGGTTTGATGAGTTAGGAGATACCCATCGTGCACAGTATTTTTTTAAGGATGGTAGCGATTTGACCTTTTTAGAAAAAGCAATAAAATATGGTGCTAAACATCAAGAAAACGAAAACTCGGCGCAAGTTAGTTTGTTTGGAGGTGAAAGTGATGTACAGATAGAAGAACCTCAAATCCCAGAGTGTGAAACTTGGGGAACCATGGAAAAACTATCTAGAGAGCGTGAAGTGGTAGGGGTTTATATCTCCGGACATCCATTGGATGATTTTAGAACAGAAATGAAATCGTTTTGTAACGGAACCATTTCAGATTTTAATGATTTATATCCTCATGTCAATAAAGAAATTACGTTTGGAGGTGTCGTGACAGATGTGCAACACCGTGTCAGTAAACAAGGAAAAGGGTGGGCGTTATTTACTATTGAAGATTTTACAGACTCCTTTGAATTTAGAATATTTGGAGAAGACTATTTAAAACATCGTCCATTCTTGTTACAAAACACCTTTGTACATGTAAAAGCTTTTGTCCGTGAAGGTTGGGTAAATAGAGAGACCGGTAAAAAAAGTGAGCCAAGATTGCAGTTTAATAGCTTTCAGTTATTGCATGATGTGATGGAAAAAAATGTCAAAAAGCTTTCAATCCAACTTAATATAAAAGAGTTAGAGGCCGAAAAAATTAAAAGCTTAAAAGAGTTGTTATCCATGCACCCAGGAAACCATGCGTTAAATTTCTTAGTCTATGATAATAGGGATAAGGTTAAACTAACTATGATTAGCCGAAAACAAAAAATTAAAGTGACTAATGAGTTGTTAAATGAGTTACAAGAGAAACAAATTCATTTTTTGATTAATCAGTAGGTAATTAATATAAGTCAAATCAATAATGCAATAGTAAAAACAAATTGTCAGGTTGTAAGCTTTGGCAGAATTTTTGACTAATATTGCATATTAACATGTAGTAAAACACAATTAAAAACATAATATTATGGCATTAGAAATCACAGATGCAAACTTTGAAGAAACAGTATTAAAAAGCGATAAGCCTGTAGTAGTTGACTTTTGGGCAGCTTGGTGTGGACCTTGTCGTATGGTTGGACCAATCATTGACGAGCTAAGTACAGAGTACGAAGGTAAAGCAGTAGTAGGTAAAGTAGACGTAGATGCAAATCAAGAATTTGCAGCAAAATATGGTGTACGTAATATCCCAACAGTTTTAGTATTTCAAAATGGTGAAGTAGTAGGACGTCAAGTTGGTGTAGCACCAAAAACAGCTTATTCTGAAGCTATAGACGCATTATTATAGATCAAAGTATTAAAGTATTTATAAAAGGTTTGCTATAATGGCAAACCTTTTTTTATTTTAGATGAAACTTAAAGGTATACTTTTTAAAAGTACATTTACAGAACGTATTTTTAAGTTTTAAAAACAGAGCAAACTAGTAATGACAGCTCTTAATATTAATTATTGTAATTAATAAAAAAGTAAACAAGATAAAATTATATAATAATGAGCAAAACAATAAAAGCACAAGACCTAATTGATAGTAAACTACTAGAAGACCGTAAAGTGTTTCTTTGGGGAATGGTAGATGATAAGTCAGCAAAACATGTAATTGACAGATTGATGTATTTAGATAGTTTAGAGACTAAAGACATCACGTTATATATAAATAGTCCTGGTGGCTATGTAACCTCTGGATTTGCTATGTATGATTGCATTAAAGGGTTAAAAAGTGATGTGTCTACAGTTTGTACAGGTTTAGCAGCTTCAATGGGTTCAATCTTATTATCTGTTGGTACAAAAGGAAAACGTTTTATACAACCTCATGCAAGAGTTATGATACACCAACCAAGTGGTGGTGCACGTGGACAAGCTAGTGATATAGAAATTACAGCAAAAGAAATTGTAAAAACTAAAGAACTAAGCGCACAAATATTAGCTGACAATTGTGGACAGTCTTACGATAAAGTCTTAAAAGATTTTAACCGTGACCATTGGATGGGAGCAGACGAGTCTTTAGCATACGGGATAGTTGATGGTATTATAGAGTAATGACTATTCAAAACGAACTAAATAAAGCAGGAGGATTTAAAAACCTCGAGCACTTAGCTAAGCAAGTGGTCGAGGGGTTTATATCTGGAATGCATAAAAGTCCGTTTCATGGGTTTTCTGCCGAGTTTGCAGAACATAAAATCTATAATCAAGGAGAAAGTACACGTCATATTGATTGGAAGTTATTTGCTAAAACAGATAAATTATACACCAAACGTTACGATGACGAAACAAATTTACGCTGTCATATCATACTTGATAATAGCAGCTCTATGCATTACCCAAAAATGGAAAACTTTTCCATTGACCAATTAAATAAAATTGGATTTTCTGCTTTAGCAGCAGCAGCATTAATGCATATTTTAAAAAAACAACGCGATGCTGTTGGATTAAGTATTTATAGCGATGCCTATGATTTTTATTCCCCAGAAAAGGGAAGCGAGCGTCACCACCAAATGCTAATTCACCAACTAGAACAAGCGGTTATATCTAAGCCAGTAAATAAGCAAACAGAGACTTATGCCTATTTACATGAGATAGCAGAAAAAATTCATAGACGGTCCCTAATATTTGTGTTTACAGATATGTTTCAAACAACAACAGATGAAGTAAAGTTATTTGAAGCTTTAAGACATTTAAAACACAATAAACATGAAGTCGTTTTGTTTCATGTGTATGATAAAAACAAAGAAATGACCTTCGATTTTAATAATAAACCAAAAAAGTTTATTGATATTGAAACTGGAGAACATATTAATCTATACGCAGATCATGTTAAAGATAATTACGAAAAAGAAGTGGTAAATTACTTTAACGAGTTAAAAATGAAATGCTTGCAGTATAAGATTAAATATGTAGATGCAGATGTTAATCAATCATTTGACAAAATACTAACGACCTACATGGTCGAGCGACAAAAATTTATTTAAAAAAAGTAAAAAAAAAAGTAAAAAAAAGTTTGCAAGATTGGTTTAGAAGCCTATCTTTGCACTCGCAATAAAGCAACGGTCTGGTAGTTCAGCTGGTTAGAATGTCGCCCTGTCACGGCGAAGGTCGCGGGTTCGAATCCCGTCCAGACCGCGAAAATTGCTAAAAGCTCCGAGAAATTGGAGCTTTTTTTGGCAATAAAATTTAGTTGTGTTGTTTTGATAGATGTAGTAGTCTATCAAACTGGTAGAAAGCTAGTTAAATAGCTTGAACCGATGGAAAGCTTTCCTTTTTTCTTCTAGAAAATTGGGATGCTTTTTTGTTTTTAACACGTTTTGTCTGTGTAATTTGCGTTTTATCGATTTATTTGTTATTTTTAAATTATGAAATGATACATTCGTCAAGCTTTAAAAATCCCTCTATTAAAACACTTTTTTAAAGCTAACTGATTAATTCATAGGACATTTTATAATAAAAAGTATGTAATTTATAGTAAGCTAATAGTATTAGCTTAAAATTGTTGTGTTTAAATTTTTAATAAAACGCAATAAAAATCGAAAACTAACTATAAATTAATATAATTATGAAATCCCTTAAAATTACATTAGTAGCAATTTTTTCAATAGCTTTATTAACAGGAGTAAGCAGTATGAAAGATACTACAACACCTGAAGAAAACACAAATAAGGAAGTTAAGCAAGTTGAAATTACTTTATTAGCAAATAACGGAATTAAAAAAGCTAAAATACCTACCCAAGGATAATTCATAATTTAATAGACATATAAAGTGCCTGTAAAAATATGAGCGCTTTATATGTCTGTATTTATCTATTTTATCCTAAATTTGATTATAACAAAACCTTATAATTAGATTGGGCAAGTACTTTTTTTTAATAATAATACTATTTAGTAGTTTTTGTTTAAGTCAATCTTCTGACTCAATTAATTACTACAGAAGCTTATCTAAAAAAGCGGGTTTAACTAATTTGCAAAAAATTAGTTATGCCAAAAAGGCAATTCAACTATCTAAAAAAACAGATATTGACTCTACAATACTTAACAGTAACAAAATTTTATCTTATTTATATATTATAGACCAACAATTTGAAGGTCTAAAGACAATAAATTATGAAAATTTAGGTTTAGCTAAAAAATTAAAAGATACAGTATCAATTGCAAATGCTAACTTTAATCTAGGCTATTATTATTATGAACAACAAAAAGTGGATAGTGCCTATCAATTCTATTTTGAAGCTGTTAAACTTTATGACAAATTAAAAGATTATAAAAACCTATCTGCTGTATTGTTAAATATGGCAAACATACAAGAGGCAGAAAGAGACTATATTGGGGCTCAAAATAATGTTATTAAAGCCATAAATATTGTTGATCGATTACCAGTTAATGATTATAATTTAGATACGCTCTGGTCACTTTATAATTTAATTGGTATTATTTCTGGAGAGCTTCAGGAGTTTGATAACTCTCTAAACTATCATTTTAAAGCAATTAATACAGCTAATAAATTAAAAGACAACTATTTTTTAAAAATATACTCCAATATTAATATTGCTTCGACTTATAGAAAAAAAACGGAGTACGACCTTGCAATTAATAAATATCACGAAATCCTTGATGAACACAAATTATTAAACGAAGACCCTTCTACTTATGTCTACACGATTAATGATTTAGCATATTCAATGTTTTTAAGAGGTAAGGACCCTAATGCTAAAATTGAAAAACTATATAGAAAAGCATTTAAAATTAGTGACTCCATTGCGGATAAAAACATGAAAATGGCGATAGGACTTAATTTTTCTGAATACTTTAAGTCTATCAACGCACTAGACTCCTCTTCATATTATGTGGATATTGCCTATAAATTAGGGAAAGAGTTAAAGCATAATAAGACCATATTAAAAGCACTTTTTTTAAAATCAAATATTGAAACTGGAACAGAATCTAAACAGCACCTTTTTGAATATATTAAACTTAACGATAGTTTGCTTTTGGCGGAACGATCTATTAGAAATAAGTTTATGAAAATTGATTTTGAGACTGAAGAAATCAAACAAGAAAATAAACAAATGTCAAGACAAAGACTGTGGCTTATTATGACATCTATTGGGCTTTTACTTACGCTGTTTTTCTTGTATATAATAAAAACTCAACGCGAAAAAAATAAAGAACTACAGTTAGAAAGACAACAGCAAGAAGCTAATGAGGAAATCTATAACTTAATGCTATCGCAACAAGACAAAATTGATGAGGCTAGAAGCTTGGAAAAAAACAGAATATCTAAAGATATACATGACGGTATACTTGGTAAGCTTTTTGGAGTTAGGTTAAGCTTAGATAGTCTTAATTTAAGCACAACGCCAGAAGCGACTAGTAAAAGAAGTAATTATATTACTGAGCTTAAAAATATTGAGGATGAAATTAGAAAAGTTTCACACGAGTTAAATACAGATTTTATTCAGCAATCGGGTTATTTAGATATTGTAAAAGCTTTAATTGAAACACAAATGACTGCTTATAATATTAAGTATACATTTAACGCAGATGAAGCAATTAATTGGGATAGTTTAAATAATAAAATTAAGATTCATGTATACAGGATACTGCAAGAAACCATGCAAAATACTTTTAAACATGCAAAAGCGACTAAGGTTGATATATCATTTAAATTAAGCGATGATTTATTAACTTTAAACATTACAGATAATGGTGAAGGTTTTGATTTACAAAAATCAAGAAAAGGTATTGGTTTAAAAAATATTGAATCTAGAATTAAAGAAATAAACGGAAAACTTAATATTCAAACAGAAAAAAACAAAGGAACTACTATATCAATTATAGTCCCAACATTTAATAATTAACCTATGGATAACACAGTTTTAAAGATATTAATGGTCGACGATCACCCTATGATTATTGAAGGCTATCAACATACTTTATTAGCAACTAAAAAAGAAAATCAAACCTTAGAAATTGATATAGCTACAGATTGCGATTCTGCTTTAGCAGCAATTAAAAAAGCTAAAAATATGGGTAAGCCTTATGATATCTATTTTTTTGATATTAGTATCCCAGAATCATCAGACGGAATTTATAAATCAGGTGAAGACTTAGCTAAATACATTAAACAAACACAACCAGAATCAAAAGTGGTTATTCTAACTATGTTTAATGAGGTTTATAGGATCCATAGTATAATAAGAGCAATTAATCCAGAAGGGTTTTTAATTAAAAGCGATTTAACTTCTAGTGAATTAGCCAGTGCTTTCGAAGTAATTCAAAAGAATCCTCCGTTTTATACAGGTACGATTAATAATATTATAAAGCGTAGCATTTTTAATCCAATCGAAGTTGACGAGATCAACCATAAGATGCTTTATTTTTTATCATTAGGCGTTAAAACAAAAGATTTAACGGATCATTTAGGGTTAACATTAAGTGCAATTGAAAAACGCAAGAAAAGTCTTAAAGAGCTATTTATTGTTGATGACGGAAAGGATGAGACCTTAATAAGTATCGCTAAAGAAAAAGGCTACATTTAATAAATAATGTTAAATTTTAGTTTTTTTTACTTTAAAAAAAGCGGTCAAATAACTTAGTATTAGTAAAACTTGTGGTTTTAACCACAATTTACCTGTGGTAAAAACCACAATAGCAAAATATAATATTGTATATATTTGATTTTTAACTTAGTATTAGTTAATTATCCCTCGAGCTAAGTTTGATTAATAGTATTTACATTTACACACGGTAAAGCAACATCAATAGATGTTGCTTTACTTATTTATAGCATTAAGTGTTTATATTTCCAAAAGGTTGCTATAAAAAAGCCTAAGTAAATAATAGCGACTATAAACTTTAATAAAGTACCGGTTACAAAGCCTAAAAAAGAACCAAATGCAGCTTTTAATGCTTTGTTGGTGTCTGCATTATTAGTTTTTTCTCCAATAAAAGCGCCAACAAAAGGACCTATAATAATTCCTCCCGGAATTGGCGATAGTAACCCAACAAACAAGCCTATAGTTGTGCCTATAATACCTGCTTTAGTGCCACCATAACGTTTTGTACCCATGGCTGGTATAAAATAATCCAGAATAAAAATTAACAAGGCTATTAACAGGGTAATGATTAAAAAAGAATGATTGTTTGGGACTGCGTCTGTCATATATAAAAACAATAAGCCCACCCAACTTAAAGGAGGACCAGGCAAAACAGGTAGTAAGCTGCCTACCAAGCCTAAACTAATAAATAATAAACCAAAAAGTGTTAATATAATATCCATGCTTTTTTATTTAATAAGACTACTTTAATTAGATTTTGTTACAATTATTGAACTAAAAAATTAGTTTAAACTAAATATTTAGTTATATTTGTTTTATTCAACTATAAACTTAGTTGAATAAAGAGCGCTTTAAGTTATTTAATATTAGGCAATAAGTGACTTTAATATTTGAAAATAAAAAAAACAAACAATAAAATGAAACTACTTACTAAAGCAGAAGAAGACATAATGCAAGTCTTATGGCAATTAGAAAAAGCTAATGTCAAACAGATCATAGAAGAGTTGCCAAAACCTAAGCCTGCATATAATACAGTGTCAACAATTGTTAGAATTTTAGAATCTAAAGGATTTGTAGATTATGAAAAGCAAGGTAAAGGTCATATTTACTTCCCGATTTTAAAAAAACAAGATTATAGTAATCAATCTATTAATAAATTGGTTGATAACTATTTTCAGGGTTCATTTAAAAGTATGGTGTCATTTTTTGTTAAAAAAAATGACATTAGTTTAAACGAATTAGAGTCTGTTTTAAAAGAAATTAATAAAAAAGAATAGCCATGTTATATTTTGTTTTTCAGTCTATCCTATTCCAACTAATATTCCTATTAGCGTATGATTTGTTTTTAAAAAATGACACCTTTTTTAATTACAATAGGATGTATTTATTGATCACGTCAATTTTATCATTAGTTATTCCTTTTATAAAAATTGAAAGTTTTAATCAAGTGCTAACTAACAATTACATAGTTAGTTTACCAGAAGTTGTTTTAGGCAATATAAATCAAACATTAACTATAAATCAAACAGTTATTAATGGTATTAACACTACTGATCAATCAGTATTAACGATAACTAATATTTACTTTTTAATCACCGTAAGTGTTCTAGTATTCTTTTTAATAAAATTATTTAAAATCTTAAAGCTAATTGTTCAAAACCCTAAAACTAAAAAACATAAGTTAATTTTAGTACAATTAAAAGACTCTACTTTAGCCTTTTCTTTTTTCAGTTTTGTCTTTTTAGGAGATAAGCTAACCAAAACTGAAACCCAAGCTATTATTGAGCATGAAAGGATTCATGCGCAACAAAAACATACACTAGATTTATTATGGTTTGAAGTTTTAAAAATTGTGTTTTGGTTTAATCCACTTATATATTTGTATCAAAACAGAATAAGTAATCTTCATGAGTTTCTAGCAGATCGTAAGGCAATAAAAATAAATAAGTCTGAGTATTATCAGCAACTGTTACAACAGGTTTTTAGTGTAAAAACGTGTTCATTCATCAATCCATTTTTTAAACAATCATTAATCAAAAAACGAATTATTATGTTACAAAAATCAAAATCAAAACAAGTAAATTTAACAAAGTACTTATTGTTAATCCCGATGATTTTTGGAATGGTAATTTACACTTCATGTGTAGATGCTGATTCTAATTTAAATCAAATTGCTACAGCAAATAGTACTGCAGACCTACCAGAACTAGTTACAGAGGTTAAAAATCAAATTGCTAAACAAGGTAATGTGTCTAAAGACGAAGAGGAGGTATTAAGCTTATTATTGGCAACTGTTAAAAGCAATGAGTTTAACCCTGATTTAGTTAAAAAAATTACGCAATTAACCGCCAAAAAAAACAAATCTATTTTAGAACAAAAGCTTGCTTCGGTTTTCCGAAAAATTCAGGAAAAAGGTAATATTTCAGAAACGGATGATCAAGCTTTAAAAGACCTTTTAATTTTAACCTCAAAAAATGGTTTTGACGATCCAATGTTTAAAGAGGCATTAGACCGTGTAGAAATTCCTTTTGGTGTTGTAAATCAAGCACCAGTGTTTCCAGGATGTGAAGAGTTAACAGGTGAGGCTCAAAAAAAATGTTTTGCAACAAAAATGTCTAATCATGTCCTGTCTAATTTTAATACAAAACTGGCTGACAATTTAGATATAGAAAAGGGGTTACAGCGTATTATGGTTCAATTTAAAATCAATAAAGAGGGTGGTGTTACTATTTTAAAAGTTAAAGCACCACACATAGATTTAGAGACTGAAGCCAAAAGGGTAATTAATACTCTGCCTAAAATTAGTCCTGGTAGCCATGAAGGGAAGGTAGTTGATGTTGTTTATGCACTGCCTATAGCTTTTCAAATTAATTAATAGAATATTTATATAAAAAAACCGAAGTCTAGCTTCGGTTTTTTTATAATAAGCATTTTCCATATTAAAAAAAGTATTGATTTTTATTTAAACATTATTTGTAGTTAAAAGAAATTAATAAAATACAAGTTTTAGTCATCTAAAAAAGTTGTACTTTTCAGCCATATTAGTTAATTATGAAGCGAATAGCTGTTTTTATATTATTTTCTACATTGGTGTCTTGCCAATATTTTGATGTAAAAAAAACAACATCTGAAGCTATTTTGACTGAAGAACTTAAAACTTTTAATTGGAACGAAGTTGACAGTTATCCAGGCTTTTTAACTTGTGAAGATTTGCAGGCTAAAGCCGAAACTAAGCAGTGTTTTGAAACCACATTGGCTAATCATATTTCTAATCAGCTTCAAACAAAAACCATTATAGTTAATCAAGATATTAATGATACTATAATGTTGTCTTTTTTAATTTCAGAAAAAGGAGTGCTACAAATACAAAACATACAAGTGGATAGTATTACTACTCTAGAAATACCTGAAATAAAAAGTTTTATAACAGAAAGTTTAAATACGTTACCAAAAATATTTCCAGCTATAAAACGTGGGCAACAGGTAAAAACTCAATTTAAACTACCTATTGTATTACAAGTAAATTAAGATTGGATTATTATATAAAAGGTAATGGAGAATGTAAAACTATGTTTCCTAAAAACGAATAGCAAACTTTTTCATTAATCTTAATATTTCAACATATAACCAAATTAGGGTTACTAACAGTCCCCATGTAGCCATCCACTCTTTATATTTTGAGGCTTTGTTTTTTTGTCTTTCTATATAATCAAAATCTAATAATAAAGATAGAGCTGCAAAAATAGCTGCAAAAATATTAAAGCCAATTGCAAGCCAAGATGTTCCCCAAATAAAAGATTTAATACCAAAAAAGCTTAAAATCCAACTAATAATGTAAACCACAAAAATAGTTGTACATACTGTAATAATGACGCTTTTTAATTTGTTAGTTACTACTATTAATCGTGTTTGATATAAAAATAAAACCACAAAAAAAGTAACAATTGTCACTCCGACTGCTTGATAGGGTAACTCCGGAAATCTAGCTTGTGCGTAGGCAGTAATTCCGCCAAGAAAAAAACCTTTTGCAACAGCATATAAAGGCACTAAAATATGTGCCCAATGCTGTCTTACAGATAGTACGATACTAATAACAATCGCAGCAAGCATCCCACCTGTAGAAAACCATTTAATGCTAGTCCCATTTGCATGAAGCTTCCAAATAGCAACTACAATACTTGTTATGACTAGCATGCAAAACAAAGTCTTAGTTAAAATACCTGCAACAGACATTTTTTTAGAAGACGTTTTGCGGTTGCTCCAAAAATAATTTGAAAAGGCAGGGTTAGAAGTCTTGTTTAAATAGCGCATTTATAAGTTAAATTTGTACCCTAAAGCAATATCTAAAGGAAAATTGTCTTCAGTATCTATAAATGCAGCAAATAATGAATCTGCTACAAATGTGATAAAACCATTACCAACTTTAAAATCTGCACCTAGCCCAAAAATTAATGGGATATCAAACCCAGAACTAGAAACATCCTCTGTTATAAACGTACCAGGATTGCTTGAATCTTCATAAGTAATTGATGATTTTGAAGCAATAAAAGTGGCAAATTTAGTTTGGCCATATATATTAAATCTAGGTTTGTTAATAAACCTAAAACGATACCCTAGAGCAATTTGAGTAGAACTGTATTTAAAATCGTCAGTGTTTCCTGTAGCTCTAATATTTAAAAAACCTGAATGTTTAGGCAAAGCATTGTCTTGAAACAACTCAAGTTCTGCACCAAATAAAGGTGCTGATTTATTATTTGGATTTACAACAAAAGGGTTGTTGGTTATACCACTAAACACACCTATCCTTGTTTTTAATTTTGGTTTACTATTGTCATAAGTATAAGTAGAGTCGCTAGCAGCGTTAGACTGATTAACATAGTTTTTTAAACTATAAAGGGTCAATTTTGTTTTAGAAGCATCAATCCCAGCAAGAGTTTCTAATGTTGCTTTATAGGCATTGTCATACTTATTGTCGGCACCTTTTGTATTGGTTAGTTCTGTAAGTTGCCCGCCTTGATTTTTAATAAAGTAGCGGTATGTCCCATCAAACGTATTCCAAAGTAAATCATAATCACCTTCTACTTCAGTTTTTAGTTCTAAAGTTTCATTGTTTATAGTATAAGTATTTTGGGCAAAACTATAAGCAGAGATAGTTAAAGCTAAAAGTAATACAAGTTTTTTCATAATGATGTTATTTGGTTTATTGCTAATGTAAATATTTTTAGTCGGAATAGCTATTTCTTAAAACGCCTGTTTTTCCATTTATAGGTTAAAAACATAGAAATAAAAGCCACATAAACACTAAAAAAAGGATAAACAAAACAACTCCATACATAATGTTTAAGCAAGCTTGTTTTATTAAAAAACAGGCTTGCTTTATAAAGTAACAAAAAGTCAATCAAAATTTTAATAATAAATAGGTAAACAAGGGACTTAACTGGAAACAGTCCCAATGCAGCCAATGCAAAACCTATTACAATACTAGCATTCATTAGTAAAACTAGCAAGCCTACTAGTTTGGCAAAGTTGTTATTATAACGACTAGTTTTACTTGCCCATCGCACACGTTGCCAAATTAAAGCGTTTAAATTAGTTTGTGGTTTAGTCTTAACGATAGCATGAGTGTTTTTTAAATAATGCACCAAACTTTTATCTTGTTTTAAAGCTTTTTCCATTAAAAAAATATCGTCACCACTCGCAATATTAGTATTGCCTTCAAACCCATTTAAACTAATAAAATAATCTTTTTGATAAGCTAAATTAGCTCCGTTACATAAAAAAGGTTTTTTAATACCAAAACCACCGATAGTTGCACCAATTAAACTTAAAAAGTCAAGCGATTGAAACGCGTCTAAAAAACCGTTATTAATACTATAATCTACTGGTCCAGCAATTAATTTGGTTGTATTGTTTTGTATGTAATTATCATAACTATCTAACCAATATTTTGGAACACTACAATCTGCATCTGTGGTGATGATCCAAGTGTGTTTTGCTTGCTTTATAGCAGAAATTATTGCATCCTTTTTTGGAGATTTGGTTAATCTTTGATTATCAATTGTCTTGATATTTAATTTAGTGTTTTTGTTATTTATTAAAATAGTCTCAAGAAACTTATTAATAACAACTAGCGATTTGTCCTCCGATTGGTCATTTACTAAAATAACTTCAAATAGGTGTTTTGGATAATTTAAGTTATAAATCGAATCCAATAATTCCTGTAAATTTTCGGCTTCATTTCTAAACGGAATTATAACCGTGAATGTCGTTTTTGGAGATATATCTTCTAATCTAAACGCTTTAAGTTTATCAAAACCTAAAACAAAAAGCCCTATTACAAAAAGGTAAACTATAGTTATTATAATAAAAGTGACCGTCATTAATTTTTGGTTTTCGGTAAATTAAAATTTAACACATAATAGCTGCCAAACACACTTGGTAAAGCAAAGTTTAATAACCACATTAAAAGGATACAGCATAAAACAGGTAGTTCTTCAATACCTGCAATATCAAATAGGTAAATGGCTACACTTCCTTTTATTACTACATCAAAAATTGAAATGGTCGGAATTATTGAGGCTAGCAAATACATACTTGTAATTATAATCATAGCTTCAGTATAACTTAAATTAATTCCGAAAAGGTTTAATATATAATAAAACTGAAAAGAGAAAATTACATACCGAACAAATGATATTAGTAAGCCAATGCTTAAAAAATTTAAGCCTAATTTTAAAATGTAATCACGAATCTTTTCAATTGAAAATCCTTTTATTTTATACTTGCTTTGCTTTACGCCAATTACTGAAAGAGTGCCAATAACCATAATAATTAACAATCCTCTAGACAATTTAAAGTAATCAATATTTAAAGTATAATTCTTGTAAAAAAATATAAAACCAACACAGCCTAATACAACGGTAATTGTCATTTGCATCATATTACCAATTAGGTTTAATAATAGGATGCGTTTTCTATGTGGTTTGGAGTAATAGATGGCTTTAGCACCATACTCTCCGATACGATTAGGTGTAAATAAAGAGGCGGTTAATGCACCTAAACTTTGCTCTAAAGCTTCAAAAAAAGAAATAACTTTAATTTTAGAAACTAAAAAGCGCCACTTTATAATTTCAAAAAACCAATTAAGAACAGTTAAAAAGACTAAAAAAGCTATGTTTTTAAGAGAAAACAGACTATTTTCTTTTAAAAAACTTAAAAAACGTTCAAAATCTAGTTGGTCATTATTTAATAATTTTTGAGATATAAAATAAAAAGCACCAACTACTATACTTAATTTAATAAGTACAAAAAAGAATTGTTTAGTTTTGTAAGGCAAGCTACTGTGCATAAAAATTGCGCCAATTTAGACGCTTGCAAAATAAACTAAATATTACACAATGTTATCTACAATCAAACACTATTGCATAATTCTAATTGCTGTTTTTGGCTTAACAACAGCTAGTGCACAAATGGAAACTAGTAAATGGAAAGCTTTAATTGCTGTAGGTTTTAATAGTCCGTCTCAAGATGGATTGGTTACTCCGTTTGAAGCAAACAGTATTAATTTTCCGACTATAAATTTAGGCGTTCAAAATATGTTTACCCCGCAGTTAGGTGCAAAATTAGACTTTGGGTATAACCGTTTTGCCAACGCCGACAATACACCAGAATTTAAAACAAACTATACACGTATTAATGTACAGTTTGTGTATGATGCCACTCGTGATTTTGCGTTTTTACCTATAGGAACCGGTATGGTGTTTCATGTTGGTCCAGGATATTCTATGATAAAACCATTAGGTAATTATGGTGATAACAAAACTTCATTTTTAAATGCAATGGGAGGGTTAGAGTTTCATTATAGTTTAAGTAAAACGGTATCGGCTTTTGTGGATACGTCTTATATCATAGGATTTGCAGATACTTTTGACCCAATAACAGAAGGGTATGGATCTTTTAATGGTAATATGCTAACTGTAACTGTTGGTGTTGCGGTATCATTAAGCGGTTGTTACACCTGTAATTAAATGAGTAAAGAACAAATTATATTAGGAATTGATCCCGGAACAACCATAATGGGCTTTGGTCTGATTAAGGTAGTCAATAAAAAAATGACTTTAATTCAGTTAAACGAATTAGACCTTAAAAAGTACGATGACCATTACCTAAAACTAAAGCTAATTTTTGAGCGTACTATCGAGCTGATTGAAACCCATCATCCAGACGAAATAGCTATCGAAGCACCATTTTTTGGCAAAAATGTACAAAGTATGCTTAAGCTTGGTCGCGCCCAAGGTGTAGCTATGGCTGCAGGTTTAAGTAGAGAAATCCCTATTACCGAGTATGCACCAAAAAAAATTAAGATGGCAATAACAGGTAATGGTAATGCCAGTAAAGAGCAAGTTGCCAAAATGTTGCAAAGCATGTTAGGGATTAAGACACTACCAAAAAACTTAGATTCTATGGATGGGTTAGGTGCTGCAGTTTGTCATTTTTATAACCAAGGTCGGGTGCAAATTGGTAAAAGTTATACTGGATGGAGTGCTTTTGTTAAGCAGAATGAGAAACGCGTTAAAAAGTAGTTTTCTTTTCTTTGAAGTTTGGAATCTTTTCAGTTTTGAAAAACAAGAATTAATAACAAGTAATTGACAACTGATTATTGCTAACTGATAATTAAATACATGTCCGGAATATACATACACATACCATTTTGCAAGCAAGCCTGTCATTACTGCGACTTTCATTTTTCGACTTCAATGAAAAAGAAAGATCAATTAATTTCGGCTTTAGCCAAAGAATTAAAGCTACGTAAAGACGAGTTTAAAAATACCACAATAGAAACCATATATTTTGGTGGCGGAACTCCTAGTGTATTGTCTGTAGAGGAATTACAATATTTAATTGATGCTGTATATTTAAATTATAAAGTTACAGACCATCCAGAAATAACTTTAGAAGCCAACCCTGACGATTTAAACAAAGCCCAGATAATTAAGTTATCCAAAAGTCCAATTAACAGGCTTAGTATTGGGATTCAATCTTTTTTTGAAAAGGATTTAAAATTAATGAATCGTGCACACAACGCAACTGAAGCTAAACTGTGTTTGGAATTAGCAACTCAATATTTTGACAATATAAGTTTGGACCTAATTTATGGTATCCCAAATAGCACAAATGCAGAATGGTTACAAAATATACAAACCGCTTTAAGCTTTGGTGTACCACATATTTCTAGTTATGCATTAACTGT
Organism: uncultured Olleya sp.; assembly: GCA_947503885.1. Taxonomy (GTDB): domain Bacteria; phylum Bacteroidota; class Bacteroidia; order Flavobacteriales; family Flavobacteriaceae; genus Olleya. The sequence goes on along the minus strand of CANNFD010000006.1, from coordinate 142,738 downwards.
CGAGCCAAAAACAGCGTTGGCTAGTTTTATTAAAAAAGGAATTATTGATAATGTAGATGACGACTTGGCACATGACCAATTTCATATATTAATAGAACAGTTAGAGCAAGCAGGTTTTGACCATTACGAGTTGTCTAATTTTGGAAAAAAAGGCTATTATAGTAAAAATAATAGTGCTTATTGGTTAGGTAAAACGTACATAGGTATTGGACCTTCGGCTCATAGTTTTAATGGAGAGACAAGAGCTTGGAACGTTAAAAACAATTCGGTTTATATTAATAAAATTGAAGCAGGAGAATTACCAATTGAGATAGAAAAATTAACCAAAAATGACAAGTATAACGAGTATGTTATGACAGGATTGCGTACCATTTGGGGTGTTTCACTTGAAAAAGTAGAAATTCAGTTTGGTAAGGCTTTTTTGGAATACTTGTTGCAACAAGCTAATCAGTATATAAATAAACAATTGTTGTATATTGATGATAACAATTTAAAAACAACCAAAAAAGGTAAATTTTTATGCGATGGTATCGCTTCAGATTTATTTAAAATTATATAATCGTGATTTCTACAATAACCATAAACACAAAAAAATACACCGTAAATTTAGCACAACCATTAGATATTTCTATGCCACTTCGTGCGTCAAAAAGCAATGTTAATGCTTGGTATATTGACGAGCCTAAAATAGAGGCAGTTCAATTAGGCGACTCTAGTGCAAGTGTTAAAGAGGGGGCTTCAATTAACTTTAATAACATTCAGTTTAACCCACATGCACATGGTACACATACTGAGTGTGTTGGCCACGTTACAGAGGAGTTTTATAGTGTTAATAAATGCTTGAAACAGTTTTTCTTTATAGCAGAAGTGATTACAGTTGCTCCAGAAGCAATTGGAGAAGATCGTGTGATCTCTAAAGCACAGCTACAATATTTATTAAAGCAACGTAAACCACAAGCTTTAGTGATTAGGACAATGCCAAATACTAGCATCAAAAAGTCTAGACAATACTCCAATACTAACTGGCCTTACTTAACAGAGGAAGCAGCTATATTTATAAGAAAAATTGGGGTTAAACACCTACTTATAGATTTACCAAGTGTAGATAAAGAAAAAGATGAAGGTAAACTTTTAGCACATAAAGCCTTTTGGGATGTTAATGGCAAAATTAGAAAAACTGCCACAATAACAGAATTTATATATGTATCCAACAAAATTGATGATGGTAAATATATTTTAAACCTGCAAATTGCACCTTTTGAGAATGATGCAACACCAAGTAAACCTATTTTGTATAAAATTGAGAAATAAATGGAGACATTTTTTACATTAATTATTGGAGGGATTATTGGATTAAGTATTTATACTTTATACAATCATCTTCAGGCTAAAAAAAAGGTGACCGCACAATCCGTAATCTTATTAGATAAAATTAAAAAAGTCTGTAAGTTTATTACAGTTGAAGGGGATTTTGCCGAAATCTATCATTACGAAGATGTAAAAGAACGGTTTTTAAAATTAATGTCCAGCAAGAAAAAAGCATTAGTTGTAATTAATGCTAAAGCCTATGTGGGTTATGATTTTAATAAAATTGAATTAACTTCTGATCATAAAAATAAGACGGTAACCATTAGTCATTTTCCGCAGCCAGAAATTTTATCAATCGAAACTAATATTAAGTATTACGATAAAAAAGATGGCTATTTTAATAAGTTTGAAGCTACAGACTTAACCAATTTAAGCGAAGAAGCTAAACAACATATTAGAGATAAAGTCCCAGAAAGTGGATTGTATAACGTTGCCAAAAAAGAAGCTTTAGAATCGTTATTATTGGTAGAAAATATAGTAGAAACCATTGGTTGGAAATTAGATTATTCTGCTTTAAAAATCAATTCTGAGGATCCCAAATTATTAAAATAACATGTATTTAATCGATTAAATATGCATTTTGTCTGAAATTTGATTTTTTGTTCTTATATTTGAAGCAACCTATTTGTGTTTTAATACATTGATTTTAAGAACAAAACAAAGCTCCATGAATAAATTTCTACAATACATCAACGAAACTTTAGTAAGTTTAGATATTCCAGCAATTATTAATGTTGAAGACACTAATAATTTTAGAGGATTAAAAAAACAGCCTAAAAAAACTAAAAACAAACAACAAAAATAAATCTTATCTTGTTCTATTATGGATATAGAACAGCTAAGAAATTATTGTTTAAGTAAGCCCAAAGCTACAGAGGGCTTTCCTTTTGATGCCAATGCTTTAGTATTTAAAGTGTTAGGTAAAATGTTTGCAATAGTACCACTAAACAAATGGGAAAGTGGACAAGCTTCATTAAACCTAAAGTGTGATCCAGAATATGCTATATCACTTAGAGCTACACATGACAGTATAGTTGGTGGATGGCATTCTAACAAAAAACACTGGAATACTGTTCTAATACATAAAGGCGACTTACCTCCTAAATTTATTTTTAAATTAATTGACCATTCTTATGATATGGTAGTTAAGGGTATGACTAAAAAAATGAGAGATACTTTGATAGAATAATTGCTTAAGGAGACAATTAAATGTAATATTGTAAAAATTCAAAAAACTATAAATAATGAGTGTTTTACAAATGTTAAAAGATAGAAGCAACTCTAATTGCGAGTTATGTACTTCTAATATAGATACTAGACAATATAATATCCCACCATCTTTAAACGAAACTGTTGACACTTGCGTATTGGTTTGTGCTAATTGTTATGATCAGATTGAAGGCAATACAGACATGGATGTCAACCACTGGAGGTGCTTAAATGATAGTATGTGGTCAGAGCATGTTGCTGTACAAATCATGGCTTGGAGGATGTTACAAAGACTTAGAGCTGAAGGTTGGCCAAAAGATTTGTTAGACATGATGTATTTAGATGATGAAGCTTTAGCGTTAGCTAGAGCAACTGATGAGCATAAAGAGGATTCTGAAAAAATCATACACAGAGATTGTAACGGTGTTATTTTAGAAACCGGTGATAATGTTGTGTTAGTTAAGGACTTAAAGGTAAAAGGAAGCAGTATGGTTGCCAAACAAGGTACTGCAGTAAGAAACATAAGATTAGACCGTGAAAATGCTACTTTTATTGAAGGTAAAGTAGGGCCAACACAAATCGTTATTATTACAGAATACGTTAAAAAACTATAATTATAACTTAGTATATAAAAAAGGCTTCAATTGTTTATTGAAGCCTTTTTTTGTTAAAAACATTTATATTAAATTATATTTATTTAAGTCTATAATTAATCATTTACAATTTTACCATTAACCGTTTTGATTGGTTTTTCAGACAGATGTACCGTCGACACACCATTATTAGTGTTTGATGATATATTTAATTCAGAATTATTTTTGACCAACTCTATAGCTTTGTCAGGTGTTATCGCTTTTCCGTTATAATAAAATGTAGCACCTTTTTTCTTCATTTTAATAATATGATCTGTTGTACTCATTGGAGGTGGTGGAGGTGGTGGATTATTTCTTAATTGTTCACGACGATGTTTTAAAGTGTTTTTTCTTTCTTCATGTTGCGCTTCTCTCTCTTTTCTACTTAACACTCTCTGCTCTTCTATTTCTTCTAATTTTTCTTGTCTTTTAGCCATTATCTCGTTACGTTTTGCTTCAATTTTGGCTCTCCTATCATTATACTCTGCAGTTGGAGCAGGAGGTGGTGGAGGTGGCGGTAAAACATCTCCGTCTTTATCAGTTATATACCCCTCTTTGTTATAGTAGGTTTTTTTACCATTGTAAATGGTGTAATAATGTGACTCGCCATTTTTTAACACTTCATAACCAGACTCTACATTTTTAGGTGTTTTTTTAATAATTTGATTTAAAGTAAGTTTTTTATTGTTTCCATATTCAGGTGCTTTAGTTGGTGGTGGAGGTGGTGGAGGTAGTTGAGAATCCTCTCCTTTTTTTACTTTAGGCGATTCTGAATAATTTTCATCATTTTTGTCTACTATTTTAATACTTACAGTTGAAAATGTATTAGACTTAGATTTAATATCAAACAAACGTATAAAATAACCTTGTTTAGTATTTAAAACAAGTTGTTTAGCTGCATCATTTAGTTTGTTACCTTTAATAATTTGTGTTTTTACGCCTGGTATTTTAAGCTTAAATCCAGTAATATTGTCATTAGTTGTAGTACCAAGAATAATTTTTTCGACACCCTTTTTACTTAAATTAAGTTGACAGCCATCACATACTATACCGTTAACTGTTAGTGTTGGGTTTTGGGTTATAAAACCTGTGTTGGTATCAGTTTTAGTAAATTTTTGTTTATCTGTTATTTTAATTCCATCTGAAAGAATGACATTTTTAATATTAGGTTTTAAAAGTTCTGATATTTTTTTAATTAATTCAATATCAATAGCATTTCCATTAGAATTTATTTTTAAATCAGTTGTTTTATTTAATGTAATTTTTTTGAAATCTTCGTTTAAATTTTTGAAACTTGTAGCCTTACCATTTAATTTTAATTCAAATGGATTTTGGTTTATTTCTAAAATAGGTGTTGTAATATAATTTTCTTGAATTTTTTCTACTGAATTTTTTAAAACATCATTAAGTGAATTTTCTTTTTCATTTTCAAAAAGTTTTGTAGGAGCATTATTTTTTTCTATTTCCATTTTAGGAGTGCTCTCTTTTTCCATTTCTTTAGTTTGACTAAAACTAAATAATAGTATAGCTAATAAAGGCAGTAATAATAAACTGCGTAGCCAAACTGCTTGTTTTGAGGTTTGTGTTTTCATAAGTGTAAAACGTTTTTTGATTGATGAATAATTTATGGCATTAACTAATGCTAACTCTTGTTGATTAGACGAGAATTGTAATAAAATGGTTTGATAAGTTTTAGTGTCTACGCCTTGTTTTATAACGTCATGATCTGCTAAAAACTCATGGTTTAATTTGATTTCCTTTTTTAGCCAATATACTAATGGATTAAACCAAAATACAATTTGGATAAGCTCTATAACTATAATGTCTAAACTATGTTTTTGTTTGGCGTGTGATTGCTCATGCAGTAATACCTCGTCAGGAATTTGATTGCTTTCAAACTTATTTTTGTTTAAAAAGATAAAATTGAAAAACGTATGTGGTACTTCCAATTGCTCCATTAACACATTAACAAACCGATTGTTTTTTACTTTTTTATGTTTTTTAATTTTTGAATGCATCTCAAATAAATTGATACAAAACCTAACTAAAAACAAACTAGCACCTAAACCGTAAATAGTCCATAAAATAGTTGGTAAATAGTCTAATGGTTTGGTTTTAATTACTGTTGGTAAATCTTGAGAAAAATTTGGAGGTGTCATTGTAGCATTTGGATCAAACGCTCCAAAATTAAAAGTAGGATCGACGTATTTTATAAAAGTTATAAAAGGTATGATTGCAGCTATTATTACAGCAGCTAATAAATACACGCGTTTAAATTTATGAATACTTAGTGGCTCTAACGCTAACTTGTAAAACGCCAATAAGGCGAAAAGACAAGCACTGGATTTAAGTAGAAGGATTTCCATGACTATCTGTTTTTAATTTCGTTATCAATTATGGATCGTAACTCTTCTAATTCGTTTTTACTTAAATCTGTTTCTTTAGTAAAAAAGGAAGCAAATTGAGAGCTGCTATCGTTAAAAAAGTTTTTTATTAATCCATTAACGTGTTTAGAAAAGTAATCTTTTTTCTTTACTAAAGGGTAATATTGTCTAGAGTTGCCATACTTAGTGTAGCCAACAAATCCTTTATCAGTCATGCGTTTTAATAAAGTAGCTACGGTTGTATTTGCAGGTTTAGGTTCTGGATAGGCTTCTAGTAAATCTTTCATAAAAGCATTGTCTAGCTTCCATAAATGATTCATTAGCTCTTCTTCTGTTTTTGATAATTGCATGTCTACAAGTTTAGATTAACTTCTACAAATGTAGAATAAAAAATCAATTCTACAAATGTAGAGCATGTTTTTTTTGTGTTATTTTTTAAGAATTAAGGTTTTTTAACCTCTTAAACTGTTTAAATAATTGAGCTTATAATAGCTTGTTTTTTAGTATTATAAAGCTATTGTAGAGGTTTTTATACTATTTAATGTGTAAAAATTTTGGATAAGTAAGGACTGTAAATGCTAAACTTTTACTTTGGTAGATTGTGTAAGCGGTAGTAGTGGCATCCTTTATTTTGCTGCCATATATGGCAAAATAAAGATATAACGGATGACGCGACCACCTTTTGCCTCTTAAAAGCAAAAGGTGGAGACACCCTAATTTTATTTATGCATTTCTGTAAAATATTTGTAGAAATACGGAATGGTTTCAATTCCTTTTAAGTAGTTCCATACTCCAAAATGTTCGTTTGGACTGTGGATTGCATCGCTGTCAAGACCAAAGCCCATTAAAATGGTTTTGCTTTTTAGTTCTTGCTCGAACAAAGATACTATTGGAATACTTCCACCACTACGTTGTGGTATTGGTGTTTTGCCAAAGGTTTCTTGGTACGCTTTGCTTGCTGCTTGATAACCTACACTGTCTATTGGTGTAACGTAGCCTTGCCCACCATGATGAGGTGAAACTTTTACTTTAACGCCTTTTGGAGCGATACTTTCAAAATGTTTTTTGAATAATGCTGTGATGTTTTCCCAATCTTGATTTGGTACTAATCGCATAGATATTTTTGCAAATGCTTGACTTGCAATTACTGTTTTTGCGCCTTCACCTGTGTAACCTCCCCAAATACCGTTAACGTCTAGGGTTGGTCTAATGCTGTTACGCTCGTTAGTAGTATAACCTTCTTCTCCGTAAACTGCGTCTATATCTAATGCTTTTTTGTAGTTGTCTAATGAAAAAGGTGCTTTTGCCATTTGTGCACGCTCTTCTAAAGATAATTCTTCTACATTGTCATAAAATCCAGGAATGGTAATATGGTTATTGTCATCGTGCAAGGATGCAATCATTTTTGTTAAAACGTTTATTGGATTTGCAACTGCGCCACCATAAAGCCCAGAGTGTAAATCACGGTTTGGTCCAGTAACCTCTACTTCTACATAGCTTAGACCACGTAAACCTGTTGTTATTGATGGGACGTCTTTAGCAATCATACCTGTGTCACTAATTAAAATAACGTCGTTTGCTAATTTTTCTTGATTTTGCTTTACAAATTTACCAAGGTTAACGCTACCAACTTCTTCTTCACCTTCTATCATAAACTTAACGTTGCAAGGAAGAGCGTTGTTTTTTGTCATATACTCCATAGCTTTTACGTGCATGTACATCTGACCTTTGTCGTCACAAGCACCACGTGCAAAAATAGCACCTTCAGGGTGTAAGTCGGTAGTTTTAATAACAGGCTCAAATGGAGGCGAAGTCCATAAATTTAATGGATCTGGTGGTTGTACATCGTAATGACCGTAAACCAATACGGTTGGTAAGTTTTTATCAATTATTTTGTGAGCATAAATAATTGGATAACCTTCGGTTTCGCAAATTTCAACCACATCACATCCAGCATCTTTTAAGCTTTTGGCAACAGCATCTGCTGTGTTTATTGTATGTTCTTTATAAGCAGAGTCTGCGCTTATAGAAGGAATTTTAAGTAATTCTATTAATTCGTCAAGAAAACGTTGTTTGTTTTCTTCTACATAAGATTTTATGTTTTTCATGAAAAAAATATTGAGTTTACGTAAAAGTACAAAAATGAAAATTATTTGTTTATAGATATTATGAATATTGAAACTATTGTTTATATTTGCACTCCGAAATTATCGGAATAAGTTGCAGGCGTGGTGGAATTGGTAGACACGCTAGACTTAGGATCTAGTGCCGCGAGGTGTGAGAGTTCGAGTCTCTCCGCCTGTACAGAGTTAAAAAAGCTTCTCTTTTAAGAGAGGCTTTTTTGTTTTAAATAGGTCCCAAACGATTGCGCCAAATACGATTGCGTACTCTAAGGTTATTATCCATAAATTTTCTGTATTGTCAGTATTTGCATAGGCTAAATAGCTGATAATAATAATAAAACTCCAAATTAATGGAAACTTATAATCTGTAAACACACTTAAAATTAATACAGTAGCGATATACCAAGGATGTACTGTTGTGCTTAATATTAGGTATAACGTAAAAGCAATTAACATGCTTTTTATTAATGTGCTGTAGTTTTGATTTTTTTGGAATATAGCTAAACACCAAATGGATATAAATATAATTATTGGTAATGTTTTTCCGATTATAGCTATTTGATTATAGCCTGTGATTAAGTAGCCAATTTCTCTTAAAAGATAATAGATACTAGCGTTAAACTCGAAATCTCCAAACCATAAACCAACAGTTTTGGAGTAATTACTAATAAATTGCATCGAAAAAAATGGGGCAAAAAGCAATATTGTAGTTAAGGCTACAATTAAATAAAAACGGATTAGTTTTTTTAAATCAATTTTATTAGAAGTGTTGTCTGCCCTAAACCATTTTAAATATAGTGGTAAAAATAGCAACGGGATTAATTTAGTTGAAATAGATACTGCTAAAACTACTGCTGACCATTTCCATTTATTTAAATGAAGACGGTATAGGCTTAGAATTAAAAAGAAAATCATGACCCCTTCAAAATGAAGGTTTCCTGTTAGTTCTATTATTATAAATGGATTTAGGATAAACCAAAATATCTTATGCTTAGACAATCCTAATCTATTTAGCAGCTTTGCACCAAAATAAAGCGTACCAATATCTGCAGCTATTATAATTAATCTTAGCCCAATGACTGATCCTAGAATACTTGTGGTCGAAAACAGATTAGCTAGTGCAAAAAGTAGTTGGTTAATTGGCGGGTAATTTGAGTAATGACTTGCATTTAATGCTTGCATGCCAGTAACTAACTGTTGTGTTTGATTAATTGGGTATTGTCCTATAGCAATAAAACTGTCTGGTGTGTACAAATAGGGATTAAAACCTTGTAGTACCATCCGTCCATCCCAAATAAATCGGTAAAAGTCTTGTGAAAGGTTTGGGGTAGCTAGCAGTAAAACTAATCTGCTTATTATAGCTACAGCGACCAATAGTTTAAAGTTGCCTTTATGCGTATTTATTATTTTAATGAAAAGTCCAAAAAGGACAAGGTATAACGTAATTAGATTAGTGTAATCGGTCCTTACTAAATCATATGCAAATACACCATACAAACAGAAGCTAGCTAGTATTAGCAAAAGGCTAAGTTTATTAGTTTTTAAAAGGAGTGTATTAAGCATGATGCGTCCTGCGTTAGCGGTTGAAATGGCATCCTTTTTTTGCTTTAATAAGTGGCGAAAAAAGATATAATGGAAGACGCGACCCTTGTGGTAACGCCCAAATATTTAGGCTTTAGAGGTTAATGATTTAAAAAATACAAATCCAAAACCTATAGTTAGCATTAAATGAAAAGGAAACAAACCAAAGTCCCCGCCTTTATCACCTACTATAAATGCACTATACATACCAAATGCAAAATAAAGCATTAAAGCCCCTTCAAAGATGACATTGATTGATATGTTTTTACGTAAATATTTATTGCCCTTCCAACTGTCTTTTAGTGTGCTAATATTAAATTTTGGAGTACGTACAAACTCACTACGTTTACCAATATGTCCTTCTATTACTGCAATAGAGTTATGTAATGAAAAGCCCATTGCTATCGAGAAAAATGTAAAAAATAGAGCGATGTATTTTAAAAAATCTTTAAAGGTGTTACCATGACTTTGCTTGTACATTACCCAATAACACACAAAAAAGATAATGGTACTGACTACAAAAAAGCTCATGATATAAAAGTATGGTCTTAAATGTGCGTATTCGTTTTTTATGTAAAGCATTGGAACACTTAATACACCTACAATTAGTACATTTAAAAACATCGTGCTGTTTAATAAGTGTAATAGTCCATGTATTTTTGTTTTTGCTGAAATATTTTTACTTTTAACTACACGCCCAAACATTTTTTGGAAATTTTCTGCCCCCCCTTTATTCCATCTAAATTGTTGTGATCTTGCTGCGCTGATTACTACGGGTAGCTCTGCAGGAGTTTCAACATCTTCTAAATATTTAAATTTCCATTTTTTTAGCTGCGCTCTGTAACTAAGGTCTAAATCTTCGGTTAGGGTATCGCCTTCCCAGTTTCCTGCATCAAGGATACAAGCTTTGCGCCATACTCCAGCAGTACCATTAAAGTTAATAAAATGGCCTTTACTACTACGCCCAACTTGCTCTAATGTAAAATGTGCATCTAAAGCAAATGCTTGGATTTTTGTTAATGTAGAGTAGTCTCTGTTAATATGACCCCAACGCGTTTGTACAACGCCAATATCAGAGTCTTTAAAATAAGGTATGGTCTTTTTTAACCAGTTAGGTTTTGGTAAAAAATCGGCATCAAAAATGGCGATGTATTCTCCTTTTGCTATTTCTAAACCTTCTTTTAAAGCACCTGCTTTAAAACCTTGCCTGTTGGTTCTTGTAATATGGACTATGTCTAAACCTTTAGCTTTTAATTGGTCGACGTGTGCTTTTGTAGTTGTAACGGTTTCGTCTGTAGAGTCGTCCAAAACCTGAATTTCAAGTTTGTCCTTTGGGTAGTCTATTAAAGCGATATTGTCAAGAAGACGATCCATAACATACAACTCGTTAAAAACAGGAAGTTGTATGGTTACAAATGGTATTTCATCTGGGTTTGAAAAGTCAAATTTTGGTCCGTTTTCTTCTTTCTTTTTTGCTGCTAAGTAGTTAAACAATAAGTTTAATTGCGCTAAAGCATACATGAAAATAAGGACTAATGCAATGCTGTAAATAATAATGGTAATGGTTTCGAGAATCACTTTTTAAAACTGTATTTGAAAATCCACGTTAATATTTTAACGCCCGCAAATATACTACCTTTTATTGTGCCTGAGACTTTTGAGACCCCAATTCTGTTTCTGTAACTTACGGGAACTTCTATATAAGTTAATTTTTGTTTTAATGCTTTTAATTGCATCTCTACTGTCCAACCATATGTTTTGTCTTCCATTTTTAGAGCTAATAATTTATCATATTTTATTGCTCTAAATGGACCAAGGTCAGTAAATTTTGCATTAAAAAACAATGCCATTAACGACGTTGCTAACCAATTGCCAAATATTTGTTGAGGCATCATACTACCTTCTTCCCTTAACTTTTTAACCCGAGCACCGATTACAAAATCGATATCTTTTTCTAATATTGGTGCAATAATTTTGGTTAATTCTTCTGGGTAATCGCTGTAATCACCATCTAAAAACACAATAATATCTGGTTTACTGTCTTGTTTAGAGATATAATCCATCCCTTTTAAACAAGCAAACCCGTATCCTTTTTGGCTTTCTTTTAAAACAGTTGCGCCTGCATCTTTAGCGTTTAGCTCTGTTAAATCTGTCGAGTTGTTACTGACAACAATAACTTCGTCAACAAGTTTTGGTATGTCTTTAATAACCTGCGCTATAGAATCCTGCTCGTTATAGGCTGGAATGATGACTTTTATCTTGGGCATTTAGTTTTTTTTCGGATTGCAAAAGTACAATTGTTTTTACATTATTTATTATTAATTAAATCCATTAAATCAACATCATTACCAAGTAGTATTTCTGTTGGATTAATACGCCCTTTCATAGTATCGTTTTCTAGCTTTAAAACACCTCTTGGGCAAACCGCACTACAAATACCGCAACCTACACAACTTGAGCGAACTATGTTTTCTCCTTTTTGAGCGTATGCCCTTACATCAATACCCATTTCGCAACTGTTAGAACAATTTCCGCAAGAAATACATTGCCCCCCATTAGTTGTTATTCTAAATTTAGAAAATAAACGTTGCTGAAAACCTAAAATTGCAGCCATAGGACAGCCAAACCTGCACCATGTTCTGTTACCTAAAATCGGATAGAACCCTGTGCCTATTACTCCTGAAAAGATAGAGCCAATATAAATACCATAAACAGATCTTAATGTACCTGATTTGACATAAAATAAATGGTCAATGGTAGCTGTAAAATGCATTACTAACAATATTATAATAACTAAAGCATAACCTATAGCTCCATATTTAGCGTCTTTACCAAGCTCTTTGCCTTTAAAAAACATGACTGTACCAAAAATAAAAGTTAAGAAGATTATTTCCGCTGTAATAAAGACTTCTCTAGTTAACCAAAAATTATTACTGTCTTTTCCTAAATAACTGTAGACCATTGCTGTGGTCATAATAACTGAAAACACCAATACTAAGTGAATTAGCCAACGTTCAATTTTCCATGCGGAAAGCTTTTTTGAAGACAGATGTCTAAATGGGTCACCAGCAGTCTCAGCTAATCCGCCACAACCACAAACCCATGAGCAATACCATCTTTTTCCATATTTATATGTTAGAATAGGTGTAATTATAAAGGTTGATACAATCCCAAAAAGGATTAATGCTAAACCAATATTACCATTAGACAAAAAACCTTTTACAGACCACTCGTCAAAAAGGTAATAGTTTAGTGGCCAAATGTTTTTTAAATCATAATAAGGTAAATCATTATTCATGATGTACATAAACTCTGGAATCAAATAAGCGAATCCTAGTTGAAAAAACATAACAGAAATAGTCCGTATTTGTTGATAGCGATTGTGACGGTATTTTAAAATAAATTTATATCCAAATGCTAATATTGCAATAGTATATAATGTACCATATACAAACCATTGACTTGCATTACGACCACTTAACAAGTTGCTTAATGGGTCAAAAAGACCTACTAACCCAGTATTGGCCTCTCCGTTTTTACCTAATCCTAAATATTGTGGATAGAAGTATAATATAATGTAAAAACTAGTAAGAATTATACCTAGAGCCCAACCCCAAAAACCACGAGATACTAAAGATTTAAACCATGCTCCGTCGTTTTTAATACCTTCTAGTTTTGATAAATAGGCTGCTCTAGAATATATTATAGTTCCTACCGTAATCATCCCGATTGCTAATGTTAAAAACAAAGCAGTATTTGGAAGGTTAACATTAAATAAAGCTAATGCTAATATAAAAAGTCCAACAAGCCCAATACCTAATGCAAATTTTTGTTTTGTTGATATATTAAAAGCATCAGGAGAAGCTAATGACATACTATGGTTTAATTTGTTACTCATATTACATTTATTAGGCTGTTTGTAATTGGTTGTTGTAAGCGTCTAAAATTTTAGCTTCAAATTGCTTGTAAAACTCAGGGTCAAAATTAGCTTCTTTAAGGTTGTTTATAACATAATCTACTGTTCTGTTTTCTGTTAACCATTTATCAAAAGTTTCATGTCGCATTCTTATCCCAAAGGTGTTTATTCCTAAAAAAACATTTGAATCTTTATGGTAAGCAATGGTGATACATTTAGTGTCATCTTCATGTTTCCAATGGAAATGTTTTTCGTGGTTTGGTCGTCCCTTTTCACCAAAAACCCAACCGTAAGTTTGATATTCGATATCTAAAAATTTAGCACTATTAAACCAGTGTCCAGGTTTGTATTGTAGCTTGTTGTCACAAATAGTTTGCGCTAAGGTTTCGCCCATCATACGTCCTGTGTACCATACTGCTTCAATTGGTCGTCTGTTACCAATCGCTTTACGTTGCTCGGCACAATCACCAATAGCATATACATCTTTAATATTGGTTTCTAAATACCGATTGACTAATACACCTTTGTTTGTCTCTATTTTTGAATTTTTTAAAAACGAAATATTTGGAGTTACACCTGCTGTTAGCCCAACAAAGTTACAGGCAATTTCTTCACCAGTTTCTTCAATTATAATAGATTTTACATTTCCGTTTCCGTCAGAATTAATTGCTTTTAAATTGGTGTTTAGTCTTAAATCTATGTGGTGGTTTTTAATATGTCTATTTATCATTTGACTTTCGCCTTCAGGCAAAACACCATTCCAAAAACTTGATTCTCTAACTAAAAATGTAACAGGGATGTCTCTAGAGTTTAGCATTTCTGCTAATTCGATCCCAATCAAGCCACCACCAACGATAACAGCACGTTTGCATACTTTATTGTCAGGCGCCACCACCTCCATATTATCTAAATCTTGTTTGCTATATAAACCTTGAGCGCCATTTAAATCTTGTCCAGGCCAGCCAAATTTATTGGGCTTACTGCCTGTAGCGATGACTAATTTATCATAAGTGATTTGGTCCCCATCTGCAAAGTGAAGTGTTTTAATATCGGTGTCAATACTATTAACATAACCCTTTTTAAGCTCTATTCTGTTTTTCTCCCAAAACCAATTCTCGTAGGGTTGTGTGTGTTCAAACTTCATGTGTCCCATGTATATGTACATTAATGCAGTACGAGAGAAAAAGTAGTCAGTTTCGGCAGAAACGATAGTGATTTTCTTGTCGGATAGTTTTCTAACATGTCTAGCTAAAGTAACTCCAGAAATTCCGTTTCCTATAATGACTATGTGTTCCATGGTTTTGATTTAGTTTTTCTTTTGTCGAAGGTTTTGTTAAAACCTTAATTGATAATTTCAATTTGTTTAAATTTAGAGATAAAATAGCACTTATGAGATTGATTTTAAAAATATGTGTATTCCTTTTTTGTTGTGGTTGCTCCATGAGTCCAATCAATAAAGTGAAGATTAATGGAGTCAGTTTTGTAGCACATAGAGACAGTGTTTCTCAAAAAAATATAGATCCATTATTAAATATTAATGCTAATTATGCTGCAATAATGCCTTTTGGGGTTATTAACGATTTGTCACATCCAGAAATTACTTATGGAGCAGAAAGACAGTGGTTTGGCGAGACGACAATAGGAGGAAAGCAATATGTAAATGCTTTAAGAAAGGATAATATTAAAATAATGATGAAGCCTCAGCTTTGGGTTTGGAGAGGGGAGTTTACAGGTTTTATAGAAATGAAAACAGAAGCAGATTGGCAATTGTTAGAAAACACTTATTCTAAATATATATTAGATTTTGCCAAGGTTGCGGAAGAGACTAATACCGAGATTTTTTGCATTGGAACAGAACTAGAAAAATTTGTAGCGCAAAGACCCAAGTATTGGGAGACTTTAATTACTGAAATTAGAACAATTTATAAAGGAAAATTAACCTATGCAGCCAATTGGAATGAGTATAAAAAAACACCTTTTTGGCAACAATTGGATTATATCGGGATTGATGCTTATTTTCCGGTTAGTGCTAGTAAAACACCAACAGTAGAGGAGTGTTTAAAAGGCTGGATCGAACACAAAAAGGAGATTGAACGTTTTTCAAAACAATATAATAAACCCGTGCTTTTTACCGAGTTTGGCTACAGAAGTGTTGATTATACTGGTAAAGCACCATGGACAGTAGATAGGGTTGAAAGTCAAGTAAATCTAGAAGGTCAAGTAAATGCAACAAAAGCATTATTTAAAACATTTTGGGACGAGGATTGGTTTGCTGGCGGATTTGTCTGGAAATGGTTTATCAATCATGATAAAGTTGGAGGGGTAGACAACAACCGTTTTACACCTCAAAATAAACCTGCAGAACAAGTTATTAAAACGCAATATCTAAAACAGTAATACTACTATTTTAGTAAAGGTGTTTTTTGTAATAGGCATACAAATCCTTTGCAGAAGCACCAAACCATTTTTTTACATAAATAGCCCAGAAGTGGTATTGAACCTTCCAAACTCCATGTTTTTGATACAACCTTGCTGAGGTTTTTATCTTTTTATTAATTATCACAAACTCTTTACGTTTGTACAACTGGTTAATTAATATATTGTCTTCGTAGACAGTAAAAGTTTCATCAAATCCGCCAATATCATCAAACAAAGCTTTTGTAATAAATTGACTTTGGTCACCACCTCTACATGCTCTCCAGGAAAATTGTGTTAACCAACTAGCTAATCTAAGCCACCAATGGTTACTGTCAAACTGTAGTCTAAAACAGCCAGCATTATTTCCTTTTTTTATTTCGTCTAAAATAAATTGATCGTATCTATTAGGGGGAAATGAGTCTGCATGTAAAAAATATAATACATCCCCTTTTGAAGCTTTAGCACCAAGATTCATTTGTTTGGCGCGTCCTTTTTTAGACTGAAGCACAATAATATTTAAGTCTAAATTTTTAACAATAGCAACAGTATTATCAGTACTACCACCATCTACTACAATAATTTCCTGTATTGTGGTTAAGGAGGCGTTATCAATTAAATGATATAAAAGATCTGTAATGTAATCTGCTTCGTTTAAAACCGGAATAATAATACTTATCATGCTTTTTACGTAAGTTTTATTAGGTTGACTTTAGTCATTTAAGTCCCAGTTATAATCCTTGTAACTAATTTTTGCGTCTTTAGAAATAGTGATTGTTGTGTATTGGTTTAAAAAGTCAATCACACTTCCGTTTTGTTCAAAATCGTTATCAAACCATCTAAATATTTTAGATAATTTTAAACTATTTTCTGAAATTTCATTACGTTTTGTGTCGCCTAGAAACGCTTTAGTAGCATTAGTAAGTTGCTCTTCTAAGTTAGACGCAGTAAATGCAGTGTTTTGTAATTTTGGACAAGAATAAGAGGCGCAAACAATTGCAAAGTGGATACGCGGTTCGTCCATTTTACGTAGTATATTATGTTCAATATCCTCAAGGTTATACCATTTGTCTCCAAATTGCCAAAGTCGTTGTTTCCAAGGGTTTTTAATATCTTTAATGCTTTTAACTGGATAGTTTCGGATTATTAAATCTACCGTTAATGCGTTATAAGCGTTAATCCAATAGGCTAGTTTTTCTTGTTTTGACCAATGTTTATTAGGTGTGTTATGGGTTAAATCATCTATATAAACAGTTAAATTGGTTTTATTTACTCTTATTTTTTGATAATTTACTTTACCATCTTCAGTAACAAATTGTTGTAATAATTTAGTCCATCTTTTATGGTCAAATGTTGAATTCTTAGTCTGTTTTGGAGGCTTTGGAGGAAGAGGTATTTTAGTTATTGTGTTTGCTTCCTTTTCTAGTTTTAGCATAAGTGCTTCAGCTTCTTCCATGGTTTCAGCTTCTGCAATTGTATTACCATTGTAATCAATAACTTCAACAGTTTGAGTAATACTGTCTTCTAAAGTTTTATTGATTTCATCTACAGTTACAGAGGTGCTTTTGTTTTGTACTTCAAAAGTTTTTTGAGCAACTTTTTGAGCGTTACAAGCAGTAATAAAAACTGTTACTGATAATAAGATTAATAGCTGCTTCATTTTTTTAATGGGTATAACTCCTGACTTATAAAATCCTTAGGAAACGTTTCGTCGCCATCAAAACCTAATTCGATATCACGTCCATCATATGGTATGTAATTTGTTTTAAAAAGATAGTCCCAAAGACTAAGTGTAATCCCAAAGTTAACTCCGTATCTTCTTTCTTCTGGCAATTTTTTTGAGTGATGCCAGATGTGCATTTTTGGGTTGTTAAAAATATATTTTAACACACCATAATCCCAACCAATATTAGCGTGGTTTAGATGACCGATGGTAATATTAAAGAAGTGAACCAATGCAACATCCTGTGCAGAAAATCCTCCAATAATTGCTAAAGGAATATATTTTAATGAGTTGTAAACTACGGGTTCCATCCAATGATAGCGTAAATGTGCAGCAAATCCCATTTCTTTTACAGAGTGGTGTACTTTATGAAAATTCCATAAAAACTCTGATTTGTGTAATAATCTATGTGTCCACCATTGCACAAAATCGACTACAATAAAGAAGACAAGAATACGAAGCCAAAATGGAAAGGCATTAATATCTAATAGTTGAAAATCTGAAACTGATAATCCAACAATACCTAATACATCGTTAAAAAGTTGAGCAGCAGTATTTGATAAAGCAATTAAAACAATAAGGTTTAATAAAAAAAAGTTGAAAAACATGTAAAACGTGTCAATCCAAAAATCTTTTCTGAAAATAGATTGCTTTTTACGCCAAGGAAATGCAATCTCTAAACCCCAAACGATTAATGAAATTATGATTAATCCATAAAAATAATTATCCCAACTATTAGGAAATATAATTTGATTTTTAAGATAATTCCAATAGCCAAAGTAGGCGTTTTTTATAATGTCTAAATACTTTTCCATTAAGCTAAATTATTGTTTTTATATATCAAGTATTGTAACATATATTACTTAACAACATCCGCCACCATCATAATGATAAGTAGACTCGCTAATATAAATATCATCTCTACCTAAAGCAGCTAAGTCTCCTGCTGTTTTATCGCAAATAGCAATAGGTTGATTTTTTAATAGAATATGTCCTTTTTTATCGTCAAAAAAGTCTTGGTCGCCATAATAGATTGCTGCTTTACCAGTAAATATACAAGGACCATCTTCTGGCATTGGGTCTTTAATAGCAGCAACTTCGATTGATTCGATAAAAATCAACTCGTCGGTAGGATAATTTTTAGGATCTAAAATTCTGTAAGGTTTACGTGCTCTGATTTCGATTGTTCCAAAACCAGCATCAGTTAACGCTTTAACATAATCTGCGATTGGTAAGCTTCCGCTTAAACATAATGCGCGTAGTCTATCGTCGTTACGTAGTGTGTCATTCATTGGTTGTTCGCAAGTTGGATCGCTCATAACTAATCTTCCGTGTGGTTTTAAAACACGATACATTTCTTCAATAGCTTTTTTTAAATCATCAGCTTTAAAAATATTGAACAAACAGTTTTGTGCTGCCACATCAATCGAGTTGTCTGGGACATTAAGGTTTAGTGCATCGCCTTTAACAAGCTCAACAAATTCGCTTTTAAACCAGTCGTTTTGTGCTTCTGCTTCAATAAAATTTTTGCGTGAGGCTTCAAGCATTTCGTCTACAACATCTACGCCAATTACTCCGCCTTTTTGACGATTAAAATAAGCAAATTGTAATAATTCCATCCCGCCACCAACACCAACATATAGCATTTTAGGATTGTTAGTCAGGTCTCTTGCATTGACTGTGCTACCACAACCGTAGTTCATCTCCTGCATTATTTTAGGAATCTTAAGACCTGGTAGCTCCCAAATAGGATTAGTAGTACAGCATAACCCAACATCTGGTGTTAAAGCAGCTTCTTTATATAAATCGTTTGTAGCGTCTAAATAGCTCATAGTATATTTAAGTTTTAAATTTTTATTTAAAGCGTTTTAATTAATTCTTTAAATAATACAATCATATCTGGTTCTGCTTGGTTAGCCATAGCAATAATTTCACTAATATCCACAGGTTTTAGATTACTTGGGTCGCATTCATCTGTTAAAACTGACACAGCAGCTACTTTTAATTTTAAATGGTTAGCAACAATTACTTCCGGTACGGTACTCATACCAACAGCATCTGTACCAATAATTTTAAGCATTCTGTATTCTGCTCTTGTTTCTAATTGTGGTCCAACTACACTGGCGTAAACCCCTTCGTGTAACTTTATGTTATTAGCTTTAGCAATTTGTTTAAAGGTTTTGTTAAGCTCTAAATCGTAGGGTGCGCTCATGTCAACAAAACGTTCACCCAACTCTTCAACACCTTTAAAAGCTAATGGCGAACTGCCTTGTAGGTTTATATGATCGTCGATTAGCATTAACTCGCCTTTTTTAAAGTCTAAGTTAATAGCACCAGAAGCGTTTGACACTAATAGGGTTTTAATACCTAGTCTTTCCATAACTCTTACTGGATAAGTGACATCTTCTAGCGAGTAGCCTTCATAGATATGAAAACGACCTTGCATAACGATTACTTTTTTACCTGCTAAATTTCCAAAAATTAATTTCCCTTTATGAAACTCTACAGTAGCAGTTGGAAAATTAGGAATATGATTATAACTTACTTCTTGAATAATCTCAAGATGGTCGGTTAATTTACCTAATCCTGTGCCAAGGATAATACCGACTTCAGGGTTATTAAATCCTTTTTCTTTAAGGTAATCTACTGTTTTGTCAATTAATTTTATCATGATTTAATTAAAGCTTTTAGTGTTTGGTTGTTTTTAATGTCGTCGTAAGTATCCACATCATTTAGTTGTTCTAACAAAAATACGCTTTCATTTTTTAAGTTTTTAATAGTGTCTTCAAATACTGTTTCTGTCCCCCAGTTTTTGTTTTCAAAGACTGCTTTGTGTAGTGTTTTCATGCCTAAAAGGTAATAACCACCATCTTCTGCAGGTCCAATAGTAATGCTATTGGAGTCTAAAGCTTTAAATGCTTGGTTAATATGTTTGGGTTGAAGGTCATACAAATCACTACCAACAATTATAATTTTATTATAACCTGCTTCAAATCCAGCTTTAAATGCATTTTGCATTCTTATTCCTAAGTCTCCACCAAATTGTTGATGCTTCTGGTAGATGGCGTTATCCCAAATGTCGTTGTCTCTGATTTTAACTGAGTAATACACTGCTTTATCACAGTTTAAATCGTGCAAAACACTTTGAGTATGTTCTAATAATTTTTTATATATCGCTAAAGCGGAAGCATCGCCAATAGTTTTAGCTAATCTAGTTTTTACTTTACCTAACTCTGGGTTTCTAGTAAAGGTTATTATTAGGTTTTTTGAAGTCATTACTCTAATATTTTAATTGGTTTTTAGTCAAAAACTAGTTCGCCTTTTGTAATCCATTTGCTCCATGACTTATTAAAAGCATGGATTTTTTCAGTTTCATTTTCTTCTAAATCTACAATTGGAAAATTATTGTTTTTCCATTCAAAAATGCCACCATATAAATTAAATACGTTAGTGTAACCTGCTTTTTTTAGTTGCTCTGCAATAGTTTCAGATCTAATACCTATTGAGCAATACACTACTATTTTATCATCTTTATTAAAATATCTTTTAACGACTTCGTCTAGATTAAAGTGTTTGTAACCAACTAATGTAGCTTTTTTAATGTGACTAATATTATATTCTGAAGGCTCTCTAGCATCAAGGATAATTGCATTTGTAATTGGCATCGCTAATTCTTGGACGCTTATATAAGGTATGCTTTTATTATTGTGTTTTTTTAATAATTCCGGAAGTGTATTTTGAGAATACCCAAAGCAAGAGCATAGTAATAGGAGAAATAAATAGTGTTTCATATTAGCCATTTAAGCAACAACACCTTGACAGCTACTTCCTGCCCCAGCTGTACATCCATAACAATGTTGAGAGATAATTATATCACGATCTTCTAATAACTCGGTTTTGTATTCTGAGATATGTTTAGCTTTGCTGTTTACAGGTAATTCTAACATTTGATTAAAATCACAATCAAATAAATAACCATCCCAACTAACAGATAAAGTGTTTGTACACATGACGTTTTGTACAGCTGCGGGATTATAAGCTTCTACTAAAGCATACATGTAATCTTCATAGTTTTCTGACGCTATTAGATAGTCTAAAAAGCGAGCAATTGGTAAATTTGTAATAGCAAATAAATTATGAAACTGAATATTAAAATCTTCTAGCAATGCTTTTTTAAAGTCCTTTTCCATTGCGGTTTGATCGCCAGGTAAAAACGCACCACTTGGATTGTAAACTAAATCTAGTTTTAAATGGCTTCCGGGCATTCCGTAGCCAACCGCGTTTAACTCTTGCAAGGCTTTGATAGACATATCAAAAACACCTTCACCACGTTGCTTGTCTGTCTTTCCTCTGGTCCAATGTGGCATAGAGCTTACAACATGTATATTGTGTTTTTTAAAAAATTCTGGTAAATCGTAGTACTTTTTGTTTGCACGAATAATAGTTAAATTAGAACGTACAATAAAATCCTTAACTCCAATTTTTGAAGCTTCTTCCACAAACCATCTAAAATTAGGGTTCATTTCTGGCGCGCCACCTGTTAAGTCTAATGTATGTGCTCCGGTGGTTTTAATAACATCCAAGATTTGTTGCATAGTGTCTTGGGTCATAATCTCCTTTCGGTCTGGACCGGCATCCACATGACAATGCTCGCAGACTTGATTACACATGTAGCCAACGTTAATTTGAAGTATTTCTAATTTTTTCGCTTTAAGCGGAAATTGATTAGACTCTGATATCTTATTTTTGAATGTAGGAAGTTCGCCATTAGCAAAAATCCCATTAGATAAAATTTCAAGTTGCTTATTAGTATTAGCTAGATCACTATGTCTTTTTTGAAGTGATTGTGTTTTTAGTTTAGTCATTGATTATTTAACTTATTAGCTTAAAAGTGAGGTGTCAGTTTTTGTTTGACACTTATCTATCCATCAAGCTTATTTACTTTATTCATCATTTGGACACCATGTACTAATGTTGCACCGCTTTTTATTGCAGCTCCAACATGTATAGCCTCCATCATTTGCTCTTTAGTAATACCACGTTGTAGTGTGTCTTTTGTATAAGCATCAATACAATATGGACATTGCTCTGTATGTGCTACAGCAAGTGCGATTAATGATTTTTCTCTAGCAGTTAAAGCGCCTTCTTCAAAAACTTTACCATAGTAATCAAAAAACTTGTTTCCAAGGTCTTCGTTCCATTCTGTTATTTTTCCAAATTTTCTTAAGTCTGCTGGGTCGTAATATGTTTTTGCCATCTTGATTTTTTTTTAAAGATATAAATCTAAAATCGTTTTGTCGTAAAGATTTAAAACTACTAACAAAATTATAAGAGTTATCTGTTTTAAAAACTGTGATTTTGGATTGTCAATATTTTTATTATATTCGCAACGTATTTCGAACCTTTTTAAAGGTACCAACCGAGTGAAGACACCACGGTGGTAAAACAATATGGACATCAAGTCAAAATGAACGACATTTTCTTTTAACCTTATCGAAATACAAATAAATTAATTTAACTAATACTTATTTGTATGAAATTTTCAATTCAATTTTCCTTAACGGAACAAGACCCAATTACACTAGAAGTTTCACGTTTTTATTTAAAAGAAACGTCTATTAGAATCCATGAATTAGTTTCAGAAAACGAAACCTGTTTACTTCAAACCTCACAATATAACCTGAATACGCTTCTTGATTTTTCAAAATCAAAACCCTACCAAATTATTTATTTTAATTATGACAAGACCCTTTCAGGCGTTTCATATGCTATCAATAAAAGTAAAGGGAGTTTTGTTATACAAACCCAAGCTAAATGGGTGCTTTTAATTCCAAAAGAAAGCTGTTTTTCAAATGCTTTAATTAATAAAATAGAAAGGTTTGAAATTAATATTGACAAAGCTAATAAAACTGAAATATTAAAAGAATTAGATCAAGAGTCTCCTATAGCAAGATTTGCTGGAGCCGGAATTATGATAACTACGGTGTCAAGGATGAAGCTAGAAAAAGAATTAAATATTCCAATTTCTTGGAGGACTGGTACAGCTATTTCGGTTGCTTCAGGGAAGCGTTCAAATGAAATGCAAGAACAAGAATGGAATGATTTTTATTATGCTTTATGTGATAATTTAAAACGAAGTTATCTGCCAGCTTATCAGGGTTTGTTTCCTTTTGGAAAGGTTTTGTAAAATATTTTTTTAAACATACGATACATTACTATTCCCTTTTCTTATAGTTCAAAAACATATTGTTTAAATTTGGAAAACTTGACGGTCAAAAAAGATTATAAAGTGTTATGCAGAATTGGATAGAATTACTTTCTAAATTTAAACAACAACAAACTCCTGTTGCGTTTGTTACGGTTACTAAATGTTTAGGCTCTACACCATGTGTGGTGGGGTCACGAATGTTAGTGACTAAAGACAAGCAAATTTACGGAACAATAGGAGGAGGGAAATTAGAATTTAAAGCTATAGACGAAGCTATTGTCGCGTTACAAGAAAACAGAATTATAGAATCCACATACACTTTAGGTCCAGAATTTGAACAATGTTGTGGCGGAAAAGTAGAATTTATGATAGAACCTATGAACCAATCACCAGAATTATTTTTGTTTGGAGCAGGACACATTGGTGTTGAAATTGTAAAACTATTAGATGGCACACCTTTTAAAGTCCATCTTATCGACTCTAGAGTACATTGGTTTTCTAATCTAGGTTTAGATAAAAATATTACTACACATCAAGTAACAGAAACTGATTTTAAAACTTTTAAAGATGTAGTAAATTGGGGTGATAACTGTTACGTTTTAGTGTTAACACATAACCATGCAATTGATTTTGATATTATTGCTATGGCATTACAAGAAAAAACAAAATTTCTTGGTTTAATAGGGAGTAAATCTAAAAAAGTCCGTTTTAATAACATGCTAATCAAAGAAATGAATATTGAACAAGGCATGCAAAATGTTGTTTGTCCAATTGGTTTAGATATTGGTGGTGACACACCCAAAGAAATTGCTATTAGCGTAGTTGCACAATTGCTACAGGTGCATTACCATACTAATGCTACCAATGAAAAGTAATAAGTCTATTATAGATAAATTAACCGCGCTTTGGGCTTTAAACGAGTCTGGTTTGGGTGGTTTTTTACATGTGTTTAATTCGCCATTTACAGGGTTAATTGTTGGAGGTGTTTCAATATTATTAATTAGTTTAATTGCTTTTTATGCAAAAAACAAATGGCAAGCCATATTAAAAGCTTTGGTAATTGTTTTGATAATTAAAATGGCAGTTAGTCCGTATTCTCCATTCGGGGCTTATGTTGCAGTAAGTTTTCAAGCAGTTTTAGGGGCTTTCCTATTCTTCAATTTTTCATGGAAAGGGTTTGTTTTAATAATTCTAGGAGTGGTAACCTTCTTGGAATCGGCTTTACAAAAACTTATCATACTAACTATAGTTTATGGTGCAGGGCTTTGGGAAGCTATAAATATTTATGGCGCTTGGGTGCAAAACAAGTTGGATTTTGTCTCACAAACCTCAACAACTTCGTTTTTAGTTACGCTATATCTGACCGTTTATGGTGTTTGTGGGCTTTTAGCAGGTTTATTTATTAAAAGCATTATTCAAATTATAGCTAATAAACCAGAAATCGATTTTTATTTAAAAAAGGAGTCGTTAGATGCTGAAACTATAAAGCAAAAACTTCCTTTTAAAACAAAAGTAATTTGGGTTTGGTTAACTACTGTTGCAGTAATTGTCTTAGTTTTTTCAATATTTGGTGGACCTCTTTTTGGATGGCAAAAAGCAATTTATATAGTCTTGCGAAGTTTCCTAATTTTAATGCTTTGGTATTTAATAATAGGACCTTTTTTATTGAAAGTAGTTAGAAAACACCTTCAAAAAAAAGAATCTAAATATCAAGAAGATATTACCAATGCAATGGATTTGTTTCCGTATTTCCGACAGATTATCGCATTTACTTGGAAAGAAACAAAACACTTAAAAGGGTATGCACGTTTTAAATACTTTATGGCAAATAGCATCTCAAATTGTATTCATTTTAAAATCCCTTCGGAATGATTTATATCTTAACTGATAAAATTAGATCAGGAAAAACAACAGCATTACAAGCTTGGTCTGAAAAGCGAAACGATGTTGATGGGTTATTGTGTCCGGATAACAAAAATGGGAAGCGTTATTTTTTTAAGATTAAATCGAAAGAAAAATTTCTATTTGAAATTGACGATGAAGCTTCAATAAAAAATGAAGATATAGTAGAAATAGGACGTTTTAAATTTTTAAAAACTGCATTTGCAATTGCAAATAATTATTTGCTATCAGTAGTTTTAAGAGCAGAATCAAAATACTTAGTTATAGACGAATTAGGTAAATTAGAATTAAAAAATGAAGGTTTGCATCTTTCAGCTGAAAAATTAATTTATCAATTAATGCACCACAAAACCAAGCATCTTATTCTGGTGGTTAGAGATTATCTGTTGGATGATATTGTAAAACATTATACTATTACGGACTTTAAGCTTATTACAAAAGCAGAATTAACTAAAAATAGTTTCGCTTAAAGCATAATAAATAGCCATAATAGCAGAGAAAATAGCACTTCCTAAAAATCGCCATTTGATTTTAAATCTATTTTGAATAATATAATTCGCTAAAAACGAAATAGGAATATTCACTAAAAATGACCAAAAAGCAATTTCTAAAAGATTAAAACCAATAGCTTTAAACTGACCTGAAAATAATTTAATAAACAGTAAGTGTCTTGCAATCCATAAAGGGTTAAAATAGACTATAGCTAAAACAGTTTTGGTTAATGTGGCTTTTATTCCTTTTAAAAACTGCGTCTTTTTTACAATCCAATCAAAGTAATTAGGGATTTCAAACGCATAAAAAGTAGCACCAACTAACATCATACCTAGTAGGCGATACCATGAAAATTCAGTTAACAAAAGAGCAGCAATAGTGTCTCCAGCACTATAAATTAATGCGCCTTTAACAATATTTGATTTTTTATAATGTAATGCGATAAGGCAATTAGTTTTGGTAAAGACTCATTAAAACTTTTTCTGGAGTCATTGGTGCATGAAATTTCAAATCGTAATTTGGATTAAAAGCTTTAATTGCATTTTGCAGCGCAAAATAAGCGCCAATTCCATACATTAATGGCGGCTCTCCAACTGCTTTAGATTTTAAAATAGCCATATCGTTTCCTTCAGTTTCTACAGGAATAACTTCCACAGTTTTTGGTACAGAAAATATATCTGGAACTTTATAGGTAGATAGTGCATTAGATAATAATTTGCCTTCTTCGCTATAGGCTATTTCCTCTAAGGTCATCCAGCCAATTCCTTGTATTAAAGCACCTTCTACTTGGCCTAAATCAATACCTTCACTCATACTTTTTCCGTAATCGTGTACTATTTTTACAGAATCAAATTCATAGGTTCCACGCGTACAATCTATGGTTGTAGTTGTGATGGCTGTTCCGTAAACATGATAGGCAAAAGGATGTCCTTTTTCTTTGGTTTTATCAAAGTGAATTTCTGGAGTGGCGTAGTGCGCGTTTTCGGTTAAAGCGACACGTTTTAACATAGCTTTACTGATAAGTTCTGTCCAAGTTAAATCAGATTTTTTATCATTTATATAAACAGATTCGTCTTTTAAAGTGATGTCTTTTTCTGAACTATTTAATTCTTCCGAAGCCACTATTTTCAAACGTTCCACTAAAGCATTACAAGCCATTAAAGTTGCTTTTCCGTTTAAATCTGCGGTAGAACTTGCAGCAGAAGGCGACGTATTGGCAACACGAGTGGTATTGGTGGTTTCAATTTTAATTTTTTCAATAGGAATAGAAAATACATCCGCAGCAATTTGCATCATTTTTGTGTTAACCCCTTGACCCATTTCTACTGCAGCAGTACTAATACCAACACTTCCATCTAAATAAACATGTACCAAAGCACGTGCATGATTCATTGGTGTGTTGGTAAACGAAATACCAAAAGTAATTGGCATAAAAGCGATACCTTTTTTAAAAGCTGTATTGTTTTTATTGAAGTCTTCTACATCACGTTCTAAAGCTTCAATATTAAAAATGTTTTTAGCAGTGTTCCAGGTGTTTTTGGCTTCTACTTTTTTAGCGATTTGTCCGTACGAAAACGTATCGTTTTCGTCTAACAAATTGGCTTCTTGTATTTCTCTTGGATTAACTCCAATTTCATGAGCTGCTTTTGCAATTGCAGACTCGATTACAAACATACCTTGTGGTCCACCAAAACCTCTAAACGCTGTGTTTGGTGGTAAGTTGGTTTTACAACTTAATACTTTTGTGGTTACATTTGGTATGTAATAACTGTTGGTGGCATGAAATAAAGTGCGTTCTGCAATTGCGGGAGATAAATCTGCTGCTGCACCAGAGTTTTGAAGGAATTCCGTTTGATAAGCTAATATTTTTAAGTCTTTAGAAAGTCCGATTTTATAAGTGCTTTCATAAGGATGACGCTTTCCTGTCATACGTAAATCGTCATGACGATTAAGTATTAATTTGACCGATTGATTTAAATGATAGGTCGCCAAAGCAGCCATAACAGCCCAAGGTGTTGCTTGGTCTTCTTTACCACCAAAACCACCACCAAGACGGGTGACGTCTATTTCTATTTTATGCATCGCTACACCTAAAACTCTAGCAGTAGTAGCTTGAACAGCTGTTGGTCCTTGTGTTGATGAGGTTATTTTTATGTTACCATTTTCCAGCGGTTCTGCGTATGCACCTTGGGCTTCAATATATAAATGCTCTTGCCCGTTAGAAAAGGTTTCGCCTTCAAAAACATAATCGCAATCAGCAAATACTTTTTCAGTATCACCTAAACTAAAAGATCGTGGCGCATTGATAAAACTACCTTTTACTTTTGCTTCTTTAGCAGTAGTGATTACTGGTAAATCTTCAATTTCAATGTCAATTAAACTTCGAGCTTTTCGTGCAATAAATTCTGTTTCTGCTACAACTAACGCAATTGGCATGCCCCAAAAATGCACTTCATCTTCTGCAAATAAAGGTTCGTCCGCTATGATGCCACCAATTTCATTTTCGCCAGGAATATCTTTATAAGTAAAAATACGCTCGACACCTTCTAAAGCTTCTGCTTTAGAATAATCGATGCTTTTTATTTTTCCGTGTGCTTTTGGCGAATCAAAAACGACAGCGTGAAAGGTGCCTTGTCTAATGTTTACATCGTCTACATATAACGATTCTCCACGAACGTGTGTATAGGAATCTAAATTTTTAATGCTCTGTTTTAAAGACTTTGAAACAGCATCTAATTTAGCATCTAAGTTGATATTTGAATTGTTTTTATGCATGCTGAACAAAATCGTTTAAGGTGAATTGCTTTGGGAACAAGGTTGTGAAATGTGCAAAAAATAATTGTCTTCCTAACAAACGTTTATAGTCGCTTGTGCCACGAACATCGCTAATTGGACTGATTTCCTTTTGAAGCATTTCGTTGGCTTCTAATACCGTTTCAGAAGTTAGTGGTTTTCCTATTAAAAAAGCTGACGTGTCGTGTAAATACTTTGGTATTGCAGCAACGCCTCCAATAGAGACATGTGCTTCTTTAATGGTACCGTTTTGTATATAAATATGTATTGCAGAATTGACACTAGCGATATCTAAATGTGTTCTTTTACAAACTTTTTCAAAATTAAAAAATGAATGTTCTGTTGGTAATTTAAATTGAATGCTTTTTAAAAGCTCATCGTTTTTTAAATCGTAAGTTTTGTAGCCTTGATAGAAGTTTTTAAGAGCAATTGTGCGTTCTTTTTCTTCAGAATTTAATATCGTAATACTACTATTAAGTGCTAAAAAGAATATAGTCATGTCTCCAATTGGAGAGGCATTTACAAGATTTCCGCCAAGGGAAGCCATGTTTCTAATTTGTTCTGAAGACACTAACTTTAAGTGTTTTTTTAAGTTAGGTAAACTATTATTTAACTGAGTATGATTCCATAAATCAGAAACTGTTGCATTTGTACCAATTGTGCACACTCCATTTTTAATAGTAACCCCTTTTAGGTACTCTTTTTCGGCAATTAAATGCACGTCGTTATCTGCTAAATGATCTGCTTGTTGCACATATAAATCGGTCCCTCCAGAAACGTATTTTCCTTTTGGCTGATTTAAATCTTTAGTTTCAATATCTTTTAAACGTTGCGGAATACTTTTAAAATACTCAGGTATAAATTGGTTGTTGATAAGCCATTTAAAAGTGGTTTCTTTTTTGTTTTCAAGTTTTTCAACTACTTGTTGTGCAGCTTTTTCTATTGCTTTATATCCAGTGCATCTGCAAATATTTCCGCTTATAGCGTCAATTGCATTGTTATAATTTTTATCAGAGTTTGATAATGCAAACCCTGTTAAAGCAACCACAAAACCAGGAGTGCAAAACCCACATTGTGTGGCGTAATTTGTATTCATAGCTTCTTGAGCTGTGGTTAATTTGTCTTTTAGATTTGTGCCCTCAACCGTTACAATGTGCTTGCCATGTGCGTTTCCTAAGGGAGAAATACACGAGGTGATACTTTGATACTGAATAGTATCATTTTTTAATGTACCGACTAAAAGTGTGCAAGCACCACAATCTCCTTCACGACAACCAATTTTGGTTCCTGTTAAGCGTTGTTGGTAACGTACAAAATCCAATAATGTCATTCCGGAATGCTCCGAAGTTTTAATGGTTTTGTTATTTAAGATGAAGGTGATCATATTGTTATTTCAATAATAATTATATTAAAAATGAAACTGTGTTGTCGTTTCAAGTGATATTCCTTTTTTTTTAGAATTTTGTATCGAGAAACTTTTTGTACATTAAAGGTTCTCGATACATTTCTTACTTGCTCGAAACACTTGAACTGACGTAAAGGGTAATTTAATACTCTGTTTTATCTTCTTTTTCTCTCCAAATGTTAAAAGCTTCAATAGCAACTTCTGGTGCTAATCGCTCAAAAGGTATGCTTCTTTTATCGTAAGGTAATGGGATTTCTTTGTAAATAAACTCGTCATCAAATCCAATATCTGCAGCATCCGCTTGACTACTTCCGTAATACACTTTGTCAGGTCTAGCCCAATAAATGGCACCTAAGCACATTGGGCAAGGTTCACATGAGGTATAAATTTCGCAACCGTCTAATTGAAAAGAGTCCAAGTTTTTGCAAGCGTCTCTTATAGCTGTAACTTCTGCATGTGCAGTTGGATCGTTTGTAGAAGTAACTTTATTATTACCACGTCCTACAATTTTTCCATCTTTAACAACGACGCAACCAAATGGTCCTCCTTCGTTATTTTTCATTCCTTTTAAAGCTGCGTTTACAGCTTCTTTCATGAATTTGTCTTTATTATCCATTATATGTTTATGTTTATTATTTGTGAAAAGTTGCAATAGCTAATATACTAATTTTTATAGGGAATTATTAAAACCAAAAAACCCGATTCGGATGAATCGGGTTTTTAGTGGTGGTGCCTCCAGGAATCGAACCAGGGACACAAGGATTTTCAGTCCTTTGCTCTACCAACTGAGCTAAGGCACCAGTAGCAATAAATTGCGAGTGCAAATATAGTTTCAATTTTATAACTACCAAAACAAAAAACATAAAATTTATAATGTTTTTTTGCTTTTTTATTTTTTAGAGGCTTATTTGTCTCAATTTCAATATTATAAATTTATTAATACTATTTAATGTAATGGTTTTGTAAATTTACAACTTTTTAAAAGTAATATGAATTTAGTAGTAGATGTCGGTAATACTAGAACTAAACTAGCAGTTTTTGATAGCAAAAGCCTGCAAAGTAAAGTGGTGTCAGAGATGTCCGATGTTTTAAGCAATATTAAAAAGCTTAAAAAAACGTTTCCTAAATTAGAGTTTGCAATTATCTCTTCTGTAGGGGTGCTTGATAAAAAAACAATGATTTATTTAGAAGAAACGTTTAAATTGTTGGTTTTAAGTCATGAAACTCCGGTTCCTTTTAAAAATTTATATAGCACACCAAAAACATTAGGTATAGACAGAATTGCATTAGTTTGTGGGTCTGTACAACAATTTCCAAATAATAATGTTTTAATAATTGATGCAGGAACTTGTATTACTTATGATTTTATAAATGCTAAAAACGAATATTTAGGAGGCTCGATTTCGCCTGGAATTAGAATGCGTTATAAAGCTTTACATGATCAAACTGCTAAATTACCATTATTAGAAACAGATATACCGGTGCATTACATTGGAAATTCTACTATAAATTCAATAAATAGTGGAGTTGTGATTGGTGTTTTAAGCGAAATAGACGGAATAATAGACCAGTATAGGTCTGATTATTTAGATTTAACAATAATTTTAACAGGAGGAGATACTAATTTTTTGTCTAAACAATTAAAAAGTAGCATATTTGCCAACTCAAATTTTCTTTTAGAAGGTTTGAATTTCATATTACAATATAACACAATCGGATGATAAAAAAACTTGTATTAGTTTTTATTGCAGTATTTGCAATTCAAAGTTACGCTCAGGAAGGTTCTGCTTCACCTTATTCTTTTTATGGGATAGGAAGCTTAAAATTTAAAGGATCTGTTGAAACTCGAAGCATGGGAGGCTTAGGGGTTTATAAAGACAGTATCCATATTAATTTTCAGAATCCAGCGACTTATGGTGGGAATAACTTAGAGACTTTTAATAATGAGTCACGACCAGTAAAATTTACAGTTGGAGGTAGTCATACCAGTACTAAATTATCTACTGATGATAGTAATGCTAAGACTAATAGTACAACTTTTGATTATTTAGCTTTAGCTTTTCCAGTTGGTAAATTTGGATTTGGTTTTGGATTGATACCTTATTCTTCTGTTGGATACGAGCTTGAAACTCGTGATAACGCAGATAATGTAGATTATAGATACTCTGGTGAAGGAGGGTTAAATAAAGCTTTTCTTTCAATGGGTTACCAAATTAGTAATAGTTTTAGTGTTGGTGTAGCGATGGATTACGATTTTGGTAATATTCAAAACAACACACTTAACGTTTTGTATAATGAAGATGGTGAGCCTCTTCAATATTATACTGAAGAAAATAATAGATCAGACCTTAGTGGGCTTAACTTTAATATAGGACTACATTATCAAAAGATGATTTCTCCAAAATTAGAGTTGCAAAGTTCATTTACATATGCGCCACAAGTTAATTTAACCTCTCAAAATGAGCGTACAATATCAACTATTGATGTTAATTCTGGGCAAACTAATCAAATTGAAGTAGATTTAAAAGCAAACAATCTTAAGGAAACGGAACTTACTTTACCTTCTAAATTAAGTATAGGTTCTGGTATTGGACAACCAAGAAAATGGTTTGCAGGGGTAGAATACACAACACAAAATACAAGCGAGTTTTTTAATCCATTATATGAAAACGTTGGAGCAACCTTTGAAGATGCTACAAAAATATCATTAGGTGGTTTTTATATTCCAGAATACAATTCTTTTTCAGATGGTTGGAAACGAGTTACTTATAGGGCGGGAATGCGCTTTGAGAACACGGGACTAGTAATTAATAATCAGTCTATAAAAGAGTTTGGCATGTCTTTTGGAGTAGGTATACCAGTTGGAGTATGGTTCTCTAATGCTAACTTAGGTTTAGAGTTTGGACAAAGAGGAACAACAAATGCTAATTTGGTAAAAGAAAACTTTATTAACTTCCAATTAAGTTTATCATTAAATGATAGATGGTTTACTAAAAAGAAATATAACTAACAGCGTAAAATTCAATATTATGAAAACTAAAATAACTTTATTAATTGCCTTGTTTATGGGGCTTTCTGTAGGATTCGCTCAGGACCAACAGGAATGTATGACAAAACTGTCATTAATGACTGAAGCAGCTAAAGCTAAAAATTATGAAGCTGCCTATCCACATTTTATGGATTTAAGAAGAGATTGTCCTAAATACAATAAGGCTATTTATGTATACGGAGAGAAAATCTTAAACGATTATATAGATAAATCTACTGGAGCTAAAAAAATTGGCTACATCAATGATTTAATTAAAATGTTTGATGAAAGAATGGCAAATTTTGCAAGTATATCTCCAATTGGAGAGTATCAAGCAGATCAATGTCAATTAAAATATGATAACAAAGACGTTTTAGGGCTTACTGATCAAGATTTATACAATTGTTTTGACGCAGCATACAAAGCAGATAAAGATAACTTCAAAAATGCTAAAAGCTTATATGTTTACTTTAAGTTAATGGTTAATTTATATGATTCTGGTACTAAAACAGCTCAAAACTTATTTGATAAGTATGATGATGTATCAGAAAAAATTGAAGACGAAACAGCTTATAATGCTAAAAAACTAAATGAGTTAATTAATAAAGAAGACTCTGGAGTTGCTTTAACTAAAAAAGAAGGAAAGTATAAAACTTTTTATGGTGCTATGGTTGATGCTTTTGATAAAGTACAAGAGGGAGTTGATAAAGAATTAGGAGACAGAGCAAATTGCGAAAACTTAATCCCACTTTATCAAAAAGATTACGAGGCTAATAAAAACAATGCGGTGTGGTTACAACGTGCAATGAACAAGTTATATCAAAAAGGATGTAAAGATGACCCAATGTTTGTTACTATTGTAAAACAAAAAAACACAATACAACCAGATGCTGGAACATCATACTACTTGTATGTTATAACAGGAGAACAAAAGTATTTAGACCAAACGATGGACTTAGAAACAGATCCATTTAAAAAAGCTAAATTATATTATAAAGCAGCTACAGACTTTAAAAAGAATGGTAGTTACGGTAAAGCAAGACAATATTACCAAGAGTCTTTAAAGCTTAACCCATCAAATACTAATCCTCACTTACAAATTGCAGCAATGTACGCAAGTAGTGCTAACAGTTGTGGTGATACTAACTTTAACAAAAGAGCTGTATTCTGGTTAGCTGCAAACGAAGCTGCTAAAGCAGGTAGTGCAGGATCTAAATACGTAACTAGTTACAATGCAAAAGCACCAACTAAATCTGAGATATTTAGTCAAGGTAATGCTGGACAAAGTATTAGAATTGGATGTTGGATTGGTAGAAGTGTAACAGTACCAAGCCTATAATGCAAAAACGCAAATTACATATATTAAAAAACTCAGTCATAGCAATTGCTATGACTTTGTTTTTTTCATGTAACAACAACCTTAAAGAGGTTAAAAAAATGGGTATGTCTGCTAATGACCCAGCAGGTGTATCGGACAGTATAAATGTTAAGTATACAGATTCGGGACGCTTATCGGCTAATTTAATTAGTCCTAAAATGTATGATTTTAGTAACAGGGGGTTTTCATATTCCGAGTTTCCTGATGGTATGATTTTACATTTGTACGATAAAAAAAGAGCAAAAACCACCATTATTTCTGACTACGCTATTATTTATGATAATACTAATCTAATTGATTTAAGAGGTAATGTTATTGCTGCAACACCAACAAATGACACTTTATTTGCAGAGCAATTATATTATGACCAAAGTAAAGAGTGGTTGTTTACAAACCAACCAGCAACCTACAGGTCTAAAGGATATGTTACTAGTGGTATGGGCTTCGATTCGGATAAAGACTTTAAAAAAGCTCAGGTATTAGGAGTCACAGGGCAATTTGCTGTTCAAGAATAATATAGCCTTAATTAATTAACGGACACTTTTTTAGTATCTTTACCTATCAAATAATATTTTAATGAAAGCTTTTAAATTTTTTCAATACGCCTATTTAGTTTTTGCTGTACTTTTTATTTATGATGCAATTGTAAGTTGGGGAGAAACCAGAGCATATATGTCACTACTTCTTGGTGCTACTGCAGTGTTTATGTTTTTTTTCAAAAAAAGATTTAACAAAAAGATCCAAAATCAAGATCGAAAATAAATGCTAAGTTCTATAATTATTATAATTAGCTGCTTATTGCTTTCGGCTTTTTTTTCTGGGATGGAGATTGCGTATGTGTCGTCTAATAAAATCCATATAGAAATAGAAAAAAAGCAAGATGGATTTTTAGCTAAAATTTTATCCAAAATAACAGCTAAACCATCTAAGTTTATAGCAACAATGCTAATTGGTAATAATATAGCATTAGTTATTTACGGGTTTTTTATGGGGGACTTATTAATGGGTTGGTTCCAAAGTATGTTACCTAGTAATAATACTATAATTACCTATTTGTTAGTAGATTTTAGCTTATTATCACAAACAATAATATCTACACTACTTATTTTATTTACTGCCGAGTTTTTACCAAAAGTTTTTTTTCAGATATATTCAAATACATTATTAAAAGCACTAGCATTTCCTGCTTACTTATTTTATGTGTTTTTTAGTTGGGTTTCAGATTTTGTTATCTGGATAAGTGATGTCGTATTAAAAAAATTCTTTAAAACGGAAGGAGATCAAGTACAATTAGCCTTTACAAAAGTTGAGTTAGGTCACTATATTAGTGAACAAATGGAAAGCATTGAAGAGGATGAAGATATTGATTCTGAAATTCAAATATTTCAAAATGCATTAGAGTTTTCAGAAGTAAAAGCAAGAGAGGTTATGGTGCCTCGAACAGAAATTATAGCACTAGAGCTACAAGATAGTGTTCAGGATTTAAGTGCATTATTTACAGAAACAGGCTGCTCTAAAATTTTGATTTATAAAGAAACAATAGATGACGTTTTAGGTTACGTACACTCATTTGATTTGTTTAAAAAACCTCAAAACATTGGCTCTATGATAATGCCAATAGAGTTAGTCCCAGAAACGATGTTAGTAAAAGATATACTTAACGTATTGATTAAAAAACGTAAAAGTATCGCTGTCGTTGTTGATGAGTATGGAGGGACTTCTGGTATTATGACTGTTGAAGATATTGTAGAAGAGCTGTTTGGAGAGATTGAAGATGAACACGACTCAATAGACTTAATTGAAGAGCAAAAAGACCAAACAACATTTGTGTTTTCTGCAAGATTAGAAGTAGATTATTTAAATGAAACCTATAAATTTAACCTGCCAGTTGGAGAAAATTATGAGACTTTAGGAGGATTAATAGTCGATCATACACAGCAAATTCCAGAACAAAATGAGGTTGTATCTACAGATAAATTTTACTTTAAAATTTTAGAAGTTTCAAATACTAAGATTGACTTGGTAGAGCTTAAAATTAAAGAAGAAGACTAGGCTTTAAGCTTCAAAATACCAGTATTTTACCCTAACAATATTTATTAAATTTATTTAATATAATAAAGTGCTTTTATTATTGAATAGAAAATGGTATTTTCGCCCACTATATTTCACAAAATTTATCACAAAAAATGGCAATTTTAAATAAAATTAGACAAAAAACGGTTGTATTAATCTTAGTTATTGCATTAGCGTTATTCGCTTTTATTTTATCAAGTTTATTTGATAATAAAGATGCATTATTTTCTAAATCTCCGGATGTTGTAGCAACTATTAACGGGAAAGATATTTCTAGAGAAGAATTTTCTAACCTTGTTGAGTTTCAGCAAAGACAAATGGGACCAAATGCAACTACTAGTCAAGTAATGAATAGTGTTTTTGAAGCTAAGGTTAGAGAAACTGTAATGGATGGCCAAATTGAAAAATTAGGTATGACAGTTGAGTCAGAACAAATGCGTGACTTAATTAGAACATCTTATGGTACTGATCCAACTTTTTTAAATGAAGATGGTGTGTTTGACGAGTCTAAATTAAAGTTGTTTGTAGACAATTTAAAAAGCTCTTCTGCCGAAGCTTACCAAAACTGGATTTCTACAGAGCAGTCTTTAGCAAACAATGCTTTGCAAGCTAACTACTTTAACATGGTTAAAGCTGGTACAACTGCAACATTAGCAGAAGGACAATTAGAGCATAAACTAGAAGGAGAAAAGGTTGATATTACTTATGTGCAAGTTCCTTATACTTCAATAGCTGACAGTACTGTTAAGGTGTCAACTTCAGAAATCAAATCGTACATAAACAAAAACCAAAAAGCTTATCAAACTGATGCAAGCAGAAGCTTCCAGTATGTGTTTTTTAAAGAAGTTGCTTCTTTAGAGGATGAGAACAATATCAAAAATGAGCTTAATGAGTTACTAAAAGACAAAGAAGTTTATAACGAAGCTACTAAAGCTACTGATAATAAATTAGGTTTCTTAAACACTAAAGATGTTGAGTCTTTTGTAAACGGAAACTCTGACGATTTTAAATTTGTAGATAAATATCAATATAAGTCTAGCTTACCAGCTACTATAGCAGATTCTATTTTTAATTTAGAAAGTGGTCAAGTTTATGGACCATATAAAGACGGTAACTACTATAAGTTAACTAAGGTTTTAGACTATAAAAAATTAGCAGATTCAATCGAGTCTAGTCATATTGTAGTTCCTTTTGTAGGAACAACAAGAGCTGCTGCTGATGTTACAAGAACTAAAGAAGAAGCTAAGGCAATGATCGATAGTATCTTCCCATTAGTTAAAAACAATACAGCTAAGTTTAATGAGGTTGCAAACCAAATTAACTCTGACGGTACAAAAGGTAAAGACGGAAGTATTGGTTGGACAAGATTAACAACTTACAATCCTGCAAGTTTTGACCCTGATTTTGCAAACTTCTTATTCTTTAATGATAAAGGAAGTATTGATGTTGTGTTAACTAAATTTGGTTACCATATTATTAGAATTGACGATAAGAAAAATGTTGATACAGCTGTAAAATTAGCTACAATAGCTAGAAAAATTCAACCATCAACAGAGACTGAAGATAAGATTTTTGCAGATGCTTCTAATTTTGAGTTAGCAATTGCCAAAGGTAATTTTGCTGAAGTAGCTAAAAATGCTAATTATGAAGTGCGTCCAATGACTGCTAAAGAGTTAGACGAAAGTATCCCAGGATTAGGAAATCAACGTCAAATTGTACGTTGGTCTTTTGAAGACGCTACAGATATAGGAGACTATAAGCGTTTTGACAACGTACCAGGAGGGATTGTAATAGCACAATTAACAGCTAAGCAAGAAAAAGGATTAATGAGTGTTGAAGATGCTTCTGTTACAGCATTACCTGAAATAAGAAAAGAGAAAAAAGCTAAAATGATAATGGATAGAGCTACCGCTACAACTTTAGCAGATTTTGCTGCTGCTGAAAAGCAAACAGTTAAATCATCTTCTGCCATTACAATGAAAAACCCAACAATTGCAGGAGCAGGAAATGAGCCAATGGTTGTAGGAACTGCTTTTGGATTAAAAGAAGGTGTACCATCTAAATTAGTTAAGGGTAACACAGGAGTATTTATGGTACAAGTCACTAAAAAGACTCCAGCTGTAGAATTAGAAAACTATTTACCTTTTGCAAATCAAGTAAGTACTAAAAAATTAAATGCAGTACAAAACAGATTATATAACGCTTTAAAAGAATCTGCAGAGATTGAAGATTTTAGAGCTAAAACAGTACAATAAAAAGTAGTATTTAAAACCTTAAAAAGCCTCTTGAAATTTATTTCAAGAGGCTTTTTTTTGTGATTATAAATGGCTTTTTTTTAAATAAATTTAGGCGCTTCTTTTATTTAGGTTGACTTAAGACCATATCGTCGTATTTCAAAATGGTATTAAATCCTTTAGACTTAAAATAGTCAGTTGGATTAGTTTTAGAGGCAACTAATATAAAATCTCCACCCCAAGCACCCAAACTTTTAATACTACCTTTAAAGTCGCTAAAAAGAATGTCTTTAACTGTTTTTTGATTTGTTATTTTGGCAATCAGTAACTCGTGTTGCTCCATTAATAATTTAAAATCATCAATACTAGTACAGCTAGTATAGGCGTCTGTAAGTGTATTTATTTTAGTAATGGTATTTGCTAAGTTGTCCTTATTGGTTTTGTAATGTGCAATCCCGTCACGACTATTTTGTTTTTTATTTAAATGAACAAAATATAGTTGATCAGAAAATGAAAGTTTAAAGTCAAATACTGTTATTTGTGGTTGATTGTTTTCTAATTGATAGATTAATGCAGAGTTGTGTTGTGCACAAGCTATATCATAACCACTTCCACCAAAAGTCAAGTCTAACAACTTAAAAGGATCTACTTTAGCCCATTTTGCAATATTGTTAATCAAGGTAGAAGAAGTCCCTAATCCCCAATTTTTAGGAAACTCAAATGTTGTTGTGATTTTATAACCTATATTTTGATTAATAAAATCAGGGTTTAATTTTTTTACAGCATTTAAAATTTCAATTAATCTGTCAGAAATTTCATTTCTAGGCGTGTACGATAACGATATATCTTCTTTTAAAAAGCTGTCTTCAAACCAAATGTTTCCTTCATTATCAATACTTGACCAGATAATTTTTGGTTGTTCAATAGTTTCTACGGTCATGTACTGACCAAATCGCGTTGGCACTGCTAATGCTTTAGCGCCATCCAAAACAACATACTCTCCCGTAATTAGTAATTTTCCGTGACTGTAAAAAGTAAGCATTAGTTTCGTAAGTTTTCAATAGCTTCAACAACAGCACTGTGTGTTACTACATTTGTTTTAAAATGGTTAACCACTTGCACTTTTTCTTCAGCTGTAGCTTCAAATTGATTTAGGATATTCATCAAGTGCATTTTCATGTGCCCTTCTTGTATTCCAGTAGTCGTTAAACTTCTTAATGCTGCAAAATTTTGTGCTAAACCGGCAACTGCAACAATCTGCATTAATTGCTTAGCGTTAGGTTTGTCTAAAATTTGTAATGCTAATTTTACTAAAGGGTGTAAACTTGTTAATCCTCCAACAGTACCTAATGCTAAAGGGATTTCCATCCAAAAAGTAAATATTCCGTTTTCTACTTTAGCATGTGTTAAACTACTGTATTTACCGTCTTTAGCTGCGTATGCGTGTATGCCAGCTTCAACCGCTCTAAAATCATTACCGGTTGCTAGTACTACAGCATCAATACCATTCATGATACCTTTGTTGTGGGTTACCGCACGATAAGGTTCGATTTCGGCAATGTTAACAGCTTGGACAAATTTTTCGGCAAAAGTGTGTGGATTTATATCTTTTTCAGCTAAATCTTCGACATTACAACTTACTTCTGCTCTAACTAGACACTCAGGTACATAATTAGATAAAATACTCATAATTATATTTACAGGTTGTGGTAA
The DNA here is from genome assembly GCA_947503885.1 of uncultured Olleya sp. Taxonomy (GTDB): domain Bacteria; phylum Bacteroidota; class Bacteroidia; order Flavobacteriales; family Flavobacteriaceae; genus Olleya. Next base: position 102,161 of record CANNFD010000006.1, on the reverse strand, counting down.
ATGATTTTCAGCTTTAGCTTTAAATGTTTTTGCAAATTGCTCTAAACAAGAGTTAATAAAATTGGCGCCCATTGCATCTAATGTTTCAAAAGTAGCATGCAATTGGTAGTAGTTTTCTAAGTCGTTAGTTTTATTTATTAATTGGATATCTAAAATTCCACCACCACGTTTTTCCATGTTTTTGGTAATGGATTTTGTGTCTTCAATTAATTGTGGTTTTATAGTGTTAAAATAGTTTTCTAAATCGCTATAATCACCAGGATAAATAAAGTGTACTTGGCCAATTTTTGTGGTAGATAAAACAGTTGCTTTAAAACCTCCACGTGTCTGCCAAAATTTTGCAGCTTTACTTGCTGCAGCAACTACAGAGCTTTCTTCGATAGTCATTGGTATTGTATACACTTTGTCGTTAATTACAAAGTTTGGAGCGACACCAAAGGGTAAAAAATAGTTAGTGATTGTGTTTTCAATAAACTCGTCATGTAATTGCTGTAGCTTTTGGTCGCTACTCCAATATTGTTTTAAAATATTCTCGGCATCTTTATATTCTGATAGATGGTTAGTGATTAACCAATTAATTTTTTCATTTTTTGATAATTTTGAAAATCCAGAAACGAGTGTACTCATGTTGTTATTTTTGAAATACAAAGATACTATATCCGTTTTCAATTTTTGCTTACCAATGGATTATTGCTGATTTATGTGTTAATGTTATCGGTTTTTTGGGTATTTTTTAGTAAACTTGACCTCCTATTATTAAATAAATAATATTAAATGAAGATTTTAAGAATCCTATCCCTATTCTGCTTTTTAGCAACCTCTTTTTTAACTGCTCAAAATAAGCAAATTACACTTGAAGAAATATGGAGCGGTACCTTTAGAACAGAAGGTTTAGACGCACTACACTCAATGAATAATGGTAAACAATATTCAGTTTTAAACTTTGATAGAGCAAGCGGAGAAACGACAATCGATATTTACGATTATAAAACGCTAGAAAAGGTAAAAACCTTAGTAAGTTCTAAAAACTTAGATTTAAAATATTTTTCTGACTACACGTTTAGTAAAGATGAAAATAAAATATTATTAGCTTATGATGAAGAGGCTATTTTTAGACGTTCGTCACTTGGTAAATATGTGGTTTATAATGTAGCTGAAAATTCAATACACAGTGTGGCTAATTATAAAATACAGGAGCCTACTTTTTCTCCAGACGGTAAACAGGTAGCTTATGGATATAACAATAATATCTATGTTAAAAACTTAGAGACAAATGCTGTAACTCAACTTACTTTTGATGGAGAGAAAAACAAAATCATAAATGGTATTACGGATTGGGTTTATGAAGAAGAATTTGGGTTTGTACGTGCTTTTGATTGGAATGCAGATAGTAACAAGATTGCCTTTATAAGATTTGACGAAACTGATGTCCCTGAATTTTCTATGGATGTTTATGGTAAAGAGTTATACCAAACACAAACGGTGTTTAAATACCCAAAAGCAGGAGAAACAAATGCTAAAGTGTCTTTACATTTATACGACTTAGAAGCTAATAAATTAGAAGCTGTTAAGGTGAATAAAACTTATAACGATTTTTATATCCCTAGAATAAAATGGTCAAAGGATGCTAATATGTTAAGCGCTATTTATATGAATCGTCATCAAAACGAATTAGATTTGTGGATGATAGATGCTAATAAAAATGAAGCTTTTTTAGTAATCGAAGAAAAAGATAAAGCCTATATAGATATTACAGACAATTTAACCTTCTTAAAAGATAAAACTTTTATTTGGACCAGCGAGAAAGATGGTTACAACCATGTGTATCATTATAACAAAAAAGGAAAGTTAATTAACCAAGTAACTAAAGGTAATTGGGAAGTCACTAATTATTACGGTTATGACAGTAAAACAGACAGAATATTTTATCAGTCTGTAGAAAATGGAAGTATAAATAGAGACGTGTATTCTATCAAGCTAAACGGGACTCAAAAACAACGTTTGACTAAAAATGAAGGAACAAATAATGCAGATTTTAGTGCCGACTTTACTTATTTTATAAACACATTTTCAAATACAGAGACTCCATATCTATACACTTTAAATGATGCTAAGTCAGGTCAGGTTATCAAAACAATTAAAGACAATAGCGATTTAAAAGCATCTTTAAAAGACTATACATTATCAGATAAAACATTTTCTACAATTAAAGTAAATGGTAACGATTTAAACATGTGGATGATTAAGCCTGCTAATTTTGATACAACTAAGCAATACCCATTGTTTATGTATCAATATTCGGGGCCAGGATCACAACAAGTAGCTAATAAATGGAATAGTGCTAATGACTATTGGTATCAAATGCTAGCACAACAAGGTTATATTGTGGTTTGTGTGGATGGACGTGGTACTGGGTTAAAAGGCGCAGACTTTAAAAAAGTGACTCAAAACGAATTAGGTAAATATGAAGTAGAAGACCAAATTGAAGCTGCAAAATTACTAGGCGCAAAGTCTTATATTGATTCTAGTAGAATCGGAATTTGGGGATGGTCTTATGGTGGTTTTATGTCAAGTAATGCCTTATTTAAAGGTAATGACGTATTTAAAATGGCAATTGCTGTAGCACCGGTTACAAGTTGGAGATTTTACGATTCTATTTATACAGAACGTTACATGACAACGCCACAAGAAAATGCTAGTGGTTATGATGACAACTCTCCAATAAATCATGTTGATAAATTAAAAGGAGACTTTTTATTAATCCATGGTACTGCAGACGATAATGTGCATGTGCAAAATACGATGCGTATGGTGGAAGCTTTAGTACAAGCCAATAAGCAATTTGAATGGATGATTTATCCAGATAAAAACCACGGAATTTATGGTGGTAATACAAGATTACATTTGTATGCAAAAATGACAAACTTTATTAATCGTACATTAGGCGATAAAATTAAAAACTAACCAATCAATATTATGTCAGCAAAAACTTTACAGCCACATCAAAAAGAACTATTTGGACAACCAATAGGTCTTTACATATTATTTTTAACAGAAATGTGGGAGCGTTTTTCGTACTACGGAATGCGAGCTCTTTTAGTGTTGTATATGACTACAGCCACTATTGGAGACGAAAGAGGAGCGGGGTTAGGTTGGACTAGTCAAGAAGCTTTAGCACTTTATGGATGGTATACAATGTTAGTTTATGTAATGTCTATTCCTGGAGGGATGATTGCAGATAAATTAATAGGCCAGAAAAAAGCGGTGTTATTAGGGGCTATTATTTTGTGTTTAGGACACGGTGTCCTAGTTATGACAGATACTTGGGCTTTTTACACAGGTTTAGGATTAGTGATTTTAGGTGTTGGATTGCTTAAACCAAACATATCTACAATGGTTGGTGGACTTTATAAAGAAGGAGACATCAGACGAGATAAAGGATTTAGTATCTTTTATATTGGGATTAACTTAGGGTCTTTATTAGCAACAATGATCATTGGTGGTGTTGTAGCTAAATGGGGATGGCACGCAGGTTTTGGATTAGCTGGAATTGTAATGGTTTTAGGTTTGATTAATTATATATATGGTCAAAAATATTTAAAAGAAGTAGGGAATTTTGTACCAAGTACAGGTGATGTTAACGAAGTGTCTTATGGTCAATTATATTCAAAATTATTAACCTCTCCAAAGCAATTATTAATCACAGGATTATTAGTTGTTGCTTCATTATACGGTTGGTATACTTTAGAATGGGGATTTGGTTTACTATTTATGTTCTTAACAGCTATTACAGCATTGTTAATGATGATTTATAAAGAATTAGACACTCAGGTATTTAAAGACCGTTTCTTAGTTTTATTATTATCATTTATCATGGTAATTATCTTTTGGGGAGCTTTTGAGCAAGCTGGAGGGTTAATGAATTTATATACTGAAACTAACACAGACAGAATGTTATTTGGTTGGGAGATACCGACTGTAATGTTTCAAAGTTTAAATGCAGGTTTTATTATATTATTTGCAACAGTAATAGCTAGTATTTGGGCTAAACGTAAGTTAAAAGGAAAAGAAGCTTCTTCATTGTTTAAAATGGCATTAGGTATTATAATAATGGGCTTTGGTTTTTTATTCATGGTATTTGCAGCAATGGAATTTGAAAAATCAGGAACTTCAAGTATGATTTGGTTAGTATTAGCTTACTTGTTTCATACTATCGGAGAGTTATGTATTTCTCCAGTAGCCTTATCTTTTATAACCAAATTAGCACCAGTAAAATATGCTTCACTGATGATGGGGGTTTATTTTGCGGCTACAGGACTAGGTAATAAAGTTGCTGGAATAGTAGGTGAATCTGCAAGTGAGTATGGCGAGTTAGCTATCTTTTCAGGAATAGTAATATTTACTGTAATTATTGGTTTATTGTTTATAGCATTATTAAAACCATTAAAAAGATTAACCCATGGTGCTGAAGAAACTGAAAGAATATTAAAAAATGAGGAGGCAGAAGGTTTTGAATTAGCTGATAATTAAAAATCAATTATATTTAGCCTTGCAAAATTAATTTTGCAAGGTTTCTTTTATTTAAACTAACTAAATTTTATTATGAATACAGATATTGAAAATCTATTTAAAGACAAGGTTTTAGGACATCCAGCAGGATTGTTTGTTTTGTTTTTTACCGAAATGTGGGAGCGTTTTTCTTTTTACGGGATGCGTGTGCTTTTAGTTAATTTCTTAACTATGGCTGCAATTGGTTACAACCCAGGTTGGGAATGGTCAGTAGAAAATGCAACAGCACTTTTTGGTACCTATGCTATGTTATTATATATAACACCAATTATTGGAGGTTGGGTTGCAGATAAGTTTACAGGGTATAGATGGGCAGTTATAATTGGATCTTTAATTATGACCTTAGGTCATGCTTCTATGGCTATTGAAACTGAATTTTCACTATACCTAGGATTAGCATTGCTAGTTATCGGTACAGGTTTTTTTAAGCCTACAATGACTGCTATAATATCAGAAATGTATAAGAAAAATCCAGAGAAAAAAGATGGTGCTTACACAATCTATTATATGGGGGTTAATGCTGGTGCATTCTTTGGTATGATGCTTTGTGGTTACCTAGCAGAAAAAGTTGGATGGGCATATGGATTTGGTTTAGCTGGTATATTTATGTTATTAGGGACACTTCAATTTTGGTTATCTGGTAGCTTATTTGGTCAGATTGGAGCAAAACCTTTGTCTGAGAAAGAAGCAGCTTTAACAAAAAATGTTAAAGAAGAAAATACAGAGGTTGAAGAAAAAGAAAACCCTTATACAACTTTAGATAAAGTATTAATTGTTATTTCTTCTGTTTTAGGATTAGGTTACGCAATTAATGATCCAATGTCTAAAATTGGTGGAATAGATATATTTTCTGCATTACAAATGGGAGATTTTGAAGGACAATATGTTGCTGTGTTAGTAGCATTAGGTCTTTTTATATATTTAGTTATTAGTAGAATCTTAAGATATACTTTAGTTGTAAGACACCGTATGTTTGCATTTATCATTTTTGCCTTCTTTACAGTGTTCTTTTGGTTGTCTTTTGAGCAAGGCGCTTCATCATTAGTGATTTTTGCAAGAGATAATGTAGATAGGTTACTTAGCGGTAATTCTGCAACTATTTTTAATATTATCAATACTCTATTAACAGTAGTTCCACTTATAATTATTTCATATGTATTAGTTATTTTATGGAAGAAAACATACAGTAAAATTCCAGGATCAAATATTGTTTTGGTTGTTTGTTTTTTACTAATGTGGGGAATTGTAGGATGGATGTTAAATAGAGATTTTAACACAACAGCTTATGATGTAAGTTATAGTGCTATTGAGCAAGCAGATTTAGACGAAAACGGGGTTCAGAAAACTAATGAAAAAGGAGAGTTACAATTTTTATATATTCCTGTAACTCAAAATATGGATACTGATCCTTCTCAAAAAATTGTTACTAAAACAATAACAGTTGGAGAGCCTTATGTTGATTATAAGGTTGGAGATGAAAAACTAATTATTAATAAGAATAAAGAATTAACAGAATTCTCTTTTATTTCTTCAGAAGAGAAAAAAGAAGCCTTATCTAGTCATGCAACCACTATAAAGAAAGATAATGGATTTGTTAACGCTACTGTAACAAAAGTTAGAGATAACGAAGTAGAGATTACTGTTTCATGGTTTAGTATATTAAACTCATTCTTTATTATTGTATTTGCATCATTCTTTTCTAAATGGTGGGAAAGTAAATACAACCCATCTGCAGCAACAAAATATGCATTGGGTCTTATAATAATGGCTGGTGGTTTTGGATTATTAGCTTTTGGTTCTTTCGGAATCCAAGAAGGTGTTAAAGTAAGTATGATTTGGCTAATATTAGCCTACTTATTCCATACACTTGGAGAGCTATGTTTATCTCCAGTAGGACTGTCTTACGTTAGTAAATTAGTGCCTGCAAGGATGATAGCCTTAATGTTTGGTATGTGGTACCTTGCAATTGCAATTGGTAATAAATTGGCAGCAGTATTAGGAGGGCAAATAGAAAATATTACAAAAGAATATAGTCTGTCTACATTCTTCTTAATATTTACAATAGTGCCATTACTAGCTGGATTATTAGTGTTTGCTCTAAATCCTTTACTTAAAAAATTAATGCATGGTGTTAGATAGTATAACACGTTAGCTTTAAATATAAACGCCTCAAATTTGGGGCGTTTTATTTTTTTGTAATTTTGGTATATTATTTGCGACTTTAAAAACATAAAATTTTTATAATGAAAAACATATTTTTAGCCTTTACATTACTGTTTGCGATAAATACTTTTGCTCAAGACAAAATTAATTGGGTAACTCTTGAAGAAGCTGTTGCGCTTCAAAAAAAAGAACCTAAAAAAATAATGATGGATGCATACACTGTTTGGTGTGGTCCATGTAAGCTTTTAGATTCAAAAACATTTACTAATAAAGACCTAATAGCATATGTAAATAAGCATTACTATGCAGTAAAATTTAATGCAGAAGGTAACGAAGAAATTACTTTTAAAGGTAAAACCTATAGCAACCCTAATTATAATCCAGCAAAAGCAAGATCCAGAAACTCTAGTCACCAGTTGTCTCGTGGGTTAGGGATTAGAGCATATCCTACTTTGTTGTTTTTTGACGAAGAGGCTAATCTAATAGCGCCTATTTCGGGTTACCAAAAGCCTCAAGCCTTAGAGTTGTATTTAAAAATGTTTAAGTCTAATAAACATAAAGACATGAAATCACAATCTGATTTTGATAAATATTACAGAGCTTTTAAAGCCACTTTTAAAGATAACGCTTAAACAAGTTTAGTTTTTTAATATAAAAGCTCCTGTTTTACCGGTTTGGTAAAATGGGAGTTTCTGTTTTTTACAAGTTTTGTCCCAACGTTTAACGTAGGATTTATAATTGTTTCCGTCTGCGATAATTGCTTTTGGCTGTAAGCTGTCAATCAATCGCTCAAGATTTACTCTAGGAGATTGGGTTAATAAGACATAATCTATAGCAATGTTTTGTAAATTATAAACACCTAAACTATCCACTATTAATACATGTTTGTCATTAAATTTATAAACAGATGTTAATGGTTTTGAAGGTAAAGGCTTAAGTGAATTTTTTACTGCATAGCTTCTAATAATAGTATTTGTTTCAGCATTTTTTAAATTAGAATATATGGCTAATTGGTCATTGTATTTTTTGCCAATAATGGTGTTTCTGCTTTTATGAAAAATTACAAATAAGTCTCCTTTGCTTTGATATTGATTAAAAATATAGGATAACTGTAAAGCAATTATAGAAGCTAGTGTAAACTGTATCCATTTGTAGTTTTTATGATGATATAATGCATAGATGCAAAAAATTAATATATAGGATACCACGACTTGCAAAACAGTAAAAGGGATATCAATTATTAAAAAATCTTCTTGATTAGATATCCAGCCAAAAAACTGATTCATCCAATTAATAACTTCTCCAAACGCGTCTGATAAAAAGGTTTTAGGTAATCCAAAAAGGGATAATGTTATAACCAACAATCCAAGCCCTAAAATTAAACTTAAAAAGGGTATTACTATTAAATTAGATAACCAAAAAAGGCTCGGGAATTGATGGAAGTAATATAAGCTAATTGGGATAATCCCAAATTGAGCAGAAACCGTTACTGTAAGTGTTTTCCATAGTAAGTTAACTAGTTTGTATTTGGGTGTCCAAAGTGCTTCTAAAATAGGTTGAAAACTGACTATAGCAATAACTGCAGCATAACTTAATTGAAACCCAACATCAAATAAAAAATTAGGTTTTATTAATAGTAAAACAAATACTGAAATGGCTAATGTATTATAGATATTGGTTGGGCGTTTTAAGTTTATCCCAATTGCTACAATGCTAAACATTGTAGTGGCGCGGATTATTGATGCTGAGCCGCCAGCAATTAACGCATAAGTCCATAATAGCATTAGTAGTATTAATGTTTTTAGGACTTTACCGTTTTTTAAACGCTCCACAGGTTTAAAAATAAAGTTTAATATTAGCAGTATTATTCCAACATGTAATCCTGACACTGCTAATATGTGTATAGCACCAGCATTGGTATAATTGTCATAAACCTCTTTTGTTATGTTTTGTCTTTGTCCTAAAATTAATGCGTTTATAATAGATAACTGATCATTAGAATATTGATAATGACTCAATTTAGTATTAATATGCTCTCTAAATCTAGAAGCATATCCAAACAATGTATGTTTGGCGTCTTGTGTTTTTAGTATATTTTGAGGATTAGCATACAACTGATAATGCACTTGCTGTTTTTCTAAATAGTTTTTGTAGCTAAATTGATCAGGATTTAAAGGGGTTTTAACTGCTACTAAATTGGTCTTAGTGATATAAATACCGTCAATCGGAAGTTGAGTTTGCAAACTATCCTTTTGTAAGTTAATTAAAGCTTTTCCTATAACTTTGGAGTCATTCACTTTTAAAATATCTACATAATAGCGCTCACTAAAAGCATTAGGTTTTAGTAACTCTCTAACCCGAAAAGTTATAGTTTGTGTTGATTTGCTTTTATTAACAAAATAAGAAAAATGAGTTGCTTTACTTAAGTCTTCATTGATATTTGTTGTAAAAACACCAAAAGCGATAAAGGTTAGGTAAGTTGCTATCCCAAAGATATAATTATAGTTTCTTCGGTTTTTAAAAATTAAGTAGAGTATAATAGTAATTGCTGTAAAACTAACCGAAAGTAATAGGCTTGCTAGAACGCTAATGCTAAATAATTTAGCAATTATAACACCAATGATAATACAAAGGGTAAACTTTATAATTGAAAAATGAAACAATTTCATTCTTCAATATAAACAATTTCTTACAAAACGCGACGAGCTTGTACAAAAGCAAAATACCAATAACGTTCTGATAGTAAGGAGGTCATAACGCCTTTACTTGTGCTTGCATGAATAAACTCGACACGTCCAGGTCTTGAAGAGGTCACTAATCCAACATGATTAATAGTCCGACTATTACGTCTGGTAGCAAAAAATAACAAATCGCCTTCTTGTACTTCTTTTAGGTCTATCCAGTCTCCATGAGTTGCCATAACGCTTGAGGATCTTGGTAGTTTGATGTTTTCAGAGTTAAATGCTGTATAAATTAATCCAGAACAATCCATACCTTTTTTAGTGGTGCCTCCATATTTGTAACGTACCCCTTCGTAGCTTTTAGCAGAATTGATAATGTTTGATATTGTAGCATTGCTAACTGGTATAGATTCAATAATTTCTTCATTGCCAGAATTTACAACCAAATCTTCTGTGTTGTTTTTTGAGTTTTTTATTGATGGCGAGCGTCTAACAGGTTTGTTATCCGCCTTACTTATTGCTTCAGATTTGGTAGTGATAACGTGCTTATTTTTAGAACTACCACAGGATAATAGTGTTGTTAAAAGTATAAGTAGGGTGATTTTTCTCATTAAATAATTAAGATTTTATATAATCATAAATCAACTTAGCAGTAGTATCACTAGCACCTTTTCCGCCAAGTTTTTTTTCTAACTCGTAATAACTAAGAAAAAGTTTTGAGCGCTCAGTGTCGTCCAAAATACGATCTAATTCTTTTTTAAGTCGTTTAGTATTAAAGTCGCCTTGTATTAACTCGGTAACAACTTCTTTATCTAAAATTAAATTTACAAGACTAATATAATCTAGATTTACCACGCGCTTACCAATTTGGTAAGACACCCAACTACCTTTGTAGCAAACTACTTGAGGGACTTTAAACAATCCGGTTTCAAGGGTTGCAGTCCCAGAGGTTACTAATGCAGCAGTAGATAAGCTTAATAAATCATAAGTTTTATTACTTATAAAATGCACGTTGCTTTGCTTAATAAAAGTCTTATAAAAATCAAAATCCTGACTCGGTGCACCTGCAATTACAAATTGATAGTCTGGATAATTGTCCACAATGCTAAGCATTACAGATAGCATTTTAGTGATTTCTTGTTTTCTGCTACCTGGTAATAAAGCAATAATTGGCTTGTCGCTAAGTCCATTAGCTTTTCTAAATGCAGTGCCAGAAACCTGAGTCCTGTCTGAGATAGCATCAATTAATGGATGTCCAACAAAATGTACAGGGTAATTATGTTTGTTTTCGTAAAAGTCTTTTTCAAAAGGAAGGATCACATACATTTGGTCCACATCCTGTTTAATCGCTTTTATACGACCTTCTTTCCAAGCCCAGATTTGCGGAGATATATAATAATGGGTTTTAAACTTTTTAAGTTTTGCCCATTTAGCTATTCGTAGGTTAAAACCTGGATAGTCAATAAAAATAATAACATCAGGATTATAGCTAGCAATATCAGATTTGCAAAACGATAAGTTTTTAGCAATAGTTCTTAAATTCATTATAACCTCAGAAAACCCCATAAAAGCTAACGCTTTATAGTGTTTTACTAAAGTGCCACCAACATGTTGCATAAGGTCGCCACCCCAAAATCTAAATTCAGCATTTGCATCTTGTTTTTGCAAAGACTTCATTAAGTTAGAGCCATGTAAATCGCCAGAGGCTTCGCCAGCTATGATGTAGTATTTCAATTTAAAATTTATTTAATATAAAAATTAATCCAATAATCAGTGTCGCAATTAACACCCCTTTGGCCATATGATCTTTTTTTCTGTTTAATAATAAAAAAAACAAGCCTAGGTTAAGTAATGCGCCAAGACTAACCAATTTACCTACAAATTTAAATTGTAAGGCTTGCTTAATTGTTTCTTCTACTCCAAATTTTGAAAAGAAAACAATGTACAGCAATACGCCTAAACAGGTGGAGATTACTCCTAAAATAAAACCTATAATAATGTCTCTTTTAGTTTTCAAATTGCCAAGTATTTAAGTGTTGCTTATAATGGTGAGCGGTTAGGTCAAATTGTACAGGTACAACAGATATATAACCTTTGGATAACGCATATTCGTCTGTATCATTGCCTTTATCGTCATTTACAAATTTACCTGTTAACCAATAATAATCTCTACCTTGTGGGGTTTGACGTTTATCAAATTTTTCTTTCCAATTGGCTTTAGCTTGTCTACAAACCTTAATGCCTTTTAATTCTTTTTCTTTTAAAACAGGGATGTTAACGTTTAAAACAACACCTTCAGCAATACCATGTTTTAATGCGTTTTTAACAATTGTTTTAATGTATTTTTTTGAAGGCTCAAAATCGGCGTCCCATTTGTAATCTAATAACGAAAAACCAATTGCAGGGATCCCTTCAATTCCTGCTTCTATTGCAGCACTCATTGTGCCAGAATAAATAACATTGATAGAGCTGTTGGATCCATGGTTAATACCGGATACGCAAAGATCTGGGCGTCTATCTAAAATCTCATTTATTGCAATTTTTACACAATCTGCAGGTGTCCCAGAGCAAGTATATTGTAAAGTTTTGTCTCCTTTTTTAGAAACTTTATCAAGATGTAACACGCTGTTTAAAGTAATCGCATGACCCATTCCACTTTGCGGGCTGTCAGGCGCTACAACAACAACATCTCCAATGGTTTCCATAACTTTAATTAAAGTCAAAATACCAGGAGCAGTTATTCCATCGTCATTAGTTACTAAAATTAGTGGTTTTTTACTCATAAACGTGTATTATATTACAGAGCTAAAATACATAAATTCTCTCGTATCTGCTCAATTTAATCAGTTTAACAAAAAATTAGCGGGATTTGATTTTATTGGCATGGTTTTTTCTTTACTTTAGTAGAAATTTCTCCAAAAAATTTAAATAATTCAGATGAAAAGGAAATATAATATAATACTGCTAGTACTATTATTAGCATTCGGGTCTTGTAGTTTTACTACTAAAGTAAATGACGACCCAGATAAGGACAAGTTGTTGATTCAGATTATCACGTTGGCTTTAGATCAATTGCATTTTGAGCCTAAAGAATTAAATGATGCGTTTTCTGCACATATTTATTCCGATTATTTAGAGGTGGTGGATCCATTAAAAAGATATTTTTTACAATCAGATATAGACGATTTTAAAAAATTTGAAACTGAAATTGATGACCAATTAAGAGCCTATGATATTTCGTTTTTTAATTTAGTGCATGAGCGTTTAGTGCAACGTCAAAACGAAGCAAAATCTTACTATAAAGAAATTTTAGCAAAACCTTTTGATTTTACTAAAGATGAAGATTATAATACGGACTACAAGAGTTTAGAGTATGTAAAAAATAAAAAAGGTTTAAAAGAGCGTTGGAGAAAACAATTAAAATTTAACACATTATCAAGTTATGATGCATTGATGGATCAGCAAAAGGGCGAGTCTAAAAAAGTAGATAATGAAGATGATATAGATGGGATTAATGATAAAGTAGAAGAGACTCCTGTTGTTAAAAAGACTTTAAAAGAAATTGAATTAGAAGCTAGAACCGAAACCACAAAAGCACTTGATAATTACTTTACAGATTATATCGAAGATATGGATCGTGAAGACTGGTTTAGCATGTATGTTAATACTATTGTTGAAGGATTTGATCCTCACACCTCATATTTAGCACCTATAGATAAAGAGCGTTTTGACCAACAAATGTCAGGTAAACTGGAAGGAATTGGTGCACGTCTACAGAAAAAAATGGACTACATAAAAATTGTCGAACTTATTTCTGGTGGACCAGCTTGGAGAGATGGATTGATAGAAGTTGGTGATGTTATAATGAAAGTACGTCAAGGCAATGAGAAAGAAGCAATAAGTGTTGTTGGAATGCGTATTGATGATGCCATTAAATTAATCAAAGGACCTAAAGGGACTAAGGTGATATTAACCATGAAAAAAGTAGATGGTACTATCAAAGACATACCTGTGACTAGAGATTTAGTAGAACTTGAAGAGACTTACGCTAAGTCATCGATAGTTAGAAAAGACGATAAAAACTACGGAATTATTAACCTGCCTAAGTTTTATGTAGATTTTGAAGATTATAAAAACCGAAACGCAGCAACTGATATTAAATTAGAAATCGAGCGTTTAAAAGAAGCTGGTATTGAAGGTCTAGTAATAGATTTACGTAACAATGGTGGTGGTTCTTTAAAAACAGTAGTAGATATGGCTGGTTTATTTATTAAAGACGGACCAATTGTACAAGTACGTTCTACAGACGAAGCTAAAGAGGTCTTACGTGATACAGACAAGTCCATTACTTGGGATGGGCCTTTAGTAATTATGGTTAACGAGTTGTCTGCTTCTGCATCAGAGATTTTAGCTGCTGCAATGCAAGATTACAAACGTGCTATTATTATTGGAAGTAAGCAAACTTACGGTAAAGGAACAGTCCAAAATGTACTAGATTTAAACCGTATGGTGCGTAATAGTTCTCACGGAGATTTAGGAGCATTAAAATTAACGCGTCAAAAGTTTTACCGTATTAATGGTGGATCAACACAATTAGAAGGTGTAAAAAGTGATGTGGTAGTACCAGACCGTTATAGCTTTATTGATATTGGAGAGCGTGATCAAGAAAATCCATTAGCTTGGGACAAAATTACACCAGTAGATTACGAGGTATGGAATAGTTATTTTGACTACGATACTACTATTGCAAATAGTAAAGAGCGTATGGCAAATAATGAGCAATTAAAGTTAATTGAAAACAGTGCTAAATGGGCTAAAACAAAAATGGATAATAATAACTACTCGCTTAATTACGAAAAATATAAAGCAGATTTAAAGCTAAATGAAGAAGAAGCGAAGCAGTTTGATGCAATATCAGATTATAAAACTAATTTGACTTTTGAATCTTTACCATATGAGCAAAAAATGTTTGAACAAGATACAGTCTTACGTGATAAGCGTAACAGATGGCACGAAAATTTAAGTAAAGATGTTTATGTTGAAGAAGCACTTAATGTGTTAAACGATTTAAAAATGACTTACGAAATTAAAAAAGTAGCCACCATAAAAAATTAGTAGTTTTGTCATGCCTGATGCAAATATGTAAAAGTAGTAGCACTCAGGAATTGATAATCATACAATGACGACAAAAACAAACTCATTATCACAATTAGCGCTTCAAAAGTTTAAAAAAAACTTTTGGGGCGTTTTTAGTTTGTGTTTTATAGCTTTAGTTGGGTTAGTATCTGTGTTTGCTTATGTTTTAGCGCCAGATAATTCGCAAAATGCCAATCAAATGCATGTTTCTATTCACTCTAAATCTCCAGGATTTAAAGTTGATATGTTGACGATCCCTTCACAAATTAAAAATGAGCAATCGGCTTTAGATAAGCTATTCTTCGGAACAAAAAATACAGATACTGAAATTCCGATATCAAGTTATTCTATAAACGGAGACCAATTAACGTATACCGAGTTTGTTTCAGATGGGTTAGAAGGGGTGTCAAAAACAATTGATGCTAAATTTATCACTCAAAACTCAGCATCACAACATATTAAAAAGGTTACCTTTTTTTTAGGAACTGATAAATATGGACGAGACCTATTAAGCCGATTACTTGTAGGTGCCCGTATTTCATTCTTTATTGGTTTTGTAGCTGTATTTATCTCCTTAGTTATTGGGATATTTATGGGTAGCGTTGCAGGATATTATGGAGGAAAAGTTGATGCATTTATTATGTGGATAATTAATGTGACTTGGTCCATTCCAACACTACTACTAGTTATAGCAATTACCTTAGCTTTAGGTAAAGGCTTTTGGCAAGTATTTATAGCTGTAGGTTTGACCATGTGGGTGGAAGTTGCTAGGGTGGTTAGAGGTCAGATAATCAGTGCAAAGCAAATGCAATATGTTACTGCAGCACGAGCTTTAGGTTTTAATGACTATAGGATAATTACCAAGCATATTTTACCAAACATTATGGCTCCAGTAATTGTTATTTGTGCAGCAAACTTTGCAGCAGCAATATTAATAGAATCCGGACTTAGCTTTTTGGGTATTGGAGCACAACCTCCTATGGCTAGTTGGGGTGCTATGATTAAAGATCATTATAATTATATTATTTTAGGTAAACCGTACTTAGCGATTCTGCCAGGCTTATGTATTATGCTTTTAGTAATGGCTTTTATGCTAATTGGTAATGCGTTACGGGATGCATTAGATGTAAAAGTTTAACTAATTATAACACTATTGTCTTTAAAATTAATGCTTAAGCGTTCTTTTTTTGACTATTTTTGCACACTATGCAAGATTTAAAACTTTCAGATTGGTTACCTACCACAAACAAAGAGGTTAAAATACGCGGATGGGATGCACTAGATGTAATCCTATTTAGCGGAGATGCCTATGTAGATCATCCATCCTTTGGACCTGCAGTAATAGGTCGTATTTTAGAGAGTTATGGGTTACGTGTTGCAATTGTCCCACAACCTAATGTTAACGATAATCTTCAGGATTTTGTTAAAATGGGTAAACCAAAATTATTTTTTGGGGTTACAGGAGGTTGTATGGATCCAATGATTAGCAATTATAATGCTAATAAAAAGAAACGTGACAAAGATGCCTATACACCTAATGGAGATATTGGGTTTAGACCAGATTATGCAACAACAGTATATTCTAAAATTTTAAAAGAAAAATGGCCAGATACACCAATTTTAATTGGTGGTATCGAAGCGTCGTTACGTCGTGTCACACATTACGATTATTGGAGTGACCAGTTAATGCCATCTATTTTAGAAACCTCTAAAGCAGATATGCTAGTTTACGGAATGGGAGAACAACCCTTACGTGAAGTGGTGCGTTTATTACAAAAGGGAGTCCCTTTTAGTAGTATTACAACTGTAAAACAAACAGCTTTACTTGTCGATAAAAATGCTCAAATTCCGAAAAATGCCAATTGGGAAGATGTAGAAATAGAATCTCACGAAGTCTGTTTAAGCGATAAGAAAAAATACGCCTCTAATTTTAAGGTCATAGAACAAGAGTCTAACAAATTAGCAGCAAGACGTATTTTTCAAAAAATTGGAGATAAGACATTGATGATTAATCCGCCTTATCCAACAATGACGGAAGCCGAGATTGATGCATCTTTTGAGTTACCATACACAAGATTACCACATCCAAAATATAATAAGCGAGGACCAATCCCTGCTTACGAAATGATTAAGTTTTCTATAAACATTCATAGAGGATGTTTTGGTGGTTGTAGTTTTTGTACCATATCAGCACACCAAGGAAAATTTATTGCGTCTCGTAGTCAAGAGTCTGTTTTACGCGAAGTTGATACCGTTGCAAACATGCCCGACTTTAAAGGGTATTTAAGTGATATTGGAGGACCAAGTGCTAACATGTATCAAATGAAAGGAAAAGTACAATCTATTTGCGACAAGTGTGTGGCACCTAGTTGTATTTCGCCAGTAATATGTAGTAATTTAGATACGTCGCATAAACCGTTAACCGATTTGTATCAAGCGGTAGATAAGCATCCAAAGATTAAAAAATCATTTATTGGTTCTGGAATACGACATGATATGTTAGTGCCAGAATTTAATAAAAATGCCGATCCAAAAGAGTTGGACGCGTATACGGAAGAGGTAATGACTAAGCACGTTTCTGGACGACTTAAAGTTGCGCCAGAACACACAAGTGATCCGGTTTTAAAACTGATGCGTAAACCATCGTTTAAATACTTTCATAAGTTTAAAGAGCGTTTTGATAAGATTAATATTGCCAAAGGTTTAAAACTTCAATTAATACCTTATTTTATATCTAATCATCCTGCTTGTGAAGTTGAAGATATGGCAAACCTAGCTGCCGAAACCAAAGATATGGGCTTCCAGCTAGAGCAAGTGCAAGGCTTTACACCAACACCAATGACAGTCGCTACTGTCATTTATTATAGTGGTTACCATCCTTACACACTTAAAAAAGTAAATACACCAATTACTAGAAAAGAAAAAGACGAACAACACCGTTTTTTCTTCTGGTATAAAGACGAGAATAAAGCTTGGATTAAAAAGACTTTAAACAAGTTAGGTCGTCAAGATTTACTTAAAGTATTGCTACCAGAAAAAGCAGAAAAGTGGCGTAAAAACAAACCAACAGGTGAAGCTAAAAATACGTTTAATGATGCTGTTCCTTTCAATCAACGTAAAAATAAAGCTAAGTTTAAGAGTAAGAAAAACAAGAGGTAGTTAACTTTAGGGGTGTCAATAAAATAATCCCGTACGACCCAAAACTAAAGCTACTAGCAAGACAATTACTAAAAAATAGTACATTAATTACCAGAAGTTTTACTTTGGCAGAATATAAAACAACGCGCATATAGTGTTCAGTTTTATAGACAAGCACCAATGTTAAATCACATTACAGATTTTTATTGTCATGAAATAGGTTTATCTATTGAGGTTGATGGCGATAGTCATGACCATAGCATAGAATATGACGCAAAAAGACAAGACGAATCGGAAGTTTATGGTGTTACCTTTTTAAGGTTTTCTAATGAAGAAATTAAAAAGAATATGTTTAATGTTTTATTTGTAATTGATGAAACAGTAAAGGGATTATTGAATAATTAAAAACAGCACATCTAAACAATCATCTTATAAATACTAAGGATGGGTTTTTTATAGATTTATAAAAAATTTAGATTATACATTCATATTAATTATAATTTAAAAAATTAACATCAATAGAGTGTTTATAAAGCAAAGCAACGCTTTTTAAATGCTCTATTTTCATTTTTAAGCGCCATTGATTGCATAAATAATAAATAAAAGTAGGGTAAAAATAAAAGTAGTTGTCTTAATAGTAATACTTCGAAGTATTACTAATTAAATAACTAACCTTAACACCTTACAAAATGATTAGAATTTTACAAAAAAGTCTATTCCTGTCTATTGCGTTTTGCTTTCAAGGATTCTTTTCCTTAAATGCGCAAACGTCTCAGGATATTTCTAACAATCTATCCCAAGACGCTAGAGTAAATTCATTTAAAATGGAACCCAACCGTGGGACGCCTTCGCTTATTAAAATGAATACCTCAGGAGCGACTTTACAGCTAAGTGACATCCCTACATTTTTAAATACAATTTTAGATTTAGGACAAGAAACAACATTTACAAGTTCATCAACCACAAACACTAACGGAATTCTGGTTAGTAATTTTCAACAAAACACTAAAGGTGTAAAAGTAGAGCATGGTATTTTTAAAGTAATGTCTAAAAACAATATTGTTTTAGGCTTAACAGCAGAGTATTATAATCTTTCAGACGCGATTAACGCGACACCTTCTTTAAGTGAGAGTCAAGCATTACAATTGGTTTTAAACCATGTTGGTGCAACAACTTATGCTTGGGAGTATATTCAAAGCTTAGGGGATTCGCCAGAATTAACAGCAGCTTATAACGAAGTTTATCCAACAGGAGAGCTAGTTTTTGTAGATAACTACTTAACAGAAGTTATTGACTTATCATTAGCATATAGATTTAATATCTATGCTGCCGAACCTTTATCACGTGCAGACATTTATGTGGATGCAGTAACAGGTCAAATCCTTTTATTAGATGCAATAATCAAGCATGTGGATGGTCACGATGGAAAAGAAAGTGTAAATAAAGAAATTAAAAAAATAGCAAAAGCTAATAAAATAGTACAACCATTTGCTGTTGGTACTGGAGAGACTAGATATGCAGGAGTTAGATCATTTAATACTTCTCAAGACAGTAATGGTAATTGGGTATTAAAAGGGATATCGCCTTCAGGTGTAGAAAACGAAACTTTGTCTTATGAAGGACTAGGAGGGATTCCGGTAAGTGCACCAATTTCGCAATTTGCAGTTCCAATTGCAGATGGTGACGGTGATACTTTAAATGCAGAAACAGCAGATAATAATTGGACAGCTATGGAGCATAGAAAAGATGATTTTTCTTTACCATACGGTCCGGCAATCCCTGTAGATGGTTTTCCATCGGTAGGTCATAATGAAGCGCATAACGATGACGTTGCATTAGATGCCCATTGGGGGACAGAAGTAGTTTTAGATTACTGGAAAAACATCCACAACAGATCTAGTTATGATAATTTAGGGACTAAAGTGACTAACTATGTACACTATGGTGATGCATATGATAATGCTTTTTGGAACGGAACAGCTATGACTTATGGTGATGGAAGTTACCAAGGTGGTCAAAAACCAGACGGATCATTTGCACCATTAACATCTATGGATGTTTGCGCGCATGAAATTGGTCATGGGGTGTGTGAGTTTACAGCAAATTTAGTGTACCAAAGAGAATCTGGTGCGATGAATGAAGGGTTCTCAGATATCTGGGGAGCATCAGTAGAGGCTTACGTATTATCTCAAATAGATGGAACTATCAATTATGACCCATGGGGAATTGGAGAGCAGATTGATGAGCGTGATGGCGGTTTAGAAGCTGGAGAAGCAGGTTCTAGAGCATTACGTTGGATGGATGACCCTAAAGCAGCAGGAAACCCTGACTCTTATGGTGGAGAAAACTGGTCAGAACCAGAATGTGGTACTCCAACTTTAGCAAACGACCAATGTGGTGTGCATAATAATAGTGGTGTATTAAACAAATGGTACTATTTATTAGTATCAGGAAGTGGACAATCTTTTTCTGCAGGTTATCAAAAAGCTGCAGCAGACGATGAGGTTTCAGATCAAGGAAATCAATATAGCGTTCAAGGTATTGGATTTATTAAAGCATCAAAAATTGCTTATTTAGCAGAAACAATGTTATCACCAAACGCTAAGTTTAGCGAAATGCGTGAAGCTTCAATCTTATCAGCACAAATTTTATACGGTCCAGGATCTGTAGAAGAAGTACAAACTACAAACGCTTGGTATGCGGTAGATATAGGAGATGCTTTTACTGTTGGAGACCCAAATACAATTGCATTTAACGCAAGTAATGTTAAAATTTATGCAGAAAGTAATGACACTAGTGGTTGTGAAGATTATAATACATTTTCAGTATATTTTACAGGAGTAGAAGTTACTCCTACTGCAACTATTAATTTAAGTACTGCAGGTAGTACTGCAACTTTAGGACAAGATTTTAGCCTATCTACTAGTAGCTTAACTTTTTCAGGTACAGAAATTAAAGCTATAGAAGTAGTGGTTTATGATGATGCTTTAGTTGAAGATACAGAAACAATAGTATTATCATATATTTTTAATGGCACCTTCTATAAACAAGAATTTTCTATTTCAGACAATGATTTTGCGCCAAGAACAGGGACAGAGCGTTTTGATTTATTACCAACCGAAACCTTCTCTGTAGACGGTATTCCAGCAGGATGGTCTGCAATAGGACTGTCTGACGGTAACAATGTATGGAAAGTTAATGGAGATGCAAATGCAGCAGGTAGAGCTTTTATTAGCGATGGGGTTACAGATTTACCAATCTACGATACTAATTCGCCAACCAATACACTATTAAGATCTCCAATGATTAATGCTGGAGCATCAAGTGATATTACAGTAGCTTTTGACTGGGAAGTAGGAGGAGAAACTGACGCTGTAGAAGGAACAATCTTTGATTATGGCGAGTTTATGTACTCTCTAGATGGTGCAAATTATGTAACCATGCAACAATTTGTAGGCGATGGTCCTGCAGCAGTTATAGCTTCTTCAGGGACCTATAATGCGACTATTAATGCCTTAAACGGAAAATCATTTTTCTTAGCTTGGAGATGGTATAATGATACTAATGCAGGATCAGCATTTAGTTTTGCAATAGATAATGTAACCGTATCAGCAACGCCAGCAGGTATTGCAACACAAATTGGTAAATCTGCAACAACGCAAGTGCACCAAGGTAATTCTATTTACTTTATGAGTGCTTCAGATAATTCATTAATAGCAAAAATTGAAAACGCTTCAGCAGACTTAGGTTGTGTTACAATAGATGTGATTGATGAAGGTGAAAGTTTCGAGCTGTTCTCAAACATAAACACCGCTAGACCATCAAAAGCATTTAGTATTACAACTACTAATCAAACAGCAACGTATGACTTAACGATGTATTTTACAGGAGAGGAGTTAACCGCTTTTGATGCATCAGTAGTTTTAGTGCCAATTAAAGTAGATGCTTCTAATATCGACGACGCAACTGAAGACCCAAATAATATGCAATACAACGGAGTCTTAACAGATGTTAACGATACAGATAACTTTAAGGCTTATACAGGGACTTTTACAGGATCAGGAACTGCAAGTATAGCTCAAGAGTTTAATTATACTCCAGTACAACCTACTGAAGATACAGACCCAACAGAAGACCCAACTGATGATACAACAGATAATGATAGCGATGATGATAGTGAAGACGATGATGACGAAGCTTACGAGTGTGTATGTTCTAAACATGGTGGAAAACATAAATGTGATGATAAAAACGAAAACCATTATGTTAAAGGAAACAAAGGAAACTATCACGCTTTTATAGTGTCTCCAAACCCAGCAGAATCTAATGTTAATATCAATTCTGATGCTAATATTGTTGGTCTGGTAGTGTACGATCTTTTCGGGATGATTATGACAACAACAAACAATGTGGTACCAACTAACGACGTAGGCTTACAAGTAAGCAACTTTGCAAGTGGTATGTACATTATAAGAGTTCTTACAGCTGAAGGTGAGCTGTTTGATTTAAAGTTTATTAAGATGTAGGGATATCTTTATAAGCAAGAAAGAGAGGATAAAATTTATTTTATCCTCTTTTTTGATTTTAGGCGGTAATGAGTTTAAAAAAAACAAAGAATTTATTAGGATTTTGCTCTTTAAACTTCCTTTGGATACTTGCTGTTAGTTTATTTATAGCTTCCCTATTGACTTTTTAACTCGTTCAAAATATCATAAAACAGACTGGTTTTTGTTTTCTGGATAAGCTTTCAATTTAAACAAAGTGAAGGTGTGTTAGATGATAAGTCTAATTCTGTAACTTTATTTTGACTATTAGCATATCTTGCAATCTTTGGGACTTCAAGATTTTTTTGTCAATATCTTTTATTACTGTTAACTTCATTTAAACAGATATACTGCTTAAATCGGCGTCCTTATATTTTTTTTGGGTGTGATATAGTAAGGCTGTTGTTTGGCCTCCATTTACAATCTATAAATCATTTAATCTTGTAACCACTAACTGGTTGTTTATTATTTTTGTTTCAACCTCAGTAGCTGTCGCAGTAATACCATTATATTAAGGTTAAAACATGTGTGGTTTTTCTCTGTGCTAAGTTATTGCTCATTTTTATAATACGTTTCTAAAACAGCTTCGATTGTATCTACAACGTGTTTTGCATTCGCTTTAGTAAAACATAAAGGAGGTTTTGTTTTTATTACGCTATCATAAGGACCATCTGTACTTATTAAAATAAAACGATCTCGCAATTCATTTTTAATGTAATGTGCCAATTCAGTATTTGGTGCTATGCTATTTTCTTTTACAATTTCCACACCAATAAATAATCCAGAGCCACGAACATCTCCAATACACTTATATTTTTCTTTTAGTTTCTTGAAAAGCGATTGATAATAATCACCAACCACTTTAGCATTTTGCTGTAACTGGTTATTTTCAATCTCCTGTAAAACGGTTAGTGCTATTTTACAAGACACAGGATTTCCGCCAAACGAACTAAAAAATTCCACACCTTTACCAAAAGACTCTGCAATGGCTTTTGTGGTAACAACAGCTCCCATAGGGTGACCATTAGCTATTGGCTTACCAAGAATTACAATATCTGGTATAATGTCTTGCGCTTCAAATCCCCAAAAATGATCCCCTAAACGTCCAAAACCAGTTTGTACTTCGTCACTTATACAAATACCACCTTGTTTTCTAATTGCAGGATAAATGGCTTGCAAATACCCTTTTGCTAAAGGTACTTGACCGCCACAACCAACAATAGGTTCGGTAATAAAAGCAGCAATTGGCAAGTTGCTTTCTTCAATTTGTTTTATTGCTTCTTTGGCATACGCTTTTCCTGCCGAGCCATCATTATTGGTGTATTTTCCTCTGTATGTATCTGGTATTGTAGTTTCAATAATGTGGTTTTTTTGACCTTGTCCTTTTTTGTTGTTGTACTTATAATGGCTAATATCTATAGCCATTTGTGTGTTACCATGATAACCATGCTCCATAACCATAATGGTTTTTTGTTGGGTATGCGCCTGTGCCAAACGCATGGCTAAATCGCTTGCTGCACTACCAGAATTTACAAAGAAAACAGTGTCTAATTCCTTTGGGAATTTAGAAAGTAAAGCTTCTGCATATTCCGTAAAAGCATCATATAGATATCTAGTATTGGTATTTAAAGTGCCAATTTGTTGTGATGCTATTTTAGTAATTTCAGGATGTGCATGTCCAATATGCGGAATGTTATTATATGCATCTAAAAACGTATTACCATAGGCATCGTACATGTATTGAAACGCAGAACCTTTAAAATAAATAGGGTTATCGTAACTTAACGATAATATCGGACTCGTTACGTTGTGACGTTTTGTAATTAACTCGCTTATTGGTTTTGGAGTTTCAATACTAAAATTTGCAGCCTTATAAAACTCGTTTTTAGCATGAATAGGATTAATGGTTAGCCACTTTTTAAGCATGTTCAAAGCGTTTTTTTCGCTAACAGAAGCATAACTATTTTCTGGATTGGTTTTTTTAGCGTGCGCAGACTTACAAAGACTGGTACATAATCTACCAGCAATTAGGTAGTATAAAATATCTAATTCTTTTTTCTTTAAAGGAAGAATGTTATGATATGCTTTTATAAACGGAATCGCCCAAGACAAAGGTTGGTCTTTATCATAACATGCATACGTTATGGCAATAGCGACTTCATTAATTAAAGGCGAATATGCTAAATCGCCAAAATCGATAAGTCCCGAAATTTGGTTGCCATTTACTAAAACATTCCACTCGTTAACATCATTGTGTATGACAGACTTTCGTAATTCAGCTAAGACAGGAGTCACGTAAAAATCGTATTGCTGAAAAAAATAGGAAACTAGATGTTTAGTGTTAACAGCATCAATATCCTTAATATATTTTTTATTTAAGTTAATATATTGCAAATCCCATTCCCATTGTCTCGCTTTTAATACATAGCTGTTTAGTTGTAAAAGCTTCAAGTCCATTGTAGCAGTAAATGCACCAATAGACGCTATTAGTTCTGGAGTGTGTTTTGCATCGCCTAAAAACGTGCCATCTAAAAACGTTAATAGTCTGCAAATGGTTTTGTTACCATTTAGTTTTGTAATTTTTATAAGTTCACCAGATTGAAAAGCAATAGGCATTGGGAAAGAAGCATCACCATTTAAAGCTTGTAAGACGCTATTTTCGGCTTCAATTAAAGCCAACATGTCTTCCGAAAACGCATAAGTTTTAAAAATGTATTTATCTGTAGTTGTTGTTAATAGGTAATTAACATTATCGTAACCATTAAGTTTTTTTAAAGTAACGATTTCAAAATTAAAGCAGTCTTTTATGGTGTTTAGCATGTGAACTCTGTATTTAGCTATGCTAATTTAGGGATAAATTAATAGTATTTGATTATTAGTGTAAAGAGAGGATAAAATTTATTTTATCCTCTCTTTTTATTTTAGGGGGTGAGTTTTTATGAAATTTTAGCTTTCATTAGCTCAGTTAAAGTAGTTGTAAAAGGTTTTGCAGAAGCATTACCTGAATAGTAATTTTTAAGTTTTCTGAAATCCCAACTATTATTGCCAAATTCATTTAAGTCTACCTTCTCTAATTCAATAATTAGGTAGTAATCTTGTGATGGATTGTTGTAGCCTTTCTTTATTAAATTTTGTTTTGAAAACACTCTTGGCCCTTTACTGATAATCTTCCATAAGTCGGCTGAGGCTTTGTCTTTGTGCGTATGTAATAATAAGTATTTTGCTGAAACAGTTTCTGTATCTAATACAAGAGAACCGTTACCAGTACCCATTCTAAAATTATATAGTTTACTTTTGGTTATCCAATCATATTGTTTTTGGTCATTATAAAAACCAACTAAAACATAGGTTTCATCAGGAATTAATTTTTCATCGTTAAAGTATTCAGGTATTGGTTCAAGTAATCCTTCAGAGGGTTTGTCCTTAATTATTCGGTAAGTTTTACTTGATATATTTTCACGCTGAGAAGCTGTGTTTAAAAAGTGATTTAAAACTTCTTTTATGAAAATTTCTAAGTGAATGGTTTCATTAGTGTTCTTAGTAGGTTTTATTGGAAAAGCACCTAAGCCAGGTAATACTTCATGAAACCCTTTAATTGGTTTGTTTGTTTCTCCAGGGTATAAAACATAAGCTCCACTGGTTCTTCTTATGGCATCTTTATATGCATGCATTTTTAATAAATCTGCATTTTTATAAATCCCTTTTAGGTTTTGTTTTTTTTCTTTATTTAAAGAATCTTCAGATTGTTCTTCACCTAATATTTGATTGATATTTGCAATTTTATATTTGGCATCAAAATGAATGTGAACAATTTGTTCTGTAGCTTCTGCTTCTGGCTCTTTTAGTTTTGTAGGCCAAATGGATAAAGTATAATCTGGTCTTAACGTTGTTGTCCAACTTCCTGCTTTCGATATATCAGTTGTGCCTCCTGTAAATTGTCTATTGTAATTAAACCTAATATTTAGATGTCTATTTGCTTTGGTGTAAATACCTCTTAATGCTGTTACTTTTCCTTGCTTAAGTTGTAAGCTTAACTTATCCTTTGAAGGAACAATTAGTTTTTCTAATTCTTTTGGCTCTATCTCAAAAACAGTTTTTAAAACATCTAATAATTTAAAAAATAGCCAATATTCATACAAGGTTGCAATGTCTTTTTTACCTCCGCTATATACTTCGTCTCCGCCATTCCATATCAATTTTGCAGCTAAATCAAATTTTAACCACACTTTTAATATTTCTCTATAACCTTCTTTTTTTTGTAGTGTAGGACTGTTAAGTTTTAATGTAGTTGGTCTTGAAACTTCTTTAAATAAATCATGTTGTAAATGTGTTTCAAGTTTTTCGGAAACCACATCAGCTTCTTCTTGGAGTCTGCTTCCTGCATTTGGATGGTTAGAAATGTCCATGCAAAATTTTAAAAAAGTTTCTAAAGCATGTTTTATAAAACGATTCTCTGAAGTGTCAACACTCTCAAATTTTCTGTAGGATTCTATTTTTGTAGCAACAGATTGTATTCCTTTTCTGTATAAAGGATGCGTGTTTTTTAGTTTTAATCGATTGTCAGCATTTATAAGTGACCTTAATTCTGTGTTTTTAAATCGTTTTATTTTTCTAGCATCTGTTAATTCTGATTGCTCTGTCCAATTTGTAGTAGGACAAGTTACAATACGTTGTATAGCATCTTCAAAATCTTCTGAATTTATTATGGAGCTTACAAATGCAAAACGTTGGTATAATGTTTTATTATCAGTTTCAAAATCAGTTTCGAAAGAATGACTTACAGGCGAATTAGCTTGAATGATTAAATCGGTACATTTTGATGTTATTTCATTTAACATGTACTGATAGTCTTGTCGATAACTTGTTTTTTTAGACTGTATCTCTAGTTGTAATTCCCATTTTTTATCAGAATACTCTGTATTTAAAACCAGTAAGGTAAGTGTGCCAACAAAAATATTTGGTGCAATTACACCAATGTGTTCTTTTCTTTTTCTGTTTTTTACAATATTGCTTTGGTCACTACATAACAGACGGTATTTTTTTGAAACGTTTTCATTATTATGTGAAAATTCAAAATCATAGAAACATCCTTCTTTTAATTGATAGGTTGATTCATGCTCATAATAGTTTTTGGTATCTACTTCTATATCGCCTTTTTTTTGAGCATCGATACATAAGTATAAACCATCTTCTATATGAGATAAATCTATTTCTATGGATTGTACTTTTTCCATTTGTTATGCTTCAGCGTAACTTGCAAAACCATTATCTATAGCACCTTTATACATTCTCGTTATTTTCTCTAAGGATAAAGGGTATAAAACATCTTTATTGTTATTAAAGCTAATTGCTTCTTTGCTGTTTAGAAAAGCTTTTAGTACGTCTGTTGTTTCAGTAACACATAATGCAGCTAATGTTTCTAAAATAGGACATAATTTACGCCTAGAACCATGTAGTTTTGGTAAAAGTTTTTGCATAATAGCAATGTCTATTTTTGTGTTTTCTTGCATGGCACTATCTATAGAGGATAACTGGTTGTAAAGTCTATGAATTTCTGAAGCAGAACGATAGCCAAATTCAGCTCCTGTTTTTTTCAATTCTTCAAAAAATAATACTAATTTTTTGTTTAGAGTTGTCGCATCAATTGTTGGGAAATTTTTATTTGAAGCAACTTTTATAAAGTCTTCTCCCATTGAAGCACCACTAAAGTTTAGATTAGTAAAGTCTACTTCTTTTGGTGCATCTAAAAAAGCAGCTATATCATCTTTATTCACTCTAAATTCTATAACATTAGCTCTATCCAATACTTTAGGGCTAAACATATAGGTAGTTTCGTCTATGTTTACTGTACCTATTATAAATAAGTTTTTTGGCCAATCTATAGTAGAAGGCACATTGCTTTTGTTTTTTTCCGAACTATGTAATTTAAGTTTATCTTTAGATTCCATAACACTTAAAAAATCTGCAAAGTAACGCTCTACATGACTTAAGTTCATTTCGTCTAAGATTAAAAAGTAAGGTTTGTTTATGTTTTCTTCTTTGTTAGCTTCAATTAATAATTTTAAAGCCCCGTTTTCTGGTAAAATATATTCAGCTTCATCAAGAGCATTTACGTAACCTAAAAGTGGCTCTCTGTTTGTCCAATCTGCTCCAACAGGAACAATACAATATTGGGATTCATCTTGGGCAATCCATTGCGCAAAAGCTTGCGCTAATTTAGTTTTACCAGAACCAGATAAACCACTTAATAAAACAAATGGTTTTGTTGCTAATGAAGAAATGTACCTTGTGATTAATTCTGGTTTGTAATTTAGGCCAGATAATAAACATTTTTCTATAAATTCAGATAATCTAAAATCTTTAGTTATACTCTGTTCTTTCATATTATTAATTACAGAATTATTATTTAAAAAATCTAAATAGCTTTTCAATGCTGCAGAATAAAATTTATTCTTCCAATAACTGCTTGGGGTTTCATTTTGAAAGATCCCGGTATCTTTGTTTTGCTCAATTAAGACGAATTGGTGTAGTTTTCTTATAGTTTTAATTGAATCTATATCGTAAATACTGTTGAATCCTTCAAGTTTGCTTTTTGCTTTTGCGTTAAGAATATAATCTAATAAATCTAAAGCTCTTATATATGAACTTGCTTTTTGACTTCCTTTTTTATTGTTTTTATTCAAAAAGTATATGAATTTTTCTTTCATATTGTCTAATCCTCTTTTAGCATTTTTATCGATATTTTCTTTTTTTCTAGTTTTCCATTCCCACGCAAAATACGAGAGTTCATAAAAAGGCATTTTAGTTTTTACTGAAATTTTATCAAGTAATGAAATGTATTCTTGATAGCTATTAAAGTCTGAGCTGAGATTTAACTCATTTTCAATATAAGGTTTAGTAGGTCCATTAATTGGTAAATATTTTTTTGGATTTACATAAAATAAAATTTCTGTTAACTTTGTTTTTCCAACTCCTTTGATTTTTAATACATTTTGAAAATCATCTTCTTTAATATTACCATTAATTGCTTTATAAAAGAATGACCATAGTCTATTAATTTCGTTATTGGTTCGAAGTTTTTTATACGGAAAAACCCATACTTTTTGAGGCTGAGCTGATGGTAATCCTTTTTCATCTAAAGGTATAGTTACACCAATTTTTTCACCAATTTTTTGTAAAAACTGAAGTCTTTTTTCACTACCATATTTGTTAATGTAGCAAAAGAATGTAAAAGGATCGATTTCTGTTAATTCAATTTTACCGTTTTCATCTTCATCATCAAAACCTGTTATACCAACTGATTTTAAAAGTTCGATAATTTCAATCTGTGAATTTTCTTTTGCAGCGAGATAATCTACAATTTCAAAATGAGTTTGTACCCAACTAAATTTTATGTCATTCATATTTTATGATAGTAAATTTTATATATCCTAATGCGCCTCCAGCCAATTCAAACCAACATCCATTTCTACATCTAGAGGTACATCCATTACAAACGCTTGTTCCATTTCGGTTTTAATAAGGGTTTTCATTTCTTCAAGCTCAGGTTTGTAAACATCAAAAACAAGCTCATCATGGACTTGCAGTAGCATTTTAGTTTTATAATTACCAGCTTCTAGCTTGTTATAAATATTAATCATGGCAATTTTAATAATATCTGCTGCACTACCTTGTATTGGAGCGTTTACTGCATTACGCTCCGCAGCACTACGCACCACAGCGTTACGACTATTAATATCTTTTAAATAGCGTCGTCTGTCTAAAACGGTTTTTACATACCCATGATCACGTGCAAAATCTACTTGTGCACTCATGTATTTTTTAAGTTTAGGGTAGTTTTCGTAATAGGTATCAATTAGCTCTTTGGCTTCGCCACGCGATAAATCGGTTTGGTTACTAAGCCCAAAAGCAGACACCCCATAAATAATACCAAAGTTTACGGTTTTAGCATTACTACGTTGCTCGCGAGTGACTTCGTTTAAAGGCACATTAAATACTTTAGACGCTGTAGAGGCATGGATATCTTCACCATTTTTAAAGGCTTCAATCATAGTTTCTTCTTGGCTTAAAGCTGCAATAATACGTAGCTCAATTTGGCTATAATCGGCAGCTAATAATGTATAGTCGTCATTACGTGGTACAAACGCTTTACGTACCTGACGTCCACGCTCTGTACGTATCGGAATATTCTGTAAATTAGGATTGTTACTACTTAAACGTCCGGTAGCAGCAACGGTTTGCATATAATCTGTATGTACACGACCGGTTGCTGGCTCTACCTGTAGTGGTAAGGCATCTACATAAGTACTTTTTAGTTTTGCTAACCCACGATACTCTAAAATGTTTCTAATAATCTCATGGTCTTTGGCTAGGTAGGATAAAATATCCTCGCCAGTTGCGTATTGCCCAGTTTTGGTTTTTTTAGGCTTATCGACCAGTTTTAGTTTTTCAAATAAGATGATTCCTAATTGCTTTGGTGATGCGATATTAAACTCCTCTCCAGCAACTTCATATATTTTAGAAACCAGAGTGTCAATGTCGTTATTTAAATCGGCAGACAAGCTATTTAAAAAGTCCACATCCAAGTTAATCCCTTCCAGCTCCATAGCTGCCAACACACGTAGTAAAGGCACTTCGATATCTTCAAATAATTTTTGGGTGTTGGCTTCGCCTAATTCTTTTTCAAAATGTTCTTTTAATTGTAGGGTGATATCGGCATCTTCAACCGCATATTCGGTTTGCTTGTCCAATGGTACATCACGCATGGACAGTTGGTTTTTTCCTTTTTTACCAATTAACTCGGTAATAGCAATGGGTGTGTAGTTTAAGTACGTTTCTGCCAATACATCCATACTGTGTCGCATGTCTGGATTTATTAAATAATGCGCTAACATGGTATCAAATAAAGGACCTTTGACTTGCACATTATATTTGGCTAGTACTTTAATATCGTATTTTAAATTTTGTCCAATTTTTTGGATGGTTTCATTCTCAAAAAATGGTCTTAGTGTTTCTATTATGTCTTGCGCTTCGGTTTTGTCCTCCGGAAACGGTAGGTAAAACCCTTTACCAATTTCCCATGAAAATGCAATACCAACCAACTGGGCAGTTAATGGATTTAATCCTGTGGTTTCGGTATCAAAACACACCGACGTTTGGTTTATTAAGTTTTTTACAAATAGTTTGGTAGCCATTCCTGGTGCGACGCTTTGGTAAAAATGCGATGTGGTATCGGCAGTTTTTCGAGCAAAGCTATCGGTGTCTGATGTCGCTGTTGCGGAATTTGGGTCGCCACCAAACAAATTAAATTGTCCAGCACCAGCACTCTCAGCTTCCTTTGGTGTTACTTTTGGGGCTGCTTTTTTAGAAGTTTTGTCGTTTGTAACCGACGTAGCTTCTGCACCCGAAGTAAACGTTTTTGTAAAATTGTCTATAAGTCGTCTAAATTCTAACTCCTGAAAAATTTCAGTTACCTTCGGGATATCAGGTGCGTCTAACTCAAAATCTTTTGCGTTAAAAGTCACCGGAACATCAAGCATAATAGTTGCTAGTTTTTTGGATAGTAATCCTAGCTCTTTATTAGATTCTATTTTTTCTTTCATTTTACCTTTTAGCTCGTGTGTGTTGGCAAAAAGGTTTTCCATACTACCGTATTTTGCTAAAAACTTTTTGGCAGTTTTTTCTCCAACACCAGGTAACCCAGGTATATTATCACTGGCATCTCCCATCATCCCTAAAAAATCAATGACTTGTAATGGGTCTGTGACTTCAAATTTTTTCTGAACCTCTGGAATGCCCCAAGTTTCATAACCACCACCAAAAACAGGTCTGTACATAAAAATGTTTTCGCTAACCAATTGTGCAAAATCTTTATCAGGCGTAACCATAAAGGTTTGGTAGCCTTCTTTTTCGGCTTGTTTAGCCAAAGTTCCAATAACATCATCAGCTTCAAAACCTGCTTTTACCATAATTGGAATGTGCATGGCTTTTAAAATATCCATAATATAGGGTACCGCAGTTTTTATCCCTTCAGGGGTTTCGTCACGATTGGCTTTGTAGGCTTCAAATAGTTCGACTCTGTCAGCACTTCCACCTTTGTCAAAACATACTGCTAAATGATCTGGTCTTTCGCGTTTTATAACGTCTAATAACGAGTTCATAAATCCCATTATAGCAGACGTATCTTCGCCTTTAGAGTTAATTCGTGGGTTTTTTATAAAGGCATAATATCCTCTAAAAATTAAAGCGTAGGCATCGACTAAAAAAAGGCGTTTTTGTTCTGACATAGTATATATTTTTCAAGATTATAAAACTACAAAAACTTATGCTTTAAATAGAAATTAATTGAATTGCAATTTGTAATTTTCGGCTTTTAAAAATAAATAGATGAATACATTTTCAATTGCCATACATGGTGGAGCAGGAACTTTAGTAAAAGGGATGATGACTCCAGAACTAGAAGCTAAATATAAAGCAGCTTTACAACTAGCTTTAGATGAAGGTTATAAGGTGTTAGATAATAATGGTACAGCAACAGAAGCTGTAGAAAAAGCAGTTATAATTCTTGAAGACTCACCATTATTTAATGCTGGAAAAGGAAGTGTATTTACTGCAACGGAGTCGCATGAAATGGACGCGTCAATTATGGATGGTAAAACATTAAATGCTGGAGCGGTTAGTTTAATTACAGGAATTAAAAATCCGGTTAGTTTAGCTAAAGATGTAATGGAAAAAAGCGAACATGTTTTTCTTGCAGGAGAAGGTGCTATGCAATTTGCTAAAGAGTTGGATTATAAGCTAGAAGATGCCTCGTATTTTTACGATAAATTGAGATATAATCAGTGGTTAGAGATTAAAGATACGGACAGTTTCCAGTTAGATCATGCAAAAAAGAAGGACTCTAAGTTTGGAACTGTTGGTGCAGTCGCTTGTGATAAAGACGGTAATATTGCAGCAGCAACATCCACAGGAGGTATGACTAATAAAAAATGGGGGCGTGTAGGAGATAGCCCAATGATTGGAGCAGGAAACTATGCTAATAATAAAACCTGTGCAATTTCTTGTACTGGTAGTGGCGAGTTTTTTATTCGTGGTGTGGTTGCTTATGATGTTGCATGTCTAATAGAACATAAAAATATGTCTTTGGAGGAAGCTTCCAATGAAGTAATTAATAAACGTATTTTAGAAATAAAAGGGGATGGTGGATTAATTGCTGTAGATGCTAAAGGTAATATTGCTATGCCTTTTAATACAGAAGGGATGTACCGTGCTAGTAAATCTTCCAATGGTACAGAGGAAGTGTCTATCTATAAATAATAACTAATTGTCAGTTCTAGTAAAATTGATTTTGCAATTTTGTATCGAGAACTATAAAAAGATAATTTAGAATTAAAAAATCCCTTTGAAAAAAGGGATTTATGTTTTAAATAAAAGGGGCTTCAATTGATAAAACCTTAACCTTTTTCTCATCTATATAAAAACGATCTCCATTTGATAGAATGTGTGTGCGCAAATTAGTAAGCGACATTGGAGTACCCTGTTCTAAGATTTTGTGCTTATTATGTTCTAACTCTCTACCATCAAAAATAATAACCATTCCGGAGCCAATAACTTGACATTTTTGGTTTTTAATAATCATTCCGGTGTCTTCTGCTAACCCAATACCTATTAATTCTGGAAATTGTGCAACTGCTTCAGAAATGCGTCCAAAACGTCCGCGTTTGATAAAGTGAGTATCAATAATTAATCCAGGCACTAAGCCTAAACCTTTATACATATCTACAGCACCTTTAATAAACGATTCTGTAGCGCTTCCGCCAGCAATCATCTCGTTAGACATCATCATGGCACCAGCACTTGTACCTGCAACAACAAAACCTATTTCGTTTTTATAACGGTCTTTTATAATTTCATGGATTTGAGTTCCTCCAATCTTATTTGTAATTTTAGATTGATCTCCACCAGAAAACATAATACAATTAGCAGTCTTGATCAAATCAATAGACGCCTGTTTTTCAGAATCTTCTTTACTTCTAATGTCTAAGACAGTTACATTTTTGCATCCTAAAGTTGTAAATGCATCTAAATAATTCTCGCCAACTTCCACAGGTATACTTGATGCAGTAGGTATAACTACAATATTAGCATCTACACCTCCAGCTTCTCTAACTACGTGAAACAGAATGCCTTCCGAAATAAATTCTAAAGTATGTTTCTCATTATCTTCTATTCCTTTGTCTTCATTTCCACCAATTGGGATTAGTGTTCCTTTATTCTCTAGCATATAATTTGGGTTGTAGCTTATTTATTTAGCGCAAAAATAAACTATTTTTTTAATTGAAAATTGTATATATTTATAATCTTTCAACACTTACTAACAAAAACCAAACCATATGAATATACTAGAAATTAATGCTATGAGAGGGCCAAACTACTGGTCTGTAAGACGACATAAATTAATAGTCATGGTATTAGATTTAGAAGACATGGAAGAAAAGCCAACTAATAAAGTAGATGGTTTTCCAGAACGTTTAAAAGCAATGTTTCCAACCATGTATTCTCATCGCTGTTCAGAAGGTTGCGAAGGTGGTTTTTTTATGCGTGTAGATGATGGAACTTGGATGGGACACGTTATAGAGCATATTGCTTTAGAAATCCAAACCCTTGCTGGAATGGATACTGGTTTTGGTAGGACACGTGGATATGGAGAAAAAGGAGTGTACAACGTTGTGTTTTCTTATATAGAAGAAAATGTTGGGCGTTTTGCAGCAAAATCTGCAGTAGCTATTTGTGAAGCTTTAATAGAAGGTAAAGCGTACGACTTAGAAGATGACATCCAACGTATGAGAGAACTCCGTGAAGATTCTAGATTAGGGCCAAGTACGGGGTCTATTGTTGAAGAAGCAGAATCTAGAGGCATCCCTTGGATTAGACTAAATAAATACTCGTTATGTCAATTAGGTTATGGTGCAAACCAAAAACGTATTCAAGCCACTGTAACTAGCGAAACAAGTAGCATTGGTGTAGAGTTAGCATGCGATAAAGAAGATACTAAATACCTTTTAGAACAAGCAGAAGTTGAGGTGCCAAGAGGAGATATTATAAGAAGAGAACGTAGCTTGCAAGACGCTTGTGATTATGTTGGTTATCCATTGGTAATCAAACCAGTAGACGGAAACCATGGTAGAGGAATTACAGTCGAGATACAAAATTATGAAGACGCTTTAGTCGCCTTTAATCACGCTAAAGAAAGCTCTAGAAGTGGCGCAATTATTGTTGAAAAATTTATTACTGGTAGAGATTATAGACTTTTAGTTATTAACAATAAATTAGTCGCTGGTGCCATACGTACTCCTGCACATGTTATTGGAGATGGTAAATCGACCGTTCAAGAATTAATTGATCAAGTTAATAAAGACCCTCGTCGTGGTTTTGGACATGAAAATGTATTAACACAAATCACAGTAAACGAGTTAACAAAAACAATTATAAAAGATGCAGGTTATACTTTAGAGTCCGTTATTGCTAAAGATGAAATGTTAATCTTAAAAGATACTGCAAACCTGAGTACAGGTGGAACTGCCGAAGATATTACAGATATCATTCATCCCGCAAATATTGCTATGGCAGAGCGTATATCCAAAATTATAGATTTAGATATCTGCGGAATCGATATAATGACAACAGACATTACAAAACCGTTATCAGAAACCGGTGGAGCAGTTCTAGAAGTTAATGCAGGTCCTGGTTTTAGAATGCATTTAGCACCTACAACAGGGTTGCCTCGTAATGTCGCAGCACCAGTAATAGATAAATTGTTTCCAAAAGGAGACACAGGACGTATTCCTATTATCGCTATTTCCGGTACAAATGGAAAAACAACGACAACAAGACTAATATCGCATATTGCTAAAATGAATGGATACCGCGTTGGTTATACCACTAGTGATGGTGTATATATCCAAAACCGACTACTAATGACAGGTGACTGTACAGGACCTGCAAGTGCAGAGTTTGTACTTAAAGATCCAACAGTAAATTTAGCAGTTTTAGAATGTGCTAGAGGTGGATTATTACGTGCAGGTTTAGGTTTTAAAAATTGTAATATTGGTATTGTTACTAATGTTGCTGCAGATCATTTAGGATTAAAAGGGATTCATACAGTAGAGCAATTAGCGAAAGTTAAAGGGGTGATTCCAGAAACGGTTTTACCAGATGGTTATGCTATTTTAAATGCAGATGATGATTTAGTTTATGACATGCGTCGTACTATAGATTGTAATCTTGCATTGTTTTCAATGGATGAAAACAACCCTCATATTAAAGCTTTACAGCGTAAAGGAGGTATCACAGCAGTTTTTGAAAACGGTTGGGTAACAATCTGTAGAGGTGAATGGAAAATGCGAATTATGCGTGTGGAAAATATCCCATTAACTTATGGCGGTAAAGCAAAGTTTATGATCCAAAATGTATTGCCAGCAATTTTAGCTGCGCATATCCAAGGGATTAGTATTGAAGACATGAAAGCAGGATTAGAAACTTTTATCCCGTCTGCTTCACAAACTCCAGGTCGTTTAAATTTATTCGAATTTGAAAATTTTACAATTCTCTTAGACTATGCTCATAACCCAGCAGGGATGCGTGCACTTCAAAAATTTGTTGAAGAGTTAGAGGCAACCGTAAAAGTTGGAATTATCGCAGGTATTGGAGACAGACGAGTAGAAGATAATAATGAAATGGGGGCAATTGCTGCAGAAATGTTTGACGAAATTATTATTAGACAAGACAAACGCTTACGCGGAAAAACAGAAGAAGAGTTAATTAAGATGTTGGATGATGGGATTAAACAGAAAGATCCTAATAAGAAAACAACAATAATTCCGTCTGAAAAAGAAGCTATTAAATACGCAGTCAAAAACGCAGTTAAAGGCTCACTTATTATACTTTGTAGCGATGTGATTCCGGATGCTTTAGCATTAGTTCAAAAATTTAAAGAACAAGAGGCAAGAGGCGAATTAAACTATGCAGACTAAATAGTTAAAAACAACATATTAAATAACAATTAAAAAATAGGAGCACTAGGTTAGTGTTCCTCTTTTTTAATTTAAACTTATTTTTAAAATGTCTATGTTTTTATAAAAGCTTCAGAAGTAATATTCTTGTTTTTACCATTTTGATATTTCATATAGGTAAATCCTTCGTGGATGCAATAAGACCCTGTTTGTCCCGCCTTATTTATAGCTATATAAGCAACTTGAAAATTTTTGTAAGTGTTGCTTTTGGTTACAATACGGTTAATAGCTTCTTCACAGGCTTGTTGTGGATGCATTCCGTTTCGCATTAGCTCGACAATTAAAAAACTACCAACAGTTTTCATAATTTCTTCACCTAAACCTGTTGCTGCAGCTGCGCCAATCTGATTGTCAACAAAAAGCCCAGAGCCAATTATTGGCGAGTCCCCAACGCGACCTTTCATTTTATAGGCTATTCCAGAAGTTGTACACGCACCAGCAATATCACCAGCCTTATCAATACACAACATGCCAATTGTATCGTGGTTTTCTATATTAATAATTGGTTTGTATTCTGAGGATTGTTTCCATTCTTCCCATGCTTTTTTGGAAGCCTCAGTTAATAGGTTTTCTTTTTTAAATCCTTGGGTGTAAGCAAATGCTTCTGCACCTTTTCCGGCAAGCATAACATGTGGCGTTTCTGTCATTACCTTTTTTGCTAAAAGTGCCACGTTAGCAATGTTTTTGACATTAGCAACAGCACCACTATTACCATTACTATCCATAACACTAGCGTCTAAAGTGACGTTGCCTTCCCGGTCGGGCGCCCCTCCATTACCTACTGTTGTGTTTAGTAAATCGTTTTCTTCTAAAGCTACACCTGCAATTGCAGCATCCAATGCATTTATACCAGCATCTAAATCTTGACCTGCTTTAGCATTTGCATTAACAAACCCCCAAGTGCAAATAGCAATAGGGAAGTTGTTGTTGTTTACTACTGCTTTAGATGCTTTGTTTTTTTCGGTTTTAGCACAACTTAATATAGTGCTTCCTGCTGCAATGCCAATTCCTGTTAAAGAAGCGTTTTTTATAAATTTTCTTCTATCCATTAATATGTATTAGTAAGTAACGCCTTGTTTGTCAAGTATTGTTTTGGTTCTGAATGCATAAAATAATAAATATCCAAAGCATAATACTGCAATAATATAGGAAGGTTGAATACCAAAAACATCTGCTAATTTACCTTGTAATGGCGGTATGATTGCACCACCAAGAATCATCATAATTAAAAAAGCAGAACCTTGAGACGTGTATTTGCCTAAACCTGCAATACTTAATGTAAATATACATGGCCACATGATTGAGCAGAATAAACCTCCAGATAAAAAAGCAAATAATGCAACGTTACCTGTGGATACCAATCCAATTACCATTGCTAATACTCCTAAAAGACTAAATATTTTAAGTGTTTTAACAGGGTTATCTTTTGCTAAAAAGAACCCTCCAATTTGAACTGCGACACAGATTGCAAAAAATAAGATTTGATTAGTAGAGTATTTACCAAAGTTGACTAAAAGAATTACGCCAAAAGCGATATAGGGTACAATTATAAGTAACCATTTTTTTAAGCCTTTACTTGGGTTAAAAACAGTAATAGCACCAACCCAACGTCCAATCATTAGACCTCCCCAATATAAAGAAATAAATGGTGCGATTTGTGCATCGTTAAGTGTTGGTAATCCAAGAGCGTTAAAATTAGTGCCTTCTACATTTTGCTTTAATAATTCGCCTAAATTACTACCAACAGTTACCTCTACACCAACGTATGTAAAAATAGCTAACATCCCTAAAACAAGTTGTGGATACTTCATAGCACCCCATCCTTCTGGTTTTTTTGAAGAACTTGAATACGCAAATAATAAGCACCCTACTACTGCAGCTAACGCTATAATTAAAAAGACTAACCTTTTATTTTCTAGGGCTTCTGTAGCAGTTTCTGACCCTGTATAAGTACTGAAAATATATCCAAAGCAACCAACAATTATAACAGTTAACAAGATTAATATGTTTTTAGCTTTATTAGCAGGTTCAAAAGCTGTTTCTGATTTTAAAGCAGGCAGTTTTTTTGAAAAATGAAATAAAGCTGCAGCTAATAAAAATAAGACTCCGACTCCAAGATATAGTGACTGTACTGTGGTTAATTTTATGTCATTGTTTTTTATCATTAATGCTAATTCTTCACTAGATAAAGGTGCCGAGCCAAAGATGATAAAAGCGACAACTATTGGTCCAATGGTTGTTCCGAAGGAGTTGATACCTCCTGCTAAGTTAAGGCGATGAGAACCTGTTTTTGGATCTCCTAAAGCAATTGCAAACGGGTTTGCTGTAGTTTGTTGTAAAGAAAACCCTAAACCAACAATAAACAACGCAATTAGTACTAAGTAAAATACGCTGGTTTGTCCTTGTTCTGCACCAGCAGTTGCAGGATACATTACAAAAGCACCGACTGCTGATAATAGTAATCCGTAAATGATTCCGTTTTTATAGCCCCAAGCATTTAAAATGTCTTTTTTAAGTGTGCTTGATATTATAAAAAGTAATAAAGCACCAACATAATACGCACCATAAAAAGCAAAATCTACTAATTGTGATTGGAATTGATCAATATTAAAATAGGTTTTACAAAACGGAATAAAAACTCCGTTTGAAGCAGCTATAAATCCCCAGAAAAAGAAAACGGTGACTAAGGTTGTTAATGCAGATTTGTTATTTTGGTTGTTCATTTAGTTAATTTTTAGTTTGTCTAAAGTAGTAAGAATAATTATTTTATTGATACATCTTGTGATTTTGATTTTTGTATCAATTGTTATCAGATGATTTTTTAATAGTTGTTGGTAGATAATTATTGCACAATGTCTCTTTAATTTATGTCATTTATTTAATAGTGATTTCGTCAAGAAAAAGCCAACTTCTACCATCATGCTCATAACCCAAGTGCCATTCTGGGAGTTTTCCTAGTTTTTTAGCTATGATTTTTATGTAACGATACTCTCCCTTTTTACCTTTAAAAGAGATTTGTTTTATAAGCGTTTTGTCTGAAGGGGTACTATTATTTAATTTTTGTTTAATATGAAATTGTTCAAAATTAATTCCGTCTTTAGAAGTATAGCAGACCACTTGAGACGGTAAGAAAATCCAGCTTCTTTGGTCTTGCAAAAAGTTAAGACTAACTTGTTTTACAGTTTTTAAGCTTCCTAAATCTATAGTAGCCTCTAAGTCTTCATCAAAATACCCTTGCCAAGTTCCGGTTCTAAAATCTTGTGTTCCGTAAACTCCATCTATAAGTGCATTTTGTCCACCACCATTATATTGATTAGCATATTCTGTTTTTAATGTAATTGATGTGTTTGGGTCTATTTTATAAAAATGGGTGCTAATTGTAGCACTTTTAATTCCGTTTTTTTCTGCATAAATTTTTAATGCTGTGTCTTCAGAGATAATAAAAGGGGAGTTATATGGCTTAAAATTTTTAGTGTCTAAGCTATAATAGATACTTGCTTTTTTGTCTACATTATCTAAAACAACCTCTGTACTACCCTTAAATGCAATAGCGCCTTTAGCGATAAATGGAGCAGGGGTGATGAGGTGTTCTGTGATTTCGGTTTTTGGTTCTTGTCCTTCTTTTGTTGCCCAATCGGAAGGTGTGTCTGTCATTTTAAAATGCAACGAGCCTCCATTTACAATATCTGAATGTGAGATAAATGATTGGTTTAATGGTACGCTATTTAATTCCGCGGAAGCGATATATATATTATCTGCACTTAAATTATCTGCCGATATAGTAAATTGTTTACCGTTTTCTAGATTGATAGTGGCTTTTTCAAAAAGCGGTGTCCCTATAATGTAGTCGTTACTTCCGGGAGTGACGGGATAAAAACCAAGACTGCTAAAAATGTACCAAGCACTCATTTGACCACAATCCTCGTTACCCGAGATTCCGTCAGGCGTGTTTTTGTACAACTCGGTTAAAATTTGATGAACTTTTTCTTGTGTTTTATGTGGTTTGTTT
Organism: uncultured Olleya sp.; assembly: GCA_947503885.1. Classification (GTDB taxonomy): domain Bacteria; phylum Bacteroidota; class Bacteroidia; order Flavobacteriales; family Flavobacteriaceae; genus Olleya. The sequence goes on along the minus strand of CANNFD010000006.1, from coordinate 60,850 downwards.
ACAAAATTATAGAGGTAAGCCATGTGGTGACTAGGCTCGTTACCATGCGCGTATTGTCCAATTAAACCTGTAATATCTACTTGATGACGTCCGGAGGTTTCCGCTTTAGCGATAAATAATTGGTCTAAATTAGCTTCTAACTTTTCTTTACTGCCTAATAAATTAATAAAACCTGAGACGTCTTGTGGTACGTAAAAACTGTATTGCCAAGCATTAGCTTCAGTGTAGTTAAAATTGACTTCATACGGGTCAAATGGTGCAAACCAAGTATTTCTAAATCGCCCTCTCATAAACTGTGTTTCGGGGTCAAAACTGTTTTTGTAGTACTGTGCTCTTTTAGTAAATAGTTTATAATCTTCCGTTTTATTTAAGCTTATTGCCATTTGCGCAATAGTCCAATCGTCATATGCATATTCTAATGTTTTAGAAACCGACTCGCTTTCTTCTTCAACTGGAATAAAACCGTATGCTTTATAGGATTTTAACCCTAATTTGTTTCTTGTAGCACTATGTTTTATCGCTTTAAACGCTTTTTCTACATCATAATTTTTTATTCCTTTTAAATAGGCATCAGCAATTACTGGAACAGCGTGGTAGCCAATCATGCAACCTGTGTAGTTTGCACTTAAATCCCAGATTGGCATAATTCCACCTTCGTCGTATTTTGCTAAAAATGTATTAATAAAATCGTTGGTTTTGTCTTGATCTATAATGGTGTATAATGGATGTGCAGCCCGATAAGTATCCCATAACGAGAATACAGTGTAATAATCAAAATTTTTGGTTTGATGGATGTTTAGATCCATGCCACGATAACGTCCATCGACATCTTGATATAGGTTTGGTGCTAATGCAACGTGGTACATTGACGTGTAAAAGTTGGTTTTGTAATCTATATTATCACTTTCAATAACTATTTTTTCTAATTGTTGTTCCCAAATGTTTTGAGCTTCCTTTTTTATGCTTTCAAATGATTTGTCTCCAATTTCTGTTTCCAAATTTTTTCGAGCTCCTTCAATATCTACAGCGCTAATCCCTATTTTAATATAAACGGGTTGATTTTTTGGGTTAATAAATTTTAAAGCTATTTTTTGAGCGCCAGGCATCCTTTGTTTTGGAGGCGATTGTAGCATATCGTTAAATGGATGAGACGTTTTAATTACAAAATAAAGGCGTTGGTCTTTTGCCCAAGCTTCAGAAAAACGGTAGCCAACAATTTCTGTATCATTAATTTTTTCAATATTAGCATCAAGGACTTTATCACGATGTAATAAATCTACAATTGTAAATTGATTTTTGGCAGAAGGAAATGTGTATTTGTGGATCCCACTTCGTTTAGAAACAGTTAACTCTACATCAATATTTGTACTGTCTAAATGGACTTTGTAATAACCAGGTTGAGCAATCTCATTATCATGAGAAAAATAAGCACGATAGCCTTTATTACCATCTGCACCATTATTAAATTCTATTTTGTTGGTTGGCATCATTAAAATGTCACCATAATCAGAAACTCCTGTTCCGCTTAAATGCGTATGTGAAAACCCATAGATGTAGTTGTCAGAATAATGATATCCTGAACAGCCATCCCAACCATCTAGACGTGTGTCAGGGCTTAGTTGCATCATGCCAAAAGGTAAGCTTGCACCTGGGTAAGTGTGTCCATGACCACCGGTGCCTATAAAAGGATTAACATAAGATAGTAAGGAACTGTTTTTTTGAATTGGTGCTACATCAGTTTGTTTTTTACAACCATAAATAAAATAAATTGAAACAATTAATAGTACTAGTTTAAACCTCATAAGTGATTTTAAATTTGTTTCACAATTTAGTAAAAAGGAAGTTAAAACTGTAGACTTACAGTATTAACGTTTAACAATATAATAAGATAATTAACTTTTAGAATGGTTAATTTTGTGTACTAAATTTTATTATGACGCGACTAGTTTTTCTTTCAATTATATATATAGTGCTTACCGCTTATGGTTTTCAAGCTATTAAAACGGTATTTAGATCCGTTTGGGTACAATATTTATTTATTGCAATAGCTATTCTTGTAGCGGTTAACTTAGCTTATCAATTTTCTGCACCTTCTGAGGGTAAAGTGATTTCTGGAGGGCGTGGTTATGCAATAGGTTTTTTATTAGCCTATATGTCTTTTAACTTAGTAATTACTCCTATTTTAATCGGAGAAGATATTATAAGGTCATTTATTGGGCTATACGATAAATACTTTATAACAAAGGATTCTCTTTATTTACCGTCTAGACGTAAGTTTATTAGTCAAGTAGCTTTAGGCCTGGCTGCTATCCCTTTTTCATCTTTACTTTACGGAATGTATAAAGGACGCTATAATTATAAGGTTTTAAAATATACACTTCATTTTGACGATTTACCTGAAGCTTTTGATGGTTATAGAGTAACACATATTAGCGATATTCATTCTGGGAGTTTTGATAATAAAGAAAAGATTAATTATGCAGTAGATTTAGTTAATCAACAAAAAGGAGATGCTATTGTTTTTACAGGTGATTTAGTAAATAACAAAGCTTCTGAAATGTATAACTGGAAAGATACATTTTCAAAACTATCCGCTAAAGATGGTGTGTTCTCTGTTTTAGGAAACCATGATTATGGAGATTATGTAGATTGGAAATCTGAAAAAGATAAAAAAGATAATTTAGAGGAATTAATAGCTATTCAAAAAGAAATGGGTTTTGATTTACTATTAAATGAAAGTCGTTTTATTGAAAAAAATGGAGAACGTCTAGCTTTAGTAGGTGTAGAAAACTGGGGTAAAGGTGGTTTTAAAAAAGCAGGAGATTTAGACAAAGCCTCTACCAACATTACTTCTAAAGACTTTAAAATATTGCTATCACACGATCCTTCTCATTGGGAAGAAAAAGTAATAGCACATAAAGACCATTACCATTTGACATTAAGTGGTCATACTCATGGTATGCAGTTTGGAATAGAGATTCCGGGTTGGATTAAATGGAGTCCAGTAAAATGGCGTTACAAGCATTGGGCAGGTATCTATAAAGAAAAGGGGCAATATATTAATGTTAATAGAGGTTTTGGGTATTTAGCATATCCAGGACGTGTAGGAATTTGGCCGGAAATAACTGTAATAGAACTTAAAAAAGGGTCTCAAATTGCTTAATTTGAACTAAATGTCATATTTTAGTGAAGAGTTTTAACTAAACTATAATCAAATGTCAAAATTTGGAGAATTAATAGATGTCGAAATTCCTGTGCTGTTAGACTTTTTTACAGAGTGGAATGAACCGTCAAAAGCAATGCATGCAGTACTGCGTGATGTTGCAGCTGCACTTGGTGATAAAGCTAAAGTTATCAAGATAGACGTCGAGAAAAATCAGGAGCTATCTGAAGCATTACGCGTCAAAGGTTTGCCTACCTTAATTATCTACAAAAATGGCGAAATGAAATGGCGTCAGAGTGGAGAGCAAGATGCTAACACGCTAATAAGCATCGTGCAGCAATTTGTTTAAAGCGATTTAAATTGGTACCCTTTTTTACTGTAATACTCTAATACTTTAGGTAAAGTATATTGCATGTTTTTTGAAGCTTTTATACTGTCGTGAAACACAACTATGCTTCCAGAAACGGTGTTTTTAATAACGTTTTTGAAGCACTGTTCTTTAGTTATGCTTGCTTCCCAGTCATAGGACAAGACACTCCACATTATAATTTTATAACCTTTATTTATTAATTGTTTAGCTTGACTGCGTTTGATCTTTCCAAATGGAGGTCGGAATAAATGGTTGCTTTCAGGGTTAATTAATTGCTGGGCTTTTATAGTATTTGCAACATATTGCTGTGTATTTGTACTCCAACCTTTAAGATGGTTAAAGGTGTGATTGCCTATGGTATGTCCATCATTAATGGTAGATTTAAAAATATCAGGATATTTTTTTATGTTGTCTCCAATGCAAAAAAATGTGGCTTTAGCGTTATATTGTTTTAATGTGTCCAAGGTCCATTGTGTGATTTCTGGCGTTGGTCCATCATCAAAAGTTAAATAAATTGTTTTAGACAAAGACGCCTTTTTCCAAATGTATTTTGGAAAAAGGCGTTGTATAAAACTAGGTGTTTTTGCAGGAAAAACAGGCATTTATTCGCTTTTTAAGACTGTGTCTAATTGTTGTATTAAATCTATATCTTTAGGTATAGGTGTTGTTTTAACTTCTGGCTCACTATCGTAATAAGACTTAAATAACTCTAAGTAGTTAGTAAAAGTCATTGACTCCTCTTTAGCAAATTCTCTATCGTATTCTACTAAAACATCAACTAATGCCTTGTAGCGTTCAATATCTGTTAAGATTTCAGTAAAGTTTTTGTCTTGGTTTTCTCTAGTTAACGTACTGTAGTATTTTAAAGTTTCTTGATATTTAGTTGCAACCTCTTTAAATAGCTGTCTTGCTTTGTCTTTATTGTCAACTTCATAATAGGCACTAATATAAGGCTCTAATAAAGTATAATGACCATATTTATTAACAGGCATGTTTTTCATTGCTATGTCTGCAATTTCTTCAGCTTTTTCTAATTGCTCTTCGTTAATTAACCCTTCTATTAGTCGTGCTAAATTACCTCTATAAGTAATAGAATTACGTCTAGTTTCTGGGTCATGATAGATTTTGTCGCTACCACTGTTACCCCAATCCCAATTTACAACTTTATTGTACATAAACTCTGTGTCTAAACGTCCCATATCAAAAGGGTTAGCTCTTGCTACAGGAGTTTTAATAGGTACCAATTTATAAACCATACTGTTTAATTGTAGGTAGTCTTTCATCCAGATATAATCATCATCTCCAAAAGCACCACCTGTAAAGTATATTGGTCGTTCCCAATTATTTGTTGCTACAATATCTAGCATTAATAATCGGTTTTTTGTAATTGCATTGTCAGAAATGTGTACATCCAAATAGTCTTCGATTAGATGACTGTCTTCAGGTTTTACAATGCCATTAGCTAACACCGATTGCTTGTCAACAGGGATTCTAATGTTTTCTACAGGAAAGTAATTAGAGTTTAAGAATTGCTGAGGGTAGCGTTCAAAATCCTCCCCTTCTTGCTGTAAAGCATATTTTAATTTTGTTTTTGGATCATCACTAGTTATAAAATTCATGAAGGTCCTGATGTCTAAAGTATCTTTAGATCGTAAACGTTTCATTAAATACTCTCGTGTACCATGTTTGTATTTGTCATGGGTTAAGGTAGATGGTATAGGGTCGCTCTTATAAGCTTTGCGCTTCATCTGATCTATATACCAATCTGTCTGAAACAGGCTTGTATTTACAACTCTAACATCTGTACGATAGTTTTCAATTTCTTGTGCATACCATAACGGGAAAGTATCATTATCTCCAATGGAGAATAAAATTCCGTTTTCTCCACAAGAATCTAAATATTTTTTAGCCATAGATAACGCAGTGTATTTTCCAGAACGATCGTGGTCATCCCAGTTTTGCGAAGCTAAAACAACTGGTACTAAAAGTAAGCAAGCTAAGGTAACAGTAGGTGCTAACACTTTGTTTGACACATATTTTTTAAGTAAGTCAAAAATAGCATAGACGCCTAATCCAATCCACAGCGCAAATACATAAAACGAACCTACTACTGAGTAATCACGTTCTCTAGGCTCAAAAGGTCTAACGTTAGTATATACTTGAATTGCTAATCCTGTAAACAGGAAAAACACCATAGTTATCCAAAATAGTTTTTTGTCTTTATTAAATAAGAAAAACAGCCCAAATAGCCCTAATATTAAAGGAAGGAAAAAATAAGTGTTTCGTCCTTTGTTTTGTGCTACATCACTAGGTAGGTTGTCTTGAGATTGACCTAAATGCCACTCGTCAATAAATTTAATACCACTAATCCAATTACCGTGTTGATCGTAACGTCCTTGTAAGTCATCTTGACGACCAGTAAAATTCCACATAAAGTAACGCCAGTACATATAACCTAATTGGTATTCAAATAGGTAAGCGATATTACTAGCTAGAGATGGTTTTTCAATATTTACAAATTGTCCAAATTGTTTTAAAAAGTTATGGTAATCTTCATAATCTATTTTACCAGCATTAACATCACTTTTAAAGTCAATCATAGATTGTACTAATCGCTCTTCGCCTTGGTATTCAGGTTTTAAACTAAAGTTTAAATAGCCTGTAAATAGCATATAGTTTTCAGCATTTTCACCACTCCACATTCTTGGTAAGATAGCGGCTTGTTCAGAATTAAAATTCTGTTTTGCGCGCTTATAATCATTAACAATTATGTATTTACCAGCAGCTTCATCTTTTTCATATTTAGGTTTATCATCCACATATGGCTCATTTTCATCTAAACCAGTATACTGATCAGTAAATAAAGGACCATAAAACAAATGTGTTTCAGGATACTGCTCTAAGTTGTAATAAGCTAAAAGCTCTCTAGCACTAGAGGGGTTGTTTTCGTTAATTACCACGTTGGCATTAGCTCTGATTGGTAACATTAACCATGTAGATGACCCAATAAGCACAAATAATAAGCAAAGGATACCTGTATTATAATGGTATAATTTTTTAGCTCTAGTATATTTTAGTCCATAATAAAAGGCAGCAACTAATAATATTGCAGCGATTATAGAGCCAGAATTAAAAGGAAGGCCTATTTGATTTACAAAAAACAACTCTAAAGCGCTAAAATAGCGTAGTACATTAGGAAACATTAGTTTAAAAACAAATAATAACACAGCAACCGAAACAACATTGGCTATTATAAAGTTTTTGACAGTTATAGTTTTGTAGTTTTTAAAATAGTAGATTAATCCAATAGCAGGAATAGTTAGTAATCCCATAAAGTGAATTCCAAAAGATAAACCAACAACAAATGCAATTAGGATTAGCCAGCGGTTACCTCTAGGATTATGCATGTCTTTTTCCCAACGTAATCCTAAATAAAACATTATGGTCATAATTAAAGTTGCCATAGCATAAACTTCAGTTTCGACCGCATTAAACCAAAACGAATCAGTGAAGGCAAACGCTAAACTTCCAACAAAAGCACTTCCTAAAACTGCTATTTTTTGTCCTTTTTGTAAATTTTCTGGCTTACCAACTATTTTTTCTAATAATAAAACGATAGTCCAGAACATAAATAAAATAGCAAAAGCACTAGATACAGCACTCATCATATTCATTAAAAAACCTATTTGAGAAGGGTCTAATGCAAATACGGAAAACACTGCGCCTAACATCTGAAACAATGGTGCTCCAGGTGGGTGTCCTACTTGTAATTTAGAAGAAGTTAGTATGTACTCGCCAGCGTCCCAATAACTTACTGTAGGTTCTACTGTTAGCGTGTAGGTGATAAGTGCAATTAAAAAAGCGAACCAACTTAATATTAAGTTCCATTTTTTAAAGTTAAAAGACATCATAAATTATTGGTTTAAATGTGTTGCGAATTTAGTGATTATTCTTAAATAGACACGGTTTTTAAGTTAACGTTAAGTTTTTATTGATATTTTTTTTAAAAAATGTTTGCGTGAATAAATAATTGTATTAAATTTGCATCCTCATTACGAGATTGGCCTATGGTGTAACTGGTAACACGTTGGTTTTTGGTACCAAAGAGTCTAGGTTCGAAACCTAGTGGGCCAACAAAAAAAGCTTCCCTTTAAAAGGAAGCTTTTTTATTTTTATAAAGTTTCTGTGAAAGATAATTAGTTATATTTTAAATGTAATTACTGGTCGTTTAGCATGATTCACTAAATCTTCACTTATACTACCGTTTAAAAAATGTGCAATTCCTTGTCGTCCATGTGTGCTTATTCCGATTAGATCGGCATCAATTATTCGTGAAAAATTTAAAATACCTTTCTCAATAGTCTCGTCGTTATATATATTAATAGTGTAGTTGTCAAACGTGTTATTTCCTATAAACTCCATCATTCTTACTTTTGAAGCAGCGGTTGTAGTAAAATTACTTGGTGTGTTAACATTAAGTAAATGAATTTTAGCATTAAAAAGATTAGCTAATTTTACTGCTTGAACATAAGTTTCTTTATTATCGTTTTTAAAATCCGAAGCAAAAACAAATTCTTTAATATCAAAATGCTGATGCTCATTTTTGATAACCAACACAGGAGTGTTGGATGTTCTAACTACTTTTTCTGCAGTAGACCCAATAAATAATTCTTTTAATCCTTCTGCACCATGTGAGCCCATAATTATTAAGTCTACATCGTGTTTGTTACAGGTGTCTAAGATGCCTTTAGTAATTTCATTAAAATCAACAGTTTCATGAACAATCAACCCTTCAAGATAGTCTTTTTCCATAATTTTTTCAAACTCCTTATGGGCTAGTTTCATAAAAAACATTGCTTCAGGTAAGTCCGCAGGTGTGCTGCCTGTCGCACTTAATTGATTTAAAGGTAATTCAAGCATGTGTAATAAGATAAGCTCACAGTTATGTTTTTTAGCTAATTGAGCAGCGACTTTAACTGCGTTTTCAGCTTCTTTTGAGAAGTCTGTTGGGACTAGTAGTTTTTTCATAATTCGATTTTAGTTAGTTAATAAAGAAGATATTATAAAGTTAGTAATAAAAAATGACTTTTAAAAAGTTATGAAAATCAATAAAAATATGTATATTTGCAGCGTTGCAAGAGAAAAACTGAAATAGAGGGGACTAAAGTCCCCTCTTTTTATACTTAAAAATGTTTATAGATACAGTCAAAAATTTATTAGAAGAAGCATTAACAGAACGTCAAGATTTATTTTTAATAGATTTTAGTGTTAATGGGGAGAATGCTATTAATATTATCATTGATGGAGATCAAGGTGTTAAAGTAGAGGACTGCATATTTGTTAGTCGTGCTATAGAGCATAACATTGATAGAGAAGAGCATGATTTTGCTCTTGAAGTTATGTCTGCTGGTGCATCTGCACCTTTAACATTGCCAAGACAATATCCTAGACATATTGGTAGAACATTAGAAGTGAAAACTGCAACACAAAAAACGGAAGGGGTTTTAACTGCGGTAAACGATGAAGTAATTACTTTAGAGTGGAAAGCAAGAGAGCCAAAACCTGTAGGTAAGGGTAAAGTTACTGTAGAGAAAAAAGAAAATATTGCTTACAAAGATATTGTTGAAGCAAAAGTTATTATAAAATTTTAATTCAAATAGAGTTATGGAAAATATAGCGTTAATTGAATCTTTTTCAGAGTTCAAAGACGATAAGCTAATAGATCGTGTCACCTTAATGGCTATTTTGGAAGATGTATTTAGAAATGCATTAAAGAAAAAATTTGGAGATGATGATAATTTTGATATTATTATAAACCCAGATAAAGGAGATTTAGAGATTTGGAGAAATCGTGTTGTTGTTGCAGATGGAGAAGTTGAAGAGCCAAATCAAGAAATATCTTTAACAGCTGCAAGAAAAATTGAACCAGATTTTGAAGTAGGTGAAGATGTGTCTGAAGAAGTAAAGTTAATTGACTTAGGTCGTCGTGCTATATTAGCGTTACGTCAAAATTTGATTTCTAAAATTCATGAGCATGATAATACTAACGTTTTCAAACAATTTCAAGAGCTTGTTGGAGACTTATACACTGCAGAAGTGCACCATATACGTCACAGAGCTGTTATATTGTTAGACGATGAAGGTAATGAAATTATCTTGCCAAAAGACAAGCAAATCCCTTCTGATTTTTTCAGAAAAGGAGATAATGTAAGAGGTGTAATTGACAGTGTTGAACTTAAAGGTAATAAGCCAACAATTATTATGTCACGTACATCACCTAAGTTTTTAGAAAAACTTTTTGAATCAGAAATACCAGAAGTATTTGATGGTTTAATAACTATTAAAAACGTGGTGCGTATTCCAGGAGAAAAAGCAAAAGTAGCAGTAGATTCTTATGATGATAGAATTGACCCTGTTGGAGCTTGTGTTGGGATGAAAGGATCTCGTATTCATGGCATTGTTCGTGAATTAGGAAACGAAAATATTGATGTTATTAATTATACTAATAACTTACAATTATATATCACAAGAGCTTTAAGTCCTGCAAGAGTAACATCAATTAAAATTGATGAAGAAAACAAACGTGCAGAAGCAATCTTAAAACCAGAAGAAGTAAGTAAAGCAATTGGTAGAGGTGGTCATAATATTAGACTAGCTGGACAATTAACAGGTTACGAAATTGACGTTTTAAGAGAAGGAGCAGAAGAAGATGTAGAATTAAGAGAATTCTCTGATGAAATCGAAGATTGGATTATCAAAGAATTTAGTAAAGCAGGTCTAGATACAGCAAAAAGTATTTTAGAGCAAGATGTGGTAGATCTAGTCAAAAGAACAGACTTAGAAGAAGAAACAATTTTAGATGTTATTAGAATTCTTAAGGAAGAGTTCGAAGATTAACATATATTTGGAAAAAAAAGAATAAAGGTTAAAGGCAATTTATGGCTGAAACAATTAGATTAAATAAGGTATTACGTGAGCTTAACATCTCTCTTGATCGCGCTGTAGAATTTTTAGATTCTAAGGGCATCGATGTAGAGAAGCGACCGACTACCAAAATTTCAGAAGAAACTTATAGTATTCTTGCTGGCGAATTTCAAACTGATGCTAACAAAAAAATGGCATCACAAGAAGTTAATGAAGCTAAGAACAAGGAGAAGGAAGAGTTGCGTATTAAACGCGAAAAAGAACTAGAAGAAAAGCAAAAAGCGGAAGAGGCTGCAAAAGCAGCTAAAGCTGCACAGCTTAAAAAAGAGGAAGAAGTTATTAAAGCTTCAAAATCACTTTCTGGTCCAAAAACTGTCGGTCAGATAGATCTAGATACTGGTAAAAAAGTATCTAAAAAAGATCAGAAGACTGCTGAGCCTAAAAAAGAGGTGAGCAAAGCTGAGAAAGCTCCAACTAAAAAAGAGAAGCCAAAAGCTGAAACTAAAGTTGAAGTTAAATCAGAAGCTAAAGTCACACCTAAAAAAGAGGCAGTTAAAGCGGAAAAAGAAAAAGTAGAAGAAGAAGCTCAAGAGCCTGTTGAAGAAACTCTTAAGACTAATTATACTAAGCTTTCTGGTCCAAAAATAGCTGGTGAAAAGATTGACTTATCTCAATTTAATAAGCCTAAAAAGAAAAAAGAAGACCCTAAAAAAGATGATAACGCTAACAAGAAAAAGCGTCGTCGTATATCTAAACCTGGAGACAATAATAGAAGTAATTCTGGGCCTTCAAGAGGGGGGAATGATAGATTTAAGGGTAAAAAACCTGGAGGTCGTAAATCAGGAGGTCCTGTTGTTAAGGCAGAGCCTAGTGAAGAAGAAGTACAAAGACAAGTACGTGAGACTTTAGAGAAGTTACAAGGTAAATCATCTAAAGGTAAAGGTGCTAAGTATAGAAGAGAAAAAAGAGATCAGCATAGAGAGCAGACTGAAATCGATCAACAAATTGAAGCTGCAGAAAGTAAGATCTTAAAAGTTACTGAGTTTGTTACAGCAAATGAAGTAGCAACGATGATGGATGTTCCTGTAACACAAATTATCTCTGCTTGTATGTCATTAGGAATGATGGTTACGATGAATCAGCGTTTAGACGCAGAAACATTAGCTATTGTTGCTGAAGAGTTTGGATACAAAACAGAATTTATCACAGCAGATATTGATGTGTCTATTGATGAAGTTGAAGACAAGCCAGAGGATTTAATACCTCGTGCACCAATCGTAACCGTTATGGGACACGTAGATCATGGTAAAACATCATTATTAGATTACATACGTAAAGAAAATGTAATTGCTGGTGAGTCCGGTGGTATTACACAGCACATTGGTGCTTATGGAGTGCAACTAGATAATGGTCAAAAAATAGCATTTTTAGATACACCTGGTCACGAAGCTTTTACAGCAATGCGTGCTCGTGGTGCTCAAGTTACAGATATAGCTATTATTGTTGCAGCAGCGGATGACGATATAATGCCTCAAACAAAAGAAGCAATATCACATGCTCAAGCAGCAGGCGTGCCAATCGTGTTTGCAATAAATAAGATTGATAAGCCACATGCTAATCCAGAAAAAATTAAAGAAGGTTTAGCACAAATGAATTTACTTGTAGAAGATTGGGGTGGAAAAATCCAATCTCATGATATTTCTGCAAAAGTAGGTACAGGTGTTAAAGAATTATTAGAAAAAGTATTGCTTGAAGCAGAATTATTAGAACTTAAAGCTAATCCAAATAAACCAGCTGTAGGTACAGTAGTTGAAGCTTACTTAGATAAAGGAAGAGGATACGTGTCAACTGTTTTAGTACAGTCAGGTACATTACGTGTTGGGGACTATGTCTTAGCAGGTAAAAACAGTGGTAAAGTTAAGGCAATGCATGACGAACGTGGACATGATGTTTTAGAAGCTGGTCCATCAACTCCAGTGTCTGTATTAGGTTTAGACGGTGCACCTCAAGCAGGAGATAAGTTTAATGTTTTTGCTGATGAGCGTGAAGCTAAGCAAATAGCAACTAAACGTACACAATTACAACGTGAACAAGATGTAAGAACAACTAAGACGTTAACACTTGCAGAAATTGGACGTCGAATTGCTTTAGGAACATTTAAAGAATTAAATATAATTCTTAAAGGAGATGTTGATGGTTCTGTTGAAGCATTAACAGACTCATTCCAAAAACTATCTACAGAAGAGATACAAGTAAATATTCTTCATAAAGGAGTAGGAGCAATTACTGAAAGTGATGTTTTATTAGCAACTGCATCAGATGCAATTATTATAGGATTTAATGTACGTCCGGTTGGAAATGCACGTACAATTGCAGATAGAGAAGAAGTAGATATTAGAACTTACTCAATTATATATGATGCAATAAACGATCTTAAAGATGCAATGGAAGGTATGTTATCTCCAGAAGTTAAGGAGGAAGTAACTGGAACTGCTGAGATAAGAGAAATGTTTAAAGTATCTAAAGTTGGTACTATTGCGGGTTGTATGGTGATGAATGGTAAAATATTCAGAAACTCTCAAATACGTTTAATTCGCGATGGAGTAGTAACTTATACAGGCGTGTTAGAATCGCTTAAACGATTCAAAGATGATGTAAAAGAAGTCTCTAAAGGATACGATTGTGGTATGCAAATTAAAAACTATAACGACATTAATGTTGGTGATGTTATTGAAGCATTCCATGAAGTAGAGGTTAAGAAAAAACTTAAATAAATATTAAGTTAATACATAAAAAAAAAGCGATTCAAATTTGAATCGCTTTTTTTATTTCGAATAAGTTTATTACTCTTTGTCTTTCTTAGGTTTAAACAAAAAGGCATCAGCAAATTTTTTCTGAACTTCAACTAAAGCCCTTTCAGCTTCAAGTCTTGTTCTAAAGTTTCCAACCCATACTTTATAATTTGGTGTTTCAAACACTAATTGAGACCTGTGTTTGCCAACCGTGCTATCAAATTTAGATTTATTACTTTCTGCACCACCTAAATTACCCGAATAGATTTGTATTTTATATCTATTGCTATTGGTATCGTTTTTATTTATGTCCTTTTTTATCTCTAATAACTTAGGGATAGTAGGGTCTTCATTTATAATTATTGTCCCTTGTTGAGCCATGCTAAAAGCAGAAAAACATATTGTTATTAAGGCAGTTAAGCTTAAGGCTTTCAAATGTGATGTTTTCATTTTAATTTTTATTTAATGCAAATGTAAAAGTATTAAACTTAAAAGTGACTTGTTTTATTATTTAGAATTTATCTAAATTAGCAATTAAGACTTCTTTAAGATTTTGAAAATCGACTTTAAGTATTACTTTTGCGTAACGTTTTCTAAACTATATTTAATATCCTAGTTAAGAAAAAACCATACCAAAGTTTAGAAGTAAATTCAATATATAATATGAAACAGGTGATTCACCGTAAGTTAAGTAGTAACTATCTTCGTTTAAGCTTAATTTTTTTACTAACGTTCTCAACCTCACTATTCGCTCAAGAAGGCGATCCAGTTGTAGGTAAATCATTGTTTAATGCCAATTGTATAGCTTGTCATAAGTTAGACAAGAAGATGACAGGTCCGGCTTTACGTAAAGTAGAATCGCGACTTGCTGACGCAGAAGGTTTAGATAGAGAGTGGTTGTACCAATGGATTAAAAACAGTATTGGGCTAGTTAAATCTGGAGATGCTTACGCAAATAAGATTTATAACGAGTACAATGGTGCTGCCATGACCTCTTTTCCAACATTGACTAATGAGGATATTGACAACATCTTAGCTTATACAAACTCTGAGCCAACTGCTGCTCCTCCGGTTGCACCAGGTACGGTTGCGACTTCGTCAACATCGTCAGAAGGAGGTATATCAAACAAAATAATTTTAGGCGCTTTAGGCTTGTTGTTTGCTTTGTTAGCAGGTGCTTTGTTTTTAGTAAATAAAACGCTTACTAATTTTGCTGAGGCAAAAGGAGTTGTTTTAGCAGAGTCTCCTAAAAGAACGCCAATTTGGAAAGCATTTATTCAAAATCAATTTTTAGTATTTGTTACTGTAATTGGTTTAATGCTAGCTAGTGGGTATTTTGTTTATGGCTACTTTATGCAGGTTGGTATAAATCAAGGATACGAACCAGTTCAACCAATACATTATTCTCACAGAATTCATGCAGGTGATAATGGTATCGATTGTAAGTTTTGTCACTCTTCATCTAGAGTTAGTAAAAATGCAGGAATACCTTCTTTAAATGTTTGTATGAACTGTCATAAGTCTATTTATGAAGTAGCTCCTGAAACTCAAGCTGAAGGTTTAGCTGAGTACGGTGTAGATTATAACTTAGAAATCAAAAAACTTTACGATGCTGTAGGTTGGGATGATGCTGAGCAAAAATATACAGGTAAAACATCTCCAGTTAAATGGATACAGATACATAAATTACCAGATTTTGCTTATTTTAATCACTCGCAACACGTTATTGTTGGAGGAGTAGAATGCCAAACTTGTCATGGTCCAGTTGAAGATATGGAAATTGTTTCTCAACATTCACCATTAACAATGGGGTGGTGTATTAACTGTCACAGAGAGACAGATGTAAAAGTTAAGGACAATGCTTACTATACTAAAATCCATGAGCAACTATATAAAAAATATGGTAAAGAAAACTTTACTGCTGCTCAAATGGGAGGTTTAGAATGTGGTAAGTGTCATTACTAAAAAGTGTTCTTCTATAAATTATAGAAAGCTTTAAAATATTTAATAAAGAAATAAATTCAATTATATAATATGTCATCAAACAAGAAATACTGGAAAAGTGTTGAGGAGCTAAAAGATAGCTCTATTGTTGAGACGCTAAAACAAAACGAATTTGTTCAAGAAATTCCTACTGATGAGTTCTTAGGTGATAAGGATACGTTAGAGGCTTCTTCAACAACCCGTCGTGATTTCTTAAAGTATGTTGGTTTTAGTACAGCTGCTGCTTCATTAGCAGCCTGTGAAGGGCCGGTAGTTAAGTCAATCCCGTATGTAGTTCAGCCAGATAGAATTGTTCCTGGAGTTGCTAATTATTATGCAACTACTATTGCAAACGGATTCGATTTCGCAAGTGTTTTAGTTAAGACTCGAGAAGGTCGTCCAATTAAAATTGAAAACAACACACTAGCTGCTACTAACGGTAGTGCAAATGCTAGAGTTAATGCTTCAGTTTTAGATTTATATGATAGTTTAAGAGTTCAAGGACCTATGAAAGGCGGAAATGCTATTTCTTGGTCTGATTTTGATTCTGAAACGACTCAAGCTTTAAATAGTTTAAAAGATTCTGGTAAGCAAATCGTATTGTTAACTCAAACTTATGCAAGTCCATCGACTTCAAAATTAGTGTCTGAGTTTACTGAAAAATATGGTAATGTAAACCATGTGGTTTATGATGCAATTTCAGAGTCTGCTGCTTTAGATGCTTATCAAGCAATGTATGGTGAGCGCGGATTAGCAAACTATGATTTTTCTAAAGCAATGACAATTGTCTCTGTCGGAGCAGATTTCTTAGGAGATTGGCAAGGTGGAGGATTTGATTCTGGATATTCAAATGGACGTATACCTACAAATGGAAAAATGTCTCGTCATATTCAATTTGAATCTAATATGTCTCTTGCAGGTGCAAATGCAGATAAGCGTGTACCATTAACTCCAACACAACAAAAATTAGCTTTAGCTCAACTACATAGTTTAATTGTAGGAGGTTCTGTAAATGCTAATGATTTACCAGCTAAAATTAAAGACGCTGTTCAAAAAACAGCTTCAGAATTAATTAAGGCAGGAAGTAATGGTGTTTTAGTAACAGGTATTCAAGATGTCAATGCACAAACTGTTGTTTTAGAAATAAACACTAAATTAGGTAGTAAGGCTTTTGATCCTAAAACACCTATTAAAACTCGTCAAGGAAATAATAAAGCAGTACAAACTTTAATTGCTGATATGAAAGCAGGTAAAGTTGGAGCTGTTATTATGAGTGGCGTTAACCCAATGTATACATTACCTAATGCAAGTGATTTTGCAGAAGGTTTAAAAAACACAACTTTGTCTGTTGCATTTACTTCAAAAGAAGATGAAACAGCATCTGTTGTACAATATATCGCAGCAGCACCTCATTACTTAGAATCTTGGGGAGATGTTGAATTAAAGAAAGGTCACTTTGCTTTAATGCAACCTACAATTAGACCTTTATTTGACACAAGACAATTTCAAGAAGTTTTATTAAAGTGGAATGAAAATGATGTGTCATTAAATGATTATATCAAATCCACTTGGAAACAGTCAATCCTTAACGGAGGTTCATTTAACCAAGCCTTACATGATGGTGTGTTTGTAAATAATACAGCCTCAGTAAATGTAACTTCTGAAGAAGTTGAACAGGTTGAAGCTCCAGCAAGCAACGCTGCAAGAACATTAGCAGCATCTGCGACATCAAAAGGTTTAGAATTAACTTTATACTCTAAAGTAGGAATGGGTGATGGTCAACAGGCTAATAACCCTTGGTTACAGGAGTTTCCTGATCCAATATCAAGAACTTCTTGGGATAACTACTTAACAGTATCTAAAGCGGATGCAACTGCTTGGAATATTGTTAACGAAAATGATTCTACCGGTGCATTAAATGGAAGTTATGTAACCTTAAAATTAGGCGAAACAACTTTAAAAAATGTTCCAGTAATTATTCAACCTGGTCAAGCTAAAGGCTCTGTCGGTTTAGCATTTGGTTATGGTAGAACATCAGGTCTTAAAGACGAAATGAAAACTGGTGTTAATGCCTTTACATTATATAAAGACTTTAATACAACTCAAAATATCTCGATTGAACCAGCGGGCGGAATGCATGAATTTGCATGTGTACAGTTGCAAAACACCTTAATGGGTCGTGGAGATATTATAAAGGAAACTACGCTAGAGATATTCAATACTTATGATAGTCAAGATCGTAAGAATGGGTGGAATAGAATACCAATGGTATCTTTAAACCATGTTGAAACTCCAGTAACTTCTCCAGAAGTAGATTTATGGGATGAGTTTGATCGTTCAATTGGACATCACTTTAACTTATCTATAGATTTAAATGCATGTACCGGTTGTGGTGCTTGTGTTATCGCTTGTCATGCAGAAAACAACGTACCTGTAGTTGGTAAAGAAGAAATAAGACGTAGTCGTGATATGCACTGGTTACGTATTGATAGATATTATTCATCTGAAGAAACTTTTGCTGAAGATGATTCTAAAAAAGAAGGATTCTCAGGTTTATTTGGAGATAATGGTTCTTTAGGAGGATTTGGAGAGTTAGAAGACCCTGCAGATAATCCACAAGTAGCATTCCAACCAGTAATGTGTCAACATTGTAATCACGCACCTTGTGAGACTGTATGTCCAGTTGCTGCAACAGCACATGGACGTCAAGGTCAAAATCACATGGCGTATAACAGATGTGTTGGTACTAGATACTGTGCTAACAACTGTCCTTACAAAGTAAGACGTTTTAACTGGTTCCGATACAACGGAAATGATGAGTTTGATTACCACATGAATAATGATTTAGGTCGTATGGTAATTAACCCAGACGTAACTGTACGTTCTCGTGGTGTAATGGAAAAATGTTCTATGTGTATTCAAAAAACACAAAAAACAATTCTTGACGCTAAGCGTGATGGACGTGTTATTAAAGATGGCGAATTCCAAACAGCTTGTTCTGCAGCATGTAGCAACGGTGCAATGGTATTTGGTGACATTAATGACAAAGAAAGTAAAGTTGCAAAACTATTAGAAGACGATCGTATGTATCACTTATTAGAATATGTAGGGACTAAACCAAATGTTCAGTACCATACTAAAGTGAGAAATACATCAGAAGCATAAAAAGATTAATTAATAAACAATTATAAAGGATTATGGCGTCTCATTACGAAGCACCTATTAGAAGACCTTTAGTTACAGGCGAGAAATCGTATCACGATGTAACTGTAGATATCGCAGCTCCTGTAGAGGGTAAAGCTAACAAACAATGGTGGATTGTTTTTTCTATCGCTCTTGTAGCTTTTCTTTGGGGGATAGGTTGTATAATATATACAGTTTCAACCGGAATTGGAACTTGGGGTCTAAACAGAACAGTAAACTGGGCTTGGGATATTACTAACTTCGTTTGGTGGGTTGGTATTGGTCACGCAGGAACATTAATTTCTGCAGTACTTTTATTATTCCGTCAAAAATGGAGAATGGCAATTAACCGTTCTGCAGAAGCTATGACGATTTTCTCGGTAGTTCAAGCTGGTTTATTCCCGATTATTCACATGGGTCGTCCATGGTTAGCATATTGGGTATTACCAATTCCAAACCAATTTGGTTCGTTATGGGTAAACTTTAATTCACCTCTACTTTGGGATGTATTTGCAATTTCAACTTACTTATCTGTATCATTAGTATTCTGGTGGACAGGTTTATTACCTGATTTTGCAATGCTACGTGATAGAGCAGTTAAACCATTTCAAAAGAAAATCTATAGCTTATTAAGCTTTGGTTGGACTGGTAGAGCAAAAGATTGGCAACGTTTTGAAGAAGTATCATTAGTACTTGCAGGATTAGCTACGCCATTAGTACTTTCTGTACACACGATTGTATCTTTTGACTTTGCTACATCAGTTATACCAGGATGGCACACGACAATTTTCCCTCCTTATTTCGTAGCAGGAGCTATTTTCTCTGGTTTTGCAATGGTAAACACACTTCTTATTATAATGAGAAAAGTGTGTAATTTAGAAGATTATATTACTGTACAACATATCGAATTAATGAATATTGTTATCATGCTTACAGGATCTATTGTGGGTGTGGCTTATATAACAGAGCTATTTGTAGCATGGTATTCAGGTGTAGAGTATGAGCAGTATGCTTTCTTAAACAGAGCAACTGGACCTTATGCATGGGCATATTGGATGATGATGAGTTGTAATGTTTTCTCTCCTCAATTCATGTGGTTTAAAAAATTACGTACAAGTATTATGTTTTCATTTGTAATTTCGATAGTTGTAAATATTGGAATGTGGTTTGAAAGATTTGTAATTATTGTAACGTCTTTACATAGAGATTACTTACCATCTTCTTGGACAATGTTCTCTCCAACATTTGTTGATATCGGAATTTTTATTGGAACAATAGGTTTCTTCTTTGTATTATTCTTACTATATTCTAGAACATTCCCTGTAATAGCTCAAGCAGAAGTTAAAACAATTTTAAAATCTTCTGGGCAACGATATAAAAATATTAGAGAAAGAGGAGATAGTTTAGTTGGTACTGGATCAGATTCTAGAACTTCAGAAGTAATTAATAAAGAACCAAAAAATTTAAAGTAGCATATGGAAGCTTCAAAAGTAATTCACGCTATTTATAACGATGACGATGTGTTAATGAATGCAGTCAAGAAAGTTAAGGCTGCTAAACATCAAATCGAAGAAATATATACGCCTTTTCCAGTTCACGGATTAGATAAGGCAATGGGATTAGCTCCAACTAGATTAGCAATCTGTGCGTTTTTGTACGGTTGTGTTGGGTTAGCAGTTTCAATTTTAATGATGAATTTTATTATGATTGAAGATTGGCCTCAAGATATTGGAGGAAAACCAAGTTTTAGTTATTTAGAAAACATGCCTGCTTTTGTTCCTATTATGTTTGAACTTACAGTGTTTTTTGCTGCCCATTTAATGGTTATCACTTTCTTTTTAAGAAGTAAAATGTGGCCTTTTAAAAATGCAGAAAACCCTGACCCAAGAACAACTGACGATCATTTTTTAATGGAGTTACCAATTAATGGTAATGAAGCAGAATTACAAAGCTTGTTGTCAGAAACTGGTGCAGTAGAAATTAACGTAGTAGATAAAGCAAATTAATTAGATATAATGAAGCATTTAATTAAAATATCAATATTAGCCATAATTGTAATATCGTTTACTTCTTGTAATAACAGTTCACGACCTAATTACCAATTTATGCCTGATATGTATGAGTCTGTAGCTTATGACACCTATCAAGAGTCTGATGCTTTTGCAAGTGGTTTTCAAGCACAATTACCAGTTGAAGGGACAATTCCTAGAGGTTATACACCTTTTGAATATACAAACGATTTGGACGGTTTTAACTTAGCTAAAGCTGAATTAAAATCTCCACTTGACCCATCTCAAATAGATGAGAAGAGAGGTAAAGAATTATATACTATTTATTGTGGTATTTGTCATGGTAATAAAGGAGATGGAAAAGGTAACTTAGTAAAAAGAGAAAAAATTCTTGGGGTACCTAGTTATGCAGATATAGGAAGAGCAATTACTACAGGTAGTATTTATCACGTAATTTATTACGGTAAAAACTCAATGGGTTCTTACGCTAACTTTTTAAGTGAAGAAGAACGCTGGCAAGTTGTTTCTTATGTTGAGAAATTAAAGGCAGACCTAGAAAAATAAGATCAGATAAAGTTTATATATAGATATGTACACACTTTCAAATAGACTAAAAATAGTTTCAATAATCCTAATTATAGTTGGAGCAGGATTATGGGGAACCAGTTATTATTCATCGCATCATGTTACAATAGATAACGTTAAAACGATGTTAGCTGAAGAGGCAAGTCATGGAAACCATGATGTAAGTCACGCTGCGGAAAACACTCACCATAATGATACTGATGCATCTCATGCTGAAGCAGTAGATAATCATGGTGATGAGCATGCAGAGCATGTAATGCACCAAATACATAATAGACCTTATTCAGCACTATACGTAGCTGCACTTTTCTTTATGATGATTGCATTAGGGGTTTTAGCATTTTATGCTATACAATTTGCTGCTCAAGCAGGTTGGTCACCTTTATTATTTAGAGTAATGGAAGGTATTACATATTATGTTTTACCTGGAGCATTAATTGTTGTAGCTGTTGCTGTATTTGCTGGAGACCATATTTTTGTTTGGATGAATCCTGACATGGTCAATCCAGAAAGTGATAAGTTTGATAAACTAGTAGCTGGTAAATCCGCTTGGTTAAATACTACGGGATTTGTAATTAGAGCTTTAGTATTTATAGGAGGATGGTCTTTATATAGATTTTATGCAAGAAAATTTTCTTTAGCACAAGATGAAGCTCCAGAAGGAGATAGAAGTAATTTTAAAAAATCATTCCGTATAGCTGCTGCCTTTTTAGTATTCTTTATTTATACTGAGTCAATCATGTCTTGGGATTGGATAATGAGTGTAGACCCACACTGGTTCTCTACATTATTTGGATGGTATGTTTTTGCAGGTATGATGGTTTGTGCAATTACTGTTATTGCTTTAATTACGATATATTTAAAATCTAAAGGATTATTAGAAAAAGTAAACGATAGTCATATTCATGATTTAGCTAAATTTATGTTCGGATTTAGTATTTTCTGGACTTACTTATGGTTCTCTCAGTTTATGTTAATTTGGTATTCAAATATTCCAGAGGAAGTAACTTATTTTGTTACAAGAATTGAAGACTACAACCTACCATTTTTTGGTATGATTGCTTTAAATTTCTTATTCCCATTATTATTATTAATGAATAGTGATTATAAACGTATTCCTTGGTTTGTAGTATTAACAGGTATTGTTATTTTGGCAGGTCATTATATTGATGTTTTCAATATGATTATGCCAGCTACAGTAGGAGATAGATGGTTTATTGGTATGCCTGAAATAGGATCAATATTATTTTTTGCAGGATTATTTATGCTAATTGTGTTTTATTCTATATCTAAACAACCACTTACAGCTAAAGGAAACCCTTTCATTAAAGAAAGTGAACATTTCCATTATTAATAAAATATAAAGAAGAACGATAACAATGACGACTTTCTTATCAATTTTAGTTTTAGTATTTATTTTTGTTGCAATTTGGCAAATGGTTAAAATCTTTGATTTAACTCAAGCTGGAAGAGCAACAGAAAATAATCAAGTAGCAAACGATAACGACAACCGTATTAATGGTTACTTAATGATAGGTTTTTTAATCTTCATTTACGTTATAACAATAGTATGTTTTGTTAAATGGGGTGATTTACCATTAATGTCTAATTCTGCTTCAGAGCATGGACCAGGAATAGATAATTTAATGATCATTTCAATGATTGTTATCTTTTTTGTACAAACAATCACTCAGTTTTTATTACATTATTTTGCGTATAAATATAAAGGTGAAAAGGGTAAAAAAGCCTTATTCTATGCAGATAACAACAAATTAGAGGCTATTTGGACTATAATACCTGTAATTGTTTTAGCGGGTTTAATTATTCAAGGTTTATTTACTTGGACAAGTATAATGAATATTGACGAAGATGCAGATCCTATGGTTATCGAGCTGTATGCACAACAATTTAATTGGAAAGCTAGATATTCTGGACCAGATAATGCTTTAGGAAAAGCTAACGTTAGATTAATTGATATTAATAGAGCAAATGAATTAGGTGTTGACGAGTCTGATCCTAATGCACAAGATGATGTTATTGTTCAAGAGTTACACCTGGTAGTTGGTCAGCCGGTAGTTATCAAGATGCGTTCTCAAGACGTTTTACACTCTGCTTATATGCCTCACTTTAGAGCACAAATGAACTGTGTGCCAGGTATGATTACACAATTTGGATTTACTCCAACTGTAACTACTGCTGAAATGCGTGAGACACCAGAGATGAAAGAAAAAGTAGCAAATATTAATAAAATCAGAACAGAGAAAAGTAAAGCTCTAATTGCTGAAGGCAAAGATGGTTTAGAGCCTTATGAGTTTGATTATTTACTATTATGTAATAAAATTTGTGGTACTTCTCACTATAACATGCAAATGAAAATTATAGTAGAAACACAAGAAGAGTATGACGAGTGGATGAGTCAACAAAAACTTTTTGTAGATTCATTAGTAAAAAATTAAAGCAACAAAAAATTAAATTTAAAGATTTTTAGATTATGTCAGCACACGTAGAAGAACATGGACATGACGATCATGGTCACCATCATAAAGAAACATTCATAACTAAATATATATTTAGTCAAGATCATAAAATGATTGCTAAGCAGTATTTAATTACTGGTTTAATCATGGGGATCATAGGTGTGTTAATGTCAATAATGATGCGTATTCAAATTGCATGGCCAGAAGAGCCTAATGTATTATTTGAATTATTTTTAGGAAAATGGGCTCCAGAAGGAGTGATGAGTGCCGATATATACTTAGCATTAGTAACCATTCATGGTACCATAATGGTATTTTTCGTGTTAACTGCAGGATTAAGTGGTACGTTTAGTAACTTATTAATACCGTTGCAAATTGGAGCTAGAGATATGGCTTCAGGTTTTTTAAACATGGTATCGTATTGGTTGTTTTTCTTGTCAAGTGTTATTATGGTTTGTTCTTTCTTTGTTGAGGCTGGACCAGCAGCAGCAGGATGGACAATTTATCCACCACTAAGTGCTTTACCTATGGCTCAAGGAGGTTCAGGTTTAGGTATGACAATGTGGTTAGTTGCTATGGCTATATTTATTGCATCTTCATTATTAGGATCATTAAATTATATAGTAACTGTTATAAACCTACGTACTAAAGGAATGTCTATGACTAGACTACCTTTAACAATATGGGCATTTTTTGTAACTGCTATTATTGGTGTAGTTTCTTTCCCTGTATTATTATCTGCTGCATTATTATTAATTATGGATAGAAGTTTTGGTACTTCTTTCTTCTTATCAGATATATTTATTCAAGGTGAAGTATTACATTACCAAGGAGGTTCTCCTGTATTATTCGAACACTTATTTTGGTTTCTAGGACACCCAGAAGTATATATTGTAATCTTACCAGCAATGGGATTAGTTTCAGAAATTATGGCAACAAATTCACGTAAACCAATTTTTGGTTACCGTGCAATGATTGCTTCAATTTTAGCAATTGCATTCCTTTCAACTATAGTTTGGGGTCACCATATGTTTATTTCAGGAATGAATCCATTCTTAGGTTCGGTATTTACATTTACAACACTATTAATCGCAATACCATCAGCAGTAAAAGCATTTAACTGGATTACAACTATTTGGAAAGGTAATATTCAAATGAATCCTGCGATGTTATTTTCTATAGGATTTGTTTCTACATTTATTACAGGAGGTCTAACAGGTATTATTCTTGGAGATTCAGCTCTAGATATTAATGTTCATGATACGTACTTTGTTATCGCGCATTTCCACTTAGTAATGGGTATTTCTGCTCTTTATGGTATGATTGCAGGTATTTACCATTGGTATCCTAAAATGTTTGGACGAATGTTAAATAAAAACCTTGGATATATTCACTTTTGGGTAACAGCTATTTGTGCTTACGGTGTGTTTTTTCCAATGCACTTTATTGGAATGGCAGGATTACCAAGACGTTATTATACAAATTCAAGCTTTCCTTTATTTGACGATTTAGCTAACGTTAATGTTGTTATTACAGTATTTGCTGTCGTTGGAAGTATCTTTCAAATAGTATTTATTTATAACTTCTTCCATAGTATGTTCTATGGTAAAAAAGCAGAACAAAACCCATGGAGATCAACAACTTTAGAATGGACTACACCAGTAGAACATATTCATGGTAACTGGCCAGGAGCAATTCCGCATGTGTATCGTTGGTCTTATGACTATAGTAAGCCAGGACATGACGAAGATTTTGTTCCTCAAAATATTCCTCTTAAAGAAGGAGAAGAAGAATTACAACACTAAAATCAGTGTCTATTTAATATATTGAAAGCCTTTCTGTTAATTCAGAAAGGCTTTTTCTTTATATTTGCTAATACTTAAAATTATTCCAGTATTAGTTTTATCCACTTTAATTAATACAGCAATTATGCAAATTTTTTTGATTACCATCAAATCGGGAATTTAATATGAACGAAAACTTAGACCCAACAAACGATAACTTTTCTCATGAAGAGTTTGATGTAGAAAAACAGTTAAGACCACTTTCTTTTGAAGACTTTACAGGTCAAGATCAAGTGTTGGAAAATTTGCAAGTATTTGTTCAGGCTGCAGTAGGTCGCGATGAAGCTTTAGATCATACTTTGTTTCATGGTCCTCCTGGGCTTGGTAAAACTACACTAGCTAATATCTTAGCCAATGAGTTAGGTGTAGGCATAAAGGTAACCTCAGGTCCTGTTTTAGATAAACCAGGCGATTTAGCAGGATTATTAACTAACCTAGATGAAAGAGATGTATTATTTATAGACGAAATCCACCGTTTAAGTCCAATTGTAGAAGAGTATTTATATTCTGCAATGGAAGACTATAAAATCGATATTATGATTGAGTCTGGACCTAATGCTAGGACTGTTCAAATTAATTTAAATCCATTTACATTAGTAGGCGCTACAACTAGGTCTGGGTTGTTAACTGCACCAATGCGTGCACGTTTTGGTATTCAAAGCAGACTTCAATATTATAAAACAGACTTACTAACTACAATCATCCAACGTAGTGCAGATATCTTAAATGTGCCAATATCTATGGAAGCTGCTATTGAAATTGCTGGACGTAGTCGTGGGACACCTAGGATAGCTAATGCTTTATTACGTAGAGTACGTGATTTTGCACAAATTAAAGGTAATGGTAGTATAGATATCAATATTGCAAGATTTAGTTTAGAAGCGCTTAATGTGGACGCGTATGGCTTAGATGAAATGGATAATAAAATATTATCTACAATCATTGATAAATTTAAAGGTGGACCTGTTGGGATTTCTACTATTGCAACAGCTGTAAGCGAGAGTACAGAAACGATTGAAGAGGTTTACGAACCCTTTTTAATTCAACAAGGTTTTATTATGCGTACACCAAGAGGGCGTGAAGTTACAGAGTTAGCTTATAAACATTTAGGTAAAATTAAAGGGCCAACTCAAGGAGGTCTATTTTAGTTTTTAATTATTGTATTATTCTAAGTTAGCCTTAGTGATGTTAAAGCAAAAAGTAGAAAATCTCTTTTATAGATGAATAAAATTATACCAGAAGTATCTCTTTTAAAGTTTATTAAGCATTCACTAGAAATACTTAAAAATCCTTTACCATTTCACAATAAAAATTTTGAAGAAAAAGGAGATGTTTTCAAATTAAATGTAGGCTTTAATACCAAAATATATTTTTGTCGTGATGCTGCTTTAGCACAATATGTACTTCAGAAGAATCAAAAAAACTACGTAAAATCTAAAATTCAAACCGCAGACTTAGTAAAATACGTCGGAGAAGGACTATTAACATCAGAAGGAGATAAATGGAAGAGGCAACGTAAAATGTTGCAGCCTGCTTTTCATAAAAAGCAATTGCAAAACCTGCTAAGCGGTATGCAAGACACTATAACTTCTGAGTTTAAAAAAATCGAACCAAATAAAACTATAGACTTATTTCCCATTCTTAACGACCTGGCTTTTCAAACTGTAGTAAAGTCATTGTTCACTCAAGCTGCTAACAGTAAAGACATGGAGAGGCTTCAATACATTACAGAAGCTAACCAACGTATGTTAGTAAAAGAATTGCGTCAACCTTATTTAGGATGGTGGTTTAAAATTGGAGGGGCTTTAAAAAAACATCTAAAACTATCTGAAGAGGCAAGAACTATTTTGATTAGTATCGTTAACCAAAGAAAATCTTCAGGAAAACAATACGACGATTTGTTAGATATGTTACTAGAAACGCGTTATGACGATGGTAAAGGCATGACCGAAACCCAACTTATTGATGAAATATTAATAATCTTTACTGCTGGACATGAGACGACTTCTAATGCACTAACATTTACATTTCAATTACTTGCTAAACACCCAAAATGGCAAGATAAAATTTATGACGAATTTATAAACCTAGGAGGTGATGATGCCGATTTAATGACTCGAATAGCTGCATCTAAAATATGCCAGCAAGTTCTTGAAGAAGCTATGCGATTGTATCCACCAGCTTATTTTATAGACCGTGTTAATATTGAAGCAGACAGTTTTAATGATATGCACTTTCCGCCAGGATGTAACTTGTTGTTTTCTGTATACGAAATCCATAGGCATCCTAAATTATGGGATAATGCCGAAGCTTTTTTACCAGAACGATTTGCAGATGGAGGTCGACAATTTTCAGCTCAATATTTTCCGTTTGGAGCAGGACCAAGAAAATGTATAGGCAATAATTTTGCTATGTTTGAAATGATAATTGCAGTCACAGACCTAGTTAAAAATTACAAAATCAAACCTGAATTTGATACAATAGATATCACTCCGTTAATAACTTTAAAACCTAAAAATGCCAAGCTTAAATTTGAGCAAAGAAACTAATGATTGATAATAAAGCTAAATACGCAAAATTAATAAAAACTGAAGCTAAACGCTTAGGGTTTTTATCTTGTGGTATTAGCAAAGCTGCATTTTTAGAAACAGAAGCACCTAGGTTAGAGAAGTGGCTTAATAACAATATGCATGGACAAATGAGTTACATGCAAAATAATTTTGATAAACGGTTAGACCCTACAAAACTTGTTGACGATTCTAAATCTGTTATTTCATTATTACTAAATTATTTTCCAAGCCAAAAGCAAACTGACGATAGTTATAAGATTTCCAAGTATGCTTATGGGAAAGATTATCATGAGATTATTAAATTAAAATTAATAGAATTAAGTCAGTTTATACAAAATGAAATTGGGGAAGTCTCTGGACGCGCATTTGTAGATTCTGCACCAGTTTTAGATAAAGCTTGGGCTGCAAAATCTGGTTTAGGATGGATTGGTAAGCACAGCAATTTATTGACCCAACAAGTTGGATCGTTTTATTTTATTGCCGAACTTATTATTGATTTAGAGTTAGAATACGATACAATTGTGTCTGACCACTGTGGGACATGTACAGCTTGTATTGACGCTTGTCCAACACAAGCAATAACAGAACCTTACGTTGTAGATGGCAGTAAATGTATATCTTATTTAACTATTGAATTAAAAGAAAACATTCCTACAGAGTTTATAGGACAATTAGACGATTGGATGTTTGGTTGTGACGTTTGTCAAGATGTTTGTCCTTGGAACAAGTTTTCTAAACCCCACAACCAATCTTTATTTAATCCGCATCCTGAACTATTGGATATGACCAAAAAGGATTGGGATGAGATTACGGAAGACGTTTTTAAAAAAGTATTTCAAAAATCAGCAGTTAAGCGTACAAAATTTTCTGGTTTAAAACGAAATATTCAATTTTTGAAACAATAAGTTTCTTTAATAAAATGTCACAAGGTCAAACAACTATTTTCTTAAAAGCATTACATTTGTAATTCACTAAAACTTAAAGTGAATTATGAGCAAACAAAGTAGACGTCGTGAAGCTTTAGTATATCATGCAAAGCCAACTCCGGGTAAAATAAAAGTAGTTCCAACAAAAAAATATGCAACACAAAGGGATTTAGCATTAGCTTACTCTCCAGGTGTGGCAGAACCTTGTTTAGAAATAGAAAAAGACGTTAATAACGTATATAAATATACAGCTAAAGGTAACTTAGTAGCTGTAATTACTAATGGTACAGCAGTATTAGGGCTAGGTAATATTGGTCCTGAAGCCTCTAAACCAGTAATGGAAGGTAAAGGCTTGCTTTTTAAAATATTTGCAGATATTGATGTTTTTGATATTGAAGTAGATACTGAAAATATTGAAGAGTTTATTCAAACTGTAAAAATGATTGCTCCAACTTTTGGTGGAATTAATTTAGAAGACATTAAAGCTCCTGAAGCTTTTGAAATTGAAAGACGCTTAAAAGAAGAGTTGGATATTCCTGTTATGCATGATGACCAACATGGAACAGCTATAATATCTGCAGCAGCATTGTTAAACGCATTAGAGCTTTCAGAAAAGAAAATTGAAGATGTTAAGATCGTTGTAAGTGGTGCAGGTGCAGCAGCAATATCTTGTACACGTTTATATTTAGCATTTGGTGCTAAACGTGAAAACGTTGTTATGCTAGACAGTAAAGGTGTAATTAGAAATGATAGAGGTAATTTAACGTCGCAAAAAGCAGAGTTTGCAACACATCGTAAAATAGATACACTAGATGAGGCTATGCAAGATGCAGATGTCTTTATAGGGTTGTCAACATCAGATATTGTTAGCCAAGACATGTTGTTATCTATGGCTAAAAACCCAATTGTATTTGCTATGGCAAATCCAGATCCTGAGATTAATTATGACCTTGCAATAGCAACGCGTAAAGATATTATTATGGCTACTGGTAGAAGTGACCATCCTAATCAAGTTAATAATGTTTTAGGTTTCCCATTTATTTTTAGAGGTGCTTTAGATGTACGTGCTACTAAAATTAATGAAGAAATGAAAATGGCTGCAGTTAAGGCTTTAGCCGAATTAGCTAAAGAGACTGTGCCAGAGCAAGTAAATATTGCTTATGGAGAAACACGCTTAACTTTTAGTAAAGAGTATATTATACCAAAACCTTTTGATCCAAGATTAATCGCAACTGTACCGCCAGCTGTAGCTAAAGCAGCTATGGAAAGTGGTGTAGCTAAAGAGCCGATTGAAGATTGGGAGAAATATGAAGAGCAATTATTAGACAGGTTAGGTAACGATAATAAAATTGTAAGACTATTATTAAACAGGGCAAAACTAAACCCTAAACGTGTTGTATTTACAGAAGCAGACTCTATAGATGTTTTAAAAGCAGCTCAAATTGTTTATGAAGAAGGTGTTGCAACACCTATTTTATTAGGAAGAAAAGATGAAATAGAACGTCTAAAAGAGGAGTTAGAATTTGACGCAGAAGTTTTAATTATAGACCCAAAATCTGACGAGCAATTTCAACAAAAAAATAAATACGCCAAAATATATTGGGAACAACATAAACGTAAAGGGGTTACTTTATTATTAGCAGAAAAACTAATGAGAGAGCGTAACTACTACGCAGCAATGATGGTTAATGAAGGGGATGCAGATGCACTAATTTCTGGTTACTCTCGAAGTTATCCTTCTGTTGTAAAACCTATGTTAGAGCTTATTGGTTTAGCACCGGGCTCTACTAGAATAGCAACCACAAACGTTATGATGACACAGCGTGGTCCTATGTTTTTAAGCGATACTGCAATAAATATTAATCCATCAGCGCAAGACTTAATCAAGATTGCTCAAATGACAGCTAAAGTGGTTAAAATGTTTGGTATGGAACCGGTTATGGCAATGACTTCTTATTCTAACTTTGGGTCTTCTAAAGATCAAACAGCAACAAAAGTTAGAGAAGCAGTGTCTTACCTGCATAAACGACACCCTAATTTATTAGTAGATGGAGAGTTACAAACAGATTTTGCTTTAAATAGTAAACTGTTAAGTGATAGTTTTCCTTTTTCTAAACTAGCAGGAAGAAAGGTAAACACTTTAATATTCCCTAATTTAGAGTCTGCAAACATTACCTATAAGTTATTAAAAGAACTTAATGGCGCAGAGTCAGTTGGACCAATAATGATGGGGATGCGAAAACCAGTCCATATATTACAATTACACGCAAGTGTAGACGAGATTGTAAACATGACTGCAATAGCAGTAATTGACGCTCAACAAAAGGAAAAACTAGAGGAAAGTCTTAAAAATAACAACTAATTTATAGTAAGGATAATTTTATTACATTTGGAGGTTTAACAGCATAAAATTAAATGATTACACACATACACGGAAAGTTGGTGGAGAAAAACCCTACGGATGTCGTTATTGATTGCAGTGGTGTAGGGTATAAACTTAATATTTCTTTACATACTTATTCTCAAATTCCTGATCAAGAAAGCTTAAAGCTATATACTCATCTTCAGGTTAGAGAGGATGCGCATACATTATATGGCTTTTCTTCAACATCAGAAAGAGAGTTGTTTAGGCTATTGATTTCCGTTAGTGGTATTGGTGCAAATACAGCACGTACAATGCTGTCATCATTAACTCCTAAACAAATTAGAGAGGGTATCGCGGTAGAGGATGTCGCTTTAATTCAATCTATAAAAGGAATTGGTATTAAAACAGCGCAACGTGTTATTATAGATCTTAAAGATAAAATCTTAAAAATCTACGATATAGACGAAGTTTCTGTTAGTCAAAACAATACTAATAAAGATGAAGCGTTATCTGCTTTAGAAGTACTTGGTTTTAATAAAAAACAAGCTGAAAAAGTATTGGATAAAATCGTTAAAGAACAACCCGATGCTAACGTAGAAACGATTATCAAACTAGCCTTAAAAAATTTATAATTTATTTTGAATACAAGTCAACATAGTTTTTATAAATCCCTAAAATATTTTTTGCTAACTGCATTTGCATTGTTAGTATCAACATTATCGTTTGCTCAAGAAGATAATGAAACGGAACAAGATAGCACAAAAACAGGTTTTAGTCTAGGTAATATACAGATGCAAAACCCATCAAGTATAGAGTCTAAATATACTTACGACCCAGTTACCGATAGATATATTTATACAGAGACAGTTGGACAGTTTAATATTAATTATCCTGTTATATTAACACCTTCAGAGTATCAAGACCTAGTGTCAAAACAATCTTTAAAATCTTATTATAAAGATAAAATTGATGCTTACGATGGTAAAAAAGGAGACGCTAAAGACGCTCAGAAAAATTTAATTCCAGAGTTTTATGTAAACTCTAGTTTTTTTGAAAGTATTTTTGGTGAAGGTCCTATTTCTATCGTGCCTCAAGGTACAGTAGAGATGGATTTAGGAGTCCTTTTTACAAAGCAGGACAACCCGTCGTTTTCTCCAAGAAACAGACGTAATTTTTCATTTGATTTTGATCAACGTATTAGTTTAAGTATGATTGGTAAAGTTGGATCAAGGTTGCAAGTGACTACTAATTACGACACACAATCTACCTTTGATTTTCAAAATTTAATTAAATTAGAATATACGCCAACAGAAGATGATATCATTCAAAAAATCGAAGTTGGTAACGTTAGTATGCCTTTAAATAGTTCTCTAATTTCTGGAGCGCAAAGCCTATTTGGTGTAAAAACACAATTAAAGTTTGGTAATACAACTATTACTGGGGTGTTTTCAGACCAAAGATCTGACGCAAGATCCGTAACAGCCCAAGGTGGTGGAACCGTTGACGAGTTTGAGTTTTATATCAGAGATTATGACGAGAATCGTCACTTTTTCCTAGCACAATACTTCCGTAATAATTACGATCAAGCTCTAGCAAATTATCCGTTTATAAATAATAATATTCAAATTACTAGAATTGAAGTTTGGGTAACAAATAGAAGTAATAGGACTGAAAATGTTAGAAACTTTGTAGCCTTTCAGGATTTAGGAGAGACAGGTGTAATTGGTAACCCAGGTGTTGCTGTAACTAGTGGTCCAAATGCGTTTCCGGATAACGGAAATAACGGGTTAGATCCAACAAATATTGGTAATGGAGGCTCTCAATTAACCGATGCAGTTAGAGATATTGCAACGGTGCAAAGTGGAATATTAATACCAGGTTTTAACGAAGGATTTGATTTTGCTAAACAAGAAAATACTAGAAAGTTAACTGAAGGTCAAGAGTTTACACTTAATACTCAGTTAGGGTATATTTCATTAAATCAACGTTTAAATAATGACGAAGTATTAGCAGTAGCTTATCAATATACTGTTGGCGGTCAGGTTTTTCAAGTAGGTGAATTTGCAAATGATGGTATCGGAGCAACAGATGTAGATGTTAATAGTCAAGGCGAAGTAACTAATGTAACTAACAATGCATTGGTACTAAAATTACTTAAAAGTAGTATTACAAGTGTGTCCCAACCAATTTGGGACTTAATGATGAAAAACGTTTATGATACAGGCGCTTTTCAACTAACACAAGAAGATTTTAAGCTTAATATTTTTTATAACGAATCTTCACCGTTAAATTATATTACACCGGTCGATGGGACTCCATTTGGAACTGATTTTGAAGGAGAGCCAATTGATCAAACAACATTATTACAACTATTTAATCTAGATAGATTAAATTATAATAACGACCCACAAGCTAAAGGAGATGGGTTTTTTGATTTTGTTCCAGGCATAACCGTAATTCCGCAAAACGGAAAAATAGTGTTTACTAAAGTAGAGCCTTTTGGAAGGTATTTATTTGATGTATTAGACAATGATAATAACCCAGGTAATAATGCGTCAGACTATCAATCAGATACCTATGCTAATGCCAATCAAGAAAAATATGTTTACGACTTACTGTATAAAGCAACTAAAACAGCTGCTTTAGATGAGAGTCAGAAAAATAAATTCCTAATTAAAGGACGTTATAAATCTTCTGGAGGCGATGGTATTCCAATCGGAGGATTTAATGTGCCAAGAGGTTCTGTACGTGTTAGTGCTGGAGGACGTGTTTTGGTAGAAGGTCAAGACTATACTGTTAACTATCAATTAGGACGTGTGTATATTATAGACGAAGGTCTAAAAGCTTCAAATGTACCTATTGAAGTTTCTACAGAAAATAATTCTATTTTTGGACAGCAAACTAAACGCTACACAGGTTTAAATGTAGAGCACCAGTTTAATAAAAACTTTGTGATTGGAGCAACGTATATTAATTTAAACGAACGTCCAATCACTCAAAAAGCTAACTATAGCAACGAGCCTATCAATAATACTATTCTTGGATTTAACGCCAACTATTCTTCAGAGTTGCCATTTCTTTCTCGATTAGTAAATAAGCTACCAAATATTGATACCGATGCTCCATCTAATATTTCTGTTAGAGGAGATTTTGCTTATTTGTTGCCTGGCGCACCAAAAGGGACTGATTTTAACGGAGAAGCAACAGCTTATATTGATGATTTTGAAGGAACACAAAACGGGATAGATTTAAAATCGTCTCAATCTTGGAGTATTTCAAGTAGGCCTTTAAATGTTAATAATACTACAGCATTTGATAATAACGGAATAGAAAACGGATACGGTAGAGCAATGCTTAACTGGTATACTATTGACCCAATATTTTATGGCAGTCAACGTCCTTCAGGTATTTCAGATGATGATATGTCTAGTTTGTATACAAGTAGAGTATTTGTAAACGAGTTGTTTCCGCAACAGGATATTGCCCAAGGTCAAACATCAGTATTAAACACGCTTGACTTAACATATTACCCGCAAGAACGTGGTCCTTATAATTTTGAACCAGGAACAGAAAGTGGAACAATATCTAACCCACAAAGTAGCTGGGCTGGTATTACAAGACAAATTACATCAACAGATTTTGAACAATCAAATGTAGAGTATATTGAGTTTTGGTTACAAGATCCTTTTCAAGAAAACCCCAGTAACCCGGGAGGAAAATTATATATCAACTTAGGTAATATCTCTGAAGATGTGCTTAAAGATGGACGTAAACAATACGAAAACGGTTTGCCACAAGATGGTAATATTAGTTTGTTACAACAAACAGCTTTTCAATCTGTAGTGCCACAAAATCAAGCATTAATTTATGCATTTGATACAACGGGACAGGAACGTACAAATCAGGATGTTGGTTTTGATGGATATGATGACAATGAAGAGGCTGCAAATTTCCCGTCTGGGTTTTCTGGTTTAGCCGATCCAGCAAAAGATAATTATAATTATTATTTAAATGCCGAAGGAGATTTATTTAATAGATATAAACTTTATAATGGTTTAGAAGGAAACTCGCCAGATGCATTTAGTGACACAAACAGAGGGTCAACCACTCAACCAGATGTAGAAGATGTCAATAGAGATAACACAATGAATACTATTGATAGTTATTATGAATATGAAATTGAAATAACTCCTGCTTCTCTAAATATTAATAACGAATATATTGTTGACACCAAAAATGTTACAGACAGTAATAATCCAAGGGTTTTGCCTAACGGAGATACTGCGTATCCAAAATGGTATCAATTTAGAATTCCAATTCGTACAGATGATGAATATGTAGTTAATGGTATTACAGATTTAAGATCTATAAGATTTTCTAGATTATATTTAAACGATTTTCAACAAAACACAACTTTAAGATTCGGAACATTAGAGTTAGTACGTAGTGACTGGAGACGTTTTCAATTAGCACTAGATGGTGGTGCAACACCATTAGATTTTGAGGACACAGATTTTACAGTGGGTGCAGTTAGTACACAAGAAAATGATGGAAGTTATGTATCTCCTCCAAGTGTAGTGCCAGAACGATTAAACAATAACAATACTATTGTAAGACAAAATGAACAAGCTCTTGTTGTTGATGTATGTGATTTAAAAGCTAAAGATGCTAGAGCAGTTTTTAAAAATATAGATGTAGACATGCGTCAGTATAAAAAACTGAGAATGTTTATGCATGCTAGAGATGGAGAAACACCAGGATTAACAGATAAAGATTTAGTAGGGTTTATTAGGATGGGTAATGACCTTACAGAAAACTATTACCAAATCGAAGTCCCATTAAAAGTATTTACCGGTGGAGCAACTGCAGAAGCCTACTGGCCAGCAGAAAACGAAATTAATATAGATTTAGAAATTTTACAACGTATTAAATCTTTAGGTATTAGTGCGCAAACATTAACAAATGGGACAGCTAGTTTTTACGATGTTGTTGGTGGAGATTTAATTCCAGTAGTAGACCAATATGGTGGGTATGTTTTAGGACAACAACGTGTAGCAATCAAAGGAAATCCAAACTTTGGTGATGTTAGAACCTTAATGGTTGGTGTTAAAAACGGAACTAGTAATCCACAATGTGGAGAGGTTTGGTTTAACGAGCTTCGTTTGTCAGAATTAGATAACGAAGGGGGATGGGCAGCAATTGTTACTGTAGATACCCAAGTTGCAGATTTTGCTAGTGTTAGTGCTACAGGTAGAATGAGCACTGCAGGTTTTGGTAACGTAAACCAAGGACCTATAGAACGTAGTTTAGAGGATAGCAAACAATATGACGTAGTAACTAATGTAAATGTTGGGCAACTATTACCAGAAAAATGGGGAATGCAAATACCTTTTAATTATGGACAAGGGGTAGAGGTTATTACACCTAAATACGATCAACAATATGAAGATATCGAGCTGGATACTCGTTTAGATGCAGCTGAAGATAATGCAGAACGCGACAGGATTTTAGAACAATCAGAAGAGTATACTAAACGAAAAAGTATAAACTTTATAGGAGTTAAAAAGAATAGAACAGGCGAAGGTAAACCACGTTTTTATGATGTGGAAAATTTAACCCTAAACTACTCATATAACAAAATGGAACACCGTGATTTTGAAATCGAAAGATCGGTAGATAAACAAGTTAGAGCAGGTGTAAATTATGCTTATAATTTTGAACCAAAACTTTTAGAGCCTTTCAAGAAAAACGATTCATTATTTACTGGAAAATATTGGAAATTTTTAAAAGAGTTTAATGTTAATGTAATGCCAGCAAGCTTTACCGTTAATACAGATTTAAAACGACAATTTAATCGTCAAAAATTTAGAGATGTTGACTTAACAGGAAGTAATATTGGACTTGAAGAATTGTACAGACGTAATTATAATTTTGACTATCAGTATAATCTAAATTGGAATTTAACAAAGTCCCTTCAATTAAATTACTCTTCTTCAAATAATAATATTGTTAGAAATTACTTTAAGGATAATATTATTAACGGAGAGCCTGATCCGCTATTAGATGTTTGGGATGGCTTTTTTGATTTTGGTGACCCAAACAGGCAACAACAACAAATAGGTGTTAATTATGAAATACCACTTAATAAAATACCTACATTAAGCTTTTTAAAGGCTACGTATTCTTACACAGGATTATTCCAGTGGCAAAAAGGGTCTGATTTGTTTGGTAATTTAGTAGGTAATGACGGACTTACATATAATTTAGGAAACACTATTTCTAATGGTAATACGCACAATATAAATTCAACTTTAGATATGAATAAGTTGTATAAATATTTAGGCGTTAAAACAAAGTCTAGATCAAGAACTAATAAAGTTGCTAGAAACACACGAAGTAGTGGGCCTCCAACAGGAGATAAAAAAGAACAGACTGCTACTAAAAAAGCAGGTGACGGTATTGGAGCTAAAATAGGAAACGTAGGTATTGGATTATTAACATCAGTTAAGCGTATTCAAGCTGTTTATAGTGAGACCAATGGTACCTTTCTGCCAGGTTATTTACAAACACCAGGGTTTTTAGGGACAGCAAAACCTACCATTGGTTATACTTTTGGAAGTCAAAGCGATGTTAGAGATTTAGCTGCTAGAAATGGTTGGTTAACAGCTTTTCCAGATTTTAACCAACAATACACTACTAACCAGACTAAACAATTAGACCTATCTGCAAATTTAGAACCGTTTAATGATTTAAAAATTGATTTAGTTGGATTTAGGACTTACGCAGAAAACTACACAGAAAATTATAGAGTAGAAAACGGAGAGTACTTGTCCTTAACACCTAATACCTATGGTAATCTTAGTATTTCTACATTTACTTTACCAACAGCATTTGGTAAAAGTGACGAGACAGGCTCTCAAGCATTTGATGACTTTAGAGAAAACAGACTAGAAATAGCAAGACGTTTAGCAGTACAAAATGGATCTGATCCAAATGATGTTGATGCAGATGGCTACCCTAAAGGCTATGGTAAAACAAGTCAACAAGTATTGTTGCCAGCATTT
Organism: uncultured Olleya sp.; assembly: GCA_947503885.1. Lineage (GTDB taxonomy): Bacteria > Bacteroidota > Bacteroidia > Flavobacteriales > Flavobacteriaceae > Olleya. The sequence continues at coordinate 22,595 of CANNFD010000006.1, read as the reverse complement.
GTTAGTGCATATACAGGTCAAAATGCTAGTAAAACTAAATTAGGAGCATTAAGAAATGTGCCAATTCCAAACTGGGATATAAAATATTCTGGTTTTATGAAAATGAAATGGTTTAAAAAGAATTTTAAACGTTTCTCATTAACACATGGGTACAGATCTAGTTATAATATAGGTCAATTTAGAACCAACCTTGATTTTGATGGTATAGATTATAGCCTTGATTATAGTGCACAACCATCCGAAGATTTAGATCAAGCAGGAAACTATAAAAGCGAAAAATTATATAGTAGTGTCGCTTTAACAGAAATGTTTAGCCCATTATTCCGTTTTGATATGGAAATGAAAAACTCTGTTAGAATATTATTAGAAATGAGAAAAGATAGAATGCTTTCTCTAAGTTTTGATAATAATTTAATGACAGAAATAGCAGGAAACGAATACGTCGTAGGACTTGGATACCGTATTAAAGACTTACGTATTAAATCAAATTTAGCAGGACCTAAAAAATCTATAGTTTCGGATTTAATAATGTCTGCAGATGTCTCTGTTAGGGACAACAAAACAATAATACGCTACCTTGATTTAGAGAATAATCAAATTACAAACGGTCAAACCATTTGGGGGCTTAAATACAATGCAGAATATGCATTTAGTAAAAACCTAACAGGTGTATTCTATTTTGATTATTCATTCTCAGAATATGCTATTTCTACAGCATTTCCGCAAACAACAATTCGTTCAGGATTAACATTAAGATATAATTTTGGAAATTAAGAAAGCTTTGTTTGAAATTAAAGGGCATTTAAATACATTTGCAACTCACTAAATAAATTAAATAATGAACATTCCATCAGAATTAAAATATACTAAGGACCACGAGTGGGTTAAAGTAGAAGGCGATCAAATTACAGTAGGTATTACAGATTTTGCTCAAAGCGAATTAGGAGATATCGTATATGTCGAGGTAGAAACTTTAGACGAAACACTTGAGGCTGATGAAGTTTTTGGATCTGTAGAAGCTGTTAAGACAGTATCAGATTTATTCTTGCCTGTTTCTGGAGAGATAATAGCTTTTAATGACACATTAGAAGACGAGCCTGAAAAAGTAAATACGGACCCATACGGAGACGGTTGGATGGTTAAAATAAAATTTTCAGATGCATCTCAATTAGACAATTTATTATCGGCAGACGATTATAAAGCGTTAATTAGTGCGTAAATTACTTCCAATTATTAGTGTTGGATTTAGTATTGCACTGCTTATAGCAAGTCTAATAAAAGTTGAAGAAGTTGTTGAGTTACCTAAAAGTAATGATAAAGTCATACATGCAATAGCATATTTTGTTTTTACTTTTCTTTGGTTTTTTACCTTTTTAATTTCATTTAAAAAAAGCAAAAGCCAAGCTATTAAAATAACAGTTATATATTCTGTGATTTTTGGTATAGTAATTGAGGTATTACAACAAGTAACAACACAAAGTAGACAAGCTGACTATAAAGATGTTTTGGCTAACATTACAGGCACTTTAATAGCAGTATTATTAATTAATATTATTACTAATTTGAAAGTTAAAAACAACTAATACCTTGTTTTTTTGACAAATAAATAGTTATTTTAGCATTCAGTTTAAAATTACAGATATGGAACCTAAAAAAAATACAAAAGCAGACGTTGGACGTAACAGTTCGCTTTATGTTGCAGTAGGACTAGCATTAATGCTATTTTTATCGTATTCAGCAATAAATTATACAACAACAGATAAGTCAGATATTGATATCGGACAATTAGTTTTTGATGAAGAAGATGATGATGATGTTCCAATCACTGAAATATTAAACACACCACCGCCACCACCGCCACCACCAGCAGCTCCTGAAGTAATTGAAGTTGTTGAAGATGAGGAAGACGTTGAAGAAACAATTATCGAGTCTACTGAAACTACTCAAGAAGAAGTTGTAGAAATAGAAATAGCAGATGTTGAGGTTGAAGAAGTTGAAGAGGATGTAGATGTACCATTTTCAATTATTGAAAATGTACCAGTTTATCCAGGTTGCGAGGGAGAACCAAACAATAATGCTAAGAAAAAATGTATGTCTGAGAAAATTGGAAAATTCGTAAGAAAAAATTTCAATAGTGAATTAGCTCAAGAGTTAGGATTAGATAGTGGTATTAAACGTATCAATGTTGGTTTTAAAATTGATAAAACAGGTAACATTGTAAATATCCAAGCTAGAGCACCTCACCCTAAATTAGAAGCTGAAGCAAAACGTGTAATTGCTAAGTTACCAAAAATGAAGGCAGGTAGACAAAGAGGTAAAGCAGTAAACGTACCATACGGATTACCTATTACTTTTAAAGTAGAATAATACATATTCCATATATATTTAAAAATCCCGTTACAATTAAGTAACGGGATTTTTGTTTTTGGTATGCTTATTGTGATTTTGACATAACATTAACATTTAAACTATATATATTATGAAAAACTCGAAAGAATCTCGTGATCTCACTCGCCAAAATGAGAAAAACGTACAAAAATCACAAAAGCATGATGCAAATTTACAAAAAAACTCATCGCTTTATTTTCAAATAGGTTTAATTATTTGCCTATTAGCTAGCTATGGTGCTTTAGAGATGCGCTTTGAAGGGGATAACTTTAAAATAAATGACACTGCATTTGTAGACTCTGATGAAGATTATTTATTTGCTCCGTCCGTTTTGGTAGAACCAGAAGCTGTAGAAACCCTAGAACCAGTTAAAACTAAACCTGTGCATATTATTGAACCAGAAATTATTGATAATAACACACCAGACCAAAAGGAAACAGAAAATGTAGTTACGGAAATTGTCCAGCCGACTAAACCTAAAGGAAAAGTTATTATTGACCTAAACACTTTAGATCCTGAAAAAGTAGACGAACCAATAGACTTACCATTTGAAAAAGTAGAAGTTATGCCTATTTTTCCAGGATGTGAAAGCGCAACTAATAATGACGAGAGAAAAAAATGTATGTCTGAAAAGCTTACTAAAATTGTTAAAAGACGATTTGATGCAAGTTTTGGCGCAGAATTAGGGTTAAAAGAAGGTGTTCAAAAAATTTATGTGCAATTTAGAATTAACAAGTTTGGACAAGCCGAGCTAGTGCAAACTAGGGCGCCACATAAAAGACTTGAAGAAGAAGCTGGTAATGTCGTGTCAAAGGTACCACAGATGACGCCAGGGCTTCAAGGAGGGAAACCGGTTTCTGTTTTATACACTTTGCCAATTGCATTTCAAGTTAAATATTAAGACTAATCAAATATTTTTTAAAGTCGTTACTTTTTTTAAGTAGCGACTTTTTCTATTTTAAAGCGTTAATAAAAAGCAGTATCTTTCGGCATAATTTAAACCCCAAACTAAATATGAAGACTTTCATTTTAGGACTTTTATTAACGTGTTCTGTAGTTTCTTATGCGCAGGATAGAACCGTTTATCTAGTGTCTCCACGTTTTGAAAACTGTAAAGACACTCCAGTAAAACAATTAGATTATTGCTTTAATCAAGAAGTTTATAAAACTATTTATACAAAATTTAAACAACCAGAAACCCTGACTGTAGATTATAAGGGCGAGGTTGCTATTATTTTTGAAGTCACTAAAAAAGGTGTTTTTAAAACAGTATATGTTGAGGCAGAAAACAAAGAATTAAAAGAAGAAGTCAATCGTGTGTTTTCTGACTTTCCTATAATAGAACCTGCAACTTACAGTGGTAATCCTACGTTTAAGCAATACAGTATGACGTTATATTTTCCTTTAAACAAGAAAAATATCCCAAGTGATAGCCCTGCTGTAGCAGAAACTAAAAGTGATAACCTAAAGGAAGTTAATCAAATAGAACAACTAACCGCCTTACAGCAACAAGCCAAAAAAGAATTTGATAGCGTTCAAAAAGCGATAACAAAATACTCTAACAAAGCATATACAAGTCAAGTCAACATCCCGTTTTCGCATGAGAATTATTCTAGATTTGATCAAGATATTAACAGGATAGGAACAAATAGCCATACTGCCTCAAAACCTTTTAGGTATGAAGATGTTTCTAATTATTATGATTTTTCTGCAGAAAATGATAAACTAAATAAAAAAACAGATACGTGGGTTGGACGTAAGTTGTGGAACCAACATCTTGCACAAATACAAGGTGAAGATTATTGGTTTACCGTAGATCCTATTTTAGATTTACAATTAGGAAAAGACACAGATGCTGATTTTGGTAGCACCTATAACAATACTCGTGGTTTGTATATTCAAGGAGGTTTAGGTGGTAAGCTTAGTTTTTCAGCCTCAGTTTTTGAAAACCAAGGACGATTTGCTCAATATTATAATCAATATGCAGAAAGTCTGAAGGCTTTTGGTCCCGACCCTGCAATAATCCCTGGACGTGGTATCGCTAAACGCTTTAAAGAGGATGGTTATGATTACCCCGTAGCTGAAGCTTATTTGTCTTATACACCTGCAAAGTTTTTAAATGTACAATTTGGTCATGGTAAACAGTTTATTGGTGATGGTTATAGAAGCTTGTTACAAAGTGATGTTGCCTCACCTTATCCATTTTTAAAATTAAATACTACTTTTTGGAAAATCAAATACACTAATACTTGGACATGGTTAAAGGATGTGCGTGATGCTGCAGTGGTGGATAAAGCATTTAGAACAAAATATATTGCAAACCATTATTTAAGTTGGAATGTGTCCAAACGTTTTAATTTAGGGTTATTTGAATCTGTAATTTGGGAAAACTCTAACGACAGAGGTTTTGATATTAATTATCTAAACCCTTTAATCTTTTTTAGAGCTATAGAGTTTGAAACAGGTCAAGGTGCTGGAAATGCAATTTTAGGTGCCTCAGCAAAATATAAGTTAAGCGATAACGCTAATTTATATGGTCAATTTATTTTAGACGAATTTTCATTAAGTGATGTTACAGGAGGGAACAAAAGTTGGAAAAACAAATTTGGTTTCCAATTAGGTGCAAAATATTACAATGCCTTTAAAGTGAAAAATTTAATGCTTCAAGCAGAATACAACCAAGTAAGACCATATACTTATTCTCATAATACAATTGTACTAAACTATGCACACAATAATCAGCCTATGGCACACCTTTGGGGAGCAAATTTTAGAGAGTTAGTATTAATTGGGCGTTACCAAAAAGACCGTTGGTTTGGTGAGGCTAAATTAGTAACAGGTGTAAGAGGATTGGATGTTAACGACGGTACAGATAACTTTAGTTACGGAGCAGATATATATAAAGATTATAATGACCGTCCTTTTGATACAGGAGTAACAATTGGTCAAGGTATAAAAACAACGTCTATAAATGCAAGTGGGCAATTAGGTTATTTGGTTAATCCAGCCTCTAATTTAAAAGCATTTGTGAATTTAAGTTATCGTAATTTTAACCCAGAAGCACAAACAGCTTCGGTTTATAATAACAGTACAGTTTGGATTAATTTTGGGGTTAGAACAGACTTATTTAATTGGTATTTTGATTTGTAAAAGTTGATTTTCTCAGTCTTTTTTTGATTGAAAATCAGTCAAGTGTGGTTTTAACCACAACACGATTTTGAAAATAATGGCTTTTTCGATGAAATACAGTGTTTTTTGAAAAATAAATTAGTTTAGAAGTGTTTTTTTTTGATTTGTTGAAAACCATATTAATTTTTAAACAAAATCAACCATGAGAAAAATTAATCTAAAATTTATTATTTCAAATTTGAAAACAAATAAAATAATCTTATTGTCCTTTATAGGTATAGTATTCATTAACTTTTTTTTACAATCTTGTAGTAGTGATGAAATTGAAAATCAAAAAGATTCCGAGTCAGAAATCATACTACCTTCATATCAAGAACGAGTTGAAAATTTAGAGAAATTAAGTCTAAAAATTGTTGATATGTCAAACTCAGCAAAAGCAAATAAATTGAATGATATAGATACAAATGATTATCCTGAAATCATAATACAAAGTGTAGTTGATGAAACAAGAATAATATTTGAACAATTGGGTGTAAGTCAAAATGATTTACTAAATATTGATACCATAGAAAATATTAATACAGATGATATTTATTTTGCTTTCGGATTAGCACTAATTGTAAGTTATAATAATCAATCAGAAACACCAACCATGTCAAAAGTTGATGGAGATTTTGTAGAATGTTTAATGCAAGCAACTGGATTAAATTCATTATCCGCTTTAGGAGATTCTGCTGCAGCAATTTATAGTGGAGAAGTTGCTGCAGGGTGGGCTGTTGATTCTGCAGCTGCGACTGCTTTTCAATCTGCAGCCTTAAGTATAGCTAAAAAAAATAATACTTAGGTATGCAACAGGTTCCGGAGCTTTATTTATGTTAGGCCAATTTGCTTATTGTATGTTAAACTAAAAATAAAAAAAATGAAAATAATATCTTTGGTAATAACAGCATTTTTATATTTATTTATTTCTTTGGTTATGCCATTAAAAAAAATATATAAATATTTAATTTTTGGGTTTAGCTTATTAATCTTTTTGATTTGTATATTTTCTGAAACAGAAAAATATAAATATTATATAATATTTTTGTTATACTTACCTATTATACTTTTAGGCTTATTAAAGAATAATATTTTCAAATAATAATAACCAAATAATAGAAAGCATTTGTGAATTTAAGTTATCGTAATTTTAACCCAGAAGCACAAACAGCTTCGGTTTATAATAACAATACAGTATAGATTAATTTTGGGGTTAGAACAGACTTATTTAATTGGTATTTTGATTTGTAAAATTTTTAAAAACGTAAAAAAACCTCAAGCCTAAAAACCTTGTGGTTTTTTTATGCCAAATTCCTTTTTAGCAGTATCTTTGCACCAGCAAAAAAAATAGCGTTGGTTTGAGTACAACAGCAACACCTTCAATAAAACATACGGTTATATCAGATTTTAAAGAAATCACTAAGATGCGCTTGTCTTTAAGTGTCGTGTTTTCATCAGTTGCTGGTTATTTTCTGGGCGCTGATACTATCAGCTTAAAAATTGTTTTATTGCTAGCTTTAGGAGGTTATTTTATGGTTGGTGCCAGCAATGCTTTTAATCAAATTATCGAAAAAGATTTAGATGCCTTAATGCATCGTACCAAAAACAGACCAGTTGCTTCTGGGCGCATGTCTGTTAATACAGCATTTGCAATTGCATGTATTTTTACGGTATTAGGGATTGCTATATTATATACAATTAATGCACAGACAGCTATGTTTGGTGCTATTTCAATATTTTTATACACAAGTGTTTATACGCCTTTAAAAACTAAAACACCATTATCTGTTTTTGTTGGAGCCATTCCAGGTGCAATTCCTTTTATGTTAGGATGGGTTGCTGCAACAGATAATTTTGGTATAGAACCAGGGACATTATTTGCTTTACAGTTTTTTTGGCAGTTTCCACATTTTTGGGCTATAGGTTGGTTCTTGTTTGAAGACTATAAACGAGGAGGCTTTTTTATGTTGCCTACAGGTAAGCAAGATAAAGGTACAGCAGTGCAAGTAATTTTGTATACAATATGGACTATTTTAGTGTCAATAGTTCCTGTGTTTGGTGTAACAGGACGTTTAAAATTATCTATTGTTGCTGCAATAGTAGTTTTTAGTTTAGGATTAGTAATGCTTTACTATGCTATTAAATTGTATAAAAAAATGACAGAAAAAGCAGCTAAACAACTAATGTTGTCAAGTGTATTATACATTACATTAATACAGATTGTATATGTAGTTGATAAATTTATAAGATAAAATGGATTTAACTCAAGGAACTTTAGAAGAAAAAACTGGACGTGCAAAAAAAATGATGCTTTATTTTGGTATCGTGTCTTTAATAATGTCTTTTGCTGGATGGACAAGTGCTTTTATAGTAAGTAGTACTAGACCAGACTGGCTTCAAGATTTTGAAATGCCACAACCATTTTGGATTAGCATAATTATTATGCTTATTAGTAGTATTACCTTTATTATTGCTAAAAGAGCATTAAAGCAAGGTAATAATGGATTAACTACCGGAATGTTGATTTTAACATTTGTATTAGGATTATTTTTTGTTTTTAATCAATTTGTTGGGTTCAACCAAATTATTGATATGGGTTACAACTTTACCGGACCAACAAGTAGTATTACGGTAACTTATATATACTTAATAGCAGTAGTGCATATAGTACACGTGTTAGTCGGTTTAATTCCTGTATTAGTGGTGTTAATCAGGCATCTACAAGGAAAATATTCAAGTACAAATATGGTTGGATTTGAATTAGCAGCAACATTTTGGCACTTTGTAGATCTGTTATGGATTTACCTGTTTTTCTTCTTATATTTTTTTCTAAACTAAAATAATTCTAGCTAAATAATAATAAAACCTTATTTAGATACTATAAAATTAGAGTTTGGGATTTTTTTAACTGAATAAAATGATTATTTTTGTGCCACATTTTAACAACTAATTTAACACTATGAATACTACAGTTGCAACTACTGATACAGAAGGAAAGACTTGGGGAGGTGGTAATGAACCGCTAAAAGCAAGTTATGGTAAGATGATGATGTGGTTTTTTATCCTATCAGATGCATTAACATTCACTGGATTTTTAGCAGCATATGGTTTTTCAAGATTCAAATTTATGGATGCTTGGCCAATTGCTGACGAGGTTTTTACACACGTACCGTTTTTTCATGGTAGCTACCCTATGATTTATGTAGCGTTTATGACGTTTGTGTTAATTATGTCCTCTGTAACAATGGTATTAGCAGTAGATGCAGGTCACCACCTAAATAAGAAAAAAGTAACTTGGTATATGTTTTTAACCATCATTGGTGGTTTAATATTTCTTGGGTCTCAAGCTTGGGAGTGGAAAACTTTTATAAAAGGAGACTATGGCGCTGTACAAACTAAAGGAGGTAACATTCTTCAGTTTGGAGAATATGTTAATGTCGACGGAGAGCAAAAGTTTAAGCGTCTTGCAATAGCAGACTTTGCTGTTGCTGCACCTGGAGACAGAGTTAAGCATGAGCGTAAAAATGGATTATGGTTTGACGACGAAGGGACATTACCTGCTTATCAAGTAAGTGATATCGTTAAAGGTATGGAAGCTAACTCTAATGTATTAGTTAGAACTCAAATTATAAATGAAGAAGGAGAGAAGACTGTTTTGTCAAGAGGTGAGTCTTTAAATCAAATCAAAAACAATGGAAAGCTTGTTGTTGAAGGTGCTAACTTAGTAGTTAACGAGTATGGCTCTCCTTTATTTGCAGATTTCTTTTTCTTTATAACAGGTTTTCACGGGTTTCACGTGTTTTCAGGAGTAGTACTTAACATCATTATTTTCTTTAATGTGGTTTTAGGAACTTACGATAGACGTAAAAACTACGAAATGGTTGAAAAAGTTGGTCTTTACTGGCACTTTGTAGATTTAGTTTGGGTATTTGTATTTACATTCTTCTACTTAGTTTAATTAATATAGAAACAAAATATCATGGCAGACGCACATAAATTAGAAATATTTAGAGGTTTAGTTAAGTTTAAATCTAACACTCAAAAAATTTGGGGAGTATTAATTTTATTATCTATTATTACTGCAATAGAGGTAGTATTAGGTATACTAAAACCTGATTGGGGTTACAATGTAGTTTTAGGAATGAAACTATTAAACTGGATTTTCATAATATTAACTTTAGTTAAAGCATATTATATCGCTTGGGATTTCATGCACATGCGTGATGAAACTGTTGGTTTAAGACGTGCAGTAGTTTGGACAGGAGTGTTCCTTATTAGTTATTTAATTTTTATCCTATTACAAGAAGGCGGATATGTTTTTGATGTCTATGACAGTGGGTTTATAAAAAACGATTTCTAATTAAGTAATCAACATAAAATATAGTTAAAAGGTGGTTTATTAAAGCCACCTTTTTTATTTTTGTATAATTAAATAAAAGCATTTTATTATGGATATAAAGAAATTGAAAAAAGGAATTACTTTAGGTGCTTTGTTTTTTCTTCCAGTTATCTTTTTATTGTTTTTATATCCTTCTACCAATAATTACACTCCGTTAGATATTGTTAAAAAAGAAGTGCTAGATATTACTAATTTATCATCAGCAAAAACAGACTTAAAATTAAAAGATCATATTACCGTCTTAGGCTTTTTAGGTAAAGACCCTGAAAAAAAAGTGGTTGAAATGTCTAATTTAAAACAACTGATTTATGACAAGTTTCAAGGTTTTAAAAAGTTTCAAGTTTTAATATTTGTATCTCAAGGCACAGAAGAAGCTGCAGATAGGCTTAAAAAAGAATTAACTAGACATGGCGAACTTAAGTATTGGCAGTTTGTGCCTTTAAATGATACTGATACAAAAAAAATGTTTAATAGTTTAAGAACTAGCGCAGTTTTAGATTTTAATTTATCAACAGATAAAGTGTTTATAATCGATAAAGAATTAAGTCAACGTGGTCGTTTAGATAATAGAACTAAAAATGAAATTGAGCAAGGTAAAGACGCTTACCCATTAACAGCATATAGTACATCTGAAGTTGCACAACTTAAAAATATAATGGGTGCAGACGATTTACGTGTGTTGTTTACAGAATATAGACAAAAACGTAAAGGAGAGTTTAACTCCACTTCACGACGAGCAGAAGACCTTAAAGGTGACACTAAATAATAAATCATAATGAGTAAAAAAGCTAATTATTCGTATATAGGTATTTCGTTTATAATATTATTATTCGGTATTATTTTTATTCCTAAAATAATAGACAGAATAAGTAATAAGGATATTAATCGTATTGACGAAAGTAGAAGTGGTGGCGTTGTAGTAAATAGTTCTAAAACTTCTGATAAAAAATCAGATATAGGCTATTTAATTATTAATGATCAACCTAAAAAAGTTCCTGAATTCAGTTTTACAAATCAAGATGGTAAGATTATTACCAATAAAGACTATTTAGGTAAAGTATATGTGGTAGACTTCTTTTTTACTACCTGCCCGACAATTTGTCCTAGGATGACCTCCAACTTAGCATCAATTCAAAACACTTTTAAAGACAATGCGGATTTTGGTATAGCCTCTTTTAGTATTATGCCAGATAATGATACTCCTGAGGTTTTAAAAACTTATGCAGCAGATTACGGAGTAACTAGTCCTAACTGGCATTTATTAACAGGTCCAAAGGAAGACATATACAAACTATCTAATATCGGCTTCAATATTTTTGTTGATACGGATAATTTTGAGCATTCAGGCGATTTTGCTTTAGTGGATAAAGAAGGGTATTTGCGCTCTAGAAAAGATGCTTTTGGTAATCCAAAAATATTTTATAAAGGTGTAATTAGCGAACAAGAAAAAATGGATGAAGATGGTGTTGAACAAGAAATTTCGATGCTAAAAGAAGATATTGCTAAACTATTAAAAGAAAAATAATTATTAAATATTTAGTGCCCGTCTTAACATTTTAATTAATTGATACAAGCATTAAAAAATTTAAATCATAAGATGAGTATAGATAATCTGCAAAACGAAAAAAAATATAATAAATGGATTATTGCGTTGTCAATAATTATTCCATTAGCAGTTGCTGCTTTATTTAGTTTTAAACTAAAGGACTTTGGGTTTAATGTTGAGCCTTTAACGTTTTTACCGCCTATATACGCTACTATTAATGGATTAACTGCCTTAATTTTAATTATAGCAGTATGGGCAATTAAAAACAATAACCGTAAGCTACATGAAAATTTAATGAAGCTTGCAATTTCGTTTTCAGTATTGTTTTTAGTCATGTATGTTGCTTATCATATGACTAGTGACTCGACAAAATTTGGAGGAGAAGGCGTTATTAAATACGTTTATCTATTTATCTTATTGACGCATATTGTTTTATCTGTTGTTGTTATTCCGTTTGTTTTAATTACCTATGTTAGAGCAATAACCAATAATATTCAACGTCATAAAAAAATTGCAAGAATCACTTTTCCTTTATGGCTATATGTTGCAATATCTGGAGTTGTAGTGTATATAATGATTTCACCTTATTACATTTAAAATGAAAATAAAATTTTTATTTATACTGTTTACCTTTTTCTCGTTTCTAGAAATGAAAGCGCAATGCGCTATGTGTCGAGCAGTACTTGAAAATGAAGAAGGACAATTAGCTGCAAAAGGAATTAATAACGGGATTGTCTATTTAATGTCAGTACCTTACATCTTAGTGTTTGGTCTAGGCTTTTTTATCTATTGGAAGTTTTTTAGAACTAAAAAACAGTAAAGTTGCTAGTAATCAACATTTAACATTATTTTTTAATAATTGTTGTAACAATTTACATCCTTTGTAGTCTTATTGATATTGAGTTACTTATCAATCAAAAAAAACACCAATTATGCTCAAAATAAACAAGCTACATAAGTCTTATCCAATTGGCGATTCTAGTCTTCATGTTTTAAAAGGAATAGATCTATCTGTAGAAGATGGAGAAATGGTAGCAATAATGGGGTCCTCAGGTTCCGGAAAATCTACTCTACTTAATATTATAGGGATGTTGGATGAAGCTGATGAAGGCGAGTATATTCTTGATGGGGTTCCAATTAAAAATCTTACCGAGAAAAAAGCAGCCATTTACCGAAATAAATTCTTAGGATTTATCTTTCAATCTTTCAACTTAATAAATTATAAAAATGCAGTCGAAAACGTTGCATTACCATTATACTATCAAGGTTTAAAACGTAAAGAGCGTATAGAAAAAGCAATGTTTCACCTTGAAAAAGTTGGATTGTCTAATTGGGCGACACATTTACCTAATGAGTTGTCTGGGGGTCAAAAACAACGTGTCGCTATAGCAAGAGCTTTAGCAGCAAATCCAAAATTACTTTTGGCAGATGAGCCAACAGGAGCTTTAGATACCACAACATCTTATGAGATTATGGATTTTATCCAATCCCTAAATGATGAAGGTAAAACCATATTAATGGTAACTCACGAAGAGGATATTGCAAATATGTGTAAGCGTATTGTGCGTCTTAAAGATGGTGTTATTATGGAAGATGTGTTTGTTAATCAAGTAAGAGCCTCAGCAAATGTTTGATAGAGACCTTTGGCGCGAAATATTTCAGAGTATAAACATGAACAGAACCAGAAGTTTATTGTCTGGTTTTACGGTAGCATTTGCTATTTCATTATTTGCCATTTTATTTGGTGTAGTTAATGGCTTGGTAAATACTTTTGATACTGCTTTTGTCGATGACGCTGCAAATTCAATATTTATTAATTCAGGAAGAACATCTAAAGCTAATAAAGGCTTGCAAGCAGGTCGTCAAATTCAGTTTACAAATGACGATTACCAATATATAAAAGATGAATTTGGTGATAAAGTACAATATATTACCTCTAGAATTTACAGAAATGTAAACGCCTCTTTTGGTAACGAAAAAAATAATTATAACGTTAGAGCTGTACATCCTGATCATCAGTTTTTAGAAAATACTAAAGTAGAATTTGGTCGATATATCAATCAATTAGATATCGATAATAACACAAAGGTTATTGTTATTGGTAGATTAGTTGAAGAAGACCTGTTTTTAAAAACAACAGCTTTAGGTAAATATGTTAATTTAAACGGTATCCAATACAAAGTTGTTGGGGTATTTAGTGACGATGGGGGTGATAATGAAGAGCGCCTTATATATATGCCATTATCCACTGCACAACAAATTTATGGTAACAACGATTATGTAGATCAAATTAACTTGACCTATAATCCAGACATGAGTTTTGACCAAGCAATTGGTTTTAGTACAACATTAACTAAAAAACTTAAAGACCGATTTTCGGTCTCTCAAAACGATCAACGTGCAATTAGAGTAAGAAACTTAGCTAACGAGTCTAAAGCAATAACCCAAATGACAAGCGGATTAGGTGTTATGGTTTTAGTCATTGGATTTGGAACATTAATAGCGGGTATTGTTGGTATTAGTAACATGATGATTTTTATTGTAAAAGAACGTACCAAAGAAATTGGTGTTAGAAAAGCTCTTGGGGCCTCACCAAAATCTATAGTTTCAATAATTTTATTAGAGTCTATTTTGGTAACAGTAATAGCAGGATTTGTTGGACTGTTTATAGGTATGGGAGTCATAGAACTGGCCAAACCTGTTTTAGAAGAATATTTTATTAAAGACCCTTCTGTAAGTTTAAGTGTTGTTATAGCAGCAACTATTACACTTATTGTAGCTGGTGGTATTGCAGGCTATTTACCAGCTAAAAAAGCATCCAAGATTAAACCAATTGTCGCACTTAGAAATGATTAAATTATAATGTTTTTATTCGAAAGAGATACATGGCAAGAAGTTTACGATAGTTTAAGTAAAAATAAACTCCGTTCTGCATTAACTATGGTTGGTGTTTGGTGGGGGATTTTACTACTTATCGGATTACTTGGGTCTGCAAAAGGATTAGAAAATTCTTTTAATCGCTTATTTGGTGATTTTGCAACAAATAGTGTGTTTGTTTGGGCGCAAAGTACAAGCAAACCATTTAAAGGTTTTCAAGAAGGTCGTCAAGTAAGTTTGACGGTTGGAGATGCTAAAAAGATTGAAGAAAACGTCGAAGGTATTGAGTTTGTAATTCCTAGAAATGTTAATTCGGCATTAGTAGTTCACGATTTTTTATCAGGTAATTTTAGTGTAAACGGAGATTATCCGATTTTAGATCAAGTCCAAAAAAAGAAAATGATACAAGGACGTTTTATCAATCAAACAGATATTGATCAAAACAGAAAAGTAGTCGTGATTTCTGAAGAGATATATAAACAGCTTTTTGAAAAAGATGCCGATATGATTGGTAAATACATTCAGCTAAACGGAATGAATTTTATGGTTGTTGGTATGTTTGAAACTGGTAATGCAAACATGGGACCAACTAGTGATATGCATATTCCTTTTACTACGTTTCAGCAAATATATAATATGGGGGATGAGATTAGATGGATGATGATTACTGGTAAACCAGAATATGATATTTCACAAATAGAGTCTGACGCTAAACTTATATTAAGAAACTTAAATAGCATCCATCCAGACGATTCCCGTGCTTTTGGTAGTTTTAACTTAGGAAAAGAGTTTGCTAAAATCACAGGATTTTTAACTGCAATGCAATTTTTAACATGGTTTGTAGGTATAGCGACTTTAATCGCAGGTGTATTTGCAATTGGTAACATATTACTTATTACGGTAAAAGAAAGAACAAAAGAAATAGGGGTAAGACGGGCTTTAGGCGCAACACCTTATGAGATTAAAAGACAGATTGTTGTAGAAGCAGTGTTTATAACCTTAATGGCTGGGTTATTAGGAATAATAACAGGAGGTTGGATATTAATAGCATTAGATAACGCTTTTGGACAAGGGACAGAAGCTGTAATTGTAAATGCATCTGTACCTATAACTGTTGTATTTATAGCATTATTAATATTGGTTGTGTTAGGGACTTTAATAGGGTTGATTCCAGCGTTTAAAGCAACTAGTATTAAGCCAATTGATGCGTTAAGAGAAGAATAAATCAATCAAACATAAATAAAATTAAGTTTAATAAACTTTTATAATCAACCGAGTAAACTAAATAAAAATGAAAAAAGTAATAAAGATTATTGTAATTCTTGCTTTGGTAGTAGCACTAGTTATGGTGTTAAAATATTTTAAAGACTCTAACTCAAAATCTGTTGAAGATTTTAAAACAGCAGAGCCTTTTTACACATCAATTAATACTAAAACAGTAGCAACCGGAAAATTAAATCCAGAAGAAGAAGTAGAGCTTAAACCTCAAATCTCAGGAATTATTGATAAAATTCTAGTAGAAGAAGGTGATATTGTAAAAAAAGGAGATGTTATTGCTAAAATTAGAGTGGTCCCTAACGAGCAGAGTCTGGTTGGTGCAAACAGTCAAATTGCAAGCGCAAAACTATCTTATAATAACTCAAAAACCATTTATGATCGTAACAAAGCATTGTTTGATAAAGGGGTTATCTCAAGACAAGATTTTGAAAATAGCGAGCTAGCATTAAACCAAGCAAGAGAGACTTTAAGTCAAGCTCAAAATAATTACCAAATTATTAAACGTGGATCTTTATCAGGCGGAGGATCTGCTAACACAAATATTATAGCTCTAATCCCTGGGACTATTTTAGAAATTCCGGTACGCGAAGGTGATCAAGTTATTGAAAGTAATAACTTTAATGCAGGAACAACAATTGCTACTATTGCAGATATGAGCAAAATGATTTTTGAAGGTAAAGTTGATGAAGCAGAAGTTGGTAAACTAGAAGAAGGAAAAGAAATAAAAGTTATTTTAGGAGCAATAAACGGAAAAGAATTTCCTGCTAAATTAACTTTTGTAGCACCTAAAGGAATGGAAGAAAATGGTGCAGTACAGTTTACTATTAAAGCAGATGTTACAGTAGAACCTTCAACTAAAATTAGAGCGGGTTATAGTGCTAATGCTGAAATTGAAATGGAATCTAGAGATAGCACCCTTGTTATAAAAGAGTCTTTACTTCAGTTTAATAGAATTACAGAAAAACCGTTTGTAGAGATTGAAAAAGAAGCTGGAAAATTCGAAAAACAAAATGTAGAATTAGGATTGTCTGACGGTATAAATGTCGAAATTACTGATGGTGTTAAGGAAGGGGATAAAATTAAAGTTTGGAACAAAGCTTCAAAAGAAGATAACGATGAAGAAGAAGACTAATATGAAACAGATCGCTTATATACTATTGTTGCTAGTTGGTTTTTCAGCTACAGCACAACAAAAAAAATGGACGTTAAAGCAGTGTGTAGATTACGCTTTAGAAAACAATATTTCAGTTAGACAGTCTTTACTTGATCAACAAATTGCAGAACAAGATTTAGTGTCTGCAAAAGGTAACTTTTTACCATCTTTAAATGCAAGTGCATCTCAAAACTGGAATTTTGGTTCGTTTATAGATCAAAACGGAAGCCGAATCTCTAGAGATTCTAGAGGTAATGGGTTTGGTTTAAATACAGGAGTGACATTATTTAATGGGTTTAGAAATACCAATATTCAAAAACAAGCCCAATTAGGTATAGAAAGGAGTAAAATTCAATTAGATGTTTTAAAAAACAATATATCTTTAAATGTAGTCAATGCTTATTTAAACATATTGTTTAATCGCGAAGCGGTCAAGCAAGCTCAAGAGCAGGTTGTAATTAGCCAAAAAAGTTTAGACCAAGTACAAGCGCTTGTTGATGCCGGTACCAGAGCTAGTGCAGATTTATTAGTATCTAAATCTCAATTAGCTTCAGATAATGAACGCTTAGTAAATGCTAATAATAACGTAGTTTTAGCGTTATTAAACCTGTCGCAATTATTACAATTACCATCAGAAGGATTTGATATACAAGATGTAAATATAAACTTAACGGAAGCAGTTTTAGCTTACAATAACACAAACGAAATTTTATCTTATGCGTTAGATAATCGACCAGAAATTAAAGGGGCACAACTTAATATTGATAATGCAGAATTAAATTATCAAATCGCTAGAAGTGCGTATTACCCAACTTTAAGTTTTGGTTTAGGCGCAAGTACATCTTATCAGCATTTACAAGGACAAGACGATGTATTGCCTATAGTTACAGGTTTTGATGCTACTTCTGGTGAAGCGATTATCGAATTACAGAAAAATGGCTTTGCAGAGCAAATAGAAAATAATTTGGGTTATAATATTGGTTTTAGTTTAAATGTGCCAATTTTTAATGGATTTAAGACAGATGCAAGCGTTAAGCGTGCAGAGATTAGTAAAGAACAAATTGTATTAGCATTAGAACAAGAAAAACAGACTTTAACCGCTAATGTAGAGCAAGCATTTGCTGATGCTAAGGCGGCTTTAATACAATACGAAGCATCAAAATTGTCTTTAGAGTCTCAAGAATTAGCTTTTAAAAACGAGCAAGATAAATATGACCTTGGTGTAAGTACTTCTTTTCAATTAGAACAGGTTAGAAATAGACTTATTAATGCACAGTCTTCATTTTTAAATGCTAAATATAATTATGTATTTAAAACTAAGGTTTTAGACTTTTATCTAGACAAACCAATAACACAATAATAGTGGCCTACATATTAAATATAGAAACATCTACAACAAACTGCTCAGTCTCTCTTTCTAACAAAGGAGAGACTTTGGTGTTAAAAGAAGATTACGGTAATGGATATTCGCATGCTGAAAAACTTCATGTGTATATTGAAGATATTTTAAAAGAAGCAGATATTGATTCAAAGCAGTTAGATGCGATAGCAGTAAGTAAAGGACCTGGGTCTTATACAGGTTTGCGTATTGGGGTGTCTGCAGCTAAAGGATTAGCATTTGCTTTAGATAAACCGTTAATCTCAGTATCAACTTTAGAAGCGCTTGCTTATCAGGTTAAAGCAGAATCCGGATTAATTGTACCTATGTTAGATGCTAGGCGGTTAGAAGTTTATTCGGCTATTTTTGATACAGATTATAATTTAATTAGAGCTATTGAAGCACAAATCCTTGACGAGAATTCTTTTGAACAACAATTAAAAGAAGGTAAGGTCTATTTTGTAGGAGACGGAGTAGCAAAAACTAAAACTTTGATAACAAATCAAAATGCAGTTTTTATTGAAAACAAACTACCATCTGCCGACCAAATGAGTCAGTTAAGCTTTGATAAGTATAAAAAAAGCGACATCGAAGATGTCGCCTATTTTGAGCCTTATTATTTAAAAGATTTTGTTGCAATAAAATCTAAAAAATAATTTAACCTTGTTTTTGTATTTCAACAGAGTGTGGGTATGGTATGTCAATTCCAGCAGCATCTAATGCTTCTTTGGTTTGTTCCATTGTTTCAAAATAAACAGCCCAATAGTCTTCTGCTTTACACCAAGGTCTAACAGCAAAATTTACAGAACTGTCTGCAAGTTCCATTACATTAACAGTTGGTGCAGGGGTTTCTAAAACTTTAGGGTTAGAGGTGATAACTTTCATTAAAACCTCCTTGGTTTGTTTAATGTCAGAATCATAACCAACTCCAAATATTAAGTCTACACGTCTTGTGCCTTCAGTTGTAAAATTGATAATATTTCCATTGGATAACGATCCATTTGGAATTATAATTTCTCTGTTTGATAATCCAGTTAGTTTAGTTGTAAAAATTTGAATTTCTTTTACAACACCAGTTTCACCTTGAGCTTGTATTAAATCTCCAATTTTAAAAGGTTTAAATAGCATAATTAAAACACCACCTGCAAAGTTAGCTAATGAGCCTTGTAAAGCTAAACCAATAGCAAGACCTGCAGCAGCAAGTATTGCAGCAAATGATGTGGTTTCAACACCTAGGGTGCCTAAAACAACAACAATTAAAACTATTTTTAAAATCCATTTTAATAAGTTTAATAAAAATTTTTGTAAACTCTCATCATAACTTCTTGCAAACATTAATTTTTTTAAAGCTTTAGATAATTGTTTAATTACAAAAGCTCCAATTAACCAAATTACAATAGCAGCAACTAATTTTGGCGCATATTCAACAATCAATTCAGAGCCTTTATCTATCCATTTTTGTAGTTCCATATATGTGTGTTTTGTTTAATGCAAATATATGTATTAATTGTAAATTCTTTATTTAGGTAGGAGTAATTAAGTCTGAACTGTTTTAATAGTTAAGACAAAATAATTTCTATTAAATTAATTAATCGTGCTAATTATTATTTTTATTAAAGTGATGTTTTTAATGGCTTTTAAGATTAAAATAGCCGATTTATTAGGCAATATTTCAGTATAATTGTAAATTAATCAAATATTAAACCTTTTTACTAAAAGAAATGAAAAAATTTCTACTAATTGTAACCTTTCTAAGTGCTTTATTTTCAGCTTATTCACAAGATATAAATATGCAAAACGGAACATTTTCTCAATGTTCTGGTGTATTTTATGATTCAGGAGGGGTAGCAGGTAATTATGCAGACAACGAAGATTATGTGTTAACGCTTTGTCCTGATGGTCCTGACCAATTTGTACAAATACAATTTACATTGTTTAGTACGCAGCTAAATGCAGATCAGATGACTATTTATGATGGAGATGATGTTACTGGTGCAGTAATCGGTACTTATTCTGGTGGTGGAGCAGCTAATAATCCAGGGACTATTTCTGCGTCTCCAACAAGTCCAACAGGGTGTATAACAATAGCATATGTATCTAATGATGCTAGTAATACTTTAGGTTGGGCAGCAAATATATCTTGCTTACAATCTTGTCAAACTATAACGCCTACTATTGATGCTACAAGTCCTGCTGCTAATGGTAGTGGTGTGATTCAAATCCCTTTAGGAAGCTCTGTAAGTTTTGATGGAAGTGCAATTTTTGAAGATGATGCAACAGGCGCTACATATAATTGGAATTTTGGTGATGGTTCAGTAGCTAACTCTCAGTCAGCAAATCATGTGTTTAATAACATAGGAACTTTTACGGTTACTTTTACTGCAACTGATACTAATCCTACTGGATGTTCTGAGTCTACAACAATTCAAGTAGAAGTGTTAAGTCCATACATAACGGTAGACCAAACAACTTATACAGTTCCACAATTAATAGAAGATGTTTTAATTGATAGTCCATGTGCTGCTGTTTCTAATTTTAATTGGAGTACTGGTACAAACTATGGAGAAGAAAATGGTATTGGATATTTTACAGCACTTCCAGGTGCTTTTGCTTTTGAGTCCGGAATTGTTTTAAATTCAGGTGACGCTATGGAGGCAGAGGGACCAGAAACCGGTACACAAAGTAGTGGTGGTTGGCCAGGTGATGCAGATTTAGAAAATGCAATTCCAGCACTAAATCCAGGAGATTCAAATGATGCAAGTTTTATCGAATTTAATTTTGTGCCAATTGCGGATAGTATAAGTTTTGACTTCTTATTTGCATCTGAAGAGTATGGAGGTTTTCAATGTGGATATACAGATGCATTTGCCTTTTTATTAACGGATTTATCAACTGGAACAGTTACAAACCTAGCTATTGTCCCTGGTACAACAGATATTGTTTCTGTCTTTACTGTTAGAGATAATGCCTATAATGGCGGTTGCCCTTCAGTTAATCCAACTTATTTTGATTCTTATTATGGCGCTGGAGGTTTACCAGTTGGTAATAGTCCGATAGATTTTAGAGGATATACAACCCCAATGACTGCTTTTGCAAACGTTACGCCTAATAATACCTATAATATTAAATTGGTAATTGCAGATGACGGAGATACTCAATATAATGCAGCTGTATTTTTAGGAGCAGGTACTTTTGATTTAGGTGGAGATTTAGGAGATGATGTAACAATTGCCTCAGGAACTGCAATTTGTGCAGGAGGAATCGTTCCTCTTGATACTAATTTACCAACAGCGACACACACATGGTATTTAGACGGTACAGAAATACCAGGAGAGACAGGATCTACTTTAGACGCAACTGAAAATGGAGTATATAGTGTTGATGTTGTTTTTTCAGCATCTTGTCAAGCAACTGATTCTATTTTAATAGAATTTATTGCTGGTCCAACAGTAGAAAACACAGTGGATGTCATTGTTTGTGATAATCCTGCAGGTAATGAGATATTTGATTTAACTATAAATGATACTGAAGTCATAGGCGGTCAAGTTCCTGCTGACGTAAATGTTAGTTATCATAATAATTTAAATGATGCTCAATTAGATCAGAACCCTATAGCAGACCCGGTAAATTATGTTGGAGGAGGCGTTTATCCAGAAGTAATATATGTTAGAATTGAAGATACAGCTTCTCAAGCATGTTCAGATGTTAGTACTTTTAACTTAGATGTAATTACTACTGTACTTAATCAAGCTCCAGATATGGAAGTGTGCGATGATTTATCAAATGATGGATTTGAGTTATTTGATTTAGAGTCACAAACAGCAACGATATTAGGTGCTCAATCTCCTGCTGAATATGTGGTTACCTATCATAATTCTTTTGCTGAAGCAGATTTAGGAGATAATCCATTAACAAGTTTATATAATGGAAGTAATGGCGAGTATATTTTTGTTAGAATTGAAAGTGTATTAGATCCAACATGTTATTTGGCAACGACATTGCCTAACGGTGGATTTACATTAATAGTCAACCCAAATGCAATTGCTAATCAGCCAATTGATATGGAGGTTTGTGATGATGTAAGTGAGGATGGTTTTGAGATTTTTGATTTAACAAGTCAGGAAGCAGAAATTCTTGGTACTCAAAATCCTGCAGATTATACAGTTACTTTTTATGAAAATTTAGCAGATGTTGCTACAGAGACCAATCCAATAGTAAACCCAACAACTTATCAAAACATTGATTCTCCTGTACAAACGATTTATGTTAGAGTAAATGATAACACTAATCCAACATGTTATGGCTCTACTACTTTTAATATAGTTGTAAACCCATTACCTTCAGCAGTAGACCCAACACCACTAGAAGTTTGTGATGATGGTACTCCGGACGGTTTTACTAGTATTGA